>JAJQBQ010000018.1:73484-174032 GCA_021203205.1 Lachnospiraceae bacterium | reverse complement strand
GGTCAAACCGTAACAGCCGTAGAACATATACGACATATCCGTGACTGCTTCCGTGTTGATCCCGCTCACGTTCAGTTCTTTCAGCCCATAACAGTTATAGAACATGTTCTTCATGGTTGTGACCGCGGCGGTGTTCAGCCCGCTTACATCCAGTTTTTCCAGCCCATAGCAGCCGTAGAACATCTCCTCCATAGTTGTAACTGCGGAGGTGTTCCAGCCGCTCAGGCTCAGTTCTGTCAAACTGCTGCAGCCTCTGAACATACTCTTCATATTCGTAACTGCCGATGTGTTGATCCCGCTTACCTTCAGTTCTGTCAGCCCGCTGCAATTCAGGAACATATACGACATGTTCGTGACTTTGCCGGTGTTAAGCATGCTTACATCCAGCTCTGTTAAACCGCTGCAGCCAGAGAACATATACGACATGTTTGTGACTTCCGAGGTTACAAATTTACTTACATCCAGTTCCGTCAATCCACTGCAGCTCTGGAACATGTACGACATATCTTTAACAGCAGAGGTATCGAACCCGCTTACTTTCAGTTCTGTCAATCCGCTGCAGCCGGAGAACATCCAACTCATAATCGAAACCTGAGAAGTATTGAACCCGCTCACATCCAGTTCTGTCAGGCCTCTGCAATTCTGGAACATGGAATACATATTCGTAACATTGGAAGTGACAAAATTGCTTACATCCAGTTCTGTTAATCCACTACAGCCTGAGAACATAGACGACATATTTGTGACATTCGAAGTGACAAAGCCGCTTACATCCAACTCTGTCAATCCACTGCATCCACAGAACATGTACGACATATCTGTAACATTCGAAGTATCAAATCCGGTTACGTTTATTTTCGTCAACTTGGTACAATTCATAAACATTCTCGACATATCTGTAACACTCGAAGTATCAAACCCGCTTACATCCAATTCTGTTAACAGATTGCATCCGTAGAACATAGACGACATATTTTCAACATTCGCTGTGCTTATGTTATCAAATGTTATCTGTTCGAGCTTAGAGTTCGAATAGTTAAACATATTGCCGGAGTCCTCGTTGAACTCTATGACACCATCCGCCAGAATATAGACCGTCCCTGCTCCGTCATTGTACAAATAGACTTCATCCTCTGCCGTTGCACCCACATGCGTAGCGGTCAATCCGGCAACCGTGCGTCTGTAGTCCTTCGTAGTTCCGAAAATTACCTTTGTTACCGTGACACTGGAATTATACAAATAGTTTGATATAGTTTTTCCGGTAGTCAGGTTATAGGAGTGGACGATCTCGGTTACGGCTGTGGTACTGTCCACCACACCCGTGTTCCCGTCGTCGAGCACACCGGCATCGTCGCCGGAGGCAACCACACTCGTCAGAACATAGCCGATCGGCAGGACTTCGTAAACCAGCCAGGTAGTGTCCGCAGGTACATAGAGAACCGCGTACTGTCCGGCCTTGATGGTGAACTGTCCGTTCTCGTCCGTATAGCCGTCCTCCACGAACGTGCCCAGTTCTGAGTCATAGACACTGTAGAACACACCGGAACCCGCCTCGGAATCCAGCACATCCGAAGATGAGGTGATCGGAGAAGCGGACGCTGACAGTACATGAACCAGCCGGAAGGTAAAGGTGTCTTCCGCATCGGTTCCTTCTGCCACCTTTTCGACTTCGATCTCCCTGCCTGTATCGTTGGCATCTACAATGGTTGTCGCATCCGGGATCGTCAGCGACGGACCGCCTGAATAGCTGTCGCTGTCGTAGCCGGATATCCAGCCCCAGGAGTTGTCCGTGAGGCTCCGAACCTCCACGATCCTCAGAGAGCCGTCTGACGGGTTCGTAACGTTGGCGTACACTTCATCGTTCACAAAGCGGAGACCCGGATAAGCGCCGTCCGTCTTTCTCACAGTGATCTGACCGTCCTGTCCCGTCGTCTGAACCACAGATGCTGCCGTTACGGACGAAACATCTCCGTCAGCATCATAGACCACATCCAACACAATGTAGGAGATTCCCGATGCCGGGGACCAGCTGCCTGTTGCGGCATCATACACTTCCACGCGGAAAGTGAGTTCTGAACCGGTTTCCACCTCCACAGAAGAGTCCGTCATCTTTTTATAGATTTCAGATGCGGTGTTTGCGGACTCAATATTATTCACCAGCGTGATGGACGCGTAGTCCTGGCCACCCGCGGCACTGCCGCTCATGACCGAACCCTCCGACAGGATGGCATCCGCGCCGATCTGCGCTGCGGTATCTGATGTTACCTCAAGCGATTTCAGTTCCCAGTCAGAAGTTTCCGTTGCTGTCACGCTGTATCCGTCTGTCAGCCCGGAAATATAAATAACATCTCCCGGCTTGAGACTGATTACCGTATAACCCCCAAAAGTTTCTCTTGACATAACACCCGCCTGTGTGATCGTGAAGAGTGTATAATCACCGTCCGTCACTTCCGCTCCCGTTGCATCATATACCTGTATGATCACCGTTGTCGCATAGGCGGCCTCACTGTCGTCCATATATACCCGTGCCTCCGTGTTATCATCATCTAACAGTTCTGCAAACTTCTGTCCCACTTCATCAAGTCCGTTGACCTGCTTCTGAATCGAAACCAGACCTTTCGTGCCGTTGACAAATGTCACCTCCGCATCGCCGACTGCGGGAAGCGTGGTCTCCGCCGCCTCACCGTTCGCCGGGTAGATCTGCGGGTAGGTACTGTTTTCCGTCTCAACGATCCGATAGGTTTCCTCCAGAGCATCGATGTCTGCAAATACGGCAGTCTCTCCGCTCTTCAGCGTGAAGGTACCGTCAGAGCCCGTCGTGTAATCCTGACCGTTCACCGTGTAGGGCACATTGCCGCAAACATCCCAGCCTCCGTTGGTGTTTTTCTTATACAGCGTAAATGTGAATTCCGTCGTATAAGCGGCTGTGTCGGTTTCATCTTCCGTGACAACGAGCTTGCTCACCTTGAGGGTACGAAGCAGATATTCATTTACGATCTCCGTCTCCCGGTATGCCACATACACAGGCATGGAAACAGTTTCCGTACCGAAGTTGTCCGCCTCGTAAAGATCCGTATCGTAATTTGTCTCTGTGACTGTGTAGGATTCCCCGGCAGTCAGACCTTCCACCACGACCCGGTAGTTTTCTCCGGCACCGGCAAAGGTAAACTCGCCGTTCGAATCAAGGGTTCCGGAAGCAGCATTGCCCTTCGCATCCGATATAAGCCTGTTTCCGTCCGCGTCGATCAGGTACCAGGTATTCCCGACTACCGGATTCCCTGAAGAATCCGTGATCCGGAAAGTCCACTCATCCGTGCAGTCATCCTCTTCCGCTGAGTAATCTTCAAGACTCTTCGTAATTACAAGGTTGCGCAGCCTGTAAAGGTTTGTGATCGTGGAACTTGTGCCGTAGGTTCTCACCTTACCCGTCACAGTGTCTTTCTGACAGATCCAGTATGCCTCCTGATCTGCCGTCAGAGTTTCAACGATCTTGTAACCGGTTCCTACGGCACCGGGGAAGAACGCAAGGATCTCTCCCGCATGCAGTGTCACCGTGCCGTCATCCGTTTCCTTTTCTTCCAGGATATTCGGGCTGCTGCCGTCGGTCAGCGCCTCATCCACAAGGTAATAGGTTCCCGTATACGGGACATAGTCCCCCGCAGTCTCATCATAGTAATACAGTGTAAATGTAAAGGTCTGTGCAGCCAGCCAGTCCGCATCCGCGTTGTCCGCCACGCTGACCGCCTTGGTCAGGTAAACCGGTGAGCGGAATGTATTCGTAAACGTGTAAGTCAACGTCACGGAGCCGTCCGCATCTGTTTCTGTGTCGGTTGTTTCTTCCGATGACCAGAAGATATTTGTCGTCTCCTCGACCATCACATCTTCCACATCGGCCACATTGCCAAACACCGCCTTCTGGCCCGCTTTCAGCGTGAAGTAACCGTTCAGATCCGTCGCCAGCATGACAGAATATGCCACCCAGCCGTCGGTATCATCCCAGTTATACAGGGTGTAGGTCTGGTTTGCCAGAGCTTCCCCGTTTTTCGTCGCCCGGAAAGTAAAGCTCGTACTCTGCATTTCCGCAGGAACTTCGGAACCGGCAGCAAACTCCTTCTCCACTTCCAGGGTGCCAAGGTTCCCCGTCTCGACTCTGGTGGAGTTGCCGGCGACATAGGCCTCCGTCTGTGCCCCGGTTCTGTCAGTCGTCAGAGAGTAGAAACCGCTGTTATTGTAGGCATACAGGACGCCTGAAGCCACATCCGCCTCATCCGGCGCCGTCATGTTCAGCCTCAGCGATACGGACTCACCGATGGAAAGCGTAAAGTCTGTCCCGTCTGTCTTTTTGGAAATGTCCACCGCCACTGCCGTCGCGTCACTCACCGTATAACCGGCCGCGGCTAACTGATCTTCCGTATACCAGCCATTCGCATCGGTAAGTACCGCATTCGAAGCCCCTGTGCCGGTCTCACTTAAATAATCCAGATCGGCCGGATCACCAAAATAGTAATATACGATCGGATCGATCCCCATAGACACCAGGGATTCGGTGATGACTGCATTCAGAGTACCGTGCCAGGATTCCGTAACACTGTCATCAAATACGGTTTCGCCTGCAACCAAATTTCTGCCGTCTTCCAGCGCAAACTCCAGCTTATCATAAATGACAATGTCGGACACTGTCGAACTGCTATTGTTGCTCACGACGATCTCGTAGGTATAGGTTTCGCCGTACTCTACGACTGTCGTCTGTGTAAATGCCGCCGCCACATCCGCATCGGACCGCACCTGTTTCGTGATAACGCTGTTTGATGCGGTTGCCACGTCTGTCCTGCTCAGGTTCCTCGCATACAGCACATTTTTCAGTGTGCTGTCTATCGTGCCGTCCCCGTTCAGATCCGCTCCGTCAAAAGCAGCGTAATCATTTTCCGGGTTTACCGTGGAAGGAACCGTTCCTTCCGCGTAGACTTCACCCGCCGAACCGTAAATTTCGGCTGTCGCGTCTGCCGGCATGTATGCGCTGATGTTATACTCGCTGTTTACAATGCTGATCTCATCCCAGCTGTAATAAGCCTGGAAGGAAATGCCATAGCCGGACAGCCACATGCCGTCGGAATACACCGTCGGGTCATCTCCGGTATAGGTGACATGGAAGATCACCATGGTGCGGCCCGTGCCGTTCCAGTTTGTGATCACATCATCCTCACCCACCGTCACCGTCACGTCCGAGGAATCCCAGGCGCGGGTATTTGTCTTCCAGGTGCTGCTGGAACCGATCCACGTGATCCTTCCGGCAGTCACGCCCGCGGAAGCATTGTAATTCATGCCGTAAGGGAGAAGGTCATAAAAGACCACTTCCGTGCGGACAGGGGAATCCACGCCCTGTTCCTTCAGGCTTTCCACCGTGGCGGAATCCGCCACCTCATAGCCCTCGTAGGCGGTCAGATAATACGTGACCAGCACACGGCCGTTATCTACATCGTTCTCTGTAGTTGCATATTTGTAAGATGCCGCCGATTCTCCCAGATCTGTCAGCTCCACCCAGCCGTTATCGCGCTGCAAAAGCATGCCATACAGATCGTTTGTAAAATCTTCAAGGCCTTCCTCCGAATAGTTATCTCCGGCTGTCGACTGACTGTGGAAGTATTCCGAGAATGTTGTAATTCCGTTGGAATCCTTCTCCAGATACTCGCCGGACACACCGGAAAGGTCTTCCACCAGCAGGTACGACACATCGTCTGTGATGATACTCTTAAGCGCAGCGGAGTCGCCTTTTAAGGTAACCTGCACATCGATCTGACAGGTGGTGTAATAGTTCATGGTATCGTGCACCACCATGACCCTGTAAGGCTCCATTGCGATCTGCGCTGCCGTAAATGTGTACCTCAAAACTCCGGTCTCATTCCAGGGAACGGCAGCCACCAGGGTCCATTCGTCCGGATCGTCGGAGTTCGCGTACTTCGCGTAAATATAGATACTCTGATCGACCGTATCCGAAGTGACCGGATCCGCGTAGGTATCCTCGTAAATATCGTAGCCGTAATCCGTCTGTGTGATCGACACTCTCGAGAAGTAATAGTCATCACCCGTCAGCATAACGCCGTCACTCTCGGAACCGTTCGGGTAAGCATAGAGGACATCGTCCACCGTGGTTACCTCATAAGAGGTACCTTCTTTATAAACGCCGGTATTATTATAAGTGTAATAGCCACCAAAACATTTAGTGGTCGTATAATAAGAGAAACTTCCGGTATCGGTCTCTGTCTCCAGATTATTCTTCAGGATCTTCAGATAAGCCTCATATAACCATCCCGAGTCGCCCTGATCATACTCTTTATTAATTCCAAGAACGTTTCCTTTATATTCCCACTCATAGTCCACCCAGGTAAATGTTGCGTCATCAGACATGGACTGTGCAACATCGAGCCCGTCCGACGGGGTCAGTGTTGCGGTGACCGTATTCTCTATTGTATCGTTCTCAGCTACATAATCCGCATCATAGGCTGTCACAACATAAAACTTCACACGGATATCCCGCTGCGTGCAATCCGTGATCGAAGCATCCGAGGAATCCCAGCCATAATAGGATGCCTTGTAGTCCGATCCCGATTCATAACACCAGGAATATCCCACCACGGTGCCGCTGACACCGTAGGAATTCAGGACTTCAGAGACGTCATCCGCCGTCAGGCTCCACTGCTGTGTCGCCGTGCCGCGGATCGTGATCTTCCAGACCACATACTTGTAATCCGAAAATTCTCCGCCGGTGCTCTGGAGGAATGCCTCCAGCGCCTCCTCGCTGCTGTAGGCCGCCACCTGTGTCTCCGTGTAGAGACCCGGGGTATAGACTTTGTCTGACGAGGAGTAAGCTGTCTTTGTCACGGACTGCAACACTACGCCCGTGTTTACCACTCCGGTCAGGGCGTTGCCCGTCACTTTCTGTACGGTGGTATGCTTGCTGTCATCCACCGACACCTCCGGGGTGAATGTCCAGCCGGAGCCGTCCTTCACCTGCATGATGTCATCGACCGTATACATGACCTGCACCACGGCATTCGTGCCGGACGTGATGTCCTCGTAGTTCCAGAAGATAAGGTATACTTCCACTGCATCCGTCAGCGTATACACGTCCGTTTCATTTTCCACGATATGCTCGTCGCCATTCGAATCTACATACATATAGTAGTAGTTAAAGGGCGAAGTAGTTATAGATGTATAGGAACCCGGAGTCCCATAGGGCACACCGATGCTGGAGGGATACACAGGATCGCCGTTTCGGTCCGTAGTCAGGGCCGCCTCGATTTTAATGGTTACCGCCTGTGCTTCCAGATCCTCGCTCGTGTGGAACTCGAACTGATATTTCAGAGTGAAGTCGTCCGTCTTCGTCACATCGTAGTAATCCGATTCATTTACATAGTAATTGTCAAACCACCAGAGGTGCTCCGCCTGTACCGATTTCGATGCGCCAAGGCTAACGGTTCCCCCGTTCTCATCGGAAAGGCTTAAATAGGAGATCGCATATTCCCCTTCCTCCGTATCTGTCGCCGATTTCCCGCTTTCCGCATCGGTATCGGTCGCTGTATCCTCTGTTTCGGAAAGGTCTTCGTCATCCGACGCAGTAACTGAGGCGCTGTCTGCCGTCTCTTCCGTCGTCCCGGCCTCTGCCGCGTTGATCAGAAGACTCTGCGGGAGCTCCGCAAATATCATGACTGCCACAAGAATCAGTGCACACAGTTTTTTCAATAAATTCTTCCTTTTCATGCAATGACTCCTTTCCTTCGCTTACCCGCCGTCCACACGGTCACGCCGGCCAAAATTACGATCAGGCCAAAGGCCGGATAGTACCACGGCAATCCGCTTTCACCGGTGGAAGGCATTTCCAGACCGGCCTCATTAGTGATGGTGTACTTTACATAGTAGAAATAGTAGGCGTCCTCGTCGTCGCTTAAGTAGCAGGAATCATAGATGCCCGCATCCTTCCACTCGGCAATCAGCTCATCCGTCACCGCGCCCGCATTCTCGTATATATACGGAATCGAGACGGTAAGCGGCTCCTCCAGAATCAGATAACCGTCCGCCGTTCTTGTTTCCGTGAGGGTGTAAGTTCCAGGAACAAGATTCTCAAAAATCAGACTTCCGTTTTCATCCGTTGTTCCCGAGGCCACTTCTGTACCGTCCCCGTCTGTGAGAGTAAAGGATGCACCTTCCAGTACTTTGTCGGAATTGCTTCTCTTCTTTGTAATCTCAATCTTTCCGAGCCTGGTGTTGGTAAATTGAATGGTCTGCTCATCCGTATATGTTCCGATCGTGGTCGAAGCGGAAAGCTCCGTATCTGTCGTGACTCCGTTCGCAACTGCTGTCCCGTTTACCTTTACGGCAGCAGCTGTTGTCTGCCCCGTTTCCCCGTTTACCTTCACGCCGGCAATATAACCTTCCTCCACCGTCTCCTTCACCGTGTAGGTAACGCCTTCGGTCAGTCCGACAAACACAGCCCGCTGTCCGGCTTTCAGGGAGAAGGTGCCGTCTGCGCCCGTGGTAAGCGGCTGAGATACCTCGTTCCCGTTTCCGTCATCCGCAATCAGTTTTCCGTCCGCGTCATAAAGGTAATATACTGCGCCGGCCACAGCTCCGCCCAGGTTCGACGTAAGGGTAAAGGAAAATTCTTCGTCATCCGAGTTCAGCCCGTCCGCCATGTCCTTTTCCACAATCAGATACGCAGATGCGTTGGTAAACTCCAGGTATACGATGGGCGCAGTAGTGGCACCCGTGAGTGTCGTCTCGCCGACCGACGTCCAGCCGCCGGAATTCGCTGTGATCTCCTCTACGCTGTAGTCTATGCCCACTTCCACTTCCTTAAAGACAGCCGTCTGGCCTCCGTAAATGGCAAAGCAGCCGCTCGCGTCCGTGGTTCCGGTGTCAACCTCATCGCCGGTTTCCGTGTCGTAAACCGTGTAAGTCCTGCGGGCGTATACCGAGCCGTCCAGTGTCACCTGAAACGTAAAGGGTCCCAGATACTCCGGTACCTCATAGCCGCCCGGCCAGGAGAGGACATCCTTGCGAATGCTCAGTTCGGTGGTCTCCCCTTCGGTTTCGGGGATGTAAGTGTTTTCAAAATATACGATCGTTCCGGTTTCAGCCACCGTCCCGGAGGCCGCCGTGCCGCCTGCGGGAGTCGTCTGCGTGTAGGAACCGCTGATCGTCTCGTTCAGTGCATCGAGGTTCACTTCCGTGACCTCGTATTCCACATCCGTGCCTACATAATCAAACTTTGCCGTCTGGCCCGCTTTCAGGGTGAATCGGCCCGTGGAACTTGTCCTGTTCACGACCTGGGCTCCGTACGCATCATACTCTACGACCTCCGTCCCGTCGGCCGCATACACGGTGTATACTTCCGATGACGCGAATTCCAGAACACCGTCGCCGTCCAGATCCCATTTCAGGACGAACGTGAATTCCAGATCGTTCCCGTTTTCATCCGTCGTGGGCGCCGTATATCCCTCTATGGACGATGCGACTGTCTTTGTCACATACAGATCTGGCTCCGCGTCCAGGGTGTTGGTGAACGTAAAATGCGCGTTGTTGCCGGATGCCATCACACAGATGGTTGATACCAACGCGAGCACCAGTACTGCCGCCAGTGTGATCAGGCGTTTTGTTCGCTTTCGCATGTACAGCACCTCTCTTTCCTCCATTTACTGCTTATGGGAGTTCTCAGTTATCTCCTGTTTGTCATCTATGTAAATGCGTCGGGTCCTCTCTCCTCCGGCTCACTTTTTGATGAGTCGTCCGCAGATTTTCTCCTTCGCCGCTTTTTCTCTCGTAAAAGCATCCACAGTAAGATCGGCAGCGCAACTGCCAGACAGGCCAGCCCCGCCACGGTCCAGCGGATGTGACGAACAAACATGTTTACCGACGGCGTTTCCGCCTCTTCCCCGGCTGTCTCTTCCGAATACTCTACCCGACATCCCCGAACCAGCAGACGTTCCGTGTTGACACCGTAGGGTGTGCAGGTGACCAGCGTCACCAGGTCACGGCCCTCCTGAACCAGGAGACTTTCCGTATCATCCGGCTCCACCACAAGGATCTCTTCCACCTCATACGCAAGGATATCATCCAGAATATACAGGTAGAAATGATCTCCCACTTCCAGATACTCCAGATCCGTAAACAATGTGGAACTGGGGAGCCCGCAGTGCCCTGCAAGCACCGCGTGGGTGCTTTCCCCGCCCACCGGGAGGGAACTTCCCACCAGATGTCCCACGCCTTTTTGGAGCACATCGTCCTCTGTCGTGTGGTAAATCGGGATTCTGAGATTTATTTTCGGGATGGATATATAACCCATGATACCGTCGCCTGTCAGATTCAGGCAATCCATATATTCATCCCCCGGATTCACGGTTTCTGTATCGTCGAACGAGTCCGGCAGCGAAGTTACCGTTGAGGTTTGTATCGAAGAATTGTATGCGTACGCCCTCTCCCACTCCTCGGAATAGTCCGCTTTTCCTTCGGCCACCAGCGCTTCCGCCGATGTCTGATAGCTGTTTATGACCTGACTCTGAAGGTAAGTGTTCCACATATTTGAAACCGTTGGATAGAACAGTACGGCTATGCCTGTCAGACCCAGCAGGACAGCCACGAATGTAAACCATTTTCCGTGATCTTTTCTCCGCTTTTCTCTGTTCTCCGCCCGCTTTCTTTTCAATATTTCCCGTCTTCTTTCAATTTATTATGATTCTGATTCGTCTGTACGCATGCACCTGACAGTCACGCGCGTACGTCCGCCGACGGTACAGGTAAACAGCGTCAGATCCCAGTCTTCCGTTTCCCGGTCCAGCATCTCGTCCACGGCCGTCGGCTTCAATATCCCGACCTCGGCGACCCGGTAGTTGAACACGTTTCCGCTAACATCCGTAAAGACGACCGCGGCGCCTTCTTCCAGATATTTCAGGTTTCCGAAGTGACGCTGATAATTGTGTCCGCAGATGACCATGTCATCCGTCCACACGGAACCGCTGTACAGGCCGGGTGCTTTTTTGAGACCCTTATAGCTCCACTCCGCCATCACCGGCAGCTCCAGGCTGATATCCGGAATGGACAACGTACCGATATATTCGTAACCGTCTATCTCGATCGTGTCCATCTCGCTGCCGTGGACGTTTTCGCTTTCTGTGTCTGTCTCATCGGTCTCATCGGTCTCGTCCTCGTCCGTTTTGTCTGCAGTCCCGTCGCCGTTTTCCGATGCTTCCATGGCTTCTTTCAGCGCATTGAGGGTATCCTCCGCGTCCTGCCCGGCCCGTATGTCATCCCAGCGGTTGTAGGCCAGAAGCCCCAGCGCACCGAGCATCAGACACACGCCCAACAGCATGCAGACAACTCCGGCCTTACGGCGCATTTTTGCACCGCTTTTCCGGAGCAATTCTTAAACGCCACCCCATAAGGAACAGCATCAGACCGCAGATCGTCAAAACCGGGATCGGCCAGTTGAGCTGTCCCGTCTGCGGCAGTGTCGTCGGTGTTGTCGTATCCGACGTCGTTACCGCCGCGGTCGTTTCCGTTTCCGTCTCTTCTTCCGGCGTGGTCGCCGACTCGGTCTCTTCCTCCGGCGCGGTCTCTGTCTCGGTCTCTTCTTCCGGTGTTGTCTCTGTCTCGGTTTCTTCTTCCGGCGCGGTCTCTGTCTCGGTTTCCGTTAAAGTACCTACCTTGGGACTCGCGTCCACTGCGTACACCCACGCACCGTCTTCCTTCATCGGGAGCGTTACCAGAAACGGATTGATGGTCTCGTAATCATCGGAATCCGTCGTCTGAACGATCAGGTACAGACCGAGCTCCAGATCCTCGAACGAAACTTTTCCGTCTTCACCGACAGCCGCGGTCGTGCCGCTCACCGCATTCTCCGCGGCATAAGCTGCCAGCTCCGCCGCCAGCGCGGTGTTCGTGACATCCGGTTCCGCCGTACAGCCCGAAAAAGCATCCGTATATGCGTATGCCATACTGCCGTTATCGAGATAGAGCGCCGCCACCTGATAAAGTGTGATCGCCCCGCTTGTTACAACTTTACCCTCGCTGTCTTCCAGTATCAGGCTGACGGATCCGGTCTGATCCGTCTCAAGAGTTGTCACATCCGCCGCTTTCGCAGACGTGACCGCCCCCGATACCATCGCCAGAAACAGCAAAAACACGGTCGCACAGCGAGCTAATTTTGCTATTTTCTTCATTGATCTCTCGCCTCCTGTTTCTTCTTCCGCCGCGCAACTGCAAACAGCCTGATCAGCAGAATCGCCAAAATCAGCAGAATCGGCAGCAGAAGCAAGGCAATCAAGGATGCCGCAAACGGATAATCCGACTGATTCGTCTGATCCGTCTCCGCATCCGCCTGAAGGCCGGAATCCCCGGCATTTTCCACCCGGACGCCCCGCACTAACAGCCTGTGGCTGTTGATCCCGTAGGGTGTGCAGGTCATCAGGGTACAGTAATCTTTTCCTTCTTCTATGTATAGTTCCTCCAGTTCGTCCGGGAGGACTGTAACGATCTGATCTATTTCATAAGTTAATACCTGATCCAGAACTGTGACCGTGAAGGTGTCTCCCACCTCCAGTTTGTCCAGATCCGTGAACAGGCTGGACCCGGGCAGGCCCCGGTGCGCAAGGATCACCGCGTGGGTGCTCTCGCCCCCGATCGGAAGACTGCTACCCTGCAGGTGCCCGGCACCTTTTTTCAGCACTTCCGAATCCGTTCCGTGGTATATGGGTATCTGCACGCTGATCTTCTCGATGGTGACATAGCCCATCACACCCGTTCCGGTGATATCCAGCAGATCCCAATACTCATCTCCTGCCAGCTGCGGGGAAGTCAGAGACTTCGCAGATCCGATCGCGGCGACCGCTTCATTATACGCCTGCGCCTCCCCGACATACTCGGAATAATCTTCCCCGGCAAGCTCCTGCACTGCCGTGGTATAGGAGGCGATGACCCTCTGCTGAAGCCTTGTATTCCACCAGTTGCTGACAGTTGGGTAAAGGGCAATGACCAGCCCCGCGATGAGCATCAAAACCAGGATAACGTTCCACAACCTGTCTCTTCTTTTCGGTCGTCTCTTCTTCTCCTGAGCCCTGATCACTTCCGCCCCCTTCTGCCCTTTTTCATTTTTCTCATCCGTCCCGTTTTCAATTACTTCTTCCACAACATGTTCGCATGTCATGGAAGAAGTATCTCTTTCATTCAACCTCACATGGCCGCTTCGCGGCATCTGCAATTACTTCTTCCACAACATGTCCGCATGTCATGGAAGAAGTATCTCTTTCGTTCAACCTCACATGGCCGCTTCGCGGCATCCGCAGGAGAACCATGCAGTAATTTTCTGCTTCCCCGGAGGGAGCCTCCCGCTTTCTCTGTATCCTTTTACGCTTTCTTCATGCGTCTCCTCACGATCAGGAGCACAGCCGCACACAGGATCAGCAGAGTACCTGCCACATAGAAGATGGTGGTACCGATGCCGCCGGTGCTCGGAAGCATGTTGCCGACCGCATTCTCGATGACCATGCTTGTGGCATTTACGTCAAACGTGTAAGTCGTCGTCTCTGTCTGCGCCGACGATGTCGCCGTCGTAGAATCAACCAGCTTGTAGTAGCCTGCCGTGTAGGTGCTCGGCTTCACAGCCTCCGTGAACTTGCCGCTGTCTGCCGTGTACACCGTCTCGATGCTGTCCCACTCGGACTCTGTAACTTCTTCAAAATATCTTGTCCATGTAATGGACGTGGTGTTGTAGGTGGTGCTGGAAGAATCCATCTGCGCCGTTACCACATAGTCCTCATCCGACAGGACATAGCCGTTCGGAGCCTTTGTCTCGTTAAAGGTGTAGGTTCCGATGTCCACGCCCCTGATGATGACCTGGCCGTCGGCATTTGTGGTAAAGGCAGAGGTAGCACCCGATACACTCGAATCCGAAGTGTAGTTGTAATAGCTGATGTTGTTATCCGAATCTAATACCGGTACCGCCCAGATGGCATTGCCGCCCGCATCCACCGCGGAGAACTGTGCCCCTTCAAGTGCCTCACCGGTCGTCTCGTTGATCTTCTGGATGCCCAGAGCGTAGGTGTAGGTCGTGGTGATCACTTCTTCCGTCACATGGTTCAGGTCGCTGCCGGAAGTCGGATCCGGGTACTTCGGATCATCCGGATCCGGTTCCTCCGGGTCTGTGTTATCTACGGTAGAATAGTCGTGTAAGGACCGGTTCAGGTTGCCGGTGCCTGCAATATTTGCACTGGTGTTAATGGTCGCACTGTAGGTCAGGTGTACTTCACAATTTGCGTAAAGCGCATTCTTGTCGGCATCCACCCACGGGATCGTCGCAGCAATGATCGTGCAGCCCTCGGAATCCGTGCTCACATAGATGGTGGCAACGGTCACCGTGTTGCTGTTCGCATCCACTGTGGTAGCGATGTAAACCGTAACGTCGGTATATGTCTGTGTTTTGTCCTCTTCCACAGCATAGGTCGTTGCGCCGATCGTGAATGTAAAGCTGTCCTCGTCCAGGGTCAGGCCTGAAGCCATCTTATCGTAAATGTAATATGCGCTTACCTGCACCGGATCCACAACGCCGTCATTGTTTGCATCCGTGCCGGCATCGTTCGCAACGCTGTTGACCGCGTCGATACTGACATCGAAGGTCACGGTGTCGCCGAAAGCACCGGTGGAAACCGTCGTCAGGGTTCCGTCGTCGTTCACGATCACCTTACCAAATTCTTCTTCTTCGCCCGGAACGGGGTTCTTTACGATGTTGGTATAGTATTCGTTGTCGCCGATCTTAACTACGGCCTGGTTGTCCACGGTCTCTTCGGTCAGAGCATCCTGTGTCACGACGACCTTGAACGTAACAACTACGGTCTCGCCGCCGGTCAGGGTGATGTCATTTCCTGTGCCGTCATTCACCGTCCAGGTGATGGTGCCGTCTGTGGCAACGTCAATGTGGTCGGAAGCAATGGCTGTGCCGTTCACGGTACCGGCCGCTGTGCCCTCTACATACGCGGTGCCTGTCGGCGGTGCGTCAACGATGGTCAGTGTGCTGAGTGTCTCGCCCGCTGCCGGATACGGAACCGTATAAGTGATTTCATAAGTCAGGATGTCGCCAACCTTAACCGCATCCTTGTTAATGGATTCGCCGGTGTTATCCTTTACTTCCTTGTCCGGGGTGCCGCCCTCGTCGACCGGGTTTTCTACAATATTGGTTTCAAGTTCATATACATGTTCGCCGTAGGTCACGTCCACATCCGCGCCGTTTTCGACAGTCTTGTTCGTAAGCTGCAGTGCGGAGCTCAAAACGGTAACATCGAAGGTCGCGATGAGCGTCGCGCCGTACGGCAGATCCTCAACCGTCCAGGTCAGACCGTTCGTGTCATCTGTTACAGTCGTAAGTGTGCTCGTAATGTCATTCTGTGTGCTGTCGAGCACCTGGATCGCGATAGAACCGGATACATATTCCGTTCCGTCCGGAGCCGCATCATATACCTTTACTTCATTCAGCACAACGCCGCTGCCGTCTACTTCGGAGTTGTTGGTGTAGCTGATCTGGTAAGTCAGGACGTCAGCAACCTGTACCTTTTCGCCGTCGATGGAGGTTCCGTTCGAATCCAGGACATCCTTCACCGGCTCGTCGATTTCCGGCTCGTCCTCTTCCGTCTCGACCGGCGTCTGTACAACGTTGGTGGTGTATTCATGATCCGGGATCACAACCGTCGCCTGGTTCAGCACGGTGCTGTCCGTGATGGTCAGCGCTTCCTCGGTCACGGTTACCCGGAACGATACGGCGATCTCATCGCCGGCGGTCAGATTCGTCAGATTCCAGGTGATGGTACCATCTGTTGCGATCGAGATGCAGTCTGCGGAAATAGCGTTTCCGTTCAGCGTTCCTGCCGCACTGCCGACCACATACATGGTGCCGGTGGGCGGAGCATCCGTGATAATCACATAGGATATTGTATTGCCGCTGTCCGGCTGCGGTACCGTGTAAGTGATTTCATATGTAAGCACATCGCCTGGCTTTACATTGCCCACGATTTCCAATTTGCTTTCATCCGTAACGGTCTTCACCGGTTCGCCTTCCTCGCCGACCGGGTTCTCTACGATATTGGTTTCAAGATCATAGGTATGGTCGCCGTAGGTTACGTCCACATCCGCGCCGTTTACGACAGTCTTGTTCGTAAGATTAAGCGCGGAGCTTAAAACGGTAACATTGAAGGTCGCGATGAGCGTCGCGCCGTACGGCAGATCCTCAACCGTCCAGGTCAGAGCGCCGTTCGGATAGCCGTTCGCATCATCCGTTGTGGTCGTAAGTGTGCTCGTAATGTCATTCTGTGCACTGTCGAGCACCTGAATCGCGATAGATCCGGCTACATATTCCGTTCCGTCCGGAGCCGCATCGTATACCTTTACTTCATCCAGATCAACGCCAACGCCGTCGATCTCGGAATCGTTGGTGTAGCTGATCTGATAAGTCAGGGTAGCGTTTACCAGCACCTTCTCGCCGTCGATGGAGGTTCCGTTCGAATCCAGAACGTCCTTGATCGGGTCGTCGATCTCCGGCTCGTCGTTATCCCAGTCCGGCTCTCCCGTGTTCTTGTCCTCGATGGAGGCATTCGGCGCCGTGGTGGACAGGGAAATGGTTGCTCCCAGAGAGCTGGTCACGAAATAGTAGCCCAGCGGAACATTGTTGATAACGACCGTAGACGCGGTAGCCACGTTGTCCGCGATGCCGGTGTTACTGGTACCTGTCTGCAGAGTTGCGCCCGGGAAGTTGCAGGCGACTACGCCGCCGCTCAGCGTAACGGCATAGCTTTTGATAAATGCTACTACTTCCGAATTTGTGTAGGCGCTGCCGGTAGCAGGATCCGTGGCTATCGTCACCTGATACGTGCCGTCATTCAGATCGGTGAATGCGAATACATTGTCCGCATCCGCTTCCAGCGTCGCTTTCTGGGCAGCTGTAGCGATGTAAGCTGTCGCTCCCGTCGAATCATAAGTTGCCTCGAACAACCGATAGGCATAATATCTCTGGCCTATGGTCGCATTGCTGATGGTGATCGACCCTGTCGTCGTCCCACTGTTTGCCGCACTGATGGATGTCGTCAGGCTGAATACCATGCACAACACCATCAAAATGCTGACGAATTTTTTGATTTTCCTCATTTTTCTGGTCTCCTTTTTAATGAGTTGTCGGGGTTTTACCTCTCCCAGAATGTTTTCCCCTGGCCAGGTAAAACCGTTTACTGGTTACCGTTACTTCTGAGGGCCTGCCGGAGCCGATGACGGCTCACAACGGACGGCGTCCCGGCAAATATTTCCCGCCGCTATCGCCCGGCAGTCTTTTCATCCAAACCACCCTGACAGCATTTCCGGCCACGGTGCTCTGACCGTCATTTTTGTCGCTATCGCCCGGCGAAAATTCCTGCCCGATACCGCCTTAACCGCGTTTCCGGCCGTCTGCGCTCCGGCCTTTGCCCAACGGGTTTTCGGCCAATGGCGCTTCCGACCATGCTGTCCGAAGTTGCCCCGGCAGGCAGCTCTCAACTACCCGGGGCGAACCCCGCTCGCCATCGTTCCCAAACGCATGTTTCTCTCACCTCCCCTTTGCCGGAGCATTTTGCCGTTCCGCGATCTCTTATCTGACCCGTCATACGCAAAAGTGCTCGTAAGGTATACCTTATGGGCACTTTTCAATACTCGACATTTACAAAAAAAATGTGGATAAAAAAACATTTTCCTATTGTATTTATGAGAAAATTCGTTTATAATAACCCAAACTATGTAGAGGGTTTTCGTGTTCACAAGGTATACCTTATGGGCACTTTTGCTTTATACAGAGTTCCGCGCAGCCGGTTTTGCCGAAAGTCACATTACTCTTCACTGACTGCACGGCGTGAAAAAGTGCTTCTGCTCATCCCGCATTCCCGTGCCGCGGCAGAAGCGGTCAGCTCACCCGCTTTCCAGCGGTGGCAGACATTTTCAAAATTTTCCGGTAACTGCTTATAAGGGCGTCCGCAGTGGACGCCTTTTTCTTTTGCCGCCGCAATCCCCTCAGCCTGCCGCTGATGAATATTGCTGCGCTCGTTTTCCGCCACGAAAGAAAGAACCTGTAAAATCAGATCCGATACGAAGGTCCCCAGAAGATCCTTTCCTATTCTTGTGTCCAGGATCGGCATGTCCAGAACCACGATGTCCACTCCCTTTTCTTTCGTGAGCAGCCGCCACTGATTCTGAATTTCCGCATAGTTTCGTCCCAGCCGGTCGATACTCTTGACATAGAGAATATCATTTTTTCTGATTCTTCTCATCAGCTGCAGATACTTCGGTCGTTCGAAATCCGCCCCCGACATTTTCTCCACCACAATGTTTTTCTCCGGTACTTTTGCCTCACGCATGGCTATCATTTGCCTGTCCTCATTCTGATCTTTTGCGCTGACGCGCACATATCCATATACCTTTTGCATAGCACCTCTTTCTGTCCCGGTTCCGGTAATCAAAGCGTCTCCGGCCGGACATTTTTTTCGACGCTATTCTATTTTACCCCACAAAAAAAGCATCAGTCATCTTTTCGACTGATGCTTTTTTATATTAAAATTTTGAAATTCTTTACCCACGTCCCAGAATCGGAACGTGATCCCACTCGTCCCTGCGCTCCTCGTACCTTTCATTCAGCCAGGCGATGGCCGCCTCGATGCCGTCCTCGTCAAAGGATGAGTTGAAGGATTCCATTTTATCCGGATCCGCCTTCGCGAACGCAAGAGGGCCGGGCCAGACAGTGGTTTTTATGTGGTCGTCCTCCTGCTCCATGCGGTAGCGCATGCCGCTGTGGCTGCCGGTGTAGGGGGATTTTTTCAAAAACTGTGTCGGCATGAAATCGATGCGTGTGAGCATGTGGGCCCCCTTTTTATATATTCCTAAAATATCTTTGACACCACGGATTCCTCCGGAGTCAACGCGAAGCGTTCACTCCAACTCCCGGTGGTGTCATTTTAACCCTGGAAGTTGTCCAAAAGTTCATTCGCGAACTTCACATAGTCCGTGCGGTTTTCCTTTAAGAACTTGATGGCGGAGGACGGATGGCTGTTCATGATGCCCGTCAGAAGATACGGGATGTCGTAGCCCCATACCGTGCCGTTTTTCTCGCACTCTTCCTTCAACGCAAGCATGTGATGCTCCACAAAATACATGATCGGCGCAAGGTTGTACTTCGGGTTCTTTAAGAAGCCTAAGAGCGACTCCATGAAGCAGTTGCCCGCGCCCCGGCCCATGCCGCAGACGGTCGCGTCGAAATAGCTCGCCTTCTGCACCACCTCAATGGTGTTCGCAAAAGCCAACTGCTGGTTGTTGTGGGCGTGAATGCCGACCTTCTTTCCGGTCTTTTCCGCCACCTCCAGGTAGCGGTCTGCCAGGCGGCGGATCTGCTCCGGATAAAATGCGCCGAAGCTGTCCACAAGGTAGATAACGTCCGCACTGCTCTGCCCAAGGAGCCGCAGGCCATTGTTTAAGTCCTCATCGTTCACCTTGGAGACGGCCATGATGTTGACTGAGACCTCATAGCCTTTCTCCTTCGCGTCCTCGATCATCTCGATGGCGGTGGGGATCTGGTGAATATAGGTCGCCACGCGAACCAGGTCGATGACGCTGTCTTTCTTCGGAAGGATGTCCGTCTTATAATCCGTACGGCCAACATCTGCCATGACCGCGATCTTTAACGGAGAATCGTTATCGCCGACGATCCGGCGGATATCCTCCTCGTCGCAGAATTTCCAGGGGCCGAAGTCCTCTCGCTTAAAGATGGTTTTCGAGGCCTTGTAGCCGAATTCCATGTAGTCCACACCCGCGGCAATGTTTGCGTGGTACAGTGACCGCACAAAATCATCCGTAAAGGCGAAATTATTTACCAGCCCTCCGTCCCGAACCGTGGCGTCAAGCACCCTGATGTCCGGACGATAGGAAATTAAATTTACATCGTTCTCGTTCATAGTTGTAATTCCTTTTTCTTAATTCTTTCTTCTGCAGTCTCTGTCGCTTCTGATATCCCATGAAGATCCGTAAATCTCTGCTGTCCCGTTCCCCGAATCTTATAATCTCCGTTTCCCGGCTGTCGCTATCCAGAGCCTTAAATTCTCCGTATTCTGGCAGTCATTATCCTTATTCAGGTCTCTGTCTTCTTACTGCTACGGAAATCAATGCGCCGCATTTACTTCGCTTCTTCTTCCCTGCGCTCACGTGTGGCGATCTCCTGCTTCACCGCCGCGATAAACTCAGAGAGATCCTTCTGCCCCTCATCGCCCAGGAAGCGGCTGCGCACGGACACAAGCCCGGCCTCCTCTTCCTTCTGACCGACAACAAGCATATATGGAACGCGCTCGTTTCTGGCCTCGCGAATCTTGTAGCCGATCTTCTCGGAGCGCTCGTCGATCTCAGTGCGGATGCCTGCCGCCTTAAGCGTAGCATACACTTTGTGCGCGTAATCCCCGTATTTATCGGAGATCGGCAGCACCTTCACCTGCACCGGCGCCAGCCAGGTCGGGAACTTGCCCTCGAAATGCTCCGTCAGGATGCCGATGAAGCGCTCGATGGAGCCGAAGCAGACGCGGTGGATCATGATCGGGCGGTGGGGTTCGCCGTCCGGGCCGATATATTCCGCCTCAAAGCGCTGCGGCAGCTGGAAGTCCAGCTGAATGGTGCCGCACTGCCAGGTACGACCGATGGCATCCACCAGATGGAAGTCTATCTTCGGGCCGTAGAAGGCGCCGTCGCCCTCGTTGACCTTGTATTCCAGACCCATGTCCTCCAGAGCGTCCCGCAGGCCGTTCGTGGCCATCTCCCACTCCTCGTCTGTGCCCATGGAATTTTCCGGGCGGGTGGAGAGCTCAACGAAATAGTCAAAGCCGAACAGCTGATACACCTCGTCAATCAGGCTCACAACCCCCTTGATCTCGTCGCGGATCTGATCCGGGGTCATAAAGATGTGGGCATCATCCTGATTAAAGCAGCGCACGCGCATCAGGCCGTGCAGTGCGCCGGACTTCTCGTGGCGGTGCACCAGGCCGATCTCGCCCATGCGCAGCGGCAGGTCGCGGTAAGAGCGGGGCTGGGATTTGTACACCAGCATGCCGCCCGGGCAGTTCATCGGCTTGATGGCATAGTCCTCATCGTCGATGACCGTTGTATACATATTTTCCTTATAGTGATCCCAGTGGCCGGAGGTCTCCCAGAGCTTGCGGTTTAAGATCACCGGGGTGGAGATCTCCACGTAACCCTCGCGGTCGTGGATCTCGCGCCAGTATTCCATCAGGGTATTCTTTAACACCATGCCCTTCGGCAGGAAGAACGGGAAGCCCGGGCCTTCCTCCGCAAACATGAACAGGCCCATCTCCTTGCCGATCTTGCGGTGGTCGCGCTTCTTCGCCTCCTCCAGCATGGTCAGGTAAGCTTCCAGCTCGGACGCCTTCGGGTAGGCGGTGCCGTAGATGCGGGTCAGCATCTTATTCTTCTCATTTCCACGCCAGTACGCGCCGGCCAGTCTGGTCAGCTTGATGGCCTTCACCGGCTTCGTGGACATGAGGTGCGGCCCCGCGCAGAGGTCGGTGAACTCACCCTGGCGGTACAGGCTGATGACGGCATCTTCCGGAAGGTCTCGGATAAGCTCCACCTTGTAAGGCTCGTTCTTTTCCTCGAAAAAGCGGATGGCCTCCTCCCGGGGAAGTTCAAAACGCTCCAGAGGCAGCGCCTCCTTCACGATCTTCTTCATCTCGGCTTCGATGGCCTCCACGTGCTCTGCGGTCACCGGCTCATCGCTGTCAATATCATAGTAAAAACCGTCGTCGATGGAAGGGCCGATGGCAAGCTTCACGTTCGGGTAGAGACGCTTGATAGCCTGCGCCATGATGTGAGATGCCGTATGGCGGAAGGTATCTCTGCCGCCCTTATCTTCAAATGTCAGAATGCTTAACGCACAGTCCTCCGAAATCACCGTGCGCAGGTCCACGCGCTCGCCGTTCACTTCGCCGGCGCACGCCACGCGGGCAAGCCCCTCGCTGATGTCCTTCGCGATCTCAATGACTGACTTTGGCTCAGAATACTCCCTGATCGAGCCGTCCTTTAATGTAATCTTCATTTCCTTCTGCTGCCTTCTTTCTTATTATCAATGCATGGCATAGCCAGACCGCCACGACATACACTTCTGATACTTCTTTATAAACTCACCCATGATAAAAGAAATAAAAGTATTTGTCAATCATCTTTTCTTTTCATTTCACTCATCGTCTTTTCGTTTCACTCGTCGTCCGTCTCGATTTCCCTTATCATAAACTCTCTGCCGTCCATCGGCGTCAGGTTTCTCCCGAAGCACTCCGGACACATCAGGTTATTCACGTCCGCCGGAAATTCGATGCTGCAGTCGTTGCAGCGAAGTGTCCCCGGCACCATGTCGATGGCAAGCTGCGTGTGCTCGTACGGCGTGTCCTCGATGATCGCCTCGTAGCACTCATGCAAAAACCGCGGCACCACGCCGGACAATTCGCCGACCTCCAGCGTGATTTTCGTGACATGCGTCACATGTTCCCTCTCACAGATGTCTGTCACCGTGCGCAGCACGGCATCGACAAGACCCATTTCATGCATGACAAGTCTACCTCGTATTTTCTAATGTCATTCTTCTCCATAAAATCCCATGGAACTGTATCTTGCCCATTTATCGTACATTTCCAGATAGTTTTCTTTTATATATGCCTGTATTTGTCTTATTTCCCTATCATTTAGAATCCCTCTGTTTTGGACGATACTGCTTCCGTCTTTTCGGACAAAGAATTTCGCTGATCCGGGTTCTGTCAGACTTCGATCACTCGCATGTACATGCATACACTCTACGATACAATGAGTAGTAAAATACAAGTAATATCCGGCAATCTTAAATTCATAATACTTCGGCACCCTGATCCTCCATAAATTTCTTATTTTTTCTGAAATAATTTTCTACCAGGCTAAGTTCTATTTCATCCATATTCGTTTCCAACATCTCACCGTTTCTCGATAAAACAGCCGCCCTCCCCGGTCTGTTTAAATTAAACACTCTCGTTCCAAGGTCACATTTTGTGAACGCATATCCACTAACTATCATGTCCGCCTGATCTGCAATCTCCTGAACACTGATCATATTTTAATTTCACCCCCTGGATTGGTTTTAAAAAATCTTCTACATCGTAATAAAGACTCTCCAATATCGGATTTAAATCAATATACTCCTCTTCTGCATCCTTATTATGCCTGTATTTTGCCATCACAACTATATAGCCATGATCCCATTCCTTAATATCCGTATAGTATTCCAGAGAATATGGCGAGAGAAATACTATAGTATCCTGATCATATTCAAAAATAGTATACTGATTCTTGTTGCTAAGTGTAGCATACCCCATATAAATTCACTCCTTATAATTGACTGGGAGCTTTCGAAGGCTCCCAGCCATTACTCTAAAGTTCTATATTTTAGTCTTAATACCACAGATTTATCCACGCTGCAGAAGTTAATACGAAGCATTCACTTCATATCCCGCAATCCCGGTATCATACTGCCGTTGTATCCAAAAATCAATCCTTCTTCCTCGCGATCGTTCTCCCTGTCCGCTTCACGATGTTTCCTGCAGCCTTCACTACCATGCTCTCAAACTTCTGCGCATGCCAGTCGCGGGTCTTTTCCAGATGAATGGCGTCGAACATGCACTTCGTGGTGCACTGGCCGCAGCCGACGCACATGTACGGATCCACCTTTGTGGCGCCGCACTTTAAGCAGCGGGCCGTCTCTTTGCGCACCTGCTCCTCGGTGAAGGTGATGCGCTCATCGCCGAAGGTGCGGGCCTTCGCCTCGTCGTAGCCGGGCTGGTTTCGATCTCCCTTGTCGAATTCGTTCGGATCGAGGAGAATGTTCGTCTTGTCCAGCGCCCGGTAGATGCGGCGGTCACGGCCGTAGTTCTGGGTCTGGCCCGGATGCACGGCACGGTGCAGCGAGATGGCCGCTTCCTTGCCGGCCGCGATGGCATCGATGCAGAACTTCTGTCCGGTGAAGATGTCGCCGCCCACAAAGATGTCCGGCTCCGCCGTCTGGTAGAACTGATCGGCCTCCGCCAGCCCGCGCGAGGAAAGCTTCACTTTCGTGCCCTTTAACAGATCGCCCCACTCGGCCTTCTGGCCGAAGCAATAGAGCACGTGATCCGCCGGAACGCTGATGGTTTCGTTCTCGTCGTAAACCGGCGCGAATTTCTTCTCCGCATTGTAGACGGATTTGCACTTTTTAAAGACGACGGAAACGCACTTGCCGGTGGCATCCTTTGCAATTTCCTTCGGGCCCCAGCCGTTTTTGATGACGATGCCGTCCCGCAGGCAGGCGTTCCGGTCTTCTTCGCCGCAGGGCTGCTCTTTCTCGCCCTCAATGCAGAGCATGGTGACGGAGTCCGCGCCGCAGCGGATGGCGGTTCTCGCCACGTCGCAGGCGATATTTCCGCCGCCCAGCACTACCACGTTGCCGTGCAAGGTCACATTGCCGTGGATGTTCACGTCCTTGCTGAATTTGATGCCGGATTCCACGCCTTCCGCGTCCTCACCCGGAATATTCAATTTGCCGCCGCTCTGCAGGCCGATGGCGATATAGAAGCCCTGATAGCCCTGCTCACGCAGTTCCGGAATCGTGACATCCTTACCGACCTCCACGCCGCAGCGGATCTCCACACCCATCTCCTTTATAATATCGATTTCCGCCTGCACGATGTCCTTTTCCAGGCGGAACGACGGGATGGCGTTCATCATCATGCCGCCCGGCTTCTCGTCCTTCTCAAAGACGGTGGGCTTGTAACCCTTCGCCGCAAGGAAATAGGCGCAGGTCAGGCCCGCCGGGCCCGAGCCGATGATGGCGATCTTCTGGGGATAAGGCTTGCCGATCTGATTCAGCATGGGCGGTATGTAACGGGTTTCTTCCTGCAGGTCATGGTCGGCGATGAAGCGCTTCACCTCATCGATGGCCACCGCCTCGTCCACTGTGCCGCGGGTGCACTCCGTCTCGCAGCGATGGTTACAGACACGCCCGCACACGGCCGGGAACGGATTTTCCTTCTTAATTAATTCCAGAGCTTCCCGGTAGCGGCCCTGTGCCGCCAGCCGCAGGTAGCCCTGCACGGCGATGTGGGCCGGACAGGCCGCCTTGCAGGGCGCGGTGCCGGTCTCCACCGTATCCTCCCGGTTTTCGCGGTAATCCACGTTCCAGTCGGATTTCTTCCACATCATATGATTGCGCATCTTGCGGTAATCTTTTAACGGTGTCAACGGTGTCTTCGTACAGACTTTCTGACCCAGCTGCAGGGCGTTTGCCGGGCAGTTTTCCACGCACTGGCCGCAGGCCACGCATTTTTCCTCATCGATCACCGCCGTAAAGTTCGAGCGGATGGCATCTCTGGCGCCGTACAGCAGGCCCACGCGCAGGCCGAAGCAGGAACAGGAACAGCAGTTGCAGATGGCAAGGCTCTGTCCGATGCCGTCGATGTTCGTCAGGTCATGCATGAGGCCGTTGTCCTCCGCACGTTTGATAATCTCCTTCGCCTCTTCCTTCGTGATCTCCCTCGCGCGGCCGGTGCGGATAAAATGCTCCGCGCCCTTGCCCATCTGGATACACATTTCGTCCTCCAGATGGCCGCAGCCCTCGCCGATCACACGGCGGGACGAGCGGCAGGAGCAGGATGACACGCAGAATGTATCATATTTGTCCAGATAATAGCTGATCCTCTCATCGTCCGTCACGTTCGGGATGCCCTTGATGGCACTCTCGATGGGCACCACGCGCATGAGCCCGTAGCCGTCCGGCAGCAGCGGAGCCATGGTGGCCATGCGGATGCGGGTGTATTCCTCGAAGGCGCGGGCTACCTCCGGGTGCTCGTTTAAGAGCGTCTGGTTGTTCACCAGCATCTCCATGATGCCCGGCGCGAAGATCTGCATCCAGTAGCGGTCCTTGCCGTCCCCCGGATCCTTCGTGATGCGGAACACGCCGATCCAGGCCAGGTGCTCCGCCAGTTGCTTCGTCTCCTCCACGGACTTGCCGACCTTCTCGGCCAGGTACTCGATGGTGCGCTCATGGCGCAGCCCGCAGGCGATGGCCACATCCGCCTCGTCATCCGTCAGGATGGATGCCATGCAATAGTACTCCGGCGCGTTCTCGTCGATCTTATTGATCATGCCGGTCGGTCCGCCGATGACCTTCGCCAGTTTCACGATTTTTGGTCTCAATTCTGCCATAATCTTGTCTTCCTTCCTTGATTGCTATATTTCCAGAGATGAAATTTCTGCCGTGGTTTTTCTGTAACAGCAGCAATTTTCAAGCCTCTTTACACTCACTCTTTCACCTTATTTCGCAGGTTTTTGCAAAACCACATTCATCTGTTCCGGATATCACATGTGATTAATTCCCTGTAGATTTTTACACACTATCTTTCTCCGTCCCGATGTCAGGCGTTTTTCATTTTCTGTTTGTTTCCCGTCCTGTCATGAATTCATCATAAGTCATCTTCAACCTGAAGCAGTTCTTCTCCCCGATCGTTGCGGTGAAATAATCTGCCTGCCCCTCTGTTTCCAGCTTCATATGCAGTGTGCTGCCATACTTCGCCTCGGAAAGGTACTCGATCTGGACCTCCTTAAGCGGTATTCCGCTCTGTGCCCTCGCGCTGTGATCCTCCGCCAGGTCAAAATAGTGGGTGTTGTTCAGGTGACCGTTTAGATCCACCATGCTGTAGGGGATGGGGATGTCGAATTCCTTCGGGGATTCTCCCTTCCGGTCTGTATCATCCTCATTCAGATCTGTTTTATCCCCCGGTCGATTCAGATCTCTCCCAGGCTCAGAAGAAGACAGCTTTCTTTCCCTATTCTGTTCCGTTTTTTCCGCTGCCCCGGAGGTTTCAGATATTTTATCCGCTTTCACTCCGGGCGTTACGATGGACGGGATCGGCGGCAATTCCCGCCCGGTCACAAGTCCCTGCACCCCGATGCCATATTCATCCGGAAAAATGTGGCGGCGCGTGTTCTGATCAATCAGCATCCACAGCGCCTGTGCCCGCAGGAGCGTCTCCCCCTGCGCCGAAACCATCTCGTAGTGGCGCGGAAAAATAACATGCATCATATCGCCCGGCCAGGAACGGAGCGTCACCTGCTCATCGTACTCCGGCAGGCGCTCGATCACGGCCCACTGCCTTAAAATGACCCACAACAGGCCTTTGTCCAGCGTCTTATCCCGCCCAATTCCAAACTCTTCCATCTGGCGGATAGAGATCTGCTGCATGAGTTCGAAGACGGTGGACGTCCGCATCACACGGTACATATTCGTCTCGTCGACGGTGACGCGGAGATGTTCCTCATATATATTACTCATTTCAGCCGCACCTCGATCGCGTCTACCACTTCCCCCAGCGTGCGCAGCTTATTCCACTGCCGGTCCGGGATGCGCACGTCAAACAGGGCTTCCAGCCTGCAGATGACCAGAATAAAGCACATGGAATCCATGCCCAGATCCGTGTTCACCACCGATTCCTCGGTCAGCTCCACGCCAGCCAGTTCAGGTACGCAGTCATAAATTACCTTTTTCGTTTTTTCCAGGATTTCTTCTCTTTCCATGTTTCCCTCCTTTTATATCACACTTTTTCAATCACACAAGTATGCCTCTTCGCACGTTTTCCTCTCGCATTTTTATCGTAATTGATGCCAACCAGAAGAAGATTTCCAAAATACTTTTTCAAGTCTCCCTCATATTTGTTCTCATGAATCTGCCGGATCGCAGAATTCGCGTTTTTATCGACCTTCAATTCGACCAGAAGCACTGGTTTGTCCGTACCTCGTCGCGGCAAAAATACCAGTTCCGCAAACCCTTTCCCCTGCGGGAATTCAGGAACTATTTTATATATCCTCTTTGCCGTATAATAGGCAATCATGATTGCACTGCTTAATGCTGCTTCATTATTGTAACGCAAAACGGACGAGTTCGCATTATGAACCTTTTCCAGTGCTTCCACGACAGCAACAGCGTCCTGCCGTATTGTTGCATCCAACAGATCTTCTGATTCCCGGATCATCTCCCCGATTTCATCCCAGCCTTCCCCTTCCACCGCATCACCAAACACATCGGCAATTTCCTGATTCGGTATGGTTACGGTCTTATCGTTCTCATTATACCTCAAATATCCCAGATGGATCAGCAACGTAAATACGTCATCCTTACTTTTTAATGATGTCAGATCATTCTGGAATGTCGTGATCTTCACTCTGACCGACTTCCCTCCCAGCATACGTACCACATCCTGCTTCAACCCTTTATAATCCATGCTGATATAAAAGGCCAGAGACTCATAAGATGACGAAGAAATCCAGTAATTTCGGATGCTTTGCCGTCTGATCGCTGACATGACCGAGTTTGGATTGTAGACGGATTCTACACCTTTGAAAGAATATCCGTCATACCAAAACTTCATTTCCTCGAAATCCATCCCGTTTTCGGCACATAATTTCAAAACTTCCTGTTCCGTAAATCCAACATACGGAGCCAGCGCATCCGGATTTGCCATGGTATATTCCTGAAAATCGGACAAAGTGGACTCGTTTCCGTATTTTTTTATCGGAAGAATGCCCGTCATGTAGGCAGCCGCGATCATTTTATCCGTGGTTGTGCCGCCCTTAAACAGGCCACGCAGCAGAATCACATAATTTTCAAGCAATTCCGTATCATCTTTTTCTTCCCTAAACAGAGCGTCCCACTCATCTATAATGATTATAAATTTATTTCCTGTTTTTTCAGCCACAGATAACAGTGCATCCGGAAGGAAAACCTCTTTCTCATCAATCAGCCCCGGAAATTCTGTCTGAAGTTCTCCGATCACGGCTTTCTGCAGGCCGGCCACCACATTCTCTCCACGGCTTCTTGCCCGTGCAATGAACCAGGTGATATCCAGATAAATCACGTCAAATTTGTTCAGGTATGTTTCAAAATCAGCTGCTTTTTCTGCCTCAAGCCCGGCAAATAATTCTCCGGAATCGCAGCTTTTGTCATAATAAGCGCAAAGCATCTTCGCCGCAAAGGATTTTCCGAACCTGCGGGGCCTGCTGAAACTGGTCAGTCTTCCGGGCGTCGTCTCAATTGTCTGGTTTATATATTTGATCAGGCCGGTTTTGTCCACATAACCGCCATTTCGAATCTGACGAAATCCGTCGTTTCCCGGATTGAGATAATTCCCCATATGAACACCTCTTTTCTTCACCCTCTAAAAACACTCCCTTGTTCGCAGGACACTCCGCTGCCGCAAAGGCAAAGCGGAAAAGTGTCACTCTCAAAAACCTGACCCCACAGATTTCATCAAACTGCCAAATCTAACGGCAAATCCGATATGTCCTTCAACATCTTCCCCTTTACCAGCGTCTCCAATGTCTCGTATGCATCTTCCGACCCAACTTCCCTGACCGCGCGAACCAGCTCATAGAATTTCATTTTTGATTTTTCATGTTTTACCCATTCCCCAGCATCCAACGCTTCAGCTTTCCCGTCGCCGTCCGCGGCAGCGGCTTTCCGTACCAGCGGATGGCGGAAATCTGCTGTCCGCGCGGGCGCGCGTCCTGGAAGCTGCGGATTTTTTCCCAAATCACATCCTCCGGAGCGGTTCCGTCCGGTGATTTCCCAACAAAGTTTTCAACTCCGGTCGACATTCCCTCCGGCGCTTTTTCGCCAAAGTTTTTGCTTCCGGAAGATATCTCATCCCCTGCTTTTTCTTTTGACATTATTCTGTCTGACACTGCATCCTCGGTTAATTTTTCTTCCGCAGTTTTTCCGTCTTCTGCTTTCGGATCCGGCGTTTTTCCGAAAACTTTCGTTCCACCTTCCGGCTCCCCGCCCAAAATCAGCACAGGCCTCTCGCCCGAGAGCACGATCGCCAGATCCTCCGTGCCGGTCAGCGCCGCAAGCTCCTCCTCTGCCTCCGGCAGGAACAGCTTCGTACCGTCCGTAAGCACCAGCATTTCCTTCTTTCTGCCGGTAACGTGCAGCTTTCCGTCCTGATCCAGGTAGCCCAGATCTCCAGTCGCAAGCACGCCGTCCCTCAAGACCTCCGCGGTGGCCTCCGGCTCACCGGCGTAGCCCTTCATCACGCAGGTCGGCGCCTTGATCAGGATCTCACCGTCTTCGGCAATGATGACCTCATCGTCCGGGCAGACTGCCATGGCGTAAGGATCGCCCTCTGTGGAAATGGCGACGCCGGAGCTGGTTTCCGTGAGGCCGTAGCCGAAGCTGACCCGAATGCCCTGAGCCTTCGCCACCCGCAGCAGCGATGCCGGGCAGTCGCCCGCACCCACCAGCACCAGTTTGCACTCCGGGTTCAGAAAATTATGTTTTAATAAGAAACCGAACAGCATCGGCACCGCCGAGACAGCCGTCGGTTTAAAGTATGTACAGTCATCCATATAATGTCTCGCCCCGCGCCCCAACGCCACGCAGGCGCCGCAGGAAAGGCCCCACAAAAAGCCGCACACAACGCCGAAGACATGATTTAACGGCAGAATGCACAAAAGCGTATCTGCCGACGAAAGCGGCAGCATGGCGGAGCCGTTGTATGCGCTGGCACAGAGTGTCTGCTCCGTCAGGATGACGGCGCGCCCCGCACCGGTGGTGCCGGAGGTGAAGAAGAGGATCTCGCCTGCGATATCGTCCACCCTCTCGTTCTCACCTGAAAAGTTTTTCTCACTCTTGTTTCCGTCTGAGATATCGGATTCTTTCTCCGCTTCCCGACGACCGAAATCTCCCACACTCTCTTCTTCTGTCAATGTAATTTTTCCCCCGGTTAAATCGGGCACTCTCTTCTTCTGAACATTTTTTTTCAAACCGACCGCAAAAAATCTCTCTGTGCCGCTTAATTTCCCCTCCGCAAAGATCCGATCCACGTTAAGCCGCCCGGCCTGTGCGCGGACAGTTTCTTCCGGCGCAGCCGCGTCAAACAGCACCGTCCGCATACCGGAAGCAGGCGCCGCCAGCAGCGTCAGCGCACACTCGATGCTGCCGTCCGCCACCACGCCAAGACATGTCCCGCCGAACTGTCTTAATTTCTCCGCGCGCTCCCGCACGGCTGCGGTAAGCTCCGCATAGGTCAGCGTGCAAAGTGCACCGTCCTGCTCATAACGAAGCGCAGGCGCTTCCGGCGTTTTATCCGCATAAAACGAAAGCATCTCTTTAAATTCCGTAAATCTCATATCTGTATCATCCCTTAAGCTACTGCCAGACATATCTGTGATACCGGGGTCAAAAATCATGTTTTGCGGGTCTCAAACACATGAATTCGGATGCGAGCATACGATTCATGTGCTTTTGCCCCTGATGTCATATCTGTAAAATTTTCATAAACAGCTATGTCAGATAGTAACAGAATTTCGGTGTTTTGTCTATTCTTTTTCATGGTCGATTTCCAAACAGCCCCTTGACAATAATTTTTTCTATGTTATAATTTTGTTCGTGTTGCAGGGAAACACGGATTATGCCGAAACCACACCCTCCTTTCTCTACCAGTTCCCGTCCATCCAGCGGGAAAACAGGTTTCGGCTGGTTCGCTCCCTGCAACCTTTTTCTTTTTGAAAAATCTTCGCATATTTTTGCAAGACAGCCGTGAAAATGTTACTCTGTTCACGAAAAATTTTCATATACACTCCTGCACGTAAAAAACGACCGACATGTTTCTGAGAACTCATGTCGGTCGTTTTTATTTACCGGGCTTTTTGGGAAATACTTCGGCAGATTTTTTCAGTTCCAGGCCTCTGCCGGCTGTGTGATCAGAAAAGTCCTCTGTTCACACTGTCCTTTCTCCTGCAAGCCCTTTATCGCGATTTACTCGTTCACTCTCTTCTTCGCCAGGACAGCAACTGCCACTGCCGCGCCGAGGATGATTACGATGTAAGCCATGGTCGATACATCGCCGGTATTCGTTGATGTGTTGCCGGTGCTGCTTGTGTTGCTGTCACTGCTGTCAGCAGTTGTCGTGTTATCATCGCCGGTTGTGGTGCCGCCATCATCGCCGGTCGTGGTGCCATCGCCAGAGGTCGAGTTGGTGTCGCCCGTTGCCGGGATCACTACGGTCACTGTGCAGGTGTATTCCACGCCACCGATCGTAACCGTTGCGGTATAAACGATGGAGCCGTCTGCCGTTGCGGTGGCATCGGTGGTCACGCTCGTGATCGCATCGCTTGTTGCGGTTGCGGTCTCGGTATGAGAGCAGGTGTCGCAGCGAAGAACTGCGGTAGCGCTGGTGTAATCGTCAGACCAGGTCCAGTCGATCACCGGGGCTGTGTAGGTGTGGGTATGGTCTACTTCCTGAACGGAGATAGTAATGTCTGCGGAAATACCATCATACCAGCTCCAGCCAGTATCTTCAGCATAGATTTCATATGCGCCATAATAATCAACGCAGATAAAATACGTCACACCTTCTGTCAAAGCATATAATTCGTATTCACCAGACTCATCATACAGATATTCCCAGTTTTCTTCATCGAACTGCGGAGAAACATATATTCTCTCTCCGTCTTCGTTAAAATAATAAACAGACGGATAATTCCAGTAAGAGTAATCATAGGCATCTTCCGGAATTTCTACCTCCTGATCCGCCTCAATAACAAAATAATAAACTGACGTATCAGCTGGTGTAAATGAGAACCATGTCTCTGTGCCAGACTCTACATCCGTCACTTCATAGGCTTTGTCCAGAAGTTCAATCTCCGTTATTTCGTCGTAATCAGCAAATTCTTTCACGGTAATTGTCTGCGATTCATCATAGGCACCTGTGAAGCTGTCATATATATGAACTACATAAGTACCTGCCGGCATTTCATTTTCACCGCCATAGTAATATCGCGTTACAGTATGATCCTCATATTCATAGGTATAGGTAACATAGTAGCTGATTCTGTTAGCATAAGTATCATACACACTGGAGCCATCAATCGTAAGATCAGCGGTCGAACCGTCCGAATACGTTACCGTAACCACAGTCCCCGTCAGATCAAACTCTTCTGCGTAGCGCACGAATTCCGTCTGTGAAAGAGATGAGACAGATATTTCAGTGATCACCAACGTCTCTGATACCGCAACGTTGTAAACTCCGATAGAATATGAGCCATACATATATGCTCTGAGGTAATAAGTCGTGCCGGCATCCAGATACATTCTCAAGTTGAAGTTGCTGTCATAGACACCGTAATTGCTCCAATACGAAGTAATATATCCGTTTTCATCTACATAGTATACATATGCACATGGATCTGAATAGTACCACTCGCCATCTTCCGTATAGCCGTAGCAATCTGAAGAGACAAATGCATAATATCCGGAAGTTTCCGGGGTGAAGCTGAACCAGTCAGACTCCCCATAGACTTCAATGTTAACCGGATAAGTCGTGTCCAGCGACATCTCCTGTGCATCCTGTGCTTCCAGATCAGATGCCTCTATATCTCTGACAACAAAATTCTCTTCCGTTGCTTCTGTCGTTAAGACCTCCCAGCCCTGATAATCGCACACTTCAAAATAAATCCCATAAGATCCGGTAAGATAAAGATCATATCCTCTGTAGAAACTGCCACCATATTCCAGGTTCGTTGCGTACATATAAATATAATTTCCATCTGCATCCAGAACATAAGAGTTTTCACCATAGGTGAGTGTCTCTGCAGATCCATCCTCATAGCTTACCGTAATAACTGAGCCGCCAACTGCAAAATAATCACCGGTAAAATATTCCGTCATCGGGATAGATTCTACGGTAATGTCTGTGATACTCACATAATCTACAGAATTAATCGTCACAGTTCCGCCATCGGCGCCCACATGAAACCAGATATCCGGCACAGCATTCGGATAGGTTACCGTATAGATTTCCTCATATCCGGAATCTCCAAACAGAATGTCGAACACAACGACGGTGTCGCTCGTCTTCGTCGCGGTGAGGGTGATTTCGGTATTTTCGGTGCAGATCGTCGCGAAATCATCCCAATCCCAGTTCGTGCTCACTTCATAGGACGGCGTATTTGTGCCGTCGCCATAAGTCCAGCCGTAGGCATCCGCCCTCAGGCTGATCCCATCTGCGGAATAGGAAGATATGGTCTCAACAATAAAGTTAGACCAGTTGTCAGTATCCCGCTGGAAAGGTGTGTTTGTGAATGTCACGGTCGTACCACGTGTGGATACAAGGTAATGATCCCCATCAGCGGTATTCCATCCCGTGCTTCCATCTACAGTCAGTCCATCTTCGTAAGTCGTGTCCTGTGCGATATAATCACCCGCAAATACGCCGATCGTAGCACTCAACACAAGAACAGCAACCAACATCAGAGAGATGACCGCTTTTCCTGGCATTTTTCTTTTCATGCCTTTTTCCTCCTCATAAAAATGATTCACGTAAAGGTATTCTTGTAAGAATATACCTTTTTTGTGTAGCAACATTTATACCCCAGGGGGGGGCCCGACTGTCAAGAGGGAATTCATAAATTTTTCACGTTTTTGTTACAGTTTCCGTCATTTCGCTCGTTTTTTCTCTTAAGTATGTCATTTTTTAGTTGATTCTGTCGAAAAAAGAAGTTACAATACAGATAATTTTGCGCCGCAAAAATGCGGTGTCAGGTTTGCGTGAAAGGATGAGGTAACAACGCATGATTAAAATTCAGAACAAATGGGTCCGGGCGGCGATCCCGGCACTGCTGCTGCACTGCAGCATCGGCACGGTTTACTGCTGGTCACTGATCAGCGGGACGATCGTGGATTACTTAAATGACCACGGGACTGCGGTCTCAAAGAGCACCATCGAGTGGGCGTTCAGCATCGCCATCTTTTTCCTGGGCATGTCGGCCGCGTTTCTGGGGCCAATGGTAGAGAAGAACATTCACCGGTCATCGCTGGTGGCCGCTGTCTGTTTCGCAGTCGGCCTTGCGGGTACCGGCCTTTCTATCTACCTGTGTTGGGTGCCCGGTATTTTCATTTTCTACGGCGCCATCATGGGCATCGGCCTTGGCACCGGATATCTTTCCCCGGTGAAGACGCTGATGCTGTGGTTCTCCGACCAGAAGGGTCTGGCTACCGGGCTTTCCATCGCCGGGTTTGGCCTTGCGAAGATGATCGCCAGCCCGATCATGGAATTCCTGCAGGGCTCCGTTGGCATCGTAGCCATGTTTTACATCCTGGCCGTCTTCTATTTCATCCTGATGTTCATCGGTCACCTGCTGCTGGCTAAGCCGGAGGGTTGGGTGGAGCCGCAGGAGACGCAGGGCGGCAGTGTCCTGGACATCTTCAAGAACCGCGCATTCCTGGGCATCTGGATTATGTTCTACATTAACATCACCTGCGGGCTGGCGCTCATCTCTCAGGAAAAGAGCATTTACCTCGCAATCGGACTGGGTTCGGGTGTAATTGCTGTGCTGTGCTCTGTCACCGCACTTTTCAACGCCGGCGGGCGCCTGGGCTTCTCGACGCTGGGTGACCACTTAAAAGACCGCAACACGGTGTACAAGATCATCTTCGCCCTCTCCATCGCGCTGACGGCTCTGGTGCTTGTGACCGGCGGCATTAAGAACCAGTACACGGTACTTGTCGTGCTGCTGCTGATCGTCATCAACGCCTGCTACGGCGGCGGCTTCTCCAACGTGCCGGCGCTTCTGTCCGACCACTTCGGCATGGACGCCATCAGCCGCATCCACGGGCTGTGCCTGTCCGCCTGGGCCATGGCCGGCCTGACCGGAAACCAGATCGCAACCCTGATCGTAAACAACACCGGTGAGTTTGTGGACGGCGTGAACCCCGTCGGCTATCAGAACGTGCTGTACTTCACACTGGTGATGTATATCATCGCCGGGCTGGTGTGCGTGTTCGTGGTACCGAAGAAATCGCAGGTGAAAGAGCAGTAAATTTTACTCCAAACTCTCATGCCCGCTTTGCGGGCACCACCAGAGATAAAAGCCGATGACTCCGGATTACAGAGGCTTAAAATAGTCATCCAGATTACAGAGGCTTAAGATTCTCTTCCGAATCACAGAGGCTTAAAGTGGATGTTTCGCGGGAATGTTTAAATCGCGGGACTCTCTCCGGACTGCTTTTGAGACCTGATTGAAGCTTTCATAAAACGAAAAAACGCGGGAAGATCGCAGCTGTTGCCACCTTCCCGCGTTTTTGTATCAAATATATGTCGACCAGTTCAATACAATCCCTCCCGCATTTTTCATCTTACATACATCGCAGACAGCATCTTTCATAATATGGTTCTTTCTCATCGCTTCGCGAGACTTCGATCGAGGGCTGCGAATAGCATCTCTTTCTCCATTTCAGGCATATCCTTTCACCTGAAAAAAGTTTCTTTCTCTTTTGCTTTTAATTTTTTCATCTCAAATCCAGTAGCTTTTACTCCCGATTACGGATTGAAATAGCTGTTTTTCTAAAAATCGCTATTTCAATCAGTAAGATTCTCCCAATTTCAATACTTCAAAAAGTAATCCCGACTTCAAAAAATGTTTATACTCATCATTCAGGTAACATGCACACAGGGGCCGGACGTTCCGTCCGGGGGCATGCGACCTGAAACTAACATTTACACAAAGGAAATGGTTGGGGGGAACTTTTCCGTTTTCGCTGTAACTTAGGTTTGTTACGGGAAGGAGAGGCGATGACGATTGATGAGAATAAGCAGTATATTCGTGACCGAATTACCGCTCTGAGAATGAAAAAAGGAGTCTCCGAATATGAGATGAGTAAGGCTCTCGGGAAAAGCAGCTGTTACATACAGGGCATATCTTCCGGGAAAGCTCTTCCGTCTATGGATAGTTTTTTGTGCATATGCGAGTATCTGGAGATCTCCGTGCGGGATTTTTTTGATATGGAAGAGAAGGAGCCGGTGCTGTTCGCCAGGCTCCTGCGCCTGGCCCGGCAGTTATCACCGGCTCATCTTTCTTTATTGGTTCGAATCGGGGAGGTGATGCTCGAAGAGGAATCGTATGATTTCGGGCAGATCCATTCCGGGCAAAAGAATCTGCTGTAACGCCTGTTCCGCGGTCGGATTTTTCACCGGACTCTCTCTCCGCCTGCACTATGACAGTGAAGCCGTTCTCTGCGATGGTCTGTCATGTAAAAGATTCTTTTACATAATACCCGGATTCGCGCGAGGACAGGCGAAATAGCACTCACCCGAAAGCATGTCCGGGATGATGCGGGAATCCGTCCTTCGGAAGTCGAAGTTTAATGCTCCCGCCAGACTGTCCCAAAGCTCAAAACAGTCTCTTTGGCTCTACAACATATGGTGCCAGAAGAAGCTCCGGAATACTGCATGTTGTGTCAGAAGAAACAGGAGGACGAGTTTTCGGACAGCCTGCCGGGGGTTAAATCTCCACTGTCGGCATGCTTTCGTCCGGCGCCGGGAATACCTCGAATATTTCGTGATCCATGGCTTCCTCCGCGATGTTCGTGCAGCCGCTGCCGAGCCGCCAGAAATTGTGCAGAATTCCGTTAAAGTCGGCCGTGCGCTCCGGGTCGCAGATGCTCTCCCTCAGGCGGACGAGATGGTTCACGTTATACTCCCGCTCCATGTCCTGCAGCTTTTTCTGTTCCTCCAGCACTTCCTTTGCGCGCTCCACATCCCCGCTGCGCACCGCTTCCATCGCATTGCGGTACATGTCTTCCACCAGCGAGAGTGTCGCGTCAAATTCGCCCAGCGCAGCTTTGGAAAATGTGATCTTTTTTGTCGCCGAATCGTTCGCAACCGGCAGCATATTCATGCAACAGTTATTGATACGTGCCAGGTTATTCAGGAAATACAGCAGGCTTGCGGTCTGCGCACTCTGCTGCTCCGTCAGGCCGCCGTGGGAGAACATGCGCGAGATATAGGTGCTGGTCTCCTTCTCGATGGTCTCCATCGCCTCGCCGGTCTGCTCCATCCGCTCCGCAGCGTTTTTGTCCTTTCCGGCAAAAATCGCTTTTAAGGAAGCGATCTGATTTCCGGCGAACTTTGCGGCGCGCTCGATCTCCTTCGACACCAGAATCATGGCCGCGGCAGGCTGACCCAGCACATTGTCATCGATAAATTTCGTTTCATTTAATATAATATCCGTCTCCTCTTCCTTCGCATCCGGCACGAGCTTCATGACAATCCACACCATGACGCCCAGAAGAGGCAGCCAGATCAGGGTATTGATGATGTTGAACATCATGTGGGCGTTCGCGATCTGCCGGGAGATGATCTCCGTCTCCACGCCGGTGGGGGAGATGAGAGTCACAAACCAGGTGAACGGTTTTAACAGGAACAGGAACACCACCGAACCCGTGATGTTAAAAACGCTGTGGGCAATGGCCGTGCGGCGTGCGTTTTTATTTAAACCGATGCTGGCTAAGAGCGCCGTAATGGTGGTGCCGATGTTATCGCCCAGCAAAATCGGAATGGCTCCCGCGAGGCCGATGACGCTGGAAACTCCGTCCGGCCCGGCCTGTGAGGCAAAGTTCTGCAACACGGCGATGGTAGCACTGGAGCTCTGTACGACAAGTGTCATCAGCGCGCCGAGGCCGACGCCCAGAATCGGAATATTTTTCACCTGATCCATCAGGTTTACAAAGAACGCGCTGGAGGCCAGCGGCTTCATGACGTCACCCATGGTCTCGATGCCGACGAACAGCAGGCCGAAGCCCAGAATCGTCTGACCCGCGTATTTGATTCTCTCATTTTTCGCGACAAACTGGATCATGAAACCGATAAAGATGATCGGCCATATGTAGTCGCTGATTTTAAATGCCAGCAGCTGCGCGGTCATGGTGGTACCGATATTCGCACCAAAAATAACACTGATGCCCTGCGGCAGCGTCATCAGGCCCGCGCTTACAAAACCGATGACCAGCACGGTCGTCGCGCTGGAACTCTGCAGCACCGCCGTCACCAGCGCTCCCGCCAGCACGCCGAGGACGCGGTTCCTGGTCAGCGCCCCCAGAATAGCCTTCATCTTATCCCCCGCCACCTTCTGCAGGGAGTCACTCATCATATTCATGCCGAAGAGGAACAATGCCAGTCCTCCGAACAGTCCAAAAATAACCTCCAACACTTCGCTCATAAAGTCTTTCCCTTCTAAAGAAAACCCGTTTCTTCCTTAATATAGCCTGAAAATTTCGAATCTATCCGCGCTATTTCGACCTGATTATAGGATAGTGGAAATTTAGCTTCTATCATGAGCATGTAAGTTTTATGTAAATTCTGAGTAAAATCGTCACAGATGATCCCACGCAATCTGTCAAGGGCGGCATTCATTCGTTACTGCCATGATCTTTTCATTCATCCCATCTGTAAAATGATTCAAGCGACAAAATATCATGACATACGGATTTCTCCGCGCTTTATAAAGTTCATGCGAAGTATAAACCTTAATTTTCGAATTCTCCTATGTCAAAAAACTGTTCATTTCAAAAATATATTAAAAGCATACATGAGTGAGATGTTTGCATCTTGTATCCCGAAGTAATTTATATATTGATTGTTAATAAACTATAGTAAATTGAGACATGTGACAAAGTTGTGAAAATTTTACTTGCGTTTCTGTCTCCTTGCCTTTATACTTGGAGAAGTTGCAGTTTGTATCGGGAGATCAGGCCATGTCAGGAAGCGTCACGGCCCGATTCCAGGGGTGGATTTTTTTCGGGAAGCCGGCACGCCTTAATGCTACCATGTCACTTTCTAATCGAACAGCTAATTAGGAAGAAATGTACCAGTGCCATACCTTTTCGCGCATGCACAGGAGAGATTCCCGATATGGGAGGCTGCGCGACTTGAGAATGTATGATAATGCGCTCATTTCCATCTTTTCCGCCCCAGATTTACGCTTTCGGAAAAGGAGTTCCCTATGATGGAAAACTGGAAAAAGTATCTCGCGGAACTGATCGGCACCTGTGTGCTGGTAACCTTCGGCTGCGGCACGGCGGTCGCGGTGGGCTGCGACGCAGCGAGCGGCAGCGGCTATCTCCTGACGGCGCTGGCCTTCGGCCTGGTGATCGTGGCCATGGCCTACAGCATCGGCAACATCTCCGGCTGCCACATCAACCCGGCGGTATCCATCGCCATGCTGATCCGCAAACAGCTCTCGGTGACGGATTTTATCGGCTATGTCATCGCGCAGTGCCTGGGCTCCGCACTGGGATGCCTGATTCTGGGCATCGTGTTCGGTTTTGACTGCGGCTTCGGCGCAAACCAGATTCAGGACGGCTGGGGCGGCAGCATCGGCGCGGCATTCCTGGTGGAAGTAGTGCTGACCTTCGTGTTCGTGCTCGCCATCATCGGCGTGACCAGCAAAGTTGAAAACGGCGCCGTGTCCGGCATCGTCATCGGCCTCACGCTGACGCTGGTACATATCCTCGGCATCCACCTGACCGGCACCTCCGTGAACCCGGCCAGAAGCCTCATGCCGGCCCTCTTCGCAGGCGGAACCGCCCTCTCCCAGGTGTGGATCTTCATCCTCGCCCCGCTGGTCGGCGGCGCACTGGCAGCGGTGGTATACACTGTGCTTGAAAGCCCGGATAAGGCGAAGAAATAACGTCTCACCTGCCCATCCCATAATTTGAAAGAATCAAACCCCGACGAAGGATTTCCCTCGTCGGGGTTTTCGCTTTTATGTGGAGTCTTTCGCTCATCGCTGTCTCAAACCAACTCCCGCTCACGGATATACTTTTGCATAGCGAACATTCCACGTGAACTGAAGAAACAAGTTTCTTCTCGAATTATATCCGGCATTGCTCTCCCGCGAGTTCTGCGCTTCATTTCCTGAAAAACATCTATTGATTCTTTCTGAAAAACTGCTATAATCTTTGTAAATTTTTTATAAACTCCCGCCCGTCTGGGAACAGCCACGAAATAACATGGTGCAAGATAATTCGGTTATTTCGTGACAAACCTTTCATCCGGGCGGCATATCATGAAGGAGGAAACATCCAATGAACAACCGCAAGGACGCCATCTACGACGCCAGAACACTCGGAATTCCAAAGATGCTCATCCTGGGACTCCAGCACATGTTCGCCATGTTCGGCTCCACCATCCTGGTTCCCATCCTGGTGAGCGGATATTTTAACGGCGACGGCATTTCCATTCAGGTCACACTTTTCTGCGCAGGGCTCGGTACCCTGTTTTTCCATGTCTGCGCAAAATTTAAAGTTCCCGCTTTCCTGGGCTCGTCGTTCGCCTTTCTCGGCGGCTACGCAACGGTAGCGAGCCTCGACACCGGCAAGTACGCGACCATGACCATGGCCGAGAAACTGCCCTACGCCTGCGGCGGCGTGGTGGTGGCAGGTCTCCTGTATCTGGTGCTTGCCCTCATCGTAAAGCTGGTGGGCGTGCACCGCATGATGCGCTTCCTGCCGCCGGTGGTGACGGGACCCATCATCATCTGCATCGGCTTAAGCCTGGCCCCCTCGGCGGTTTCCAGTGCCAGCCAGAACTGGCTGCTGGCCATCATCGCGCTGGCGGTGGTCGTCATTTTTAATATCTGGGGCAAGGGGATGTTCCGAATTATCCCGATTCTCATGGGCGTGGTGATTTCCTACGTCTGCGCACTCATATTCAACGCGGTCGGCATGACGAACGCGGACGGCTCGGCCATCCTGGACTTCTCCGGTGTCGCCGCAGCGGGCATTGTAGGTCTTCCGAAATTCCAGATCGCGAAATTTGACATTACATCCATCCTCGTCATGGCCCCCATCGCGCTGGCGACCATGATGGAACATATCGGCGACATCAGCGCCATCTCCGCCACGGTGGGCGGAAACTTTATCGAGGATCCGGGCCTGCACCGCACCCTCATCGGCGACGGCATCGCCACCTCCCTGTCCGCCCTGTTTGGCGGCCCGGCGAACACCACCTACGGCGAGAACACCGGCGTGCTGGAGCTCTCCCACGTGTATGACCCGCGGGTCATCCGCCTGGCGGCGGTCTTCGCCATTGCCTTAAGCTTCTTCCCGAAGGTGGCGGAGATCATCAGCTCCCTGCCCACTGCCATCGTTGGCGGCATCAGCTTCATCCTCTACGGCATGATCTCCGCCATCGGCGTGCGCAATGTGGTGGAAAATAAGGTGGACTTCACCAAGTCCCGCAACCTGATCATCGCGGCGGTGATCCTGGTGTGCGGCCTGGGCTTCACCGACGGTCTCACCTTCAGCATTGCCGGCACGGAGATCACCCTGACGGCGCTGGCCATCGCGGCGCTGGCGGGCATCATCCTGAACGCCATCCTGCCGGGGAATGATTACGAATTCGGCGCAAACGTTAAGGGCGACGCCAGCCGCGGGATCGATCTGAAGCCAAAGTTTGAGGAGAATAAATAAAAATGGAGGTTTTACCTATGGAAAACGTAACCGAACTCACCCACCCGCTGATCCAGCACAAAATTTCCCGCCTGCGGGACAAGAACACCGGCACCAACGAATTCCGCGCCCTGGTGGAGGAGATCGCTATGCTGATGGGCTACGAGGCTTTAAAGGATCTCCCGCTGGAGGAGATCGAGGTGGAAACACCGATTGAGACCTGTATGACACCGGTCATCGCCGGGCGGAAGCTGGCAATCGTGCCGATCTTACGCGCTGGGCTCGGCATGGTGAGCGGCATCCAGAGACTGGTGCCCACGGCCAAGGTGGGCCATATCGGCCTGTACCGCGACGAGGTGACCCACGAGCCCCACGAATACTACTGTAAGCTGCCGGATCCCATCGAGGAGCGCCTGATTGTGGTGACCGACCCGATGCTTGCCACCGGCGGTTCTGCAGTGGCGGCCGTGGACTTTATAAAGCAGCACGGCGGAAAGAAGATCAAGTTTATGTCCATCATCGCCGCGCCGGTGGGCATCGAGCGGCTGATGAAGGCGCACCCGGATGTGCAGCTTTATGTCGGCCACATCGACCGGTGCCTGAACGAGAACGCGTACATCTGCCCGGGACTGGGCGACGCGGGGGATCGGATTTTCGGGACAAAATAAAGGAACCTGTCGCTGTACGATTCGATCAGAAGCGAACAGAAACGGATAAAGATCAACGTCCAAATAGAAATCAGACTTTAAAAAGGAACCTTTCGGGGTTCCTTTTTGCACTCGTCCTTTTATAGAGATTTTTTGCCTGTTCCCATGCACTGGATATCGCTTAGGAGATTTCCCAAATCTACTTTGAACAAAAACTGTTCCATCGTTGTCTAACGATATTCCTGCAACCTGATCTTGAAATTTTCCCTTTCCGGTAGCCATATCACCTTGATTCTTTTCGTAAATCAGCTATAATACTGGATATCATGATTTCGTGAACATGTTCGCAACGTTCATGAATATTTGCAAAACTATGTATGGGGTAGTTTTACATTTTGACACCGAGGATACCGGGAGCCTGGGACAGCGCAAAACTTTCTCTCCGGTTCACCGCGATCTGAAAAATCATTTGGAGGAGGTACCTGCACTTATGAAACTCACAGTAAAAGAGAAGGCATCCTACGGTCTGGGCGCCGTGGGGAAGGACATGGTGTATATGCTGTCAGCAAGCTATGTCCTTTATTATTACCAGGATGTCCTGGGCGTGAACGCCATCGCCATGGGCATCATCCTGATGGTGGCGCGGGTGTTTGACGCGTTCAATGACCCCATCATGGGCGTGATCGTGGCGAAGACGAAGACCCGGTTCGGGAAGTTCCGGCCGTGGCTCGCCATCGGCACGCTGTTAAACGCCATCATCCTGTTCCTGATGTTTTCCGCACCGCCGGCCCTCACCGGCTCCGGCCTCGTGGCCTACGCGGCCATCACCTACATTCTCTGGGGCATGACCTACACCATCATGGACATCCCCTACTGGTCCATGATCCCGGCCTTCACCGAGGGCGGCAAGGAGCGCGAAAACCTGACGACCCTCGCCAGAAGCTGTGCGGGCGTAGGCTCCGCCATCATCACCATCATCACTATGATGAGCGTTATGGCCCTGGGCGGCGGCGATGAGCGCGTCGGGTTTAAATGGTTCGCGCTGATCATCGCGCTGCTGTTCGTCGTTTTCACCGGCTGCACCTGCCTGAATATCAAGGAGAAATCCACCGTGGACATGGAATCTCCCTCCGTGGGGCAGATGTTCAAGGCGCTGATCCAGAATGACCAGGCGATGGCGGTGGTCATCACCATCGTTCTCATCAACTGCGCCGTCTACATCACTTCGAACCTTGTAATTTATTTCTTCAAATACGATTTTGGCGGGGATTCCTGGTACAGCTCCTACACGCTGTTCAACACCTTCGGCGGCGCCACGCAGATCCTGGCGATGATGCTGTTCTTCCCGTTGCTGCGGAAGTTTTTCAACGCCATCCGCATTTTCTACATCAGCTTCGGCATGGCGGTGGCGGGCTATGTGGTTCTGCTGGTGCTTGCCTTCACGAACATGTCGAACGTGTTCCTGCTGTTTATCCCCGGCTTCCTGATTTTCGCGGCCAACGGCATGCTGACAGTTCTGACGACCATTTTCCTGGCGAACACCGTGGATTACGGTGAGGTGAAAAATAACCGCCGGGATGAGAGCGTCATCTTCTCCATGCAGACTTTCGTAGTGAAGCTGGCCTCCGGCGTGGCTGCACTGGTGGCTTCCATCTGCCTGGCGGTGTGCAACTTAAGTTCCGACACGGATGAGGCATCCTCCACCGTGGCCGCCGCATCCTCCGTGGTGGGACTGCGCATGACCATGACTGTCTTCCCGATCCTGGGGCTGCTGGTGGCCGTGTGGCTGTTCCACAAAAAATACCTGCTGACGGATGAAAAGGTGGAAGAGCTGGCGGCGGAGATCCGGGTGAGAAGGCAGGCAGAAGAAGGCTGATGATCACAGTCCGCCTCACAACACATGTCATAGACTTTTCGAATCATAATATGGCACAAAAGTAAAAGGTCAGAAATTAACTTCTGGCCTTGAAATCTATAGAAAAGGGGGAATTACAACCATGAAACCAGAAGATAATTATCAAAAATATATGGAAGAGCGCGTTCTCCCATACATACTCCCTCGCCGGGAGGAACAGTACCTGGAGCGCGAGCCTGGAAAGCAAATTTACTGTGCCTTTTACACCGCAGGCCCCTGCAACACTGATAGCAGCGCTTCAAGTGTTCCGGACGATCCCGAATCCTCTCCATCCGATGTCGCCGGAGCCTGCAAAACTAAAACCGAAGATTTCAAAAAAACGTCCTCATCGGGAACCGTCAAAGGCATCATCCTCATCTCCCACGGCTTCACCGAGTCGGCGGACAAATATTTCGAAGTCATTTATCATTTCTTAAGAGCCGGCTACCACGTGTGTATCCCGGAGCACTGCGGGCACGGTCGGACGTACCGGCTCGTAGAGGGCGACCCTTCCCTCGTGTATGTGGACAGCTGGCAGAGGTATGTGGACGATTTGAAATTTATCGCGTTAACCGCGAAAAAATATTGGTCAGGTGGCCGCACCTCTGACAAAACGATCCTTACATCTTCCGGGATGAATCCCTACAATTCGAATGCCGATACTTCAGATGCCGGGCTCCCTGGCTCCTCCGGGGCAGATTCCGGCAAGACAATTCACAGCAGAGACTCTTCCCAGGAGAATGAAGTCAGCCTGTCCCTCCCTCTCTACCTCTTTGCCCACTCCATGGGCGGCGGGATCGGCGCGGCGCTGACCGCGAAAGAGCCGCATCTGTTTTCCAAAGTTGTGCTCTCCTCGCCAATGGTCCGCCCTCTCACCGGCGTGGTGCCGTGGCCCATCGCAAAGGGGATCGTGGCAGCCATGTGCGCGGCAGGTAAAGAGACAGAATATGTCATTGGGCAGCATGGGTACGACGGAAAGGAAACACTGGAGACAAGCTGCGCCACCTCGGCCGCAAGGCATGCCTGGTATAAGGTAAAAACAGACACCGAGCCGCTTTTTCAAATGTACGCCGCGTCCTACGGATGGCTGCGGGAAGCGATCCGCTTAAACCGCTTCCTCATGGACGACGCATGGCAGATGATCGAGGATCCTGTTATGCTCGTGCAGGCGGAGCATGACAATGTGGTGTCAAAAGACGAGCAGGTGAGGTTCATCCATAAACTGGCGAAGGCCCGGCAGACCCCCGAAACTGCCGCTACAGTGTACGGCGGTGGGAAGGATGATGTATCTGAAAAGCATCCTTCTGCGGCAGACTCTCCGCAGACAAGATCGGAGGATGTGCGCTTCGTGCGCATGGCGGGCGCGAAGCATGAGATTTTCCGGTCAGACGACGCGACGGTGGAGAAATTTTTGCGGGGATGCCTGGAATTTATTTAGTTCCCAGCAAAATTGGAGGCATTATTTATGAAACTTGTGTATCCGGCTATTTTTACACCTTTTAAGGGATCCCACGGTTATACTGTTGAAGTTCCTGATTTACCTGGCTGTGTCACAGAAGGCAGCAGTTTAATTGAAGCTATTGAAATGGGTGAAGATGCTGCCAGCGGATGGATTCTGGATGAAATCGAAGACGGAAATGATTATCCTGCCCCCAGCGAATTTCAGGATCTTATTTTCCCGGCAGGTAGCTTTGTGAACCTACTGGTATTAGATTTGGATGCCTATGCTGCAAAATATGGTTCAAAAACAGTCAGGAAGAATATCACAATCCCAGCCTGGTTGAACACATATGGTGAAAAACACAACCTGAATTTCTCTAAAATTCTTCAGGATGCCCTCCTCGCCACAGCTCAGACAAACGAATAACTCCGGAAAGCCACCTGGATACTACAACTCCGGGTGGCTTTACTTTTTTATTCTACAGTTCTTCCCCGTTCGTCTCGATCACCTTCCGGTACCAGCAGAACGAATCTTTCCGCCTTCTCTCCAATGTTCCGCTCCCGTCATCCTGCTTATCCACGTAAACAAATCCGTAACGCTTCGCCATCTCCCCGGTGGAAGCGCTCACACAGTCCACGCAGCCCCAGGGTGTGTAGCCGATGAGGTCGACGCCGTCCGACACGGCCAGCTTCATCTCACGGATATGCCGACGAAGGTAATCTATACGGTAATCATCATGAATGCTGCCGTCCGCATCTACGGTATCTCTGGCGCCCAGGCCGTTTTCCACCACCATGATCGGGATCCCATAGCGGTCGTAGATCTCATTTAAGGACCAGCGCAGGCCCTTCGGGTCGATCTGCCAGCCCCACTCGCTGGCTTCCAGATTCGGGTTCGGAATTCCGTGGATGAGGTTGCCCTCTGTTTTTTCCGATCGTGATTTTTTCTCCGTTCCCTCTGCCGCAACACAACTGCTCATATAATAACTGCAAGTATAAAAATCCACCGTTCCTTCCTTTAATATGCCGGCATCCTCCGGCTCGACACGGATCTCGATGCCCTTTTCGCGGAAGATCCGCTTCGCGTACGCCGGGTACATGCCCCGAACCTGCACGTCGGAGCAGAACCAGTTCATCTCCTGCATGTCCTGCTGACAGGCGATCATATCGTCAGGGCTGCAGGTATACGGGTACATGGCGGAGAAAATGTTCATGTCCCCGATTTTTAAGTCCGGATAGTGTTCGTGGGCGTATTTCACGACCAGGGCGCTGGCGAGGAACTGGTGATGCAACGCCTGATAGCGCACCTGCGGATCGTCCGGCACATCCAGGATGGAGCCGCTGTAGCCGCGGATGGTTCCCAATGAAAGCACCGCGCCCATGGGCATGGTCCCGGCGTTGATCTCGTTGAAAGTCAGCCAATACCTTACCTTCCCGTGGTAGCGATCCAGGACGGCCTTACAGTAGTTGAAAAAACAGCCGATGCACTTGCGGCTCTCCCAGCCGTTGCATTCTTCCACCAAACCGTACGGCATCTCATAGTGAGATAGTGTGACAAGCGGCTCGATGCCATGGGCCAGCAATTCATCGAAAATCCGGTCATAGAATTCCAGCCCCGCCTCGTTCGGTTCTGTCTCCATACCGGTGGGGTAAATTCTGGTCCAAGCGATGGACATGCGGAACACCTGAAATCCCATCTCGGCGAAGAGCGCAATATCTTCCTTATAATGATGGTAGAAATCCGTTGCCTCCCGGCTCGGGTAATGCGTACCTTCCTCGAACCGCGCTGTGACGCGCTTTGGCTGCGTGTGGGAGCCGCCCGTGCAGTGGTCGGCGACCGAATCGCCCTTGCCGTCCGCGTCCCACGCGCCCTCGTACTGGTTGGCGGCGGTGGCGCCGCCCCAGAGGAAATCATCCGGGAAACCGGCATGATCGTTTTCCCCATTTCCTTCACAAATTTTCTTTTTATCCGTATGCAACTCCTGTCTCCTGTTTTCCAAATCCCGGGATTGACATTTACACCTTTTTTCGTCTTGCACAGTCGGATTTTCTCTCTTATTTTCCCTGTTCTTTCCTCCCGTCTTATTTCCGCTCTGGTTTTTCATATTTTTCCCCACGATCTGATTCTTACTCTGGTTTTCCATATTTTTAACCCGCCTTTTCTTCGAATCACTTATCACATTCTCTTTTTCTGCACTCTATTGCAGAATTTTTATATTACATTTCTCAATATCAGCCTTCCATCTGCAGCATTATTAAACTGTAGTTGTCATATACGATCTTTTCCTCGCAGGCTGCTGAAATCATACTGCTGCACACAAAAGCTCCGGCAAAAACTTCATAAAATCAGTAATTCGTAAAATCCCCACTATAACGTCATTACTTTACCACCGTCAACACCCTTTCTCCCACAATCACCGTCTTCGGCATCACCGGCGTTATTTCCCGGAATTCATCCGAATTTGTCACGATCATCGGCGTAGCGGTGTCATGCCCTGCGGCGCGGATCTTCGCAATGTCAAATTCCAGCAGCAATTCTCCCATCTTCACGCGATCACCCTGTTTTTTCCGGGGTGTGAACCCGTCTCCTTCCATGTCCACCGTGTCCATTCCCACGTGGATCAGCAGATCCGCGCCATATTCCGTCTCGATACCGATGGCATGGGCTGTTGGGAAAAAGACGCTGATTTTGCCGTCACAGGGAGCGTAGAGCCTGCCCTCCGAAGGAAGGATGGCGACGCCCCGACCCAGGGCTTCCGAGGAAAATGCCTCATCTTTCACTTCAGAGAGAGGCATCAATTCTCCGGCCAGCGGGGAGAAGAAGACTTCACTTTTCTGTGTCGCCCCGGCATTCTCCCTCTTCCTCTCGTTCCTGACCGTATTCGGATTCTTTTCTAAATCTCTTCTCTCCTTCTCATTCAAAATTTCCCCATTCCCCGCTATTGCAGTTGCTCCCCCATTTTCCCCTGTTTTTTCCTCTTCTGTTGTTATTCTTTCTTTTTCTGCTGCTTCCACCGCCCCCGCAGCAGTTCCCTCCGGCCCTGCCGCATCCCGGTAAAAGATAAGCTCCAGCAGAAATGCCAGCGCGAAGCATCCGGCCGACACCGCGATGGAAAGGTACATCGGCGTAAGCTCGCCGTTTCTTCCGATATAAGCCGTGTACCCGAAGATGCCAAGCCCCGCCATCTGATAGCATTTCACGCCCAGCGCGCACATCACGGCGCCGCCGATGCCGGCCACCGCGCATGTTCGGATGAAGGGCCACTTTTTCGGCAGCGTGACGCCGTAGATGGCAGGCTCCGTCACCCCGGCCACGCCGGAAATAAAGGCAGGCGCGGCGAGAGATTTCATCTTCTTATCCCGGGATTTCAGCCAGATGCCGAGGCAGGCGCCGGCTTCGGCGAAGGTGGTGCCGAACATGGCCACCAGGATCACATCCCCGCCCGGCTCCGTCATGTTCATCAGCGCGATGGGTACCAGCGCCCAGTGCAGACCGAACAGCACCAGGATTTGCCAGAAGAAGCCTACCACAAGGCCCATCAGAACCGGGCTGAAATCATGAATAAGACTGAACAGCGAGCCGATGGCGGAAGAAAGCGAACTGGTCACCGGGCCGATCACCAGAATGGTCAGGCAGAAGGTCACCGTGCAGGTGATGAGCGGCACCGCGAACAGCTTGATGGTATCCGGAATGTATTTTCGGTACAGTTTTTCAAACCAGGCCGCGAAGGCCACAGCACAGATGGCCGGGAGGACGGTGCTGGTATAGTCGCCGGTGGACGGCGCGATGACCGGGATGCCGAAAATATTCGAGATATCGTACCCGCTCCCGGACACCATGTAAGGGTAGAGCAGCGCACAGCCCAAAATAATGCCCTCCATCTCCGGCAGACCGAAGCGCTTCGCGGAGGCGAAGGCCAGCACCACCGGCAGGAAATAGAACGCCGCGTCCGCCAGCGAATAGAGAACGTTATATGTGCCGCCGTCCCCGTCCATCACTCCGAGAGCTGCCAGCAATGCCAGCACGCCTTTTAAGATACCGCAGGCCGAAAGCACCCCCAGAAACGGAGTGAACACGCCGGTCACAATGCTGATAAAGGCGTTCAGGAGATTAAATGAGAGACCCCCGGCCGCCTCTTCGGGGGATCCTTCCGCAGCTCCCACGTCTGCCGATGTATATCCTCTCACATTCCCCGCCGCATTTTCTGCCATCACATCCTTCACATCCGCATACACATCCGGCACATGGTTCCCGATCACGACCATATACTGGCCGCCGCTGCGAATGACAGTCACCACACCATCCGCCCGTTTAAGAAGCTCCGTGTTCGCTTTCGACTCATCCCGCAGCTTAAAGCGAAGTCTGGTCACACAGTGGGTGAGACTTAAAATATTGCTGTTCCCGCCAACGTTCTCCACGATCGTCCGCGCAAGTTTCTCATACTTTCCCGACATACTGCCCCCTTTACCGCTCATGTATTCTGTTACTACATTCTGTTCCGCGCTTTCCCAGGTAGTATGTGTCAAAATTCCTCTAATAAACCAAAAAAGTTCTGCACATCGCAGAACTTTTTCGCTCTTCAAAGCAATTTATCTCTATGTTTTTCGCCTTTCATTCTCTTTCCCGGTGTTCTGAGAGAACCCTCCTCCTTTTTCACTGTTCCATACCCTTTTTCTCCAGAATCTGTTTGTTACAAAGTATAGCACGACTTTTCCTCTGATGCACCGGAAAAAGTCAAAAATGAATTTATGTCGATACCGTTTCGCCTCTGTGCGATGTACCTGGCTACGGTTCATCGTCATCGTCTCACGGTTATTCCGTCCATCCCGTCCGAAAATTTAAGCAGATTTTACTTGCCGTTTTTTTCACATCCTCTTATAATAGTTGCCGGTATGAAAATACCGTAAAAAAGCTGAAATTTTTCTAAATTTAAGACGTGACACCGCAAACCCAAATCCGAAGTCAATGCGTAACATTTGCTCCGGAAATCAGGAAACAAGCTTCCGATTCCCCAAAGTTCACGCGAAGCACTAACTTCAGGACTTCCCAATCCTGGTGTCATCATATTTGAAGGAGAGCAAATGAAGATTCTGATTACATCTGACTGGTACGCCCCGGTGATCAACGGTGTGGTGACCTCGATCCTGAATCTGCAGCACGAACTGGAAAAAGAGGGCCACGAGGTGATGGTGCTGACCCTGTCCGGGAGCCGCCGATCTTACCGCCGCGGCAATGTTTTCTATGTAGGCTCCGTGCGGGCGGAGGCCATCTACCCAAACGCAAGGCTTCGCCTGCGCATTCACGCCGAGCTGCTGGATCAGATCATAAAATGGAAACCGGATGTGATCCATTCCCAGTGTGAGTTCAGCAGCTTCACGCTGGCAAAGAAAATTGCGCACCGGCTGTCCATCCCGCTGGTACATACTTATCACACCATTTATGAAGATTATACCCACTACTTTTGTCCGAGCCGCCGGGTCGGCAAAAAGGCTGCCCGCGCATTTTCCCGCATGATTTTAAATCATGTGGACTGGGTCATTGCGCCCACGGCAAAAACCGCCGAGCTGCTGGAGCAGTACGGCGTTCACTCCGGCATCTCGGTCATCCCCAGCGGGCTGGAGCTGGACAAATTTACCCATCACCGGAACCTGGTTTTAAGCGAGCTGGGCATTCCGGAAACTCACCCCCTGGTCATCTACCTGGGACGGCTCGCGAAGGAGAAAAATCTTCAGGAAATATTTGCTTATCTCGAAAATTACGACGGTGCGCCGTTCACCTTTGTCATCGTCGGCGACGGGCCGTACCGTGAGACGCTGGAAGAGGATGCGAGGCTGGTTTCCGACAAGGTGAACATTCATTTTCTGGGCATGGTAAATCCGCAGGACGTTCCCTCCTACTACAGCCTCGGCGACCTGTTCGTCTCCGCCTCCCAGAGCGAGACGCAGGGACTCACCTACATAGAGGCCGCCGCCGCAGGACTTCCGCTCCTGTGCAAGGAGGATGAATGCCTGGCCGCCGTCCTGGTGCCCGGCGATAACGGCTGGATGTTTGAGAACCGCGACCAGTTTTTAGGCGCACTCTCCCGTTTTCTTTCCACCTCCCCGGATGATGTGCAGAAAATGCGAAACTCCTCCATCGCCATTTCCGAGGCCTTCGACATTCGGAACACGGTGCCGAAGGTTGTGGATGTATATGAGAAGGCAATCCAAAAGAAACAATCGCATTCCTGATTCCGCAGTACATAGCCAAACCTCAGGAAAACCGTTTCTTCCCGAAAAAAGAATTTCTCTCATAAGACTGATTCCATCTCATTTTTCATCGGCTGATTTGAAAATACTTAAATCAGCCGATTTTTGCGTTCAGGTACAACCCGCGTGAAAGATCTTCAAACGGGCATTACAATGGCGAATCACATGAAACATACTCATTTATAATCAGAAACATCTTCCTCTGGTTGGCTTACGCCATCTGCTGTCTTTGCTCCTTCGGGATCCACCCGGCGATGTCCTCATCCCGGAATTCGTAGGTCAGCTCTTCCCCGTACGCTTCCTCGTATGCAGCCTTCTTCTGCTGGTAGTCCCGCTCCATCATGTCAAAGCTGTTTTCGCGCACGGTCTTGTCCGGATCCGGGTAGATGGGCGGCAGCACGTGGATCACGTACTTTGTCCGGTAAAATTCCTCCGACTCCTGCTCCGGCAGATCCCGGATCTCCACAAAGCAGGACACCACCGGCACGTTGCACCGGGCCGCATAGTAGTAGGCGCCGCGCTTTAGCGGGCGCGGCTTGCGGTAGTTGTACCACATTTCCTGCTCCGGGTAAATCAGCACGAAATTCCCGTCGGAAAGCCGCTTATTCAGAATGCGAATAAACACATGCTCCATATAGGCCCCATCGTCTGTGATCGGGATGGTGTCCGCGTAATGCATGAAAAACCCCACCATTCCCTTCATCGCATAGTTCGTATCCTGGCAGACAATATACAGGCGCTTATGTCCGGCCTTTTTCGCGACGCTCCTTGCCGCCGTGTTATCCAGCGGGTTAAAATGATTGCACGTAATCACCGCGCCGGAACTGACTTTTTCCAGATTTTCCAGCCCGACGAATTCCGTATCCTTATTCTCTCTGGCCGTGATATACCAGGCCAGCATTCTGGCGAGGTAATTGTTCGGCTTATAGCGCCATTTCCCGGCGCGTTTGACGTACTTTTTTACCAGCTTCTGCTTTCTGGCATCCGAGATATTCGGATCATCCACTTCCACCTTTTCATTCAGTTCGCCTCGCTCGGCGCAGGTTTTAATATTTTCGATTACCTGTTCTTTGTTCTCTCCTATAATCATATGATCCTCCTCTTTTCGGCGTATTGAAGTTCAGCTTTGTTGAACTTCGCGCCGCGTGAAGAACCGTCTCACTCAATCTTCTTTTGAATGGCTGTCCCTCACAGTCATATCAAAACACGTTTCTCGTTTTTATATCTTCCCGTCATATATCTGCCTTAAAACACCTTCCCGGCATCTTGTCTTTCCGTAACATGCCAGATTCGTGCCCTTAAGGTTTTACGCAAGTCTCATTCTCACACCCGGATCTTCTCCCCGCGCTCGTACATCTTCCGGAAAGTCACATCAGGCCTGTCGCCGACTGCTCCTTTTTCCGCCATCCGATTTCTGCACTCATTGTCCGACTGCTTCTGCTCCTCGGAATAATTCTCCTTCGCGCGCACAATGTCGTCATAATACTCCGTCATCCACGCGTATTTCCAGAAATACGCCTCATACATGACGTCATCATAGCACCAGGGCTTGTCATACAGGTTGTAATGGATGAGCTGCGGCTGCTCCACCGGCGGCTTCGCCTTGTTCGGCATGACATCCCAGCATTCCGGAAGATAGCAGATCTTCCCGTGGCACATGGCGTTCAGGTAGTCCTGGTCAGGCGCGAGACAGTCAAAGTGGAAGCGATTTAAGAGCCCAAGGAAATGCTTCGACAGCCGTACTTCCCGCATCTTCTTTAAATTCATCAGAAGCACACCGGAATTAATGTACTCGGCCTTCGGCACTCCCACCGCATTCTCCACCCAATTCACCAGCGGCGGGATTTCCTGGATGGAAAAATCCGGGCAGGCCCCGACGATATTATCCCCCAGCTCGATCTCAAACATCTTCGAGATGTCCCCCGGCACCACGATATCGCTGTCGATATAAATGCCCTTGTCATACTGGGGGAACATATCTGCCAGAAACAGGCGGAAATAAATGGTCAGCGTGAAATAATCGCAGCGCAGCCGGTTCTCCGTCCGGTCACGGATATCATCCAGCCCCTTCTGCATGGGCACCAGCTCGATGTCAAAGCCATCCCTGCCCATACGGGAAATTCTTCCCCTGTTTTCCTCATTTAATTCCTGATAAATGACGTAAATCTTATAAATGTAGTCCGAGGAGGCGTTCTCCATCAGCGATGTAAGGGCCACGGCCAGGTACGGCGCATAGCTGTCGTCGATGGTGAAGAAGACGGGGATTTCCTGCTTTTTCTCCGGAATATTACAGAAATCAGCTGCCTGCTTCCCATATGTACCATTTTCTATTTTATTCATATATATTTACCTCTTCATACTCATTTTCACAATATCGGGATCGAAATACATGACACTGCATCTCCCTGGCACCACAAATCTATGATGCCACAAATCCATGACGATGCATATCTATGACGTCGCATATCCATGACGCCTCATATCCATGATGCCGCATATCCATAATGCTGCATATCCATGACGTTGCAAATACAATTTCCGAACACAAACTATAATAAACCGACTGTACACTTGTATTATAGTTTCAAATGTGTCCTCCCGCTTTTCACAATTTCCTCCTATTGTCCAAATTTAGACAAACCGGAGAAATCTGTCGGATTTCAGGCAAAACGCTTACTTCATGCTCAAATCCGTGTGAACTGTCCATGCCACGCCCGAAAGCAGGATGTTACAGCTGTAGAATATCCTTTTTCGCTCTTCCACGGGACACACTAACATGTCCCCTGAATCAAAAAATAACGCAAGTGTCAGATGCCGGCTCACGGATTGTTCCGCCATTTTTATTCTGATGTTCTGCGGCTCTCCCTAAGTCCCACGTACTCCTCCAGCAGGTCGTCATATTCATGCAGTTTCAGCACCTCATGCATGCGCTCCACATCCCAGGGCTTCACGCTGACCGTGCGGATCCACGGGAAGAAACGAAAGCTTGTGGTAAAATGCTGGATCACAGTGTCCTCATGCAGCTTTCTCTGGTCATTAAACCTGCGCGGGCAGATTTTTTTCGCGGTTGCCAGCTTATTCAGCGCTGACTGATCCGGCATAAACATTTCCTTCGCAGCGCATAGGTCACGGCACTTCGCAAACAGGCCGGTTTTTCGGATTTCTTCCATATTTAAAAGCAGTACGCCGGAATTTAAATAATCCCACTTCCAGAATTTCCAGCGCTTCCGGTGAAAAAACCACCTTCCATAGTAATCCGGCACCCCCGCCAGTTCAAAGCCTTCCATGTCCTGATGGTAAAATTCGCTGATGTCCCGGCGGCACACGATGTCCGTATCCAGATACAGGATGCGGTTCGGCAGCTCCGGAATCTCATCCGCAAACAGCCGCAGCATGCAGCAGGGCGTGAAGCGTGTCTGCATGTTGGGGATGGGGAGGTTTCTGGCAAACTCTTCGGAAAGGTCGATTTTTTTTACGAAGGATTCCTTCACGCCCGGCATCTTTTCCACGCCTTCCATGCCTGACCATCTCTCAGACTCGTCTGCTCCCGGCTTCTGTATCCTTTCTGCAATTGCTTCTTTCGTCACCATTTTTTCTGGCTGGCTTTCCGGAATTCGGCCTTTCACGTCCGCCGATTTCAACTCATCCGTCTTTTTTTGCTTCTGACAGTTTTTCTCCCTCACCATTCCATCCAGCCAGTCGATAAACTCATCCCGCACCGGCAGGCACTCTTTTCCCTCATATTCCAGGTGCATGGTGAGCACGTAAATATGAAGCTCCTCCTCCGCTGTATTTAGCAGAGAAAGGACGGAAATCAGAAGCCCGTCCTCGATATTTTTATCGCCGCAATATAATATATTCATAACCCTTCCTGATTAAAATCCCTTCCCGATCGTTTTTTAAGAGGCACTCCTCCTTTTGGCCACATATTTTAGCACCGGGACAGTCGATTTCAACGGTAAATCTAACTTTTAAGATTCTTCCCATCCTGTTAATTTTTTTTATTCAAATTTTATAATTGACCTCTTGACGCTTACCGCGCATCCATTGACACCAGAGCAGTGCGAAAGAATGTTTCTCTCCCGGCGTGGATGGCCAATCTGGCTGATAAAAAGGGAATTAACTACTCTCAGGTGCTGCAGGAGGGTTTATTGGAACGATTTTCGTAAGTTTTACGAAATAACACGTAAAAAGGCGCGAGCATTGTCAACTGCTCTCGCCTTTTCTGCACATGAAGTAAAAATGTCAAGGAGAGAACAAAGGAGGTTCTTTTACATAATGAAAATTTCCCGTTTCATTACCAGACACAGTCTGGCATTCCTCATCGGCATGCTTGTGCTGTGTGTTGTATGCGCATGTCTCATCACAAAAAATCGCAGAATATTAAGAACCAGTCGCAAAATGGACAATTTCTTTTGCGACTGGTCCTTAATATCCTTTTCGTAATACATCCTTTGCTAATTTGTACGATTTTCTAACTGCGCATCAACATTCCTTCCGCCATACATAACTCTGATAACCGTGACTACTTTTAAGCTGCCATCTACGATATAGAAAACAAGATAATTATCTACCGGAACCACATGAAGCCCTCTGCTTTTCCACGGCTCCTTTTCATATTTGCGGAAACGCTCCGGCATATGGTCAAGACTTAGAATACACTTCTTGCCGTTCTGGTACTTCCGTTTTGCAGATCCTCATATCCTTTCTCCAGCTCTGCATTTATCTGCGTCTCAGTCAGGGTGCTGACATCCACAGGACGTACACTCGGTAATTTTACTTCGAAAGGAAGTCCTCTGTGAAGAATAATCTGTTTATAAAACATATTAATTGCATTCGAGGCAGGAATACCTAACGCCGATAAAATTCCCTCTGCCTGCTCTTTTACTTCCGGCTCAATACGTGCATATAAATTGGCTGATTTTGCTGCCATGATTCATCGCTCCTTTCAGATTTATTTTGAGCTATTATACACGTTTGTGCGTACAAAAGCAAGTCAAATGCAGAGCGAATTTTTTTAAAAAATTCATTTTCCCATTACGAATCGCAGCCGACGACCTCTTCATAAAGGCACAGCATATATCCATACGCATCACTCACAGCAAATTTCTCAATCTGCTCCAGGGTTGCGTGGATTGTGAGCCATTCCGTGCTCACGCCATTCCCATCCGTGAATGTCTCGTAAGCAACCGTATACCCTTCTTCCTCAAGCCGGTTTGCTTCTGCCCTCCCGTTTCCGGTCGCCACGCCATTTTCGAATAGACAAACCACGACACGATACAAGACCGTATCGCCATACGCTTCCATGGCATCTCGCAGCGCGTCGGAGCAAACAGCATATCCGCTTACAATCGCAAAGTCGCCGGATGTCAGGTCAAGGTAATTGTTCCCGTCTCCATAACCGCTGATTAGCTCTGTCATGCCGGTGGAACCATCTGCTTCGGAATCTGCAACTCCAAAGTTCTTCCCCTCTGTGGCATCGCCCGGATCCTCCTCTCCTTCATTTTCCCCGTCCGACGTCTCCGCCGATTGGCCAAACGTAACATCTAATGTATCTGTATCATCCGAAGCGCCGTCAGAAGTATCATCCAAAGTGCCCTCTGTAGCGCCATCCGATACACCGTCCGAAGCACCGTCCACAACTGCCGTCCCTGCATTTATACCCTCGATTGACCCATTTATCTCTGAATCTGAGTTCCCACCATTGCGGGAAACCAGATAGCCGGTCACAGCCACGGCCGTCACCACCAGCGCGAGAGCCGCTGCCATAGATGCGATTCTTAAAAAAAGTCCCTTTTCTCCATCCGATGCTCTGGCACCGGCGATTCCGCTTTCTCCATCCTGCAGCTTAGACCACTGCTCTAACATCTCATCGGACGGCGAGATCTGCTCTTTCGCAAATCGTAACTTTTCCATCTTCTCTTTAAATTCTTTTTTATTCATATTGCACCTCATTCTTCCAGCATCTTTTTCAGCATATGCCGCGCTCTCGCCATCCAGGTGCGGACCGTCGCGCCCTTCTGCCCCAGGATTCGGCTGATCTCCTTCACGGAATATCCTTCCATATAATACAGGAAAATCACATTTCGATAATTTTCCGGGAGTTTGCACACGAGCTCCCATAGCTCCATGCCCTCCGCCACTTCTTCCGGGCTTCCGGTTCCGGACGACCGGTTCAAATCCTTATGACCGGGGTTCGGGCTTGCATTCCCGACAGATGCCCTTTTCCCTCTGTCGCCGGAATTTTCGTCTGGTTTTTCCTCCGCGAACCCTTCCGTATGGCGGTTCCACCAGGAATTCAGATGGTTTTTCGACAAATTCATCGTCACACGCAGGAACCAGGCCCGCTCATGCTGTTCATCATGAAATACAGGCTTCTTCTGCAGATAGTACAAAAACACCTGCTGCGTGATGTCCTCCGCGTCCGCGTTTGACCTGCAGTAAGACCAGGCGCATCGATATATGGTTTTTCCGTATGTTTTGACGAGCTCTTCAAAATCGCGTTCCATGGCGCTTGCCTCCTCTGGTATGTAAGCAAATCATGTGCGGAAAATGTTTCACCTTACGCGAAAATAATAGCAGATTTTCAGGCAGAAGTATATGGAAAAGCGGGAGCATCTTCTGACGCTCCCGCATGGACAGATAATTTTATTTTTTAATGATGTCTGTAATTCCGGCTCAACTCTCATCATGAAGCCCTTATGGATTCAGCTTTCGGTTTCGTCCATCTCCATTCCCTGATCGAACGCCTCTCCAAGCATACCAAGAAAGCTTTCGTCATCACTGACGCTGACATCAGCTATATAGCTAAATGTTTCTGCATAAGAGGTGTAGCTTACACATGTAAGTTTTCCGTATCCATCCACAAGAAAAGTTATATCATAACCATTCGACTTTCGAAAAGTTATAGCAGTGCCACCATAGAGCAATTCACCGTCCTCTGTGGTTGTAGACAGATGATCATCGGTCTCGGTGAGCGAAAGCCCCTTTAGGAACTCGATTACCGGTTTGACCTGATCTCCGGTAACCACATCGCCTCGCGTGGTGTAGATGAGTACCACATCCTCAAAAAAATCATCGGTAAACAGACTGTTTCCTGTCTGCTCCACATCTTCGGAATCCCCGGAAGATCGGAGCACAGTCGATGTATCACCATCCGCTTCCGGATTTCCTTCCTCCGTACCGGAACTGTTGTGATCCTCCCAATCCTCATCGCCGCAGCCGACGCAACATAGCGCAAGTAGCATAATTGCCATCACAAGCATCCGGAAAAATAATTTTCTTTTCATATTTGCCTCCTTATCACCTTGTTTTTCGAGTTGCCATGGCTGCACTTACTCGAATAAAGCTCATCCTCTGATAAATAAGCAAATGAAACGTGGGAAATGTTTCACCTTCTGAAAAAAGTACTTGCAAGATATGCTAATGCGGCTTGTAATAAATGTGAAGTGGTGCATTGCTGAAATATTTTTGCAAAGGAGGCTGAAATGGAACTGTACGATTATCTGCTGAAAACCTACGGTGTAAACGAACCAATATTTATTTCAAATATTCAATACAAGGGCATGACCATGAACTATATCCGACAGCAGGTGAAAAAGCTGACAGATCAGGGATTGCTGAAAAGATATGATACGGGTATCTATTTCATCCCGACAAAAACTATCTTTAAGTCAGGATCTACGCTGTCAAGAGAAAAAGTAATTGAGCAGAAATATCTGACCGAAAACGGAACAAGGTGCGGCTATATTGGTGCATTGACCTTTGCCAACCAATTGGGTCTCACAACCCAGTTATCCGCAAAATGCGAAATTGTTACAAACAAGGCAACCAGTGACTACCGTGAGGTAAAACTTGCAGCTTCAACAGTGATATTAAAAAAGCCACGGGTAACAGTAACCGAGGATAACTATCGTGAGTTGCAGCTTTTGGATCTCATAAAAGATATTGATTATTTCTCTGAAAGCGATCCGGATGCACAGCTAAGGCGTATTTTGGCATATATGAAAGAACTGGGCATGGGTTTTTCAAACCTGAAACCCTGGTTACCTTTCTATCCGGATAAAATTTATAAAAACATGTATGAAATGGGGATGCTAAATTTCATCTCCTTGTGAAAGAGGTGCGTGCTGTCCGGGCAAAAACAGGCATCTGTCCATCCGCGATGACCGGAGTGAATGTGCCTGAAATGCTAAAGACAATTATTGAGGACGAGGTTTATAAGGAAGATTATAATATGCTTACGCTCCTGTTTCCTGTTCATGTTAATAATAACCGCATCGACCTTCACCGCTTTCTTCCACAGCATTTCTTATATTTCTATCCCATCAGGGATTCTATATTTCTTATCTTATCACAGGATTTTTCTTTTGTCATTACAGCTCTATTTATACGCTATATGAAAATAGTCAAGACAAGCCTTAAACCGATCCTGCGCTGTCAGGCATGTATCCATAAGATACCCCCGCTCGCTCTCCCAGTTCGCCAGTCCGCGATAGTAGAACATCTTTAAATCATCCTCGATGATAAACGGTACGATATCATTCCTAAGGCATTCCTTAAACATGATCAGGCGCCCTACACGTCCGTTGCCATCCTGAAATGGGTGTATCCGTTCGAATTGATAATGGAAGTCCAGTATTTCCTCAAAAGACCTGGATTTTGTGACGTTATATTCGGCAATGAGCTGCTTCATCTTTGCGCGCACTTCTTCCGGAGACGCAGTTTTTCGTCCTCCCACCTCGTTCGGAAGCTTCTTGTAGTCTCCCACCGCAAACCACTCCTTTCTGCTGCCCAGGGTTCCGGTTTTCAGAATAAAATGAAGCTGCTTTATCAGCTTTTCACTCACCGGCATATTGACATCATCCAGGATCAAATCAATACAGCGAAAATGGTTTACTGTCTCCAGAATATCATCCACATTTACACCATCCGCATCCACGCCGATGGTGTTTGTTTCATAAATATAGCGGGTCTGTTCCTGCGTAAGCCTGCTCCCCTCCATATGGTTCGAGTTGTAGGTCAGTTCCACCTGAACCTTATGATAAATTCCGCCCTTTATTTTTTCCTGCTTCTCACTTTTCAAAACCTCCGACAATGTTTTCGGTTTTGCCTTCTGCACATTTGCGCGCGCAGGCTTCCCTGCAGATTCCGGAATATTCCAGGTTTTGCCTGTCAGAAAAGCGCCAGGGATGCGCCCCTGTGCACAGTAATTCCTGACGCTGCGCTCCGACATATTCCATTTTTTTGCCACCTCGGCAACGCTCAAATAATTCATGCGATATACCTCACTCTTTTATAAGTATATCAGCTTATCGGCAAAATATCAATGTGATTTGCATTATTGGTTCGTGTTTTTTGCCGATATCGGCAAAGCCTTATTTTACGGATAAAACCATGCAAAATCTTCACTTGTATAAGCACTGGAGGCCGCAACCTGACAGACGAATTTCTCTGCCGGATTGCAGTCTTTCATATTTTGCCAACGACTTTTGGCTCACTCTCTCACATTTTGCCAACGACTTTACTGCAGCTGATTCACTACCCCCGCAAACAGCTCCGCATACCCGCTGGTGATTACAAAAAGAAATGGCCGGTTCAGCACAAATTCAACTTTCAGTACTGAAATCCGCAGCATCAAAGTAAAGACTCCCTTGTTCCTAAAATTCCTTGTCAAATCTGATTAGTTGTGCTATTCTCGGCATTGATATTTCATATGAAATGACATTTTATCCGGGAGGTGACCTGCTGCCATGGGCTATTATCTGAATTCCGAAGACATTCTCGATCTTTACCGCCGCGAAACGGCGAAACCTTATTTTATAGACAAAACCGAGTTTTTGCTGGAATTATTTCCGCTCGTAGAGCAGGAAGGAAGCAATATTTCCGTCACCAGAGCCAGACGTTTTGGGAAATCCGTTATGGCATCCATGATCGGTGCCTTTTTCGGCAAAGGCGCAGACGCAGGCGATGTCTTCTCGAAGCTTAAGATCGCTGCTTACCCGGGATACAGGGAACACCTGAATCGGCATAATGTGATTTATGTCGATTTCAGCAAAGGACCCAGAGAATGCACCTCCTATGACCAGTATATCCACTATTTTGAAGAAGGGCTGGCGGATGACCTGACCGAAGCCTATCCGGATGTGCGAAACCGCAGCGGCGACACCATCGGATCCATGCTGCGCAATATTACGCGAAAGCACCTGGGAGAACGCTTTATTCTGATTTTTGACGAGTGGGACTATATCTTCCACAGAAGTTATTTTACGGATGCGGATCGCGGAAAGTTTACCTCTTTTCTCGGCGACCTGACAAAGGGACGCGCTTACGTTGCGCTGACCTATCTTACCGGCGTCCTGCCGATCAAAAAATACTCAGCCAGTGACACTATGAACCATTTTGACGAATACAACATGGCGAACAGCGACCGTTTCAGTGAATATTTCGGTTTTACTGACGCGGAGGTCGATGAGCTTTACCAGCGCTACCTGCAGCGCGAAACCTCCCCTGCCATTTCCCGCAAAGATCTGACCGACTGGTACGACGGATACCACAGGGAAAACGGCGGCAGTTTGTACAATCCAAACTCTGTCGTCTCTGCCCTTACGAGAAATCAGCTGAAAAACTACTGGGCGAAGGCCGGCGAATATAACGAGCTTAAGGATTACGTCTTAAACGATACGGATGGCGTGAGGGACGCGATTATCCTCCTGGCTGCGGATGAGCCGGTGCAGACAGATGTTTCCGAATATGCCTCCACGGCTTCTGTATTGACGAAACGAGATGAGATTCTGTCCGTGATGACAGTTTATGGATATCTGAATTATTTTGGCGGCAGTGTGCGGATCCCGAACCGGGAACTTCATATGGAGTTTGATAAAATCATTCAGACAGAGCCACGCTTTAACTACATGCGTGAGCTGGAGCGGGAATCTCTGCGTATATTAAAGGCAACTTATGACGGAGATACGGATACCATCAGCGACGTTCTCGCATTTGTCCATAATTCCGAGTCACCCCTGAAGTCATACAGTGATGAAGCAGAACTCTCCGGAAGCGTGAAACTCGCTTATCTTGCCGCGCGGAACAAATATGATATGCAACGGGAAGATCTGGCCGGTGTAGAATATGTGGACTATATTTTTTATCCATACAATCGTTCTGACGACGGGATCATACTGGAGCTAAAGGTCGACGATTCCCCGGAAACCGCTTTACGGCAGATCAGGGATAAGAAATATGCGCAGAAGTTTCAGGGGAAACTCGGCGAGCAGCCGAAGACAATCGGACGGATCCTTGGAGTCGGGATTGGATATTATAAAAAGGACAAGGTTCACAGGTGTCTGATTGAAGTTCTGTAAGGTTTGTTCAAGTCCACTGTCTGATGTTTTAAAAAATAATATAACCAGTACTCGCAGCGGTCATGATATGCACTTTTTTAAAGAGCGTCTGTCATATCAAACAGGCGCTCTTTCGTTCATCTACGAAATCATGATTGCAATCTTAGAAGATACAGCTACGAATCTCTGCACGGATATAAAGACTTAAGGCGAGCACGCCCGAAAGCAGGTGAAAGTTTTGAAATACGAAAATATTTTCCGCGCCACGTTTCTTGCCAGACCGAACCGTTTCCTTGCGGAGGTGGAGATGGATGGTCACAAAGAAACGGTTCATGTAAAGAACACCGGCAGATGCAGGGAGCTCCTGATCCCCGGCTGTGAAGTATGGCTTACGGCTCCCGGAAATTCCCGCAGAAAAACGAAATATGATCTGGTAGCTGTCCGCAAAAATACCGGCGTACTTTTCAATATCGATTCCAATGCGCCGAATACGGTTGTGAAAGATTGGCTTGCGGAGCAGGATTACAGCCGGGTTCTGCCGGAATACAGATACGGCGATTCCCGCATCGACTTTTATATGGAAAAAGTCACAGCCGATGCCAGTCCCCGGAGGTTTCTCATGGAAGTAAAAGGGTGCACCCTTGAAATGGACGGCATCGGCTACTTTCCGGATGCCCCGACAGAGCGGGGCGTGAAGCATATTCGGGAGTTAATAAGGGCGAAGCAGGAAGGTTTTGAGGCGATCCTCGCCTTTGTGATACAGATGGATGGCGTAAGCATGGTTTACCCCAACACGGCCACGCACCCGGAGTTTGGTGAGGCTATGAAGGAGGCTGAGGCAGCTGGGGTAAAGGTGTGGTTTTTTGCCTGTCATGTGGAGCCGGATGAGCTTACTATCTCACATGTTGTGAAACCAGTGTAATATTTTAACAAAAAAGCGTAAGGGGACAGGCTCCGTTTTCAGCCTGTCCCCTTGCGACATATAATACATGTATCATGTAATAACACTACGAAGCCAAAATCCATGAGCCAACACAAGGCTTTTCCTTCAGGATTTCTGACCCTGTTGTCATATAATTATCCTCACACAACCGCCTCGATCAGCAGCCTGTCTCCCAGCACAATTTCCTGGATCCCCGGTGTTTTCTTCTTGTTGAAATTAAAGCTCAGCATATATCCCTTCTTCATATGAAAGTAATCGAGATAATCCGCCAGCTGCTTTTCGCCGCGCTCATTATATGCCTTTCCACGCCAGATTTTGAGTTCCAGAATGTTTTGTTCTCCACGGTAGAAAATCACCAGATCCATGCGCTCGCTGTTTCTTGTCTGCGGCTCGATGCTGTAGTTCCCCACCCCATTTATAATCGGTTTCAGAAAAAGCAAAAAGTATTTTCTGCCCACATTTTCCAAAAACGCATCATCTTCTTCGCTGTAAAGTTCTTCAAACGTCTCCACAAACTTTTCCAGTATGCGCCGAATGTTCAAGTCCCCACCCACAAAAAACTGGCTCCGCTCGCGCTCACCGGCATCATACATCTTGCTTGTCACGAATTCCTCCGCAATAAAGTTGTTATAGAGAACCGCTTCAAAAATTCGGTTGGATATCACCGCCCGCTCGTTTTCGTTGCGGATAAAACCAAACATGGCCGCGTCCTTGATGTAAGGGCTCGTCGCGACATACGGGATGGATTTGCCGTTGAACAGCAGTTCATAGATAACCGTCCGCAGTTCCGGGTATGTTTCCAGTTTTCCCATAAGGGATTCGTACAGCGGATTGTCCTCTCTCACCAGCCGCTTCTCCGCCTCGTAAAAACCCTCTTTTGTCCAGGCGCTTTTCCTGTCCGGGAACTGTTCGCTCCCCGCGATTTTCTCATCCAGAAGCTTGCAGATGCGGGAGACCAGCACCGGGTAACCTGATGTGTAACTGTAAATCAACTCGGATATCTCCGAAACATCCATGCCTGTATGGTAATCGTCCTCGTACTGATTCAGCATGTCTGCAATTTCCTTCGTCTGGAAACTCATGTCAATGTCAAAATCGGCTGCGATGTTCCAAGGACTGTTCAAAGAGTAAATGCTTCGCATTAACTCTGGAGCTTGTGCAGGCACAAGCTCCGGCTTATGATCCTCATCCATCCGAATTTTCCTTTTGATGCTGCGCACATCGCAAACCCCGGCCAGAATCACAGACTGAAACGTCGTTACTTCCGGGCGTTTCAGGTAATACGCCCGCAGCTGAGCCAGGAAATCCAGAAATACCTGATTATTTGTCGCCGTGTCCACCTCATCAATCAGCAGGACAATCTTTCTCTCTGCTTTCTGACACCATATCTTTAAGACACGGAAGAGATCCTGCAGAGTATCATATTCCGCTGACTTTTTCCCAAGTTCCTCCAGTTCTCCTTTCACGCCACCCGGAAAAGTCGGCACATTGTCCAGAAGTTCTTTCGCAAAGGAAGCAGCAAATGTTTTTTCATTTTCAAAGGTGCCGGCGCTTAAGGTCTGAAAATCAAGGCTCACCACTTCATAATCGCTTTTCAGGTACCGGGTAAGAGCCCGCAGTATCGTTGTCTTTCCGTATTGTCTTGCTTTGTTGATGGTAAAATAATCGCCAAAATCCACCATTTGCCGGATTTCCTTTAATCTGGAATCCAGATTCACCATATAGTGGCGGTTCGGATCGCAGGAACCGTTTACATTAAATCTTTTCGTCATAGATTTGGATCCCCCATTCCTTTTTAAGCCACTATAACACAGATTCTCTGCGATTTCATTATTTATTTGCAGAAAAAATTTTCCCAAACACCCAATGACTGAACGGCGCGGCCGCGAAGAAGTTCCAGAAGAACGCCATCGGGAAGTTCTTCAAGAATGTGCCAACCCAGATGGCCGGGAGTTGGCTCACCGGCGCGCCGGCCAGGATCACGTTAAACAGAACCGATGCAATCAGGCTCATGGACGGACACATGACTGCGACGGTGGCTCCCTGCCGGAGCAGCTGACAGAAATACGGGTTGTCTTTTTCCGGATCGCTGTGCTTTGCCGCGAATGAGGCACCGAAGCGGTTCCCGTAAAGGTTCGAGACGATGAACACAAAGATCCCCATGTAGGAAGCTTCGATCAGCGCATCGAAAAACACGATGTTTGTCATGTTGCTGAGTCCTCCGGGCGACAGGGTCACGCCCTCCTTGATCGCAACGTTGTAAACCTCCATGCCGTACGCCATGGCGTAGGACATAATCAGTCCGAAGATAATTCCCTGTGATTTTGTTTTTGGCATGTTTTTGCTACCTCCTGCCTTTCAGTTTCTTTTTAGCGCTGTCAGCGCTCGGGATTTGTCACGAAATAATATGGGCAAGATAATCACGACAAATCCTCACTTTGTTTGCGTGAAACGCATTTTGTCGCCCGCAAAAAAAGCGCATGCCCTCCTCCTTAAGACAGGAAAAGTCATACGCCTTGCGAACATTCCGTGTGCTACACGCAGATATAAAATTATCGGTCACCCGAAATGGCTGTTCGTTTCAGGGTTCGGCCACAAACAGCGGAGATTATATCACAGAAAAATCAGGGATGTAAGTGGTTTTTTCCGCCTCTCAGGTGTTTTTCATCCAACCTGTTCCTTTTTCCACCGGCATCCACACCTCCGCGATCAGGAGGACACTGGTAATATGGATTGCGAACATTTTGCGTGTTTGTAAACTACCTGGTCTCAACCCATCATCCAAAGCTAATGGGATTGCGACCACATTCTTTCAAAGCTCCTCCAAGATGAAAGAAAAGAGTCCGTCATATGTTCGGACTCTTTTCAAAGACGTGCGGTATCATGTTTTTGCATTTCCGTCGGCCTGCCATGCTTAATAGCGATCAGTATATGATGTTGATTGCAAAAATATTCCTATGCGCTTTTCTTTCGTGCGTTCATATACTTCCTTGCCCTCTCCTCTGTCAAGCCATAATCTTCAACAATATGTTCAAAAATACGATCCTCGGAAACTCCTAATTTTCGACAGGAATCAATAACAGCTCCTACAGTAATCTCTTCTAAAACACTACTCATTTCGCCCCGACCTCCTTCCGTTTCCTTAAAGCGTCTGACTCCATTCGCCAAAACCTTGTAATACATATCATCCGGCGAACTGCACTTAAAATCATGTACCAGTTTTCCCAGCCGCGTTTTCTCATTTGCATTGTCTCCATTTACAAAAATAATATGACGACCATCGCCGAGATTTTCACGGGTACTCTTGTCTTTCATCACATAATGGTGCAGAGGCCGGCCATCTCCTATTCTGTCATGTTCCGTTATAAAAATCACATAGGACGGGATAAGTTTTTTGTAATCCTCCCCTTCCGGCAATAAAACCATATCCATCATACTGCTGTTGTATCTGGCACGCAACCGAAGCCAGTCGCCATCCTGCCGCTCTACCTCAATATCATGTGCCTGATTCTCATGATCCTGCGCCATAATGTCCAGCCTTACTCCATGGCCTTCCAATCCCTTAATTTCACGCTGACCAACTACCTTTTTGACTTTCAAATCACTTCGATTCAAGACAATATTAACGACCAGCTCTGTTGCCTGAATGTTTCCTTCAAAAACCAACTTCATGAAAAAATCATCCATAAGCCGCAATTTCTGAATCTTTTCCAGATCCTGTTCTGAGATACGTTCCTCGTAATCCGTAGATAACACCGCCTTTCTTATTATAAACACAAGCCAGAAAATTAATGTGTCATATTATACATAATATAGGCAACAAATACTCCCTGAAACAATCTCTGCTGCGGTGTCGGAACGTTCCAGATAAATGTACTTTAGCACAGTTTTATCCACCTCGCAAGCAATTAATCACACCTCAGCAAATTAATCCGGATTTAATCTTCCCATATGCTTACCAAAATCATCGTGGAAGAAAACATCGTCTTCCGTAAATGACATTTTTGTAATAAAATAGTCATGTGCATGTCATCGTGATTCGGTATACTGCTCTCATTCAATATTTGAGGGGCAGGTGCGAAAAGTCACTCTGATGAGCTTATTTTCACGAAGTTCAGCATAGCTGAGCTTTTACGCTCCAGAAAGAAGGAAAAATGGAAATTTTAAGAATCGAAAACCTGACAAAAACCTACGGTCAGGGTGATAATGAGGTCATGGCACTGGATCACGTGTCTTTTTCCGTGGAGAAGGGACAGTTCGTGGCGATCATCGGCCCGTCCGGGTCGGGAAAGTCGACACTGCTGCACATTTTGGGCGGCGTGGACCGGCCCACGTCCGGCAAGGTGTTTCTGGATAATCAGGATGTGTACGCACAGAATGAGGAACAGCTGGCGATCTTCCGCCGCAGGCAGGTGGGGCTGGTGTACCAGTTTTACAACCTGATCCCCGTACTGAACGTGACGGAGAACATGACACTGCCGGTGCTGCTGGACGGGCGGAAGGTGAATGATGAGCGCCTGAACGAACTGCTGGACGTGCTGGGGCTTCGCGGGCGCGAGAAGCATCTGCCGAATCAGCTCTCCGGCGGGCAGCAGCAGCGGGTCTCCATCGGCCGGGCGCTGATGAACGCGCCCTCCGTGGTGCTGGCCGACGAGCCCACCGGCAATCTGGATTCAAAGAACAGCCAGGAAATCGTGGAACTTTTGAAGCTTTCCAACCGAAAATACGGCCAGACCCTCATCGTCATCACCCACGCCGAGTCCATCGCACTGCAGGCGGATCGGGTGATCGCCATCGAGGACGGAAAGATCACGAAAGATGAGGTGATCCGGGGATGAATCTTTTATTTTCCTATACCCGAAAGACTCTGGCGCAGAATAAAATGCGCACCGTGATCACCGTCATCGGCATCCTTCTGGCTTCCGCCATGCTGTTCGCGGTCACATCCTGCATCACCAGTGCGCTGGAATATTTTAAAAACCGGGAGATCGAGTCCTCCGGCACCTGGCACGCGGCGGTTTACGACCTGGACGCGGAAACGCTGGAGGCGATCTCGCAGGAGGAAGATGTGACCGCCACCACGGTTCTGGCAAAGGTGGGCTACGCGGCAGTGGACAGCGTAAATGACTATAAGCCGTATCTGTACATCGCAACGCTTACGAGCAGCGACGAGACGCTAATCGCGCTGAACCTCATCGAGGGACGAATGCCGGAAAATGATTCGGAGCTGGTGATCTCCGCGCACCTGTCTTCCAACGGCGGCGTGGAATGGAAGGTGGGCGATACGGTCACGCTGGAAGTGGGCGACCGGTACTGGGAAGACACCTGGCTCACGCAGCAGGACGGGCTGTATGTGAAGAATGATGTGGATGAAGGCGAAAGTTCTGTCGTCCTGGAAGAACTCACAAATACCGTCACGAAGACCTACACCATCGTGGGCATCTGTGAGCGGCTCGACACCACGGCGGAGCCCTACTCCGCACCTGGGTATACGGCGATTACGGGGACAGCTGAAGCTTCAACTTCCTTCTGCGGCGACCTCTTCCTCACCTTCACCTCGCCCGCGAACGCCTACACCCTGATCGCGGAGCTCATGGAAAAATACAGGCTTACCACTGTCATGGAGCATTCCAGCCTTCTTCGCCTGTACGGCGTGGCCAACGGTGCCGGCGACAGCCTTGTCCTGCTGATGTGGTCGCTGGGAGCTATCCTCATCGCCATCATCATGTTCGGCTCCGTCGGCATGATCTACAATGTGTTTTCCATCTCGGTGAGCGAGCGCACGAAGCAGTTCGGCATCTTAAAATCTGTGGGCGCGACGGGACGGCAGATCCGTGGCTCTGTATTTTTCGAGGCGCTGATGGTGAGCATCATCGGCATCCCCCTTGGCATGCTGGCCGGGGCACTGGGCATAGGTGTTACATTCTACTTCCTGCAGGATGCGCTGAACCTGGTGATCGCCAGCGGCACGGGCGTTTCCTTTGACCTGTACATCACCCCGGCGGGCGTGGCTGTCACGGTGTTTACCTGCATCCTCACGGTTCTCATCTCCGCCTGGATCCCGGCCAGAAAAGCCATGAAACTGACTGCCATGGAGGCCATCCGCCAGAAGGATGACTTTAAACTGGGCGCAAAGGACGTGAAAACCGGACGCCTCACGGCGAAGCTCTTCGGCTTTGAGGGTACGCTGGCCGCGAAAAACTACAGGCGCAGTCGCAAAAAATACCGGGCGACCATTGTCTCGCTGTGCGTCAGCGTCATCCTCTTCATCACGGCAGGCAGCTTCAGCCATTACCTGTCCGCTTCCTTTACCGACAGCATCCAGGTGGCAGGCTACGATTACCGGTATTACGTGGAAAACGGTGTTCTGGAAGATGCGGAAGAAATTTACGCCGTGCTGAGAAGTGCGGATGCCATCACGGACAGTGCCCTGACAGTCTCGCTCACCGGCTATAACATTGAGGTCCCCATGAGCGTTCTCTCGTTCCCGCATAGTGACGATGAGACGACCCGGGTCGGTGCCTCCTACGGGCGGATCGTGTTCGTGGAGGATGACGTATACCGAAGTTACCTGGAGGAAAACGGCTTCGACACCGAAGTTTACATGGGAGATGAGCCTGCGGCACTCCTGTACGATGAGCTTTACAGCACATCCGGCACTTATAGCATTTACGATGTTTCCAGCCTGCCGATAAGGTTAAGTACGCAGTTTTACGGGCTGGATGAAGACGATGAACTGTACATGGTGGGCGAATTCACGGTGAACATCGCCGGGAAGACCGAGGTTCAGCCGCTCTTTCAGGTTGAAGACGTGATGTTTCTGTATCCGTTAAGCTATCTGACGGACGGGCTGGCGGAGCTGGATGAAGATGCGGATTCTTCTAATATGACAGGAAACGGTTCAGGCTCTTCTGAAAAGACGACCGATTCGGCAGGAGCCATTTCTGAATCCTCTGCTGAAACAGGCGACGCTTCCGATAAAGCGACCGATCCCACTGCTGAAACTGATGATACTTCTGCCGATACAACTGATACCGCGACAGAAGAATTAAAGGCTCTCTCTGTCAGCGAACTCTACGAGACGGGATACGCCCAGATCTATTTGTACTTCGCCAGCAGCGACACGGACGCAAGCACGGCCTCCTTGAATAAAATCATCGAAGAAAATGAACTGTACAACGGACTGTATATTTACGCCGAGGATGCCGAGACCGCCCGGTCGCTTCTCCTCATCATCAACGTGTTCTCCTTCGGCTTTATCATCCTGATCTCGCTGATCGCGATGGCGAACGTGTTCCACTCGATCTCGACGAACATCATGCTGCGCAGGCGCGAGTTTGCCATGCTGCGCTCGGTGGGCATGACGAAACGGGGGCTGAACCGCATGATGAACTACGAATGTCTGCTCTACGGCATAAGGAGTCTGCTCATCGGTCTGCCGATCGCGATGGTTTTCTCCTACGGGATTTATATAGTGACGCTGGACGCGGTGGGAAGCACCTCGTTTACCGTGCCATGGTTCAGCATCGCGGTGGCTGTGGTGAGTGTGTTCGTCGTAGTGTTCGCCACCATGATCTACTCCATGCGGCGCATACGGAAGGAAAATATCATGGATGAGCTTCGGAGAGATTCTCACTAATTAACCCAAGTACAAAACGCACCAGTCATATCGGAGGCTTTCTCATTTTGGAAATATTTTTCACCGGAAAAGCTTCTATGAAGGTTATCCGGTAAAAAGATACACAAAATCTATCTCCTGTTGGCTGGTGCTGTTTCACTGATTGCCAAAATATGATATTACCAGATATATTGAAGGAAATGACTAATTTACAAATTTCGGAAGTATGTTATAATTCATCCACATCGGACACACAGACAGTCTGCAATCTGCCCGAATCGTTCGTAATAAGTTGAAACTTACGTAAGCTGCTGCTAATTTTGCAATGAATTGGAGCTTATGTCAGTTGTTGCAAAATTTGCAATAACTCATGTCTGTGAACAGACAGCCCCCAATAGTTGCTTTTTAGAGAGCAAATAAAGTTGGAGGTTTTGGAATAGATGTACCAGATTTTACTCGTGGAAGACGACCGCACCATCGTCACCATGCTGTCGGATTTTCTGAAAAAGGAAAGCATGGAGGTGACCGCCGCGGCGGGGCAGCGGCGCGCGATGGAACTTCTTGCGGAGCGGGATTTTGACCTGGCGCTGCTTGATGTGTCTCTGGAGGATGGCAACGGCTATGGCCTGTGCCGCCAGATCCGCGAGCTGAAGGATCTCCCTGTGATTTTCGTGACGGCATCCAGCGATGAGTACAGCGTCATCACCGGGCTGGATCTGGGCGCGGACGATTATATCGCGAAGCCCTTTCGCCCCCGGGAGCTCGCCTCCCGCATCCGCAGCGTCCTGCGCCGCTGCGGGCGGGCGCAGTCGGTGATCGAGCTGGGCGATGTGCGGGTGGATACCGAGAAGGCGGATGTGCGAAAAAATGGGCGGGAACTGAACCTGTCGGCGCTGGAGTACCGTCTTCTGCTGGTCTTCCTGAATAACCGGGGTATTGTGCTCTCCCGCAACCGGCTCCTGTCGGAAATCTGGGACATCGCCGGGGATTATGTGAATGACAACACGCTCACAGTGTACATCAAGCGCCTGCGGGAGAAAATTGAGGATGACCCGGCGAATCCCACGCTCATACGTACGGTAAGAGGGCTAGGGTATAAGGTGGACTAATCTTATATTATCCTCCATAGAATTTACTATCCGCATGGAATTTCTGTAACTTTTCTAAAGCCAACTGGATAGCGATTACCTTCTTTCGTATGTGAAAAACAATGGAAACGCGAAATGTATACGGCACAAGATGTCCATATGGTATGTATAGGCCGGAAGATGCCGGGAGATAAATCATGAAATTTTTCAGAAACCCCGAAATCAAACAGGAGATTCGCATCTGGGCAGCGGCAACCGCCGCCCTTATTCTTGTTGTATACCTTACTGCGAATCTAGCAGAAGCAGCCGGTGTGGCCAGAGGGATCTTTGACAAATTGATCTCTTCCTCCGGTCTCATCATTTTCTGCATCCTCCTCACCATGCTGACCGGACTCGTCCTGCACCTCGTCTTTTCGTACCGGCGCTACCGCAGCATCCGAAAGCTGTCCGATGAAATCGACCACATCCTGCACGGCACTTCCGATGCCGCCAATGCTTCCTGGGTAATTTCAGACTACGAGGAAGGGGAACTGAACATCTTAAAATGTGAGCTGAATGATGTGCTTCGCTCCTTAAAAGAGCAAACGGAGGCCGCACAGAAGGAGAAGCAATACCTGGCGGACTCTCTGGCGGACATTTCCCACCAGCTTCGCACACCCCTCACCTCCATGGAACTCATCCTGACCCTGTTTGATGAGCCGGATCTGACGGAGGAGCGCCGTCAGGAGCTTCTGCTGGAGGCAAGGCGGCTGGTGCAGCGCATCCGCTGGCTGATGGAAGCTCTGCTGAAACTGTCAAAGCTGGATGCCGGAGTGGTTCCGTTTGCCCTGGAGCACATGTCCGCGCAGGAGCTGATCCGGCGCGCCAGGATGCCTCTGGAGATTCCGCTGGAATTAAAGCAGATTCAGGTAAAAGAAAATATCCAGCCTGACGCCGACCTTCTGGCCGACCCCGGCTGGACCACCGAAGCGCTTGAAAACATTCTTAAAAACTGTATCGAATACACGCCGGAGGGCGGCGTGATCACCGTCACCGCAGTGAAAAATCCCCTCTATACCGGGATTACCGTACAGGATAACGGTCCGGGTTTTGACTTAACGGACATCCCGCATCTTTTTGAGCGGTTTTATAAGGGAAAATCCTCCTCCGCAGACAGCGTAGGCATCGGTTTGGCCCTCGCCCGCACCATTCTCGCCAGAGAGGACGGAACTGTGAAAGCGGGCAATGCGCCGGAGGGCGGCGCAAGGTTCGAAGTGCGGCTGCCGCATGCGTGATGTTGTTATATACCCGAACGTCATATCATATATTTTAAGGATAGAAGAAATGAAAAAAGGAGCAAAAGTCTGTGCCTTCGCTCCCAAAAAACTTAAACTTGTTTTATTTTTCATAAATGTCTCTTCGGTGTCCAATGGTCAGTGCAAGAATAACCAGCTTTTCATCCTCTATCTCACAGATCAACCGATAATCACCTATGCGATATCGCCATTGCCCTGACCGATTGGCAGTCAGACCCTTTCCGAATGCTCTGGGATCTTCACATCCATCCAGATGTCTAACGATCCATGACTTTAACATGCGTTGTGTGTATCTATCCAGCTTTTTAAACTCTCTGTCAAACCTCGATGTAGTCTCAACGGTGAAACTCATATTCCCGTCTCCTCCCACAGTTCAGAAATCGGTCTACTCTTTTTTCCGCTCTTTTCATATTCATCATACGATTCTGCGGCCACTGAGATATCGTATTCATCTTCTATTTTCTCGAACAACGCATCTTTAAAAGCCTGAGCAAGAGAAATAGCATGCAATTTCGCGTAACTTTCTGCCAATGTTTTCTCTTCTGAACTTAAACGAATGGAAAAACTCATAGGACATTTCCTCCTTTTTGTAATACATTGTACTACAAGCAGCTGCATCTGTCAACCCAAAAAGTCATCTTTCATCACATATCTGCAAAAGAACCTGTCACAAAATCCTCTCCGGACAAAACTTAAGATAATCCCCGGAAACCAGATGGTACGGTATGCCGTGGTACGTCCCGCGAATGCTGTCGCCAAAGCGGCTTTCGCCGTGGCAGTGGGAGTACACCACATGCTGTACCTGATATTCCTCTGCCATCCGCGTAAACACGCTGTCCGTCTCGATAACGCTGGTGGGTGGATAATGCAGAAACATGATAAATTTCCGGTATCCGTCCGCGGTCGCCGCGTCAAAGGACTTCCGCAATCTCACAAGTTCCCGCTCGACCAGCTTCTTCGCGTGCGCTTCCTTCTCTTCGTCCCAGCCGATGATCCTGCCCCGCCGGTCCAGGTAAAATGGCCCCTCAAAGGTGTACCCTTTTGTCCCCACCAGCGCATAGTCCTCATACGCATAATAATTATTCTGCATGAAAGAAAGTCGCCCCTGAAAGTCCCGGTTCAACCGCGGCGTCTTATTGACGTCCCAAAACATATCATGGTTGCCTCGAAGCAGGATTTTCCGTCCCGGCAGCGCCTCGATGAAAGCCAGGTCTTCCCGGCATTCTTCCAGGTTTTTCCCCCAGGAATGGTCGCCGGTGATCACCAGCGTATCCTCCGGGCCAACCAGACGGCTGCAGTTTTTCCGAATTTTCTCTTCATGGTGTTTCCATACACTTCCGAATTTATCCATGGATTTGTCTGCCTGAAACGACAGATGAAAATCCCCGATCGCATATAACGCCATGTACGCCTTGCCTCCCACTCACAAACTTTTCATTTTCTTTTTCACATTCAGACGGTCAACATTTTCGTCCATATATCTTTCCTTACAGCCGGTAAGCCTCCGCCGACATCCTCTTTAACATTCATAATTTGTGCAATGTCCCACGTTCTCTCTTATATCCGGTAAATCTCTGCCAGCATTCTTTTCCCCGTCTCTGTGCGAAATACTTTTTCGCCAAAGCTCCGAATGGCCTTTTCCGGCAGCCTGCTCTCCGACGCATTCACCAGAAAATCTGCCTCCAGCAGGATCTGATAATCCATGCCCTCGACACTTTTAAAGGTGTGGTGATGGCCCACCAGATAGCAGATGCGCTCCCGCTGTTCTTCCGGGAGTTGAAATTCCTCATAAAATTCTCTGGCCAGCGGGATCCCCTCCGCCTCCTGGTGAGGGCCGGCCGTATTTCCATACTTTACGCGGCAGAGCGGGCAGGCGATGTCGTGCACGATAGCCGCCAGTTCCAGGGTCTGCTGCGTATATTCATCCAAACCTTCCAGCTCGCCGATGGTTTTCGCATATCCCCACACTTTCAGGAAGTGCTCGATATCGTGAAGATTTCCTTCGGAAAATATGATCATTTTTTCTATGGCTTTCGATATTCTGTCTGTCATCTTTCTCTCCAATTTTTATGAATCATAATAATTGCCCTGTTAGCACGCAACATTCCCTTCTTCTATACTCAGCCATTTGCCATAATTTCGCCATACGGCGATCTCCCCGTATTCTTTCTCGAAACCCCATGTCAGGCAGCAATTTACGGAAATCGCTAAACCTGATATTATTATCCCGATCACCGCAAATAACATCCAAATAAGTATTTTTCCCCATTGAATTTATCTCCTCTTTATTCTACCACGAAATGTAAAAATTGAAACCCCTGCGATTAATTTTTGTATTATCTTTCCGTATTAGAAAAAGTATAGCAGACAAATTCATTCTTGTCATCTATAGGCGTTCTTGGATAATCAAAGAAAACGGAAGCGTTTTCCCAGATATACTTGGAAAACACTTCCAAAAATGTTTAAATCAGCGTTATAACATGGATATATGACGTTGTGAACAGCTATAGATTTTATACTTATGCATGAAACTGCATCATATACAGTTTCTCATATACGCCCTTCTTCTTAAGCAGTTCCTCGTGTGTCCCGGACTCGCAGATGCCCTCCTCATCCAGCACCAGGATCTTCTCCGCATTCTTAATAGTAGAAAGCCGGTGCGCGATGACCAGCGTCGTACGGTTTTTCGCAAGCTTCTCCAGCGAATCCTGCACCACCTTCTCGCTCTCGTTGTCCAGCGAGGAAGTTGCCTCGTCGAAGATGAGGATCGGCGGATTTTTTAAGAACACTCTGGCGATGGAGATCCGCTGCTTCTGCCCGCCGGAGAGCTTCACGCCTCGCTGCCCGATGTCGGTCTCGTAGCCGTCAGGCAACGACATGATAAATTCGTGGGCGTTCGCGTTCTTCGCCGCCTCGATGACCTCTTCCCTGGTTGCATCCGGCTTACCGTAGCGGATGTTGTCATAGACGGTGCCGACGAACAGGTACACATCCTGCTGCACGATGCCGATGTGGCTGCGCAGGCTTTTTAACGTCAGGTCCCGGACATCCCGCCCGTCAATGCGCACCGCACCGTCCGTTACGTCGTAAAACCGGGGGATCAGCGAGCAGAGCGTGGTCTTCCCCGCGCCGGAGGAACCCACCAGCGCCATGTAAGAGCCCGCGGGAATCTCCAGATTGATGCTGTGCAGCACCTGCTCCGAATTTCTCTCATATTGGAAGGAGACATGATCGAAGGTGATATCGCCCTTCACATCCTTCATCTCCACAGCGCCCTCCCGGTCCTCGGTGTCCGGCTCAATATCCAGGATCTCGCAAAAGCGCTCGAAGCCCGTGTACCCGTTCTGGAACTGCTCCGTAAAATCGATCAGCACGCGGATCGGATCCGTGTACACGCTGATGTACAGCAAAAATGTGATCAGATCACTGGTGTCCGCCCCGCCGTTCGCTATGAGCAGGATGCCCACCAGGATGACGCTCACCTGCGTCAGCGTCGTGAAGGTACCCATGCCCGCGGAAAACAGGCCCATGTAATGGTAGTTATTTTTCTTCGCCGCCAGGAATCCATCGTTCCCGCCGCGAAATTTCTCCTCCTCGATGTCCTCGTTCGCGAAGGATTTCACCACCCGGATGCCCGACAGATTATCCTCGATCTGGGCGTTGATCTCCGCGATGCGGATGCGGTTCACCCGGAACGATGCCCGCATTTTCTGATTCATGAAATACGCGAACACAATCATGAAGGGCAGCACCGCGAAGGCGGCCAGCGCCAGTTTTAAATTGATGCTGATCAGAATGAAAAACGCACCGATGATCTTGATCACCGAGAGAATGATATTCTCCGGGCCGTGGTGCATCAGCTCCGTGATCTCGAACAGGTCCGTGGTGATGCGGGACATCATCTGTCCGACCTTCTGGTTGTCATAGTAGGAAAAGGACAGCTTCTGGAAATGCGCGAAAATCTCCTGTCGCATATCGTACTCGATCTTCGCGCCCATCACGTGGCCGTAGTTGGAAATATAAAATTTGCTGTAACAGTCCACCGCCACCATGACAAACAGCGCAGCCGCGATCCACCCCGTGCGTGCCAGGATCACATCCGGCTCCTCGTAGATCAGCGTAGAGGTCACGTAGCGGATCACCAGCGGGATCGACAGTGCGATGGCCGCCGAGAGCGTGGCGAAAAACATGTCGGTCCAGAAGATCCGCATGTAGGGTTTGTAGTAAGATAACATTCTTTTTAGTGTTTTTCCCATAAATTTCTCTGTCTTTTTGTCCTACGCTCTATGCTCACGCCGCCGTCCGCACGATCAGAGCCAGCAGCGATTTCACATTTTCATATAATAACGGTGCCGTAATATGTGAAAAATACTCATCATCTATGTATGCGCCGGACATGCACCCACGGACATCGCCCTCGTAAGCGATGTACTGCGATAATTCCTCCGCCAGGTCGTCCGGCCGGTAGTGGCAGCTCGCTCCCTCCTGCAGGTATCCGCAGTGCTGCAGCAGTTTTGCCACAAACTCAATACATGTGTAAGCCCGATCCACCGGAAACCCTTTTAAGAGCGGCCAGGTCAGGACAGAAAAAAGATTGTACATATATTCCGGGTTGTCGAGCATCTGCATGATTTTCTGCCTCACCCAGGCATACTCCTCTCCGGAGACGGGTATTTTTAAGATCATCACCGGAACCGGCTCAGCTTTTCGAAGCGTATAGCGTTCGAGGGACTCGCGCACCAGGTGTCCGAGAAACACCGAACTGTGTCTGGGCCTCGCAAATGCATAGGTGCGCTCAAAGCTGCCGTCCAGGCTGACCGCAGCATGATTGTAGGTCTGCTGGCCGAACAGGCGGATCAATTTTGCAAAATTCGTACCCGTGCTGGACAGCATAATGTAAATGTACTTTTTCATATCTGCTCTCTTTGTAATTCCGATAAACTATATTCACTAAAAAAGGTGCAGGATGCTTTCTTGCGCACTGCTTTCCCATATTTAAGATTTTAACACACTTTCTAAAACTTTGCACGGATTCTGCGGCTTATTCTGTGAACATTTTGTAAACTTTTGTCTTTTTCCCGACATTTTTTTGCCTTATGTCCACAAAAAGTCTCCCTGCTCCTCGCTGTTTTTGTTGACACACGTCTAAATACGTGTTATTATTCCTCAATGGGAGGGGTTCTTCATAAAAACATCCGAATTGTTAAAAATACTAAAATCCAATCAATGTTATTTCCTCCGTCACGGAAGTAACCACGATATCTGGATAAGTCATAAAACAGGAAAACAATTTGCTGTTCCAAGGCACAAAAATGATATCAAACCCGGAACAGCGAAAAACATTCTGAAAGATGCTGGAATAGAATAAAGTCTCAAGAAAGGAGATATTATGGCAAAATATGCTTACCCGGCTGTTTTCACGCCGGAACAGGATGGCGGATATTCTGTAAACTTCCCTGATTTGCAAGGCTGCTATACCTGCGGAGATGATATGGCCGATGCTCTGTCCATGGCGGAAGATGTACTGGCCTTAATCCTTTACGGATACGAAAAAGATGGAAGGACTGTTCCGCCCCCATCCACGCCTGATACCATTTCACACAGTTCGGAGGAATTTGTAAATTTTGTCGCGTGTGATACGTTACAGTACCGAAAAATGTACAGTAACCGCTCTGTCAAAAAAACATTGACGATTCCAGAATGGATGAACGAAACCGCGACCGCCATGGGGCTTAACTTTTCTCAAATTCTCCAGGAAGCGCTCGCCTTACGGATTCAGAACCAATAAACCAGGTCGATTATTCGCAGTATCTTTCCCAAATATTCTCCTGATAGCCTGCCACGCCGCGCTCCCGCAGCAGTTCGGCGGGCTTTTTCAGTTCCGGATCCGTGATGCGTTCCAGCATTTTGATCCTCCGCTCATCCAGCGTCTCACCGGACAGGCTCGCCAGGCAGTCATCCTCTGTCATATGCCAAAAACGCAACGTCTGATGTTTTTCTCCATGATAGTACTGCTTCACGCGCTGCGCGATCAGTAGCCCTTCCGGGTCAAAGTCCCCGGCGTAGAAAACTGTCACACCGGCCTCAGCCAACAGGTCGAGCATCAAAACTGCAGCCAGACGTGGCTGACCGTTCATGCACATGCATGCCTGTGTTCCATGCCACTTCTGGCAGAGCATCGCATAAACGGACGGGTTTTCTACCATATATATGGTATTGTTCGAACATGCCACCTGCTCCCAGCCGGCTATGACAGACAGTGGCACCTGCACCGGCTCTCCTTCCTGTCGGAAGCCCTCCATGCCGGCGTGAAGACCTCCATACTTTCTGCCTGGCATAGTTTCGCCATGCAAATTTTCGCTGTTTTTTCCCGATCCGGCATCGCCTCTCAAATCGCCGCCGTTTTTTCCCTGTCCGGCATCGCCCCTCAGATCACCGCTGTTTTTCCCCGGTCCGGCATCGTTCCCAAAATTGCCGTTATTTTCACAGGATAAAACACCGGCGTGCTGTTCGCACTTTTCTTCTGCTGAAACATCCGTGAGCCGGTTCTCATCCTTCTTCCACACTCGAACGCCGCAGAGCATAGCGTAATTCGAAATGTCGTCCCGCAAAATGCCCACCGCAAGATATCTCTTCTGCCTGCGCATCGCAGGGAAAATTTCATCTCCCGGCACATCGTTTTCCGTCTGCTCCAGTTCCCACAGGACCGTCAACTCCAGCAACTGGCCTCCGCGGGTTCCATCGTCAAATGCGTGGGGATTCCCGGTGATCCTGGCCGCAAAAACAGCCAGATATTCCCGTTCTCCGGTGCGGCAGGGAAAGCCGTTAATGATGGCGGCTCCAAGATTCAAATCCTGTTCGAGAATTTCCGGACTCTGGCCGCTCTCCCGGTAACGATTCCTGAGCCAGGTTCTGTTTCTTCTGGAAGCAACTCCATCTGCCTTACTTCTCTTATTTTCATCACTTTCCTTATCTTCGCCACTTCTCTTATCCCCGTCGCTTATTTTATCTTCGTTGCTTCTCTTGCCCTTATCGCTTCCCTTATCTTTGTCGCCCCTCTTACCTTCGCTACTCCCCTGATCTTCTTCCCTGATCTTATCTTTGTTGCTTCCCTGATCTTCGTTCCTTATCTTATCTTCGTTGCCTTTCTTATATTCGTCCTTTCTCTCATCTTCATCGCTTCTCTCATCTTCGTCTCTTCTCTCATCTTCATCGCTTCCCGTATCTTCGTCGTCGATCTCGATTTCTTCGCATTTTTTCTCTTTCGCCTCTTCATGGCTTTCGCGCACCGCCTCGATCCACATTGCGGCCATCGTTCCCGCGAAGCGCTCTTTTGCCCGCTCAAATATAGCCATGCGTCCCTGCTGCAAAGTCCGTTCCCGCTCTTTCTTTCCGATTAATTCTTCTCCAAAATAAAGCTGAAGAACCTCCTCCGGTGAGATTTTCCCGAATCGGCTGCCGCAGAGCGCCTCCCGGAACTGATCTGCCCGAACCGTTGCGGAGCGCTTTCCGTGGTAATTCCGCAGCAAAAAGCCTTCCAGATCCAGCCGGTCTTCCTCCGTCAGATTTCGCACAACAACAGAGCCTGCAAAATAGCCGTAGGACAGATACTTCTCCCGGAATCCCCGGAGCAGTCGGGCAAATACCGGGCGCTCACGGAAATAGCCGATACATTCCGCAGCCATTTTCGCATGGCGGGTACTTTCACTTTCGAAATCTTCCGCCATTTTCGCATGGCGGATATTTTCACTTTCGAAATCTTCTGTCATTTCCATCTCCGTCCTTTTCCGGCTGTACATGGCATTCAGTTTCCCTGTGTGTTTCCCACAGTGTTACCATAAACAGTATTCCCGCAGTGCCTTCACATACATTCTCAAATACATCTGCTGTAAAACTTCCCCACCTGTCTTTGCGAATATTTCTGCCTCTGCTCTCTCTTCACTTTGCGAATACGTCTGCCCTCGTGCTTCCATGCGCACTATCTTGAGGTACTTCCCGCAGCAGATTTACTCTATCATCTCCCTGTACCTGCCGTTCCAGCGGTAGGACATGACCGTCACAAATTTCGCGTTTTCCGGCCGGTGGAGCTGGTAAATGGCCAGCGCGTCCAGCGTGTCACAGTCGCCCCAGAGTACCTGAGAGTTGATGATAAAATCAAACTCAAATTCCGACATCAGCCGGAACATGTCGCGGATATTGCGGTTGTCGACACCGGCAAAGGCTTCGTCCAGCGAGATAATTCGCGGGGCATCCGCGCGGCCGCCCTGATATTTGGCTACCACCGCTGAAAACAGCGGCACATACATAGACATGGCCTTTTCACCGCCGCTGAAGGTGCCAAACACGCTGTTCGTCAGTTCTTTCTGCCTCTCGCCCGTTTTCTGGGAATAAAGCTGGAACTCGAACCACTTCCGGTAGTCCAACGCATCCTTCATTACCTGATAAAAGGATACCGCACCGCCGCTCTCCTTTGAACTGCGCCTCGCCTCGTCCACCTTCGAGCGGAAATGTCTGGAAAGCCGTTCCGCCTCATCCTCGCGCATCACGCGGTAGTCCTTTTTCAGAAGGTCTACCAGATCTCTGGTGTCAAGCTGATCCTCGCTCTCTGCCGTGCGGCTCCGCCAGCGCAGACTCAGCTTCAGGCCGCTCGATGTGTTCATGCTGCCCATCAGCGCGTTCATCTTCTCCACCCAGGCCATGGAGCTGTTGATTTTCGCGCGGATTTTGCGGCTGACCGTGTTGGAAAGAATATCCTCAAACAGCTCCCGGTCGCTGTCGTGGATGAGTTCTTTCAGCTCTTCGATATCTCTCTCCAGATGCTCCAGCAGACTGCGGAAGGGGATCTGGATGCCCTGATACCTCGCCTGAATGTCGAGTCGCTTTGCCGACGGGTCTCCTTTTTCCGCCATTTTATCCAAATCCTCAAAGAGGCTGATCTGTACCGGCTGGTAATCCGTCAGCTGCCCGCGGTTTTCAAAGAAAACCTGATTCAGTTCTGCGATGATCTTGTCTTTCTGAAGGTCTTTTGCTCCGGGTTCGAGAAAAGCGCGAATTTTCGGTGCAGTCGCCGCCACCGCCCTCTCCCGTCTCCCGTTCTTTTTCCCGTCTGTTCTGTCCATGGGCGAAGCGTCTGTAACATTTGCGGAAAGACCACCCGACTTTACAGAAAAACCACCCGCCGCTTCCGCAGGCATCCTGTCTGTCGGCTTTGCGGACAAACCATCCATTCCTTCCTCAGACATCCCTTCCTCTGCCTTTGCCGACAGTCCGCCTGTTTTTCCGATGACAGCTGCAAGCTCCGGCGGCAGATCCACGCACCCCAGCGCCAGCTCCGCCTCATAGCAGCGCGTCAGATGTGCTCCTTTGCGGGTGAGCTCTTCCATCTGCTCCTCACCTTTTTCCAGCTGCTCATCCAGCGCCCGGATCCGCTCCTCCTGCCTGGTCTGTTCCACCACACAGGTCTGCATCGCCTGCGGATATTCATTTAGCCATTTCACGCAGGCATCCAGTCGCTCGCGGATTTCCTCGTAGTCGGTCAGCTTAAGCTGTTCACGGATGGAATCCCGCTCCGCCGTCTCCCGCTTTCTGGCGCGTTCCGTATTCCCCGCGTCATAGCGGATCTGATCCATGTCTGCCTCAAGGTCTTCCATGCGCTCCCGCAGATTTTCCTGACCGGACAGGATCTGCCGGTACACCTCGTGCCCGGATTTCAGCTGATAAAAATGCTGCCCGTAAGACCTGGAGGCTTCGTCCGCCCGCAGGAATGTCTCATAACTGCACTTTAAGGCAAGCTTCTCCGCGATCTGAAGTGCTTCCTTATACAGTTCTTTCTGCCTCTCCGACAGCTCCTTCAGCTCTCCCTCCATCCGAAGCGCTTCCGCGTTGAGGCGTTCACTTTCGCGAACCGCGTCCGCCAACAGGCGGCAGGCTTTCCGCAGGTTCTCATCTCCGGGAAATTCATCGTACTCCAGGGCAAGCTTTCCGATCCGGCTGCGGAGTTCTTCCGCTTCCCTGCTCAGCCGGTTTTCCTCCTCTTCCAGAGCCGCAATCGCCTCCCTGCAGCGGGCGATCTTCTCCTGCCGGTTTCTCTCCCGGGCTCTGGTTCCCAGAAACCCGGCCTTGTACTCCCCGGTCACGGTTCCGGTAAGGACACCGATCTGATATGTGCCATTTTCGAGGATTCGGGTGCTGACGTTTTTTTCTGCTCCACCGTCAACATCACTGCCATCCTCATCTCCATAAGCGATTCCGGACAGAATGGTCAGCATCCTCTGATTCAGGAACAGGTCATTCACCTCATCGTTCAGATCCAGCACATCCAGCAGGCTCTTTTTCGGATTTTCCTTTCCTGTGAACAGATAGCGATCCTGGCATCCCGGATCCGCTGCCAGCACGCGCTCCCGGTCCGCCTCGTCCACCACCAGCGCGTCCAGGATGCCCATGTGCAGCAATGCCTCTTCCAGCCGGTCGCAGGCTGCAGGATCCAGGTCCTGCCCGAACTCGATCACCTTATAAAATTCCTGATACGAAATTCCCAGGGCGTTCAGGCGCTCCCGGTTTTTGCGGACAGCTTCGCTGCGCTCCGGCTCCGGCTCTTTGTGGTTCTCCCACTCGTCAAGCTCTTTACGCAGCTCTGCCAGCTGCTCCCCGTTTTCACGGAGCAGACGTTCCTTTTGAAGCAACCCGTCATTCAATGCGCCCTTGCATGCCATCCACTGGTCGGCGACCGGCTGCTTTGCCGCCGCGAAATCGGAGTTTTCCGTATAGTCATCCACGAATTCTGACAACCAAATCAGCGTTTCCCTCGCAAGCTTCAACTCTTCATTGGACGCGTTCCAGGTGTACAGCTGTTCTTTGTAATCGTTCTGGGTCTCGACCATCGTGGTCTCCCGTTTTGTGATCTCCCGCTGTGCCGCGTCCGTTTTCCGGTGCTGCCTCTCGATGTCCAGCCGCTTCTCCTCCACCTGCCTTCTGCAGGTGTCCTCTCTGCGCAGGATTTCCAGCCCCTGACGGATGCCCTCCCCGGTGCGCTTTACCTGCGTCGCATGATCATCAAAAGAAAATGCCTCCTGAAAGTGTTCTTTGAAGTTTTTACCAAAATACGTATGTTCATCGAAGGACATTTCCTCCGCTTCTTCATCCATCTCCTCCAGAATGTCCAGAAGCTCAAGTTCTTTCTGATATCTCCGGTTCTCTTCCTCCCGCTGTCTGGCCTCCATGTCCGTGAACTGTTCCTGCTTCTGGCGGAGTCTCGCTTCCTGCTCCTGCAGCTGCTTTTCTTTTTCCTGTAGCAGGACGTTTAATTCCTCTTCCCTCGTCTTGAGTGCCACGGCATCGCTCTTATTTAGGGAGTCCCGCTCCTTTTCCATGGCCTGACGCTTGGCTTCCATGCGGTTTCTCTCTTCGCCAAGCTCTTTCCGTCTGGCAATGCAGGCATCCCGCTCTGTTTCCTGCGCTTTCTTCTCGCGCTCCGACTGCTGCCGCTGTTTCTGATTCGTCTCCAGCCGCTCCGCCTTTTCATACAAATTCAGGCGGTTATAGCGATCCAGTACCCTGTAAATCTTCTCTGCCGCCTGCTTTCCTTCCTGCCGGCTCTTCAGATTCATGTTCATCGCGTCCATGTTTTCGATGGCCTCGGACATGGGGCGCAGATCCTCATCCGACAGCGGCTGGAGGGAATCACTTAAAATCTCATTGATAACGGTAGGCTTGAAGTCCTTCGACAGTTTTGGCGTGCGCAGCTGGATCAGCAGATCCAGCATCTCCCGATATTCGTCCACGGTATCGAATCCGAAAACCATGCGATTCACATAGGCCATGTAGTCCGACTGGCGGTCAAACAACACCCCGCCGCCGGCCAGCCGGTTTTCCAGCTCTTTTTTCGAAAAAGGTACCCGCTCGTCCGTCTCTTTATATAAGAAGAAATCCTTCCCGATGCGCCTTCCGTCCGCGATGCCGAAATACCACTTGTCCAGCTGCTTTCCGCGTCTCGCCCGGATGCCCATGCCGATGGTAAGATACGTCTCGCTTTCCACACGCTTAAACTCCATGTAGAGATAGCCGGTTCGCTCCTCCCGCTCATCGTCCTCCTCGAGAAGATAACCGATCATCTTCCGGTCGCGGGAGCCGAAGGGGTCCAGCCGCTCCGGGCTCATATTGCCGTCTAAGAGCAGTGGCACCACGCTCTGCATGGTCACGGACTTTCCGGAGCCGTTGGAACCGCGCAGCAGCATCCGCCCGTTTGAAAACGCGAACTCCTGCTCGTCGTAATACCAGAAATTCAAAAAGCCTATCTTATTCGCCTGCCATCTGCTGTTCACTCTGGCCTCCTCTCTGTCCCCGCGCCTTCATAATCCTTCGGGAATCTCCCGGCCAGCTTTCCCGCCGCCGGCCAGATGATCACCTGATGTGTATCCTCCTCACGTGACAGCACAGTCCAGCGCTCCATCTCCGCCATGACTTCCTGCACAAATTCGCCATCGGGAAGCTCACGGTAATTCTTGGGGAATCCCGCGCCATATTCCGCTTTCAGGGACTTTAACATACGTTCAAACTCCGTCTGATCCACCCGAACGACTTCATTTTTGGATGCCATCCACACGCCCGAACGCACGCGCTCCTGTATCTCGCTGAAACACAAAAGCAGAATGTCGGACATGGCATTGTTTCCCGGAAACCCGCGCCCCATCCGGCTCTCCTCGCCCATCAGCACGAAAGCACTGCTTTTATGGATATGTACCCGGCAGTCAAAATTCTGCTCCAGATCCTCCGTCAGACGTCTGCCGTAATATTTCAGGTATTCAAAATCTTCTTCCGGACAGTTTTCCCGGTACATTCCCGGCGTAAACAGCAGGCGCCGATACACGCGGTTCCGTCTGGCCATGCCCCGGTCCTCATCCATCTCGAACCATTCGCTCTTTTCAAAGTCCGATGGCTGCCGGTAATCCGTGATATCGCGGGAGAAATGCCGCATAAAATAGCGGGACACTCCGGTATTTTCGTAGAGCACCTCACCGTCCGGATTTTCCATGAACAGATCATCGCTCCCATCCGTCACCTTTAAAATACCCTGATCCACGGCATAGCGCAGCACGCGGATCAGATGGCGGCGCGTGGTGTAGATCGTCCAGTCCACGCCCTGTCCCGGCATGTTCGCCGACAGATATTCCGTCAGCTGCGAAAGGATAAACTGCTCCTCCGCGTCCCGGTCTTCCAAAAACATCAGCAATATACAGAAAAACGCGTACTCCTCCGTGGAAGAAAATTCCTCGATACCCATAAAACTCTCCGGGGCCGCCGGGATTTTTTCCATTTTCACAAGCAGAGAATTGTCAATGATCTGGCATCCCAGCTTGTCGGAAACAAAGCGGCGGAGTTCCCCGATGGAATCCCGCACGCGGTAGTACGCTTCCTTATCTTCCGATTTCAATACCCACCGCCGGTTCAGCAGCAGCTCAAGCTCTTCTCTCACGTAGTTACTCCTGTTTAAAAAATACGATCCTCAGACACGGCATGGTAAAGTTTCCATCCTCGCAGTGCACCACACAGCGCTCTTTCGCCCTGGTCAGATCCAACGTAAGCGCCCTCCCGTCCTCGGTTTTCGCCGTATAATCGTTGTCCTCCAGCGCATCCGAGAGCCACTTCAGCAGAATTTCCCGCACCCGCGGCGTGATGACCGGAAGCGCTGAAAAGTCGATCGCGCCATCCCGCTCCAGTTTTGCGACATCCTGCCGATCCTTCTCCATCTCTTCCAGCAGCTTCTTTTTCGCCTCCGCCTTTTCCTTTCGGGAATCACGGATGGCGCTGCGGTTTGTCTTTTCCCGGTAGGTGCGGGTCCTGGGCTTAAGCAGGAATTCTGCGGCGGGCTCCTCGTAAACCCCCGCGTTCATGCTGTCCGTGACACGGTCGCCGTCTCCCCTGAAATGAAAGGTCCGCTCCATCCCGAACACCATGGCGGACATGCGGTGCGCCTCCGTCAGATCCCGACACCCCAGAAAAATCTCCGCCACATGGCGGTACTCCTCCTTGCGGTTTGCCCCCAGGGCATTTTTCTCGCTGAGCGTGGCGGCGTAGCGGGTGATGCGGCGGATGATCTCGTTCGTAGCATCGAACAGCTTTCCGGCCTCGTTCTCCCTGCCCTCCTCCGACACAAACCAGTCGCGGATGCTCTGGTAGCGGTCATACACATTCTGCGCCAGCTGCTCGTCCGTCACCTCCACGTCCAGCCGGGGGATGGACTGTTCATATTCCACGACCTTTGCGAGCACCGTCTCCACGACGGATGGATCCAGCAGGCGGAAGCACTCCTCGATCACGCCCGTGTTCCGCTGTAACCCCTGAACAAAGCTGCGCAAATACTCCACCAATTTGTCCTTAAACACCAGGAATTCCCTGGTGCGCATCATCTCCTCCGCCTTGACGCTGTTCAGGTCGCGGATATAGTCCTGATAATTCTGATTCAGTCGGCCGAAATCATGGTTCAAATCATTCCACCAGAGATGAACCTCCTCAGCTTCCGCCCCCGCCATCTGCGGGAAGCGCTCCAGCGCACGCCGGATCCGCTCCAGCAGCGTTGGCTCCAGGGACGCCCCCTCGACCTGCAGATTTTCCAGCCGCAGCACAAGCCGCTCGATCTCCACGCTGTAGGCGGACATCTGGTACTGATATTTTTTATTTCGGAACTCCTCCAGGGAGGTGACCCTGCGGGTATCCTGCATGGTGACCAGATTCTTCCACTCGGTCAGCATCGCCAGATCCTGCTGGCACTGGTCCATGCGGTAATCGGCAAAATACGGATCCTGTATCATCTGCGCGTAGACATCCTCCTGGTAGAGCCAGTAGCGCAGCTTCCCGTAATTCTCATAAAAAATGCGCATAATGCACCTGTACCGGTCCACATTATCCGCATTCAAATACTTTGTTTCCGTCACCGGGCGGATGACTTTCTCTGTCACCTCCATCAGGGGCCTCCCTTGCAGTTTTTGCTGTAGCTATTTCATTCGGCGAATCGCAGATTTCATAAGATTTTCATTCTTAAAATCTTATAATTCATGAAATATCCTGTCTCCCTGCAGCACTTCTATCGTCCTGAAAGTGATTTAGGCACTTACAAACGTTTTTTCATCCTCATCCGTTTCATTTATTTCGAGGATCACGCATATTTCATATTCTCCAATAACGTGTGATATGTCAGCAACCTCTGCACACAAACATACCTCAGGCAACGGTTTGCATCACTGTCACCCGCAAGCTCGATTTGAATATCTCCCTCGTCCGCATGGTACTCCGATGCACGCTCCGGCAGCACCGCTTCTTCCTCACACGCTTCCTCATCCACTGCGATGGCATCCATCGCAACACCAAGCAGACGGCTCAGGGCATAGAAATTATCCAGCGAAGGCAGGTTCTTCCCGTTAAACCAGCTATAAACCGCCTGATTCGAGCTCAGACCCAGCTCTTTCTGAATTTCGCACACCGAAATTCTGCAGCTTTTACATAGCGACCGGAGCCTTGCCCCGGTCTTTTTTGCGGAAATTTTCGGGTATTCGTATCGTTTCGTTGCCATGCTCTTACTCCAGTCAATTACGTGAACATCCGTCTGCCCCAGGGAACTTTCACAAAATAACCGATCCATTTTACGACAGTTCCCTGGGCTGCGGGATCGCATATCCCCGTTCTGTATTAACCTCAATCCAAAGCTTCATTTCTTCCTCAATCGCTGCTGCCACCTCGGAAACCATGCTGCCATCTGCCATACAGCCAGGTAATTCCAGAATCTCTGCCAGATAGCAGTTATCTTCCTTGTTCCACCAGATAATAATTTCGTATTTATTCACCCCGACTTTTCTCCCGAGTCCACATTATGCCTTATTTCCGCCAAAAAAGCAAGTCACAAGGCGCAACCACATATTATTTTTTTCTACGCTTCCGGTAAACCAGAATTGCAGTCAAAATTTCCACAGGATACAACACAAAGGATGCCATAGTCAGACTTTCCCACAACATAAAATTATCCAAATCAACATCAGCCTGCAAGTTAAATATCCCCACATGAATCATCACGGTCACTGCCAGCACAACCACCAGAGCAATTGCAATATTCCGTTTCAGGCGATGATTCTCCCAGTAGATTTTTTCTTCTCTCTCCGGCATGCCAAACTTTCTTTTCTTTAGCATCGAAGCATTCAAAAAATATAAAATGCACATGTATATCACAAGGGCAGCCGCCGCTAACAGGCTTCCATAGACCAGCCAGGTTTCGAGCGCCCGCGCAGGTCGAAACAGCAGCAGGAGGCAAGCGCCGAACAACCCGATTGCAAGGCCAAAGCTCTTTTCCGCAAGCATGATCACTCGTCTGCGGAAGAAGAGAATATCGCCGCTTTCGAAATCGTCTACACTCACACTGTAAAATGCGTTATTCATAAAGACTGCCTGACACACAGCTGCCGCAACAAAACATATCATTCCAAGGAAGAATCCCAGGATATCGCGCCGAAAACAAACAAAACAAATAAGTGCCACGAACATGCCCAGCCCGGCGATCCCCATGGCGATGCAGGACTGATTTTGGTATCGGTTGAAACTGCCTTCCAGTATCCGCCTTCGCTGCTGTTCGCCTTTCTGTGATGTCTCCGCACTGTCCGCAGCCTCTGACCGTTCTTCCGGCGGCTTTCGCTCCCCGCGCAGCAGTTCATCACAGGTTACCTGAAAAATCTCCGCGATCACCGGGATCAGCGATAGATCCGGCGTGCCTTCATCCCGCTCCCAGCGGCTGACCGTTTTGTCTGACACATGCAGCTTTTCCGCAAGATCCTTCTGCGTCATCCCGTTTGCTTTTCTTAAGGTGGCGATAAAGCTTCCGATCGTCTTTTTTTCCATAATCAATGTCCTCCCTTTGTTGGTTTGATGGCTTTATTCTAACATTTCGTCAGTCAAAATTCCACCCAACAAAGCGAGAATGACTCTCAGATTACGAGAATCGCCAGCATATCCTAAAAGCATACCTCATTCGCATACTCAAAAGAAATAATTTCCTTCAATGGCGTTTCCCGATACGCCTTTTCCTGATGCATATGCTCCACGATCTCATCCTTTGTCATCTTTCCGAACTTTGCGATGACTTTGTCAAGGATTCCCTTTTCTTCCTCCGTCAGATGCGGATATTCATGACCTGATGCCGGCAGAAAATGATAAGTCACACCGTCCCCCATGTCGATTTCCTCGCAGTTTACCCCTTCAAGGTGGATAATCAGGTCGTGGCAGATCGGCACTGCTCCCATCGGCTGCGCCTGATATACAAGGCCGGTGATTGCCCGCCCCCTCTGCTGCCACGCAAGCACATCCGAGTACCAGAGCAGCTTCATCAGCTTAACCTTGTAGAGACAGGACACTTCCCCCGAATCGGAAAAATACTGCATCACTTCCGCCAGCTTTTCCAGATCGATCGGTGCATTCCCGTTTCGCAGCGGCTGATTCTGCATAAGCATATACTTCGATTCCACTGCTCTGCGAAGATACAGATCCTGATCCTTTTCATACAATTCGGCGGCCAGTCGGAAGTACCTGCTGTAGGCCTCGGCCGGAATTTCATTTTTTCCTTTTACCAGCAGCTCCAGAAACCATTCCGGATCCTGATCCAGCTTTTTTAATATGCTGTCATGTGCCCTGTCCTGCACCTGATGTCCCTCGTAACGGGTGATTGTCTTCTCGCCCCAGCCAAGCAGAGCGCACAGATCTTTCTGCGTGGTGCCGTATTTCGCCCGGATGCCGGTAATTTCCCCGGATGTGAGGAGGCCCATCTTTTTACGGTACTCGTCTTTGATACGCAGAGTGTTTGCACTTAGCATATCGCCATTCTCATAAAACGAGTCATCATTTTCACAATAAAAATATTCAGCTACATAGTCTATCGGCACATCTTTAAATTCTGTATACTCATCTACCTGCACTATCTTAACCATATGCTCTTTCATACAGCAAATACACGGCCGATAGACCTCGGAAATCACTCTCATCTCCGTATTTTCAGTCATAACTTCATCCTCATTTTCAGTCATAGTTTCACTTAAATCTCTGCTCATAATCTCACCTCTTTATACGGAAAAGTATGCTCATCAAACGGTTTTTCTGCAAAATGAAAGGACATGATAAGCACTTCTTCTTTTCCGTATCTTCCTAATAACTCCACACGTATCTTTAAATATACATCATAGCATCCGTTATAGGTTGTCCCAAATTCTCGCATCTCGCTTCGGTCAGGATATCGAATATCCTTTACTGTCTGCATGTAATTCTCCACTGTCAACTTCTTAAGTTCTATACGTAATACATCTTTCGGATCCTCTCCCGGAAAAAGCTTGTTCAATGTGTATCCATTTGTATATTTCGGATTTCTGTTTTTGTCCACCCTTCTCTGTATTAAAACTTCAACCTGTGCTCCGTGGTCCAGTGCATATCTTAATTTTTGTAAGTATGCTTTTACTTCTGCTTCGCTCTCAATTCTGATTCTCTAATTTTGATCAGCCATATCTCCTCCTTGTCTGTATCATTTGATACTGTTAAGAATACATCAATTAGTACTTCATGTCAACCACTTATTTGCTAATTTTCTTTATTTTTTTCTGTACGCTACGATCATTTTTGACACAACCATGAAAATCGTCAGTTGTATGACTGCTAATGATTCTAACAGCATTTTTCTAAATCGTATCAGCCCCCATCATTTTCTCTTTCCATAAAGACAATATTTACGTGCCATCTATCCAGACTATCGTCAGGCAAATATTGCCTTCCTGCCCATTTATCCAAGCTGCACTGGGAAATCGTTCAAAACCGCGCATTTTATCCAAGAACGGCTATAGATGACAAATCAAAAATGTTCGTGTATAATGCCTTTCACAAAACAACAGTGTAAGGAGGAGCTATCATATGATTGAAAAAATGCTGATCACGCAGGCGCTGGACGAGCGGGATCTTCTGGTGAAAAAGATCGCTGATAAAATCGACCGGGCCAGTTTCGTGGATACCGTAAAACCAAACGAGGAAAAAGTTTTTGACCGGCGCGTGACGCGCGAGGAGTTTTCAAAACAGGCGCTGGCTTCCTGGCAGCAGATTCAGGATTTGATTACCCGCTTTCAGAAAATTGATGCCGCCATTATCCGTTCCAACGCGGTTACCAAAATCGTGACATCTTTTGGCGAATTCACCGTGGCCGGGGCCATATCGCTGCGCAGCAGGATGCGCGGATGCGGCTCTTATGACACGGATGCGCAGTTTGAGGAGAATCTTCGGCAGAAGTTGAAAAAAGATTACGATACCAGAGTTCAGCAGAGCGAACTGAAGAATCGCCAACTGCAGGCGACGGCAGAAAATATGAGGCTCAGCATCCTGGGGAAAGACTCCAAAGTCCGGGATGACAAGCCATTGGAGGTTGTGGAGGCCTATGTGCGTGAAAATACCACCGAACTCGTGGATCCGCTGGATGCGAAGAAGAAAATTGAGGAACTCGCCGAGAAAAATGCCGCTTTTCTCAAAGAACTGGATACACAGATAAAAGTGTCGAACGCGACCACTTTCATCGAAATTGAATAAACCGGTGCCTGCAGCACGAAAACTTCATACTCGGCTTCCCGGTAACAGGGTAAGTTACATTCGGATTCCTTCCGCAACAAGGATCGGATCTCCAGAATGGCGCAACGGGCAGCGCACATGTCTTGTAAACGTGATGTACGGGTTCGAATCCCGTTTTTGGAACCATAAAAGCGGGGTGATCTCCCCTAACAGATCGCCATGTAAACCGTTAAGTGTCTTATTGAATCGTAATCCTTAAACCATGAATGGTATTTTTTCTTAAACCGTTATTCCTAAACGTGGAACTTTATTTCAGGCATCCTTAAAATGTGCCGAAATCCATGACAAAGGTTAAGTATAAAGCCGACTGACGCGAAGTTACCCTCATGGCTGTGCTGCAGGCATTTTTTTGTATAATTTGACATATGGAAACATCGAAAAAAAGAACTTGACCCCAGCATAAAACCGATATAATATGAAAGGAATCCTATGGCGAAAGATATATACATGGATATCATGTGCGGCAATCGCGACAGAAATATTCGCTTCGCTGATTTGCAATCGCTCTTGAAAATCAAAGGTTTCTCTTATCGAGTTAAGGGCGACCATTATATTTACTGGCACAAAGATATTCCGGAAATAGTTAATATACAGCCTGATGGAAACAAGGCAAAACCATATCAGATAAAACAAATACGGATGTTGTTTGAAAAGTATTTTATTTAGAGGTGACTTATATGACAAAGTATTCTATGGTTGTTACATGGTCTGAACCCGATCATCGCTATATTGTATCCGTTCCTGATTTGCCAGGCTGTATGGCTGATGGAAAAACTCCTCAGGAAGCTGTGAAAAATGCTGATATCATTATTTCCGAATGGATCGAAACTGCCCGGTTGCTTGGCAGGGAAATACCTGCTCCAACTGTGTATTCTATGGTTTAATTGCTATAAAGTCTGTCAGGCGGCTGACCATGAATCGTTCTTGCTCGAATAAATGGCCAAACATTTGACAGACTTTTATCACCTGCGGTCCTGTTAAGAATACCGAATAAGGTACCGAAGGAAGATGAACAGAATGAACTAATCCGGTTTTTGAGCACCGTTTTTTCCACGCGACTGTCACCGAAAGAAAAAATCGCATCATTAACGGAAGATTTTGACATGAAATCTGAAATAACACAATTCAGAAAGGAGATGGATGATATGGGAAGTCTCGGTTGGGGAATTTTTGAAGAAGGTGTTGAAGAGACTAAAATAGAGATCGCGTTCCGGATGCGTAAGAGAGGCGATGCTATCTCTGATATCGCTGATGCCCTTGATGTGAGTGAGAAACAGATCAAGGATTTGCTCGAACTGACACCGGCGTAATATGTTTATTTTTGCAATCTGCGACAGTAAGCAGTAAATTCTTTTGAACTGCCCAATGCCTAAAGCAAACGGGACTACGTCCACATAGTTTCAATGTATTTGGAGAGGAAGGCGGAAGTTTATGCTTCCGCCTTTTATGCACATGGCACGTAAGGAGTATTGTACCTTGCGCCACACGCGCCCCGCGCAGCCGAACAGGAGGCAGTCAGCTGCCTCCTGTTCGATTGCCAGAACCCTAGTCATTATAATACTGCGCCTGCGCGTTCCACAACTGCGCATAGAGTCCCTCTTCCTCCCGCACAAGCGTCTCGTGCCCGCCGATCTGCACGATTTTTCCGCCGTCAAACACCAGGATCTGCTGGCAAAAGCGGCAGCTGGACATGCGGTGGGAGATGTAGATGGCGGTCTTTTCCTCCACCATCTCGTCGAAGCGCCGATAGATCTCCTGCTCCGACACCGGGTCCAGCGCGGCGGTGGGCTCATCCAGGATGACGACCGGCGCATCCTTGTACAGTGCGCGGGCGATGGCGATTTTCTGAGCCTCGCCTCCGGAGATTTCCACGCCCGACTGGTCGTTCTGCTGGTAGATGAGCTCCTCGATACCGTGCTCCATCTCCCGCATCCGCGGACCCAGCCCCGCCTGCTCCAGGCATTTCAGGACACGCGTCGCATCGTAGTCTTTGCCCGCCGCCACGTTCTGCGCGATGGAGAAAGAAAACAGCCGAAAATCCTGAAATACCACGGAGAAGATCATGCGGTATTCGTCGTAATCATATTTGCGAATGTCGATCCCGTTCAGCAGGATCTCGCCCTCCGTCGGGTCATAGAGGCGGCAGAGCAGCTTAATGAAGGTACTCTTGCCGGAGCCGTTGGGCCCGACGATGGCCAGCTTTCCGCCCACCCGGATTTTCATGCTGACGTGATCCAGCGCCAGCTCCTCACTGTTGGGATAATGGAAGGACACGTTGCGGAATTCCAGTTCGTATTCATTGTCCAGCCGCTTCTCGATGGGGATCGTGCCGTCATATTTTTCGTTCGCCAGCTCCAGAAAATCCGCCATCAGCACAATATAGCCGGAGGTCATCTGCATATAGGCGTTGAGGTTCATGACCGTATTCAGATATCCGGTCAGGGCGGTGGCCGTGGCCACATAGAAGGTCAGCTCTCCTACTGTGAGGAGACCGCTGAACACCCGGATCCCCAGGAACACGTAGAGAAAGAACAGCGTCGCAACGCTTGCCGCCGTCCCCAGATACAGCACGCGGCAGCTGTCTTTTTCACCCTCAATCCAAATTTCATACTGCCCCTTTCGGTACTTATCCCACAGCGAACGGTAAAGCGGCAGCATATGGTAGACCCGTATCGCTTTCCCCTGCGCATAATTGCTCATGCTGTCAAAGAAATAGCCAAAAACCCGATTTCCGGAAAGCGCCCGCTCCATTTTCTTCATTGCGATTTTTTCAATCGACTGATTTTGCTTAGACAGCGCCAGAACATTCAGCGCAAGCACAGCCACGAAGAGAAGCATTCCCCAGCCTGAACCCACAAAAGCGCTCATACCGCCTGCCTCCTGATTTCCTCTCTTCGCAAAAAGCGGGATCAGGAGCACCACCGCGTATACTGCGGAAAATGCCGCGCAGACCGAGATCGACACACAGGCACAGTAATTGGTCAGACCGCCGGAGTAATTCATCCCTTCCTGAAGTCTCGTAAACATCTTCTGTGTCTCCGCCTTCTCCATGACCTGGTAATCCAGCGTCATCGCCTTGACAGTCATAGCCGCGTCCACCCCGTCAGACACGCGGCGCCTGCGGATGATCAGAAGCTTGTCCAGCGCCCACTGGATCAGGGACAGCACCAGATTCGTCCCGATGATCAGCAAGACAATGCCGAACAGTTGCCGTTCCGGCATGCCTTCCGCCAGACCGCCGATGGCTGCGGCCAGCAGCCAGGTATCCAGAAACGGGCGGAATGCGCCGATCACGTCCTTCAGCATACAGAGCGGCAGATAACTTGGGCATACCTGGTGAACCCATTTGAATATCTTCTTATTTCTTGCGGTGAAGCTGTCGTTCTCCGCAGACGTTTCTTTTTCTGCATTTGTTTCCATTTTTTCACACTCCTCCCATCATGCGTACGCCTCGTTCATATCCCGTTGCGATTCTGGATTATCCTTATAATAGCTGCTCTGGATCCCGTAAATTTCCGCGTAGCGCCCGCCCCGCGCCATGAGCTCATCGTGCGTTCCTTCTTCGATGATTTTCCCGCCCTCCAGGAACAGGATGCGGTCGCAGAAACGCGTGCTTGCCAACCGGTGTGAGATGAAGATACTGCTCTTATCTGCCGCCAGCCGGTTATACTCCTCATACATGGCGCTCTCCGCCAGGGGATCCAGCGCCGCCGTCGGCTCGTCCAGGATCATAAACGGCGCATTCTTGTAGATGCACCGGGCAAGCATCAGCTTCTGCATCTCGCCGCCGGAAAGCCGGACGCCCTCGTCATCTATGATCTGCTGCAGATATGTATGCTCCTTTTTCTTCAGAGAGCGTATTTTCTCTCCCAGCCCCGCCTGATCTGCCGCATGCCAGAACCTCTCGATGTCCGCCGCCTCCTCCGGTGCCGCCGCCACGCATTCCAACAGAGTGAAGGCCAGATTTTCCTCATCCTGAAACACTACGCCCAGCTCCTCCTGCCAGGATTCTGTCGCGTAGTCTGAAAGCGGGATTCCATTGACTGCAATCTCGCCCTCCGTCGGAGTGTAAAACCCGCACAGAAGTTTTACCAGCGTCGTTTTGCCTGCGCCGTTTGCGCCTACCAGGGCGATTTTCTCTCCCTGCCGGATGTGCAGATGGATATGGGAGAGCACATCCTCCGAGCTTTCCTGATATCGGAAGGACACGTCTTTCAGCTCTATATCCGGCGCACCGGCGGATACGTCCGACTCGGCAACCTTTTCTCCATCTGACGGATGGCGCTGAACATATGTTTCTTTCTTTCTGTTCCTTCTTTCGTCGTCTAAATCTCTATGCGCGGACGTATCCGTATCCTCCATGAAATTTCTGTAATCATCCACCATCTTCTGTGCGTCCAGCAGTCCGCTCCAGGAGCCTGTCAGCGCAAACATCAGGGAGGAAAATTCGGAAACGACACTCAGCATCAGCGTGAACGCCGCCAGCGATATCTCCCCGTTTACCGCCATATGGATCAGAAGCAGATACGCCACGCCGTCCCGCAGTGCGATAAATATGGAATCCGATGCCGCCGGCAAATAATAGCGCTTTTCGATGCGCTTCTGCCAGTCCTGACCCGCCGCCATGTAGTCATCCAGCAAATCCGCAAACCACCGCTCCATCCGGTACAGCCTGGCATCCTTTCCCGCCGTCAAATCCCTGCCCCGGCGGGAAAGGTAACTGCTTTTCCGTCCCAGCTCAGCATTTTCACCGATATGCGCATCGCGGTAATCCCGCGCAAACTTATTTAACCGCAGGTTAAACACCAGCATCAGGATCAGCACCAGAATGATCCGCCAGTCTACGGCTATGATGGCTGTTCCGTACACGAGAATCCCCAGCAGATTTCTCAGGAATCCCGGCGTATCGGCAATCATAGTCTGCACTCCTGTTTGCTCTGTCCTCACAGCTATCATGGCTCTTTCCGCGGCTTTCTGCCCCTCATTCGATTCAGCATCCCTGTAATTCATCGTTAAGCAGCGCTGAAACAGCCGCCAGACAAAAAGGCCGCTCCGCGACTCGCGAGCCTCGATGGCATAAAAGCGATCCATATAAGTTGCGAGATTTTCCGTCAGCGCGTAAGCCAGGCAGTACCCTGCCAGCACCGCCACATACTCTTTCAAAGTGCTCTGCCGCTCGATCAGGTACACGGCCGCCGCCGGGATCGACATCACGACAAAGCTCTGCAGCAGCGGGAAAAAGGATTTCAGCACAAAAAGCACGCATATCTTTTTCCCGCAGAATGCAAAGGAATCCCGCAGGACGTAAATCACGTTGCTGATGAAGGAATGCCTGATTTTCTCCTGGTTTTGATCTGATTTCATAGTAAACTCCCTCGCTTGTTTCAATAAATCGGATAGGAGGAAGTCTCCCACCCTATCTGCCCGCACTGGCCACGTTCGGCGTAAGCCGAAATATCTCCTTACGCGGCCCGTGTGCATAAAATATGACACCACAAGGTATCTCCCTCTGGTGCCAGTATCCTACCACATGATAAAATTTCTGTGTAAAAAAGTTCCTGAATTGCAAAAATTCGGACTTGAATTGCATATGTAATGTAAAGCCGTCAGACCAGCGGCAGCATGATCTCAGTGGCAAAAACCCCAGGCTCGTTCTGACGGTTGATATACCCGCCGCATTTTGCCACAGTCAGGTCGATGCGCTTCAATCCGTGTCCGTGGTTGCCGCGCTTATTGCTGATGTATTCCCAGTCCAGTTTTCGGATGACCTCGGATGTGGCGTTCGTCACGGAGATATAGAGCTGTTTTTTGCGCACGCACATGTAGAGGCGCAGGAATTTTCGAGGATTCCCTTCCCCGTTTTCATCCCCGTTATCATCTTCGTGCTTAGCTCCATTCTCATCTTTGGAATTATCTCTGTTCTCATTTCTATGTTCATTTCTGGACTTGTCCCTGTTCTCATTTCTATGTTCATCTCTGGACTTGTCCCTGTTCTCATTTCTATGTTCATCTCTGGACTTGTCCCTGTTC
>JAJQBQ010000018.1:0-73474 GCA_021203205.1 Lachnospiraceae bacterium | reverse complement strand
TCTGGACTTGTCCCTGTTCTCATTTCTATGTTCATCTCTGGACTTGTCCCTGTTCTCATTTCTATATTCATCTCCGGACTTTTCCCTGTCCTCGTTTCTATGTTCATCCTTATCCGCATGACCATCTCCGCCTGCCATTTTATCGCATGCTTCGACCGCATTGTCGATGAGATTTCCCAGGATCACGCACAAATCCAGCTGAGAAACAGGAATCTCCCCTGGCAGGACTGCATCGCACTTTACCGCGATCCCGTGCTTCTCCGCCAGCGTCAGCTTGCTGTTCAAGATAGCATCCACACCGATATTCCCTGTTTTGTATTTGAAATCGATCCGATCCAACTCTCCTTCCATCCGATCCACGTAGTCCTCCGCCTCCGTGACCTGACCGAGAGCCAGGTGGGCCTTGATCGTCTGCATATGATTATGGTAATCGTGCCGCCAGCCGCGCATATTTTCGTAAATCTGGTTCATTTCCTCCATCTGCGTGTGCAGGATCTTATCCTGGAATTCGAAGAACTGCTTCTCCTTACTTTTCTTCCGGAAATGACCGATCAATAAAAAGGCTGCGGTAGACAAGGCAGCATAGATCGCAAGTATGATAAGGAAAATTTCTGTTCTGCTCATATATACCCCATTCCAGAGCGTATGACTTCCTCTGTGAGGAAGTCGAACATGTTTGCTCCACTACTTTTCATTCCTGGTATCATAAAAGTCCATAAACGCCCGGTTCAGCTCCTTCAGACATCCCCGGCTGACCGGCACGCGCACATCACCCGCCAGCACACACTCCTGCCTGGTGATTGCCTCCACATGTTCCATGTTCACCAGCGCGGAGCGGCTTGCCTGCACAAAACGGTCATCGTGAAGCTCTTCCCGCAGATGCGCCAGCGTTTCCTTATAACAGTAATCCTTCTCCTCCGTATGCACAGAAACATAGTGGCCCTGCACATCGATATACCGGATGTCCGATTTTTCAAGCCGGACGAAATCCCCTTCATAGGGAAAGCACCAGAAATCTTCCTTCGTCTTTCCCCGCTCTCTGGCCTCGCCGCCCAGCCCCTGACCGCGCACGTAATCCAGCGCCTCATAAAAATCCTGCCGCCGGATGGGCTTTAAGAGATAGCGCACCGCGCCGACCTTGTACCCGTCAAACACCGCGCTCCGGTCACCCGTGACGAAGATGATTGGAATCGCCCGGTCTTTCTTTCGGATGTTCGCCGCAAGCTCCATCCCGTCCATCTGCTTCATTCGGATGTCCAGCAGCAGGCAGTCAAATGGCATGGCCCCCTCATATTGAAATAACAGTTCTTCCGCACTGCCGAAGCTCTCGGTCTCCGCAGGCACACCGTGCTGCGCACAGTATGCCTCGATCTCGTGTTCTAAAAACCGCAGCTGCGGCTGCTCATCCTCACAGATTCCGATTCTCATATTCTTCCTCTTTCCTGAGCAATCGGACCAAGGCAGCTTTTTTCTGCTCACCCACACCAGACTGCATTCGGTTTTGCAAAAAAGGATAACATAACACCCCTCATTTCGCAAGTTAAAAATAGAGCAGGAGGACCTGTCCCCCTGCTCGTCTGTCACCCCACAATCCTCCCATGATCCAACTCCGTTACCTCATCACACAGCACCGCGATGTCTTCCCGGTTGTGGCTGGCAAGAACGATGGTTTTCCCGCCTTCTTTCAGCCCCAGCAGCAATGCCCTCATTTCCTCCACGCCGCTGTTGTCCAGTCCGTTCATGGGCTCATCCAGGATCAATATGTCCGGATCCTCCATGATCGCCTGTGCGATGCCGAGCCTCTGCCGCATGCCGAGGGAATATTCCCCGACCCATTTTCTGGAATCCGGATCCAGCCCTACGTGCTGCATGGCCTCACGGATCTCCTTTTTGCCAATCTTTTTGCGGTAGCAGGCCAGCATGTCCAGATTCTTGTAGCCGCTATAGTTAGGCAAAAATCCCGGCGTTTCAATGATCATGCCGATGTTATCCGGAAAATCGACCTGCTTGCCGACGATTTTGCCGTTTACTGTGACCTCGCCGCTTGTGACTCTGGTCAGGCCACAGATACAGCGCAGCAGGACGGTCTTCCCGCTTCCGTTGCGCCCGATCAGGCCGTAGATTTTGCCCCGCTCAAAGGACAGGCTGACATCATCCAGCGCAACCGTTTCCTTATACTTCTTCACTGCATTTTTCACTTCAATGATTACTTCACTCATGCTTCCTTCCTCCCAGGTCTTGTTAGATGAATTCTTCAGACAAATACAATACAATTTTACATTATTTATTTTCTTATATTTACTTCATAAGATTTTGTGAATCTCAAGTCGGATCTTACTCCCCAGTCATTCTGTAACTCTTTTTCTCACGAGGTCGTCCGAATCCATCCCTTCTTCACGCACACACAGGCCGCCACCGCCAGAAAAAGAAACATCCCGCACAGCCAGGCGACATTTGTCCCAAAGTTAAGCTTTCCGTTCACATAATATGTCAGATTCACCCAGTTAAACGGAAGTTTTTCATCCAGCGACCAGCCCAGACTCACGCCCACATCTGTGGTGTAGCCTGTCAGAAGTGCGCCTGCCGCAGCGATGATCGCTCCTATGCCGCGCCGCAGAAGCCCGTTCACCAGAAATACAGCTGCACCGATGACCGACCCCAGCAGCGTACATAGAATCACTTCCTTAGCAAGTGCCTCCGGCGCGGTCATTCCTAAGATGACTGTCTGGTTATAAGCTCCAAATCCGCTGTAGCCTGAAAGCAGCTCCGGCATATTCGCCACCGTGTAGAGGACACTTCCCCATTTTGTGGATGGCGTAATGTGCGGGATCAGCGTAAGGATCTGCACCAGGATCATGATCCCCTGAAAGAGAAGATTTGCGAGGAAGATATAAAGCATCTGCCCGATGCACCAGGGCAGCCTCCCGGTTCTCTGGAGCGTAAACAGGGACCCCCTGTCCAGGAACGGTGCCCCGCTGGTGACCAGGACAATCAGCAAAAGACCATATAAGAGATAAGTACCACCTGCATAGAACAGCGGAAGAAGATACGGCGTCACGCCGTAACCGTATGCCGCGGCAAGGCCTCGGATATTCCAGTCGTACAGGATCCAGAACAATACCGTGAAAAACAGCAGCACATAAAAACTCACGCTGCGCGTCATTTTCCGCAGGCCACGATCCTTGCATCCGCCAGATATCTGGTTTTCCTGTTCATTCTCAGATCAGACTTCCCTCCTGTGTTATCCTTTCTAAATCCGTTCGTTCTCATACCAGTCTGGTCAGCTGTGTTACTTTTTGCAAACTCATTCATTCCAACATCAAACTGCTCTCCTGAGTTACATTTTGCAGACTCACTCATTTCCACACCCGACTTCTCCCCGGTTCCGCTTTTTGTAAACTCTATCATTTCCATACCAGTCTGGTCATCTGTGTTGCTTCCCGCAAACTTACTCATTTTCACTCACCTCCCGTATCCGGCGGACAAACAGGAAACTGAACACAGTAAGGCCTGCCGCCGTGTAAAGTATCGTCCTTGCCACCCCGGCAAGCTCCGTCTGCTGCCCGTCACCCAATATACCAAAGAAAATGGTCCGCCAGCTGAGCCACACAGGTGTTTCAGAATTCGGATAAAAATACAGTGAACAAAGGCTGTCAATGGAAAAGAACAGGGCCAGCGGCATGGCGATCAGGATATATTTGTTCCGTATATATGCGGACAGCATGATGGTCATGGCACTGAAAAACATTCCCGCCAGGGATGCGAAAAAAAGCAGCAGCAGATAAAACAGAACCGGGTGTCCTGCGTCCACCAGCCCGTATGAATAATAAGTCGCGCTGAATGAGGTCATTACTCCATCGATTTCCATAAATTCCTCCGGCAGCAGGAAAGGGAGCCCCGCCGCCTTCAAAACTGCCAGCATGCCAAGATTCGCAAGTATGACCGTGGCTCCGGTCAGAAACACCCCGGCTGTCATTTTCGAAAGGCCGTAAATACGGCTGTTCGTGCGCGTAAGCCGGTACTTTGATGCGCACTGTGAGTATTCATCGTAAAAACAGCAGCCGAACGGCACTGCGAAAAGGCAGAAACGAGCCCAAAACATGTAACATCCGCCCCCGATGATGCCGATCGTCAGTGTCAATATGTCCGTGTTATAAACAATTGCTCCTGTCTCATCTGCGAATTGTGCGGTACTGAGTTGCTGCACCGCGTCCAACAGCATCAGCACTGTCAGTGCGATCACTGTCCCCCAGAACCGAACATTCCGGATGCCGTAGGACATCTCTTTCCCGGTTACCCTTAAAAATGTCTTCAACCTCGTTTCCTCCTCCCACATTTTCTGTCACCCCACGGAAACGATTTGTCCTCCGATGCAGATTTTTCGATTCACTTAAGCCCGACTGTGAATAAAAACCATCAGACAAAAAATAACGCCACGGATTTCGGTCTCCGAAGCAAACGACATGTTGTGAAACAAAAATCATTTACTTTAAGACTTCCCGTCCATGGTGTCATTATAAGCAGAAAATGTTGCCGTCTCATTTCAGAGTTATTGCCAACTTGTAAACGTTAGCCGTACCGTCGTCCTTTTTCGGCTTTTTCATTGTGTATGGGCTACTCTACTCACAAACCAGCCCCTTTTCTTTTGCCATCTGTTCATTAATAACAAAAACGCGTGGTATTTTCCATATCTTTAATTCATCGCGCAACAGCTTATTAAACACATCCTCAAATGGTTCCAGCCATGCCTTTTCCGCATTCTTTACGACAAGGACTAATTTTATCTCTGAAGAAGATAAATCTTTTTCCATAAGATGTGCACCCACTCCATCATTCGGATAGCGGTTGAGAAGAATATTGGCATATAAATCCAACGAATTTCTCATTTTTTGTGTAATGTCGTCCACGTATTTTCTGTACTTTTCTTTCTTTTCTTCCTGCGTTTCTGCCGTAATCTGATTTGGACAGGATGTCTTCGCCTCTATAAAATATATCTTATTTGCCTTTCTTCGGATAAACTCGCAGCTCTTTACTCCGTTAGGCATAAGCTTTTCCATATACTGGCTGCTCTTCTCAATTTGGAAAACATCAGCTTCCTCATATTTTCCAAAATTCATACCAGATTCATAAATAATCATAGCCACTACAACGCCTCCTCAATCTCCTGTTCATACAGTCGAATCGAAGTTTCTATAATGGAATTATCCGGCATTCCATCATGTAAATCACAAATCTGCACATCTCTGTTTTTTCCGAGCGAAATGCAAGTCACATGGTTCTCTCTCTTCATCGCGATTAAAAGCAATTTCTTGATGACAAAGTACGAGTGACTTGAAATAAAGACCTGTACTCCCATTTCTCCCGCAATGTTGTCAACCATATCAAGATACTGACAAATTGCCTCCGGATGTAATGCAGCTTCTATCTCATCTATAAAAATGATAGAATTTTCATCTAAATATCTGTTGGAAAGCAACCTGTCCATAATCGCTATCTTTTTAACTCCCTCAGAGGTGGAGCCTATGGAGAACTGCTGATTGCTTCTGTTCTTGTAATACCACTTCCCCTTATGATCGTCGTAATCTACTTTCCCGTCAATTACGTCACCGACCATCTTTCTGGCCTTGGCAAACATGGCCGATTTTTCTCCTATGGACGGTGAAATACGCAAAGCTTTCGCCAGATCGTAATAAGTATCATCAAAGCCAAAAACTTTATCCACTTCTCTCGACTCCAGTATAATAGAATATAACGACAGCACTTCTTTCGCCGGTATAAAAATTGAATTCCCTTCTTTTCCTTTTGCCGGTTCGGTCACCGTCTCCACCTTGCCGGAAACATCCGCCGATAACTGATATTTTGTTTTGAGTTCTCCGATTTTAATTCCAAATTCCAACTCATCCTTTGCTGTTCTGGTCACCATGTCACCCAATTTATCTACCTGAAAAGTCCAGCGCAACTTTTCTGAGAGAACATCGTTCAGCGATCTGATGTCGTCCCCCCTTTTATACTCCTCAAGAGCACGTACAGCCGAGTACAATGATTTTAGAAAATATGTCTTTCCTGTTCCATTTTCTCCGATAATCAGGTTTATGCCGGAAAATTTATCGCAATACAGATCCCCGATCACTCCATAATTCTTCATGGCAAGTTGCTCAATTCTATAGCTCATGCTATGCCTCGCTTTTCCTTACACGCACATGCGTGTAAAATAATATAAATAATCAGCCGCTGTTTCTTTTTATCATAGCAGGCATCATTTCTTTCCTGATACAAAAACAGATTTATCATAACACAGTAATCAAAAATTTTACACCTCTTTTTTTAGTGATTTCCCGTAAAATTCAGAGAGCCGATTACAGGACAGGATTTTATGTTATCTCACCGACGAGCATCGAGACAAAAAATCGCACATGGTTCAGCTCCGTCACTTCGTCGCACAGTACCGTGATGTCTTCAACTTCGTTCCCTCCTCCCACATTCCATGTCACTCCCTGTTTCTCAGTCCTCCAGCAAAATCGGCGTATAGTTTTTCGCCGCGTTCACCCCCGTATATGCGTCCCAGGCCAGCTGCTCATGCTCTGTCTCGCCGCCCAGCACATAAGTATAATCCACCATCCAGTACGGCGCATATACCACCCGGTACGTCCCATCCTCATTCTCTGCGGATGTCCGCGCCATGACCAGCTCGATATTTTCGACCGTGATATCATACGTGTTGGACTTCAACTCCAACGCACTGAATATTTTCGGGAGAATGTCATTGATGGTCAGCACCTCTCTGGCCTCCCGGAACTGTGTCCACAGGTAGTCATGATACAGCGAAAGCCAGAGCCCGGAATCACTGATATAGATGAGTGCCAGGTAGTATTCCCCGGAGCTTGTGAAGCCATACCCGTCATTGCTCTCATCGTTATACTCTTCCTGATACCCAAAAGAATCCTCAGCCATTTCCCCCGAATCTATGTGAACCTTCACCGGAGCCTGCTTCAGTGGTATTCCCTCCACAGAGGCGAAATACCTTATCTCATAATACTGGGAATAGCAGTACAGGCTGTAGTGGGCTGCCACATCCGGGTAGATTTCATTGATTGCCTGCGTCACTGCTTCCTTCACCGTATCGACAGACAATCCCCGAAGCGAAGTCCTCTCCACCGTTGGCAGCACATTCGGGTACATACCGTTCCATACCGTGATATCCTTTGCGAAGCGGCTCGTATATACCGTCACGTCCCGATCTCCCGGCAGGTAACTGTAACTTTTCGCACTGACGCTGTCACTTCCCCGCCTGTAGGAACCTCCGTTTTTTGCCAGCTCCCACTGAGACTCATACGTCTCACCGAGCGCCTGTGCCATCGTGTCCAGGGCATCCGTGACCGTCCCGATCGTGGTCACGCCGAGCACAGGGTCGTCCTCCGCCAGTTCTTCGCATGAGTAGTTTTCCTCCCCCATCTCCTCGTAAAGGACTTCCGAAGGCTCCCAGACAGCAACCCCATCCTCATAGTATGATAAAGGAGTAAAATAAGCATCGATCGTAAGCCCGTCTTTCACCTCCGCGTACAGGTGGTCATCCTCCATCATTTCTTCCGACAGAACCCATTGGGAATCCAGTTCATCCTCATCCTCTGAGGCTTCTGTCGGAACATCCATCAGTTCATTTTCCGCGCCTTTACATGCGGAAAACAGCGGCAACACCAGAAGTACAACCGCCATGCAGGCAGCAAGCAGTCTCTTTTTAATCATCAAATCATGTCTTTTTTCCTTCCTCATAGTCCCACCATACCTTAAAAATTGTTCATTTCGAGGGCTATTCCCGAAGATACGCCTGAAAACATATCCTGTTTCGCGGTTCATGTCTGAAGATATGCCTGAAAACATATCCTGTTTCTCAATCATCAGGCATATTCATCCGGCAAAATCAGCTTATGACCCTTAAGGAAATGCAATCGCGAAACGATTTGTCCTCCGATGCAGATTTTTCGATTCACTTAAGCCCGACTGTGAATAAAAACCATCAGACAAAAAATAACGCCACGGATTTCGGTCTCCGAAGCAAACGACATGTTGTGAAACAAAAATCATTTACTTTAAGACTTCCCGTCCATGGTGTCATTATAAGCAGAAAATGTTGCCGTCTCATTTCAGAGTTATTGCCAACTTGTAAACGTGATAATTACTCTCGTCCCCTTCCCCGGTTCAGATTCAAAGTGCATATCAGCGCCGTGGGCCTGAACGATCTGGCTGCAGAGTGCCAGGCCGAGCCCCGCGCCGCCCTCCGCGCGGGAGCGCGACTGATCCGTTCGGTAGAAAGGCTCTGTGATATGTCCAAGCTGCTCCCTCGTCATGCCTTTACCGTTGTCCTCGACGACCGCCTGATCCCCGCAGCAGGAAAGGCAGACCCTGCCGCCTGCCTGGCAGGCTTTGATGGCGTTATCCGTCAGGTTGTAAAAGAGCATGGAAAGCAGGGTTTCATTCCCCATGACCGGCGCAGGCGAGGCATTGCAGCCAAGTTTGATCTGTGAAGCATCCGCCTTCCACCGAAGCTTTTCCGAAACATCCGTGAGCACCGCCGCCAGGTCGGCTTCCGACATCTCAACCTTATTTTCGCGGATAAATGCACTGTCGAGCAAAATTTCCGATACCTTCTGGAGGCGCTCCGATTCGGATATAATGTATCTCTCCGCGATCAGCCTGCGCTGCTCCGGCACGTTCGCCTTTTCCAGATATTCCGCATACCCGTGAATGCTGGTCAGCGGCGTTCTCAGCTCATGGGCCATATTATCCACGAGCATCTGTTTTCTCTGGGCCTCCAGCTTTCTTTCTTCCGCTTCCCGCTCCAGATCCCGCATCTGCTCATTGATCTTTGTGAGCATCAGATTAAAGCTTTTCGCCAGGACGGTGAATTCATCGTTTCCCTGTTCCTCGACCCTCGCCGAGTAATCGCCCGCCTCAATTTTCTCCGTCGTTTTCCTCATCAAACTCAGCGGTTCCGACAGCTTTTTCAGGACAAAGTAAAGGACGACCGCCAGCACTACGGATATCCCGCCTGAAATGGCCATATACACATACAGCATGATGCGCAGTTCGGAATCAAAGGAATTTATATCCTTTGCGACGATGATCTGGTATTCGCCATCGCAGACATCCATGGAAATCAGAAGATATCTTGTCCCGTCCACCGTCTTCTGCGCAACAGAATTCGATTCCATGGAAATGTCTTTCGAGAACGTCGTATGAAATGCCGAATCGGAACCTTCCTTATAAAATGCGATGGGCATATCTTTCTTCAGGTAACGCCTTCCATAAGCGCACATCAGAGCCGGAGTCGCCTGCGGATTCACTTCCGCCAGCCCCTGGTAATCCTGTTCAAAGGAATTTCCCACATAATACAGCTCCTCGAAAGCAGCGATCTCCTCGATCAGCAGGTTTTTGTGATATGTGTAAATGATCAGTACGCCGATATTAAAGCTGATCAAAAACAGTGCCATCGTGAGCAGCCAGGTTTTCTGCCAAAATTTTATTTTCATATTTCAAACCGGTATCCCCTCTTATAGACCGTCTGAATTCGATCTGATATGCCCAGCTTCTTGCGCAGCCGCTGAATGTGCACATCCACGGTGCGGGTGTCGCCTTCGTAGTCGTAATCCCAGACCAGCCTGAGCAGCTTTTCCCGGGACAGCGCCAGATTTCGGTGATTAACCAGGGCTTCTAACAGGTCAAACTCCTTTGGCTTTAAGTCCACTTCCACGCCGGCCTTGAAGACCCGGCGCCGGTCGAACTCGATGCGCACATCATCGAATTCGAAAACATTCTCATCCTTTTTTGTTCTCCGCAGAACAGCCTTCACACGCTCCACCAGCTCCACGATATCAAAGGGCTTGGTGATATAATCGTCCGCGCCCAGCCGCAGCCCTTTGATCTTGTCCGCCGACGCAGATTTCGCGGTGAGGAAAATCACCGGGATATTCTCGGTAAACTCCATCAGTTCAAAACCGGAACGCTTTGGCATCATGACATCCAGGATCAGCAGATCATATTTATGTTTTAACAGCTCCTCGAGACAGGCTTCGCCGTCATAGACCTGGCAGCACTCGTATCCGGCCAGCTCCAGATTAAATGTGACGAGTTCATTAATCGCCTTCTCGTCCTCCGCGATCAATATTTTGACCATATCGCTGTTCCTCCCTTCCGCAGTGTCATGACTTATTTTCAGGAATTGGTTCGGGTCATAAAGTCTTTCCGCTGACATATGCATATGAATTAATACTTCTCATTAACTCTGAAAGATGACTTTTGATGCCTGAACCAAAGTTTATCAGGCAACTGTATGAATGTCAATGAAGAATAAAAGCCTGTCAAATGGTTACTATTCACGGAAATCCTATAAAATTCAATAAGTTCACGTCGCAAGTTCAGCTTCGCTGAACTTATGTGCTCGTAAGGGAACTTATTGAATTTCATAGGATGACTGTGCAACAGTCACCTCCCCTCAATGAGCTGAAATTAAATCGCTACGCGATTTAATTTCCAAACTTCGTGAAATGAGACGGTTTCATGAAATCTAAGTCGAAGTTTTTGCGAATGCAGGGGGAGGCCGTGAATAGTAACCGGCCGACGCACGGCCGGCGAAATGACAGACTTCTATAGTATACCATGATTTTGTTGCCAACTTGTTGCCAAAATCTTTTTTTCAAAAAATTTCTGTGACAAAAACAGAACTTTCATTATTTGTGCCATCGGTCTGGCGGCGGAAAGGGGATTAAAACGCAAGCTTCCCGCTCCGCATCTTCATTTCGCAGTCGCACACTGCCTGTATATCGTTCCGTGTGTGGCTTACCAGGATCACCAGCGCCCCACGCTCCTTTTCTTCGCGCACGATTTTGTACAGCAGTTCCACGCCTGTCTCATCCAGCGCGTTCGTCGGCTCATCTAAGAGAAGCACATCCGGCTTTTCCATGATGGCCTGAGCCAGAGTGATGCGCTGCCGCATGCCGAGCGAATATTTGCGGATGCTGCGCTTATCGTTCGGGTCCAGACCGACCCGTTCGATAGTCTCCCGTATCTTGGCTTCCCCGACCAGCTTGTTGATGCCCGCAAGAAATTTCAGGTTTTGGTAACCGGAAAATTCCGGATACAGCCCAGCGTTTTCAAGAACAATGCCGAGCTTCGGAATGACCTCCAGATCCTTGTACAGCCTTTTAGGCGGATTTCCCACAGAGTTTTCCGCACCATCGTCCACCAGAATTTCTCCCATCGTCGGGCGCAGCAGACCCGCGATCACGCGCAAAAGCATAGTCTTTCCGCTACCGTTGCGGCCGGTTATCCCGTAAACCCTGCCGCTTTCAAATTCTGCATTGACTTCTGTGAGCACTTCGTTTGTGCCGATCCGTTTTGTGACATTTTTCAATATAATTTTCATCGTATCCCTACTCCTTATTTCCTTTGAACGATCGCAGGAGCACTGAAGTAAACGCTTCGCGTTGACTTCGCGCGGAGCAATCGGCTTTTCTTTCCTCATGTTGGTGTCTGAGCAGCGGGCATAAAATCTCCCTGATAAAAAAGTCTCTACGGGAAGACATTTTCTCATCCATCAATAGGCGCTCCTCATTCCCCCACCGCGCGACTCCCGCCTAATATGTCGGTTCGCTTTACAGCCAACCGTCCGGCGAAAAGTACGATTCCAGCGATTGCTGCAAGATACAGGAACGAATACCACACCGAAAAATCTGCCGCGACCGTCTGCTCCCAGTATTCTCCCATAACAGGCGTATGCCAGGACAGGACCAGGCTCGCTGTGGGGTTGAGCAAAAGCTTTAACCGCAAAGCCCCCTCCAGTTCCGTCACCTCCGGCACGACGTTTGCGAGAACCAGAGCTAGCTGCGCACCGATGACAGCCACGTATGAGAACTGGCTCCCGACTGCGATACACAGGATATTTATCAAAAGTGTAAAGCAAAACGCGTACAGGGTGTACAGCGCTGTAATCATAAGACACAAAATTATGGTTCCCATTAACATGCTGTCGCCAGGGATATCACCGACAGGAACACTGCCTGGTGAAATACTGTCGGCTAAAATATCACCGGCAGAAATACCGCCGGTTGAAATATAACCAGCCAAAATACTGCCGGTTGAAATATCACCGGGCCAAATACTGTTGGCTGTAATATTACCAGCCAAAACATTGCTGTCTATAACACCACCGGCTGAAATATCATCGGCAAACATCCCACCTGCGGCAACCACCGCTGTCAGGGCTGAAAGGAAAACATACAACGCCATATATTCCGCCGTATAACCAAAGAGTTTCGCACTCTCCATCAGGTACCACTTCGAGCGGTTGTTCTGCCTGCTGAAATAGTAGACGCTGCACGTGCAGTAATGCTGGTACAGGGAAATGCCAAAAATCAGCTCGAAGCAGAAAATGGGTACCATGTCCCCCGCCATCATCACAAGCGGCACGGTTCTCATTTCCGGATTTCCCAGGCCGACAAGTGCGAGCAGATCGACATACCAGTCTGCCGCATTCCAGCCTTGGTTAAGGCAGCGAAAAAAGTTCAGTGCGGCAATCAGGCCGGTTAATAGAAAGATTGTTCTGTGGCGTTTCAAATTTATCTCCCTCGTTTTCTGTGATGGTGCGAATCAAAGTAAATTCGAAGCATGTATTTATAAGCAATCGACTTTCACCTTCTGGCAGTCCCCACGCTCCGCCTGAAATTGACTGCCGTAAGCAGACATCCGGTCACCAGCATGACCACCATCAGTCCAATATAATACGCCGGCTGTTTTCCCTCCACGGCATCATAGGCCAGCAGATACCAGTTCAGGTTCGTTGTAAAATCGAAAATTAATGGTGCTACCTGACCCACCACATACAGAAACAGATACAACGGCACGAAAAGGAGTGCCTGAAACTTCAGGCGAAACGTTGATATGCCCAATACGAAGACTGCACCACACCCGGCGAACGTCCCCAGAAGCAGCAGGTGAACTGCATAATACAGATACGGGCTGATCCTGTAGAGTCCACCAAAAATAAAACGTTCGGAATATTCCAGATAGGTTGGCGAGTACATGGGCCATCCTGTCATGGTATTTCCTCCACCCTGTGGAAAAATGATCATCTGGAACGCCACCTCCAGCAGAAACGGGAGCGTAAATGTCACAAAACTGACCAGAAAACCTGCAAGCAGCTTTGAACCATAATAATTTCTGCCTCCGGCCCGCGTCATCAGAAAGATATCGGTTCCCGCTTTCTGCTCTCCCGCAAGGGAAAATCCGGCAGGCAGCACGGCGAGAATGGGGAACCACGTGGCAAACAGCGCCGCATGCCTGGCATCCGAATTGATGGCTGAAAGGATGGCTGGATGGTACAATTCGGAGGCATCCAGCCCCTGCTGCTGATACGCGTAATAAATCGACGTGCCAAGCGCGTAAACCATGAGTAAAAGGAAGGTGGCTTGGAACCCCTTCTTTCTCATCAGTATATGAATATCTGTTTTTAACAAGCGAAACATGGCTGTCTCCTTTCCTCATTAATAGAAGTTTCCTGCCTGACAATCTTACAAGACGACGGTCTTAAGATGAAATAAGTTTCGGTTCTTCCGAACTTTGGGTGCCATTCTTTCTCACCCGCCCAACCCAAATTTCTTCAAATTTTCCCGTTTAATATCCAACAGATCCTGTAGCGCCTCCTGTGTGCAGGCAAAAAATTCGTTTTCCGCCCCGCACGCCCATGCCGCATGATACTCCACGATCTCATTCTCCACGTCCGTCAGAGCGAAATAACCCACGCCCGCCCCATCTGCCAGGTAATATTTCCCGGCAAGTGCGCTGTATTCTTTTAGGAATACCAGATACTCCCCGTCTTCCGTCATCCAGTTCGTGTAGCCGCCCAGGACTTTCAACTCCCCGTCGATCGTCACAGTTTCCCGCTGCGAAATGACCGTCAGCTTTTCCCGGAAAACTTCGCCCCGCAACACTTCCTCCACCTGAACGGTCTGGCACACGACACCGGCCAGGATCCGGACGTCACCGGTCGCCCTTGCCTTTACCACAATGTCGGCACCGTCCAATTCTTCCCTGATCTGCTCTGCCTGCGACGGCATTCCTTCCGTGTATCCGCCGTAGGTCATTGTACCGTAATCCGTTTCTACCGTGTAAGGCTCCACGTAGGAACCTTCGTAACCTTCTTCACTTTCAAACGGGCTTCGCACGAAATCGGCCAGAACCTCCGGATCCTGAAAACGGATTTCGGTGTAACCGCGCCTTAGCATAAGCCCCGCAAGAAGGAATATCAGGAAAACTCCTGTGGCGGTCATGAAAAATTTCTTCATATCAATAGACATCCTCCCTGGTGCTCTCATCGCATAATATACCTATAACAGTGGACACGTGAATTAGTGTAGTATCCACCTCATTATCTGGTTCCCTGTTTTTAGACACTGTTTCTCGCAAAGGCATATTCCTTTTCGACATAACATTTCAGATTTATTATAATAAAGGAAGCTTTTCTTCCAGACTGCAAAAAATCGCGACTCTATATCCCTGTATCATACTGCGATATAACACGAAAGAAAAAAAGTATCATGACACCAAAGATTGCAGATCACTCGATCACCATCTCCTCCGCAATTTTTTTGGCATCTTTCTCATCAATCCCCTGTGTGTGGACACTGACCATCACATCATACTCATCCTCGTACCAGAAAATCAAAATCTGATCTTTCCAGACGCTTATGACAGCCTCGTGATCTTGTATTTGAATAAACCCCTCCGATGTTCTGGTATCCTCTTCGTTATTTTCTCCTTCCGCTCCTTCTTCTGCTTCATTTTTTTCTGCGGTTCCATCCTTGTCCCCGCTATTCACCTCTGTGCTCTCAACATCTCTTCCCTTGTCCCCATTATCTACCCCTAAACTCTCAGCATCTCCTTCCTCGTCTCCATTATTTACCTCTGAGCTCTCAATATCCCCTTCCTCGTCTCTATTATTTGCCCCTGAGTTCTCAGCTCCTCCGTTCTCCTCCGATATCGCAGCCTCAATGTCATCCTCGTCTATCCCTTCGATCTCTGTCGTGCCGCCCACAAGGGTCGAGACCCAAAAATCACCCACGCAGACCTCCACGGAAGCCCCGTCCGCATACGCTACATTCAGGATGCGCACAGCCGGATCTGACTCGTCCACGGTGAGCGTGCCGCCCTCCGGCAGCCATCCCAGGGTCACGGCGGGCAGCGCTTTTTCTTCTTCGGAATCTGCAGACGTTCCATCGTCATCGCGGACTATGGAAACCTGAATGCCTGTACCCGAAAAGCCCACGACCATCTCTTCCACCATCTCCCTCAGTGCCGGTGAAGCCGCAAGCACCGTCGCCATGGAGATCATAAGAACCAGGCAGGCCACTGCGACACGGACAAAGACGGTTTTAAACTTACTGCCTGCTTTTCCCGCAAAATTTCGAGCCTGATGTGCCTTCCAATGATCCGACCGCGCAGGTTCCCCTGCCTCAAGGATCAGGTCATCGTCAATATAGGTCAGACCGTTATATAATTTTTCGACTTCCTCACTCATAAATTACCTCATTTCGAATTCTATAGATTAATATATCCATCCGATGATACCGATTTTCAAAGTATGACACCAGATTCTTCATCCGCAGTCAAAATCGCCCCTCTTCCTTTTCCGACGTTTCTTTTGAGCTACAGCCGATACCCTTCCTCTTCCGGCGATTCTTTTGAGCTACAGCCGATACCCTTCCTCTTCCAGCGATTCTTTCAGCTTCGTCCGCAGCCGCATCAGCCGCATGGCAACGCCGGCCGGAGATTCACCGCGCTCCTTCGCCAGATCTTTTACCTGCTCGCCATACCAATATCTGCGCATAAACAGGATGCGGTCGGCCTGCGGCAGGTCGCGAAGCCACTGACTTAAGTACGCGCTCAGTTCCTTTGCGTCCAGCGCCCGCTCCGTATCATCCGGTGAGGGAACGCACTCCTGAAGTTCCTCTGCCATCTGCTCCATGCTGCACATCTGCTTCGTTTCGTCATATCGCTTCATGGCGTGTTCCTTCTTCCAGCGGTTCAGCGCAACATTTCGCACCACCTGGCAGAGCCATGCCCTCAGGCTGTTCGGCCGCTGCGGCGGCATGGAATCCCACGCCTTTAGCCAGACATCATTGACGCATTCCGCGGCATCCTCGCGGCTGGCAAGAATATTCTGGGCGATGCCGTGGCACAAAGCGCCGTATTTTTTCATTGTCTCCCTGATCGCCTTCTCATTGCGCTCCCAGTAGAGATCGATGATCTCCCTGTCTTCCATGGTTTCCCTGCTTTCCTTAATTTATCAAAAATCAGCGCCTCAGAGGGATTTTTCACAATTCTCCCCTGCATACGTCTGTCTGTTTTCATTTGAAGATACCTGCTTGCCATCAAGCTCCATATCTGATGAAATAGCCCGGAATACTCATCTGATGCTTTCTGTCATTCAGTCCTGTGGTGCAAACGCCAAACTCCCTACTATATAAGACAACTTTTTCAGACAAATATAACACAGCTTTCTTATAATTTTTATATTTTTCAAAAATGATAATATAGTTTATTTCTATATGCTCCGGTATATACAAGAGATATAAAACCTCTTTCCATAGATAAAGCCCGTCCGATTTTGATTCGGACAGGCTTTGAGCGCTGTTATTCTTCCTTAACTTATAACTTTTTCATTTTGCATGGGCTGCTCCCCTTGCGTTTGCAAATACAGTCTGATGCGATAAACGCTCAGTTGTGGATGTTGCCTGCCTGTCGGCCTCATCCAGTTTCATCTCAACCTCATCCGTAAGCTCAGAATTCTGTCCCAAATTGAACACCACCCTGTCATCATCGACATTTTTAGTAAAATAAACGGTCTGGCCTTCATTAAGCAGCTTTTCAATTTCAGTAAATTTATTCCTTAAGTCGGAAACGGGACATATTTGAGCCATGGTCACACCTCCATTTTTGTCAGCATTCTATCGAGATTTTATCAAAGATTCAACCCGAAATTTTTAAAATGGCGATTTTCTTGTGCCGGGTTCCGCATGAGCTGCGTTCCTTACATTTGCGAATACAGCTTAATAATTTCCCTTCAACACCCGTTATAAATCTTTTCCCCGGTCACAGCCCAGTACGCCGTATTGTCTGCATCGCCGTTTACTACGTCTGAGCAGGCATACTGAATCCACCAGCAGGGCTCAAGATACGATTCTTGTTCCTCTTCGCCCCCTCGCGCGGCATAACACAGCCGCACTTTCAGTACGGTGATATTTTCCTTTGCATCGCAGTCATTATAAAACTGCAACAAAATGTCCTGAAGGCTCATGATTTCTGTGTATGCATACGCCGAATCATCTACCAACAGATCATTCTCACCGGCAACGTAATAGATTTCATAGTCACTGTTCAAATAAAATATGACATCGTTGTACCAGCTAGTGCTGTAGGGATTGTAATTATTCATCAGACAAATCCCCCGGTCAATGACCGGATACAGTGTAATTTCGTATCTTGTATCCATATTTTCCGAATATTGGTGGAAAACAGATGTTTCAAAGCTCCAGCCAAACCTGTCATAAAATTCCATGATGTCACTACAGAGTTCTCCGTCGACTGTGGCGCATTCATAAGTATATTCGTCAAAAAAAATATATTCGGTAAACGTTTCCGCAACTTCCTCTGCCCGCTGTGTAATCAGATTCTCATCATATCGGCCACTGATGTAATACGGGTAGTGCTTCCTGAGATTGTAAGTACGGGGCGATTGCCAGTCACTGTAATCGCCTCTTGAAAGGCCCAGATCATATTGCCATCTATATTTACTTGTCCAGCACAGCGACCTCAAAAAAGCATCTGTAAGTGCTTCCAGCCCGGAATTGTCTCCTTTTTCTTCGAGTTCCGCTTCTCTTTCCTCATAATTTTTAAAATTGTCAGCCACTGTTCCTCCGGTCAACGCATCGCCCGTTTTTGCCAGCCCCCGGCTCATTTCCAGAACTCCCTCACTGTCAAGTCCCTCATTTAATCCCATATCATTTAACGTATAGCCAAACAATCCGAATTCACCCTCATAAGCGGATTTCGTTGGAACATCCGCGTCTATGGCAAAGCGATCTGTCAGAGTACATTCGATATGCTCCGAATCCCAGTCCACTGCGGCCAGGATCTCCTCCGGTGTCCCGACGATTTCTGCCTGTGTTTCGGTCTCCGTTGCGTCGGACTCATTTGCTCTGGTTACTGTATGGGCTGCGTCTGTTTCCGTGTCCGGCTCAGTCTGACTACAGTCTGCGAAGCAAAACACAAAAAGCATACACATTATCAGAAAACTTATATTTTTCTTTTTTCTCATGGCTCCCCTTTCATGCGGATGCCATGAAAGAATACCCTTATCTGGCGGGTTCTTTCACGGTGATCTTTTTGTTTTGTCAGAAATTGCAGAATATCTCAGGAATACCGCTGCACGGATGGCCGAACCCTGGCTTTTCATTTCCATATCAGTGCAATATCTTCCCCGCATCCATCTCACACACCGTATCACACAGGAGTTCAATATCCGCACTGTTATGGCTGGCAATCAGCACGGTCTTTCCCTCTTCTTTCTTTTTTAACAGCATCTCTCGAAACCAGCCCACGCCTCTGTTGTCAAGTCCGTTTGTCGGCTCGTCCAGAATGAGGATGTCTGGGTCGTCCATGATCGCCTGGGCGATGCCCAGCCGCTGCTGCATTCCCAGCGAATACCTGCTCACCTTTTTTCTGGATTTCGGGTCAAGCTCCACAGACTCCATGAGTTCGCTCAGCTTCTCCGTGTCAATTTTTCCCGTCAGGCCAGCGAGGAATTTCAGGTTCGCCAGGCCGCTGTATTCCCGGATAAAGCCCGGGTGTTCAATGAGGGCACCGATGTTTTTCGGGATCTCCACATCCTTTCCCACTCTTTTTCCGTCCACCAGCACGGCGCCGGAGGTGACCGGGGTGAGTCCGCAGATGCACTTAAGCAGGACGGTTTTCCCGCTGCCGTTCCTGCCGATAATGCCGTGGATTTTTCCCCGCTCGAAGCTGATGGACACGTCATCCAGCGCCTTCGTCTCCCGGAAATATTTTTTTACATTCGATACTTCTATGATATATTCCTGATTCATTTTCCGTCTCCCCACATTTCTTTAAAACTCCATTTTAAAGTTCATGCATGCCACCGGGGATTTCACTCAAATCCCCTCAAACTCGATCCCATACTCCGCTGCGTACTCCTCCGCCGTGGACCCTGCATACCCGTGAATGACGAGTTCCTCGGGGCAGCCTTCAAAGATCCCCTCCGCCAGATAAGTCTCTTCATTTAAAATCCAGACTTCCCCAAGGCTTTCGCAGTTTGCGAAGGCATATTCATCCACCATCACACAGGCTTCCGGGATGGTTACCTCTGTAAGGTAAGCGCAGCTGTCAAATGCATTTTCTCCGATGAGCACCACCGTGTCCGGGATCTGAATTTCCGTGATGTCTGCGCGGGTCAGCAGGTACGCCGGAAGAACGGTGAGATTTTCCGGCAGGTTCACCTGTGTCAGATGATCGCAGGCAAGGCTGTTATCGCCGCAGGTCACGCGATCCCCTTCGATGGTGATGGATGCCAGATACATCTGGCTGTCCAGAGCGCGGGCGGCGATGCCGCGGACACTTTCCGGGATGACGATGGATGTAAGTTCGTCGAGCTCTTCCATGGCGCTGAATGCGCCGCCCAGGTAAGTGATGGTGTCCGGCAGCACCAGGTCTTTATCTTTGCCGTTGTATTCGATCAGCACATTTTTGCCAACCACTACATAATAGTCCGTCTGTGCCTCCAGCCATGGCGTATCATCGAAGGCCCAATAGCCCACCGCGATCACGTTTTTCCCGTTCTTCACTGTGGCAAGCGCGGAACAGTTTTGAAATGCCTGGTCGCCGATGATGCGAAGGCTGTCGGGGAAATCCACCTCCGTGAGGGCCGTGCACTGAAAAAATGCGCAGTAGCCGATCTCCTCCACCCGCTCTCCGAAAGTAAAGTCAGAAAGCGCATCATTGTAACTGAAGGCATAAGCTCCGATCTGCGTGATCCCCGCGCCTCCGCTGACTTTCGCAAGCGCCTTGCACCCGTTAAAGGCATTATCCCCGATGAGGGAAACGCTTTCCGGGATATACACCTCCGTGAGTGCGGCGCAGCCACTGAAAGCATCCCACAAAATCTGCGTCACACTCTCCGGAATGGTCACTGAAGTAAGGTTCTCATTGTCGTCAAACGCACCGTAGATTCCCTTTACCCCATCCGGAATGACCACATCCGCGTCGGTTCCGTTGTATTTGATCAGCAGGCCGTCCCCCACGATCACAAATTCATCGTTCAGCGAATCATACCACGGCGTACCGTAAAACGCCGCGCCGCCGATCCAGGTGACACTTTCCGGGATCGTCAGGCTCGTCAGGTGTTCGCATCCCCGAAACGCCCCCTCCCCGATCCGGGTGACACTTTCCGGGATCACCACCTCTTCGACAGCAGTTCCACGGAAAGCATCCAGCGATACACCATCACAGCAGATTTTCTCCCCGCCGATCTCCGTCACCGGCAGCCCCTCATATTCCGACGGAATGGTGACATGCGTGGCATTTCCCAGGTACCGCTCGATGACAACGTGATCCTCATAGATGGCAAAGAGATATTCCGCCGTCTCCCGGTACGCCACCGGAAGCTCCTCTTCCGGCAGTGCCAGGTCATCCGTAAGCTCCACCTCCTCGTGCCAGTCCACGGTAAAACCGCCGCCGTCCAGATGAACCGCGTCGATTTCCTCCTGACTCGTGGTGGAAGTGGCGGATGTTCCAGATGTTCCATTGCTGTCGACACTGCCCTGGGGAACTGCTCCTTCTTTTTCATTCTGGCTGCCCGCACTTGTGCAGCCAGACACACCAGGCAGGGAGAAAAAGATACATGCCAAAATCAGCACGGCAAAAAATGCACGGCGACTGATGTTTTCGAAAGGTTTGCGTGGTTGATTTTGGAAAGTTTCCAATAATTTTTTCATAATATTCATTCCCCTCCTGTTTATGATTCCTGTGTCTTCCGGAAATAGCTTTACATTCATTACCTCCACGATATATTCCTGTTTCGTTTTCGCCCTCAGTCCATGAGCACAAAGTTCGGATTCGTTGATTTTTCTGTTTCGTTTTAATTTTCATTTCCTGAGCATAAAGTTCAGTCTCACTGGTCTTTGCGATGAAGCACAAAAACTGACGAATCCAGTTTCTTCAGCAATTCTCCCATCTGTCGTCCGGCTTCTCGTCAATCATAAATACATATTCTCCCCGCCTTCATCAGCGCTGCACACACCAGCGACACTCCCAGTATTATCACCGCCAGGATCCCCGCTGCCTGTCCAGGCGAGATGACACTGGCCAGATCTCCCAGCTGGATCCACGCGGTCGGGACCAGCATCGGCTCGAAGGAAATAAATTCATAGAAACCAAAATCATTCAGCAGAAGATGTGCACAGGAGAATACGCTCACCAGCACGGTTCCCGTATAATTGTGGAACAGGCTGTTGAAAAGGAAAATCAGCAGCCCCAGCATGGTGCTGACTCCGGTGGCCAGAACCAGCTGCAGCAGACAGGCCGTGATCGGCGCGTAACCCAGAAGCGACGTGCCGCTTATGTTTCCTGATGCATCATAGGCTCCCCCGGTATTTGTATAATAGGTGCGAAGAACATATCCCCAGTCACTGCTGATTCCAAGATCCGGCAGAAATACCAGCCAGCTGAGCAGCGCGATCACCACCTGATAGATGGCGGATGCCGCCATGATGTACAGAATTTTTGCTGCCAGCCAGACATATTTTCCCACCCGCATCCGGATATTCAACTCGCTCCCGCACGGAAACGGCGCGTCGCTCATCAGCACGCAGATGAGCAGGATGACATAGAGACAATTGCCCCAGTCGTCCATAAAAATCGGATAAACCCAGGGCGTGACCGCGAGGCCGTCCGCATAGGGCGACACGATGCGGACGAAATCGTAGGTAAAGAAGAGTGTGAGCACCAGCAGGAGGCCCGCCTTCGGCGAAAAAAACAGCCGCTTCAAATCCGTAGTTACCAGAGTAAATATTTTTCTCATTATATATTTCCTTATCAAATCATCCTCCGCGTTTTTCGAGAAAGTGCCGTTGCTGTCACCAAGCCCAGCAGAACCGTCACCAACGCCGCATATGCCAGACTTTTCAGCTCATATTCCGGCCCGAACGCAAACACAAAATAAATCCCGCCGATATTCAGTGTGGATGGCACATTGACTATACTGTAGGCAAACTTCATGAGAAAATAGTACAGGATGAAGGGTGCCGCGTAAACCACATAGCGATTCCGAACCATCGTGGAGATAAACACCACAACTATCCCAAAAAAAGCACCCCGCAGCCCGAACAGCACAGCCTTCGCAGTCAGAAAGGCGACGTAATGGCCGCCCTGCACCAGCGAGTACGGAAAATTTCCCGGCTGAAAATATTCCCCGACGAGCGGGCAAAACAGCGCGTAAAATCCAAGACAGAGAACCTCTCCCAGAAACGCGCACAAAAATGAGCTGACACCGCAGGCCAGAACCGAGCCTGCAGCATACGCACCTGCGGAGCTCCTTTTCACAAAGGGAATCAGAAATCCGTTCTGTACATCTTCGCAAAACACCCCCGCGTATGGAAGCACCACCGTGATAAATGAAAACCCCAGAAACATCGTCATGCCGCGCAATTCGTACAACTCCAAAAGGTCATATGACGTATACACGGCCCCATCTTTGATGGTTACACCGGAAAGGAATACCGGCAGCAGGTCCAGGATCAGCAGAAGTGTCGTCAGAAACACGGCTACCGGAAATCTGGAACCACAGAAGGCGCGCCGGAGCGACATTCGCGTTGAATAAAAATAACTTTTCATGCTTTCTCCTTATGGGATATAGGTACCCTCCACCTTCGTCGTAGTCTGATAGCCATACGGGGACAATTTCACGTTCAGCTGATAGCTTTCCCCCTTATAATCATCATAGTCGAAGAAAGTCGTATCATACATCAGCTCCTTCGTACACGGGAGCGAATAAGTTGCAGTCTCCGTTATCAATGATCCGGCATTTCCGGCCTGGCTGACATACACGTAGACGGTCGTCTGGCCGTAAATCGGGCCTGCTGTCAGTGAAACCTCCGCCGTATTATACATATTTTTCTTCTCCACGCATCCGCCGCTTTTATAGGAAACCGAATCCACATCCTCGATCACGACTTCTGTCCCGGCGACTTCTGTTTCGGTATCTCTTTCAATATACACCTGCGCCATTCTCCAGGTCATCTCCCTGACTTTTGGGGAAGCAATCGCAATCACCGCAGTGATGCACACGATCAGGCACAGACTACAGACAACGGCAGTTCTGGCGACCCAGCGCACGGTTCTTTTTTTAGGACTTCGCAGGCGCTTTCCCCTGCGAAAAATGCGAAGATGAAAGGCGCGGCTCTTACTGCGCTCCATCGGCTCACCTGCCTCCATAATCAGCTCATCATCGATATTCGTCAGGCCGTCGTAAAGCTGCCTGATTTTTCTGTCTTTCTCATTTTCATTCATAAGAAACCTCATTCCGGAACTTTCATTGCAAAAACGGTCTTATTCTTCGTCGAGATTTTCGTCTGTCATCGAACAAACCTATATAACACATAACACCTCTATGGTTTCCTGAAACTACACGCCTAAAAGAAATCCCATCTTACATACCTGAAGATCATCCCATCGAAGACTTTTTCATATAAGAGTCACATCAGCCCCTCTTTTTTCAACGCTTTTTTCAGCTTCTCCCGAAGTCTTGACAGGCGCAGTGCCGTAAAGGATGCCATCTCGCCGCGCTCCGCCGCCAGGTCCTTTACCCGCTCTCCGTACCAGTATCTCCTTAAGAAAAGCTGCCTGTCATCCTTTGGCAGGGTTCTCAGCCACTTTTCCAGGAATCTGCCAAGCTCTTCCCCTTCCACTTCCTTCTCCGGGGTCCGGCTGTCCGGGATGCATTTCCCAAGCTCTTCCCACATTTGCTCCGTGCTCTCCAGTCGCTCCACACCCTTGCCCCTTTTTAAGGCGTGGCTTCTGTCCCAGCGATCCAACGCGAGATTTCTGGCCACGCGGCCGAGCCATGCCTTCAAATTCTTTGGGCGAAGCGGCGGCATGGAATTCCACGCCTTCAGCCAGGTGTCATTGGTACATTCTTCCGCATCCTCGTGGCTGTCCAGAATGCTGTACGCGATATTCTGGCACATGGTGCCATATTTCTGATTTGTCCAGTAAATCGCATCCTCATCGCGATTCCAGTACATTTCAACGATCGTTGAATCCTCCATGTCTCCTTCTTCTTCCTCCCGGTGCCGATTGTAGCTGCGTTTCATGTTTTTAGGCGGGGTTCGCCCTGAAAATGTGGTTCATATATTATTCCCAAGCCACTTCGAATTGTTCCATTAGATTGTCATTTAACCAAAATTGAAAATCCTCTTATATATAAGACGGTTTTTTTCGTCTGATATATCACACTTATAAAAAATTTTTTTATTTTTACGGCGTGTGAAAACCAATAACACCTGCACTCACTGCATAAAAGGAGCTTCTGATGGTTCATTTCAGAAGCTCCCTAATTGTTAAAACACTATCCCTTATCATTTCATTTACATATTCTCCCGAATCGCCTCCGGGAATTCGTTTATGATTTTTTCTTTCTCCGGCGCCGACAGCCAGGCTGCCGGCAGCCTCTGTTTCGAGTAAGGCTGCGGCAATTCTTTCGTCAGTTTTTCCAGCAGATTTGTGAAGAACCTTTCCCAGCTTTCATACTTTTCGCATTCCACATAATCCGACACTGATTCAAGAATCCGTTCAATTTCCGGCGATGATATGAGCCCGGACTTTAAAATAATATACTCAAAAGATTCCGGAAGCCACAGCGAAATTCGTCTGTTCTCACGATTCGCAAACGTCTCCATGCATTTCTCCATCATGGCGCCAAATGCGGCGCCATCTGCAGATGGTTGTTTTCCGGCACCGGGAAGTTGCTGTAAAGTTCACGAAACGTGTGCCATGTTTCTTTCAGGCTCCCCCGCTGCCCTTCCATAACGATCTCATATATTTCATGTATACTGTAAGGAAGCATTTTCAGCGGCGCACGGTTTACAAGAACAAAGTAGTTGCCTGAAGATTTTACAAATTCCGCAAATTGCTTTCCAAAGATGAAGTCATTGTTTTCCTCAATGAATATGACCGTATCTTTCAACGGGTACAGCACATCTGTCCAGTCTCTTCCAACTTCATCACGCAGATAAACATAATACCGCGCATCCGTGGTCACGGAATATCCGGATTCTCTGCCGGTTCTCAGATATTCATACATCATCATAAGCAGGGTTGTTTTTCCGTTCGCGCTGTCCCCTTTTAACACAGTGATGTTGCGCCGGATTCGAAAAGAGAATCGTGTGCGCTTGCCTCTCACCTGAAAAGAATACTCACCTTTCATATCACTGCTACTCAAAATATGGACAGATATACCCATACCGAGATTATTCCTGCTTCAACCTATATGCTTTTGATTGTCCGAAAACATATCTACTCGCAAGTTCCTGTATAGTCCACAGGCGTAAATTCCCGACTAGCCATCGGTACATACTTACAATCGCTTTTCTATGCTATTTTGTAAGTTTTGACATCCCTTAAGTTAAGGCTTGCATTAAAATCCCTGTCCGCCCTGTATCCGCATCCACAGATATAGATTCGGTCTGACAGCTTCAGGTCATGCTTTATGCAGCCACATGCATGGCATACTCTGCTTGAAGGATACCATCTGCCCGCAACCCTTAATTCGATCCCGTTTTCCTTGCATTTTGCTTCCAGCTTCGTCCTGAACTCATAAAACTTCTGTGAAGCGACTGCTTTCGAGAGATGCCTGTTCCTCATCATTCCCGATACGTTTAAATCTTCAATTGTGATATAAGCCGGTTTGGTTTTCACCAGTTCACTCACGCACTTATTTACGTAATCGGTACGGATATTATTTATCCTCTGATGAAGTGTCTGTACCTTTAACTGTTGTTTTTGGATATTCTGCCGGGTAGCTCCTCCTTCCTGCTTTGTGCTGCGCTTTTTATGGCCCTCGTATTTCCTCGACAGGCTGCGCTGCTCCCGTTTTAACTGTTTCTCTAACTTCCTGACCTTTGCGGTCCTGTTGATATTTTTCTTTTTCATGCCGTTGCTTGCGATCATAAAATCCCTCACGCCGACATCTACGCCGATGCCGGAGTCCGTTAAGGCCGACTTTTCTTTTTCAGGCTCTTCCACCAGCACCGACACATAATATCTGCCTGCGTGGCATGAAATTGTCCCGCTCTTTATGACATGGGTATCAGGATCTGTCGGGATATAGCCCTTTTCTTTTAACCTCACCCAGCCGAGCGTGGGGATTTTTATCCTGTGCCGTTCACATGGGATGATCACCCGTGAATCTGTTTTGACAAAGTACATTTTTACATCCGACTTCCCCTTCTTCTTAAAACGGGGGAATCCGCCTTGTCCCTTGAAGAACCTTTTATAAGCCTTTTCCGCGTTCATGATGCTTTTCTTCACGGATTTGGAACTGACCTCTTTCACCCACGCCTGATCCGGATTCTCTTTCAGGTAAACATTGTTCAGCCATTTGGAAAAATCCATGCCGGAGACAAAACGATGCTCCTTTTCGTACATTTCCTTATTATACGCAAGATAAAAGTTGTAGACGAATCTGCAGGTTCCGATCGTCTTATGGATGATCTGTATCTGCTTCGGCGTCGGATTTATTTCCGTTTTGTAACTCCTTAGCAATCTCCCCGTCCTCCCTTATCTGTCCCAGCGCTATAGCGTTTTGACGGAAACTCCTACCAATTTAAGCTAAATCTTTTGGTCTATAATTTGTAATATTAGATGTGTTCATAATTAATCCTCCTGATGAACACATTTTGTCACATTTCGGAATCTTTTTCAATGTTTTTTGCTACTTAACTTACCTCCTTATTTTTCTACTCATGGCCGCCTCCGAAAGTTCCGCGAAACGACACTTCCGTATTCGCAACGGTTGCGTCCAAGTGTTTCTTAAGAGCCGCCGTGAAATAATTTGTTCAGCTTGCGTCAGATTCTCACTTAAGTTTCCCCGTCCTGTAATTCCTCCGCCTCCAGAAGAGCTTCCACATATTCTTTCCGATTGTGAACGACCCTGCCTGTATTCATAATCGCGATCTCAAACTCACCCTCAAAGCGCAAAATGTGCTGCAGATACACTGTGAGATCTTTCTTCTCCGCGATTTTTAAAATCCATTTGGCACAATTGTTGCCGCAATTCGACATATTATAAATAAAAGAATCGTCTTTCAGCATCAGAATCAAAACCTTTACCCCTCCGGACAATTCTTTGGGCGTGATGGCACCGAGCACCGGGCTTTCTATTACATGTGCGCTGATCACCGTGGAGGAATCCACGTCCTGTATCATTTCCTTAACAAACGGATCCACGATCCATTCATCTTCATAGACATGGTCGAAATAAGAGGGAGCATCTTTCATATACTTTACTCCGCCGCAGTACCAGATTTTAAGCATGTTAACCTCTTTCCGGAGCGCATGACTTCCTCTGTGAGGAAGTCGACCGTGCAAAAAGCAATTCATCAGAGTGATTTTTCACACTGTGCCTCCCTTGAAAAATTCCTGGACTCATAGCAGTTACGATTTCATTATATCCTTAATGCGTTTTTTTCTCAACCTGATTCTTGCGTCGTTTTTCGCAGATCCCCCGTTTTTCGCAGGCAGCCGCCTAAATGTTATTTCAGCGCCCTGATGCAAATCTCCGCATCGCTCCCGTCCACCGTCACTTCAAACACCCAGATCGGCTGATAAAATCCTTTCGTGTCCGCCAGGTATTCCATCCTTACTTCGCCCACTTCGATCACCGAATCCGCATTGATGACGCCGCTCACAAATTTCCCGGCGCAGATTTCTTCATAGGCCTCCTGCTCCGAAATAAGTGAAAATTCCTTATAAGGCTCACACTCGATAAAATAATTTGTAATATAGCCGCATCGTCCGTTATCATACAACGTACACGAAAGCGTACCGTCCCACATATTGTCTCCGTCCATGACGCGATCGGCCGTGAAGCTGTAGGTGCCGTCCGATTCCGAAAAGACCGCGCCCTCCGGCAGCTCGATCCCATAGGTCTCCAGCACCTTTTTCACATCAGCTTCCTCCGCCTGATACACCTGCGTCGGCTGGTCTGCGTCTTCGCTGTGATAAAATGTCGTGGAGAAATCCGTCAGATCATAAGTGCCGCCCAGAAAATCCACAGTTAAAATATAATCTGCATCCAGCGAATAATAAAACACGGAATTGTCATAGACATCCGTTCTGCTCTCATCCACTGCGGTTCCCAGCAGTTCGAACATCTCCTGCGCAATTTCCGCCGTTTCTTCCAGCGTACAGGTTCTGATCCGGTACACCATTCCCGATCTGCTTTCACTGCTGTATGTCTGATTCGTAGAAATCGTCATCTGTGCCGTCTTATACGGCGATATACATGTGACCGACAAATTTCCCAGTTCCTGATTCTGATAGCAGAATCCCAACACTGCGAAACCGCATACGGCAAGCAGCAGCGGGAGCTGCGCGGCCAGACACCATTTCACATTTTTTTCTTTTCCCGATCCCGGCGCGACCACACGCCACAGTTCATAGAAGCCATATCCGATCATCGCTCCCAGCAGATTGTTGAATATGTCATCCATCTCAAACAATCCAAAGGAAAAAATCAGCTGAAAGCACTCGATCATCACGGTGAGGATCAGACCGAACAGGGAAGTTTTCCAGAAAACCCGAAACCGGCGCCACCCAAGGGGCAGCAGAAAGCCAAGCGGCACAAAGAGCAGAATATTTAAAACCAGATTGCGCCACGCTGACGCTGTGCCGGAAATCCACGCGTCTTTATAGGAGACAAACAGCCCGACAATTTTCCGATCATTCCAAGCCCCGCTGCTTCTTGAAAGTACCGTCGCTCCAATCAGGACTACCATATAGCAGCAAAAAACCGCCCACCAGAGCATGCGAAGCCTGCTTAACCGGCGGGTGCCATGGAGAACTTTTCTGTATATCACAAAATAGCCAATCGCAAGAAAAAGCACAGCCGCAACTCCCGCCACTGCACCGAACAGCACGTATTCCTTTGACAAATTGATGATATCCTGTACACGCATATAATTTTTCTCCTATATAGTCGCTGTCCCCTTCCTTCGGCTGATCCTCTCTCCCACAAAATTTACCAGAAGCCCCAGCCCGATCCCCGTCACCAGGCCGCCCAGAACATCCGTGGGATAATGAACACCCACATACAGCCTGGAAAACGCGATCAGCGAGGCGATCACCAGCAGTAAAATCCCCCATCGGCGGGGCAAATGCCAAAACATGGCGACCGCAGAGGCAAAACTCGCACCTGTGTGGCCGGAAGGAAAGGATGCGTCGACCGCCGGCGCAATGATGCAGACAAGCCCCTCGATCATTTCATAGGGACGCGTCCGGTTCACCAGAACCTTCAGGATCATATTGTTCACAAGCAACGATCCGAGCAACGCACAGGCGGAACAAATGCCCGCTTTTCTCGTCTTTTTAAAGGGAAGCAGGCATATCGTCAAAATAATCCAGAAAATACCTGCGTCACCGAGATGCGTAATGGCTTTGAAAAATACATCCAGCGCGGGATTCCTTATATATTCCTGAATAAATAATAAAATATCGGCATCCATTCCTGTCAAAGCAATACCTCCATTGTAGTCGCTGTACTAAAACCCCACGGCGACTACACTTTTTTGACCACGAATTTTTCTGGCTTATCTATCTGTTGCCTTTTCCACGAAGCAGCATGCGGGCAGCATTAGTGTACTGCGGATGTTAGCACGGCCTAATATTGCCGTCAAGCAAATTCAGAGGATTTCACATCTATTCTGCAATTTATTTGCAAATTTCTGCATTACTCATTCTATAAACGCCTGCAGATGTTTCTGGAGCGTCCCACCCGCCGAATTCAGGTTATTCATAAAAATAACATCCTGAATATCGTAAGAATCCACAACGTCTTCCATTAGACAGGCCTCGATATATTCAGCGCGATAAAACGCATTGACTCCATCAGCTTTAAGACCTAATCCAGCTTCCCCATCAAACTCTCCGAGATGAGCTTCCGCTTTGCCAACGCAAACACAAGCAGAACCGCCAGTACTTCCAAAAAAGTCATGATCCAGGCAATCGGTACGCCTCCGAGACTTGTCAAACTGGAAATTTTGGTCTGTATCGCGTAAGAAAATGTTTTTTCCGTTCCTCTTTCCAGCCAGGATTCCTGAAGTGCGCGTGCGGAGTAAACAAGGTATCCGGCGTAAATCAGCCAGCCGCCCACAGTTGCAAATATTCCGTGAAGTACGGCGCTTCGCAATATTTTTGCCCGAAGCTGTCGCACGGACATGCCAAGCGCCTGCAGAATCCCACAGGATCTGCGCTCGTGCGTGGCATCCAGACGGATGGTATTGCTTAAAATCAGCAACAACATAAGAATGACTGCGCCGCCGCTGATCAATATCATCAGCAGAGATTGCAGATATTGCTGAACATAGGATGCATATTCCGACCTGCGGTTGGAAAGAGATAAACTGCTGCCCGTGGCGATCTGGGCTAAAGTTGCATCCGTGGAAAGATAACCGGCATTTTGATCCGCATACAGATAGACGCGGCTGTAACCGATTTCTTCACCGGAGCGGTATTTCCCCCAGACCGTTCCCTCTGGCAAAGTGTCCAGCAGCTTTTCCAGAAAGGCTTCCGAGCAGACGATGACATATGGATCCGTGGTCGACAGCATGCGGTTAAACATGGTGGATTCAAAATTTAAAACCCCGCCGACCGTAACGGAGACGGCTCCGTCAGATGTCGATTCTGTTTGATTCGCAATGTCCGATGTCTGGTCCGAATCCGTCGCGCTTACCCCATCAGGCGTCAGGTAAATCGTATCTCCCATCTGGATACCGGTGTCCTCATATTCTGTTCCATCATACGTGACAGTTCCATTTAAAGTTGGAAACATGACCGCCACGCAGTTTCCGCTCTCAAAAGCATCCAAATCGATCCCCGATCCTTCCAGATCAAACGTACTCTCCCAGTTGTCATCCGGGTCGATCATATACAAGGTGACATTGATAGATGCAGCTTCCTCAGCTGACTCTTCCCCACTGGCAGTGACAGATGCATTTTCCGCCTCCCCACTGTCTGCCGAGGATAAATTTCCCCCGTCTTCATCGCCCATTTCGCCCATGATTTCGGCATAAGCATTTACCAGTTCGATTTTCTCCATCCCCTCAAAGGACAGAGACACTTCCAATTCTCCGAAGCCTGCGACATTGGAGATTCCGGGAACGTCGCGGAGAAGGTTCACTTCCGCTTTTGTCACGGTATCAGGCAGAGATTCCTCCTCATCGGCATCTGCATTCCACGTATTTGTGTTCGAAGCACGCCAAAGTACGTAAGACGGCATGGCAGACCAGTATCTATAACGATAGCCCGGATCCAGGCTTTCCATCACTGTGAAAGTTGCCGCGGCGCACAGCATAGCTGTCAGAAATGCGATCATGCCCCGCCGCACAAAGCGCTGTCCCTTTCTCCTTCGCGTCTGCATCCGGAAGCGCCCCGTCAGAGGAGATGTAAAGGCAACCTGCAGGACGATCAGCCTTGCCAGCACCACGCCGATCAGCCACAAAGCCCCGGCCGCCAGAAGGATCGGAAAATCTGTCTGCACATGCACTGTGGCCGAGCCGGAATATACAGCCACTGCAAGCATAAGCCACGTCCCTGCAGCCCCCAAAAGTGCGCCTCCCAGGCATGCGGGGATGCACACGATGCCGGTTTCGTAAAACAAAAGCAGCCGAATCTGCCCCTTTGCGGCACCAATGCCGCGAAACAGAGCAATATGATGCACTTCATCTGGCAGTTGCACGGTATATATGCAAAGAACCGCGAGGAATGTGATCGCAAAAATCAGGACCACATAGAAAATATGATAATCATTCCCCATGCTTTCCTGGTACGCCGTGGTGTTGACGCACACGCTGGTGTCGTACACGGCCGATGTCGACAGCACTGCCCTTGACGAGAGCAGATATTCATGCACGTCGAAGATCATCGTCTCTTCTTCGCCCTCTTTCACGATGAAAAAATATTCCCTTACCGGCGAATCCGGGGTGATATCCACGGCTTTCGTCTGTGCATTCTCTGATGTTCCCGACTCGTATGTCGTTAAATCCGTCTCCGCACCTTTTGTCTCGTCCGTTGTCGAATTCGTATTCGCACTTTCTGTCCTATCCGTTGTCGGATCCGTCTCCACGCTTTCTGTCCTGTCCGTCGTCGGATCTGTCTCTTCACTTTCTGTCTCGTCCGTTGCCAAATCCAGCCTCGCACTTCCTATCCCGTCCGTTGCTATATCCGTCTCCGAACTTTCTGTTCCATCTGCTGCCACGCCCGCCAGAAGCTCCTCATACTCTGCAGCTGTTTCCTCCGTCGCCGCAAGGAGCCGCTCTGCCCCGGCTTCTGAGATGATCGCGCTGTTTAACAGCCGGTTATTTTTATTATTAGAAAGGCTCCAGAGATCTGTGTACTCCTTCAGGACACCGCAGAGCGTCCAGGTTTGTTCCACGTACAGGGTCACATCCCCCGCCGTCACCCGGACGGTCGCGGTGATTTTCTGCCCCAGTGTATAATCGTAGCCCAGAGCACTTAACAGATCCGCCTCCATGGCGATTTCGTCCTCTGCCTCCGGAAAAGTACCGTCTTCCAGCTGAATTCTTCCGATTTCAAGAAAGGCTTCGTCAACCGTCCCGATTCCGCCGCCGGAGGTTCCCGCGGAAATTGAACCATAAGAAACGCATACGCCGAGCTCATCCAGCCAATCCTGACCGGACAGCCAGCTTTCATCTGCAACTTTCCCGTCCGGAATGGCACCGTACCAGGTGCCGTAAGTGTCAAAACGGTACTCCTCGTTCGTCAGCTCAATACTTCCCGTATACATCAGCATCATCATGGAAAACGAAAAAGAAACCAGGAGCACCAGAAATAAAAGCATGCTTCCCCGTTTCTTTTTCCATGTGGCCTGGACGGCCAGACGCCATAATTCCCTGTTCATATCAATTTCTCCCCGTGAAAAAATACATACGCTCAAATACATCCACTCACAGCGGCATTATAAGCGCCTTCCCCCGGCGTGTCAACAAAGAATTATGTGGTATGGGATATATTGTTCAAAAAAAACAAATAGTACATAAGAAATATAGTTGACTTCTCCACAATGAACAATTATACTTGCAGGAATTATATGACCAAACAGATCTTACGTGAACGACTTTTTCGAAGCAAAACGTTCACTTCAAGAATCAGTCGTTTTCTTTCTGAAATTCGGATGAAATGCTTTGCATTGATTCCGGATTTTGGATTTGAAAAATTCTAAGGAGGTATCATGCCTGACATCATTCTTTCAGCGAAAGACTTATATAAAACCTATAAAGCCGCGTCCGGCGAAGTGCACGCTTTAAATGGAGTCAGCGTGGATTTCGAGGCGGGCCTGTTTTACGCGATCATCGGGCGCAGCGGTTCCGGGAAATCCACACTGCTGCATGTCCTCGGCGGGCTCGACAGGCCGACCTCCGGGCAGGTTCTGCTGAATGGCGAGGATTTATATTCCTGGTCAGATACAAAGATGGCAGAATTCCGCAGACGCTCGATGGGCTTTGTTTTTCAGCAGTTTAATCTGCTGGACGAGTACACGGTTCAGAATAATATCTGCATGCCGTTAAAGCTGGACGGGAAACGCGCAGATTCGGATTTTCTGCATGAGATCGCGAAAATTCTTCGCATAGAGGACAAGCTGAAAAAATATCCCTCCGAATTGTCCGGCGGCGAACAGCAAAGAGTGGCCATCGCACGCTCCGTGATTGCCAGGCCGCAGCTGATCTTCGCAGATGAACCGACAGGAAACCTGGATAAAAAAAGCGGCAGCGAGACCGTTGATCTGCTGCGCGACTGTGCCGGCAGATTCGGACAGACATTGATCATGGTGACCCATGATCCGGCCATAGCCGGGCTGGCCGACCGGGTTATTACAATTGATGATGGAAAAATTATATAGCAGTGAACAGCCGGCGTTTTATGCCGGCTGTTATGTTTTCGCGAATCGAATGGTGCTATCATCATGGCCAAACTACTCTCAACGATAAACTCGCAAATTTTTATGAAGGGCAGTATCAGGTCTCATTCTCCCTTTTTTACGAAAATGATGATGGTTATGGTAATCTTGCCCAAATATACTACTGATTATTAGGCCTTCCGGGATTCTGTATATTCAGAACACGGATTAACGCTTCCTGTAGAACTCTTGATACATTTTACCCTGCATGTTCCGCTTCATAGTTCAGCCAACTCGGCAATGCTACATTACACATCATATAAACCAATATATTTCCCCTTTAAGTATGCTTACACATAAATTGCTATAGGAATAACTATAATTGCCGGTCCATCTATTTTGGTAACCAAATCAGGTAAATTAAATTACTCACCGTCTGATTCTTTTAGTCCAGAAAACATATCTTCTATTGTCTTATCCGTTAATATCGAAAATATTGTCTTTCTTAACAAATCTATATTTGTGGAACTATCTTTACAAACAGATATTACCTTGCCTAACACTTTAAATTTCCCGCCTAACATCTCCGATATATTGTCATTAGCCAAATATTGTTCTTGAGCCGATAATACGACCTTTCCTTTATCATTTGTCATAATAAAATCTATGGTTCCACTATTTTTAAGTTCAGATGAAAAATCCGTAATTTGCTTAACAATATGTTGATTTTTATCTTTTTCAACAGAAGCACTCTTTTTATTTCCCAAGGCTGGCGGATCAGCAAAGATATTTGCCATACGAAATATATCAACAAATTTATCCATATAATCAATCAATGGATTTTTTTGTAACTCGCCTTCCATCTCCACAAACATGCCAATTTTCATATTTGAAATATCTCCCGTCATATCCAATATTTTGTTATCTGTCAAAGTTGTCCTAAATTTGGATAATAATGAGGTATTTGTATGTACTTTTTCCTTGGAAATACTTTCATTGCCTTCTATTTTTTTTGTTCCAGAAAGTTCTCCATTCAATTCAATTTTAAATAATTTATTCAACAGCGATGTCGAACCATTAATCGTCCCAGCTTTTTCATTAGAGCTACTTACAAGTTCAGACGAACTTACTTGGCTGACTTTTGAAAACCCATCTTCCATTATTGCTAACATATCTAATATTATCTTTTCATTGATATATATAGGTATCAATAGTTGCTCCTGTGTAAATTCTTTCGGCATTTTATGAACCTCCTTTATCTTAATATAACAACATATTTACGAAATATCAGCAACTTTTTTTGTTATCATTGAATTTATATATTCTTTCCACGCCGGTGCCTCAAGCTCATCCCTCTGCGCCTCACACTGCAAAATCAGATCCCTCAACTGTTCCGGTCTTGCCTTATCAGCCTTAAACATAGACTCAAAATATTTCTGAAACTGTGCCAGCGTCAAAGGTAGAATATCCAGTCTCTGCTTCACGTCACCTTTCGCATACCAGATTCCATGCCGAAACGTCTCCGCAGTATTGGTATCAATCTTAACTGCAATAAACATCCCGTACACCGGCTTGTCATATTTCAATACCGCATCTGATACATGACGTCTGACCGGTTCGCCCTCCATCGCTTCCTGGCGTGAAGAAGTAGACATCGTAACTTCAGTAAGTATCGTAAAATCCTTAAATTCACAATATAAATCGCCCTTGCCACCTCCGGCTGCTGACACCGGCAGGAAATCAGAATCCAGCCGGAATCCCCTAATGTCGTATGGTTTATTGACCAGGTGATCGATTGCAAGTGCCGCTCTCCAAAGCGTCCACTCAAGATACGCTGGTGTTTCGTCTTTCGGAACTTCGATTACATTCTCATCGCCATATTCCTTTTTGCCACCGCCTTTGATAAGCAGCGTCATATAATCAGAGATTTCCTGCCATTGGCCGCGCTGTTCTTCCGCATATCTGATTTCATCCGTCTGTGCGAGAATATTTTCCAAGCTCTGTCTGACAATGTTGATTTCCACTGCTGTTGTCAACGGAAGATCAGGCATTTCAAAAGGAATATGCCGTTCTTTCATTTGCTTCATCAGATCATCCAACAAAGCCTTAGCAACACTCTTATTATCCGTCGGCAAAGGCGCACCAATGCACAGCGTCTGGTATGCCTGGAATAACGGTTCTGTACTCGCTGTTGTTTTCGCAAGTTTCTCCGCCAGAACATGCTTTGTCGGTACGATGATTAACCCTCTGCCCTTCCGTTGAAAAATGCCGGAAATGCGCAGATAACGCATATTCATATCACTGTAGTCTTTAAAATTATCCGGCTTTTTATCGTAATGTTCAGATCTCTTAGCTATCTCTTTTCTATCAAATGGACGTTTCGCCGGAGCTTTTGCCCGACGATCTCTCAGATCAAGAATATTGTTAACGACCTCATTCACGCTATAACTGGGATTGGTAGAATGCCCCCATAAAGCGAACTCCATCCGACTGATTTCAGAGGAGCCTGTTCTTTTTTCCAGTTCCAACATAATAGCAAGCATCCATCTCAGCGGAGAAAAATAACCACTCTTATCCGGCATCTGGAATTGTTCCACGCTCATAGCGCGCAGAAAACACTCCTGTACTGCCGGGAGTGTATCTGCTTTCAGAAACATTCTTCCAAAGGGTGTGATTGTATCCAGTTTTCCGAGATCATCCTGCTTTCCATCTTTTTTGCTGACCTGCGGATAAATGAAGCCATTTTTTGCAAACATCAGGCGCCACTTTCTGGCATGGCTGCCCGAAGCATCTTTGCCGCTTTCGTTCTGAATAATCCCCTTTTCATTCAGGAGATTCATAAATCCAATCTCATTGTCATGCCCATGAAGGTTCCCTACAAAAGAAGAATTTGCATATACAGAAAATCCTTCCTGAATACGGTTGGGGTTACGCAACCCCGTGTTTCCTACAAGCCATATTTCGATCTTTTCATCTGTCATCTGAACGTCCCCATCAATATCCTACAAACAAATATTCCTGCACTCTGTTCCGGTTGGTTTTTGCCTCTTTCTGATTTCCGAATGAATAGGTATAATCAATTGGTACCACCTCTACGTGTTCCTTATGTTTGGACATCAACGCTACCATCTCATCTTGTGTCGGCAAACTGTTAGAAGAATACGACACAATCAGGATACTCTTTGAAAACTTCCTGAACAGTTTATCAAAGGCATCCGCAGCACCTTTTCTGGTAGAGAACGGTGTCGGATATGATTTAAACTTCTTTGTCTGCGTATTCTGCTGTATCTCTACACCTTTCCAGTCCCTTGCCAGCCCCTCTACAAAATGGTATCTGCGCACGTATTCATTGTCAGACAGCGGCGAGTAGTACGGCGGATCTATATATACCAAATCCGGCTGTTCCACTCTCAAATCCATCGCATCACAATTCTTTGCCAAATTTATCTTTCCATTATCAAAAACAGATTTATTAATAACTGTTACCGCTTCCAGAAACTGCTGTTCCAATGTTTTCTTCAGATCTTGCCGCCCATCATTATACCGATCGCCCGTATATGTAAAAATTCCTCTTGGACGCTTTTTTGTACAGGCCCGTATCAGCGCAGTCATCGCAATCGCGCTTTTGTACTGATCTTTCATTGCAGCAATATTAGTCCGCAACGTATCAATCAAGTCATTGTCGGCATCCGAAAAATACAGTCCCTGAAAAGTTTCCGCGACAAAATGATCTGACTCCTGATGCGGAAGCAACAACTCTTTTGCTTCCTCCAAAGGCAAAGTAATGTGATTATTTTCAATCATGGCCTTCGCGAAAACAGCAGACATAGCCATATAATCATTACAAATCACGGACTTTCCCTGGGCTTTAAACATATATCCAACAACTCCAGAACCGGAGAACAAGTCTAATGCTGTATCAAATTTAAAATGTGATGCCACCGTCCAAATCTGTGTCAGAAGCTTGCTCTTGGATCCCATAAACCTTGTCGGTGGATACTTTTTTACCTGTTCCGGCAAGGATTCCGGAACAAGCTGAATTAACGCTCTCCTCTTCGGCGGAATAGTAACAATAACATCTTCTCCTTTCCGCTTACTCCCATTGCAGGAAATATATCGCTTTGTCGGAATGACATCAATTTTAAACGGAGCATATAATTCATGCACCAATGGATGGTTAGAGTTCGTCAGTATTACATGGCAGCCCAATTCCTGAAGCCGAACCACTTCCTTTGCCAGTTCTACATGATCTTCCTCATAAAACTGCTCTTTCGTGTATCTTTTAAAATCAGCATACTCAGAAATTGGCAAATACGGTGGATCTAAAAACACAAAATCATCTGACTTCGCATACTCTTTCAGAACCGAAAGATAATCCCCACATACAATTACTGATCTCCGCAAAAGCTCCGATGCCGCATAAAGAGCATCTTTATCACAAATATTGGGATTCTTATATTTCCCATAAGGCACATTGAACTGTCCTTTTTTATTCACCCTATACAATCCATTGAAGCAAGTCTTATTCAGATAAATCATCCTGGCCGCTGCTTCCGCCTTTGGCAAAATTGTCCAATCAACCGCACGGACTTCATAGAAATCTTCTTTTGTATTTTTGTACTGACCAAGATACGCAATCACATCTTCCACATGATCAGCCACCTGCTGATACATGTTAATCAACTCCGGATTACTATCCGCAATAATTGCCTGCTCTGGATTCAATGCGAAAAAGAGCGCCCCTCCGCCCACAAACGGCTCAATATACCGATCATATTTCACCGGAACTTTCGGAATAATGGCATTCAGCATCTGTGTTTTACCACCGGCCCATTTCACAATAGGTTTTGCCTGTATTACTTTTTCTTTTTTTAAAGCCTGTTCTTCCATACTGTCCACCCTCATTTCGCTTCTTCCGTTATCTCCATAATTTTTTAACAGCCAACAGATGTATCCATTCATCTGGCTATTCGTATCGAACGTATTTTCGTCTTTCTTGCCAGTATATCATAAAATTTTTCTTTATGCAACACTCAAATTAGCGTTATTCGCTGATTTTCACTGTTTTTTCGCGACCTATCATCCGCTGCCATCTCATGATCGCCAACCGCCATCTCACAATTGTTTTAAGATCTTCTATCAATCTGTTTTTCCAAAACAAAAATATATTCATGAGCCAGCATCAGGAAAGACTTTTCGCGGCCATCCCAATAATCAGCAGACCGACAATTATGCTGTTCCTTAATAATAATCTCCTTCAGTACGAATCCCACGTCCACGAATTTCTGCATGGAATTCATTCCAAGAGGTAATACATACCCTTTTCTGCGAATGTCGCCGATCATAAATGTACAGATTCCACCCTCTTTCAAAACACGATAAGATTCACTTGCTACATCCTCCATCGCCTGAAGGAAATCCTCATATGCCAAATGTGACATATCTTCCGGTATATCCTGGCTATATTGGATAATATCTGCATATGGTGGATGCGTGCAGACCAAGTCTATACTTTGATCTTTTAGGAATGATAATTGTCTTGCGTTCCCCTGTTTAATGAATATTTTAGAAGGTTCCTGACAATTAAATTGAAGGTTTGAATTAGATAGCTTGATAGAATTCGGATTTACATCAACGCCGATTGCATTTCTGCCCAGCAGTTTTGCCTCGATCAACGTTGTCCCGCTACCTAAGAACTGATCCAATACCCAATCATTTTTTCTGGTGTATCGCAAAATAAGATTTCGTGGCACATATGGCGACCAATTTCCGCGATATTTGCCGGAATGTGTGGCCCAGCTTCCACGATTTGGGAATGACCATATCGTGGTGTCCTCCAATTTGAAGTTTTCTGGTCTATCTCTTATGACAATCCTCCCCTTCCTGCAATTTTGCAAATTATATCGCAGGGAACAGCATCTGTCCATGCTCCTTCATAAAAAAATGATTAAATCCATTCTGCACTCTCCACCGGTATATCTTTTTGTAATTTTGCCCATCATTTTCCCAGCCGAACAACATTCTGCTCCGTCTCGATCGTCTTCTCATCATGCGTCACGAGAACGACGGTTCTTCCCTGATCATTCATCCTGTGCAGGATCTGCATCACCATGGCGCTGTTTCCCGCATCCAGCGAACCGCACGGCTCATCTGCCAGGATAATGTCGCAGCGTTTAAACATCAGCCTTGCCAGCGCGACTCTCTGCTGCTCACCGCCGGATAACTTGTATACATATGTATCTGCATCCCCTTATGGCGCACTGAAAAACCGCCAGAATCACAAGGATAACCTAGGCGGCATATAATAAACACATTTTCTTGTTAAATATAACATACTTCTGTTAACTTATGGTTTTTCAGACCAAAATGAATCCATTAAAATATATCACTATGCGTACCGGTTCTTGTCAAATATAAAATCAACTCTTCGTCACTCACTTCATACACAAGAAGCCAGTCTGGAGTTATGTGACATTCCCTGCACCCTGAATAATCTCCAGATAAATCATGATCCTTATACTGTGCAGGCAGTTTCTGTCTCATGGCAAGCATCTTGACAGGCTCACGTCATAACCACGCTTTTTGATGCGCTTATAGTCCTTTTTAAACATCGTCTGATATTTAATCGTCAGCATCTAAATCCTCCATCAATTCTGAAACAGATGTGAAACCACGACTTAAGCCGATGCCGTTTCTGGCATCTTCAATCGCTCGAACTGTCTCAGCATTTGGAAGAGAATTCCCCACCCTGAAAGGAATAGCTCCCTCGCGCACAGACTGGCGCAAAAACATATTTATTGCAGAGCTTAAACTCAACCCAAAACTCTCAAAAAGCTCCTGTGCTTCTTTCTTTAAATCCTGATCTATTTTAATATTTGTACTAACCACAGCCATATCGGATACCTCCTGCGTAGTCCCCGTGCCAAACCCCTGCAGCGACTGCATTATTTTTACCACGAGTTTTCTCATTTCTAACTTTTCCACATTTTAGCCTGTTGTGTAGAAATTGTCAATATTCTGGGCTAATTTTTATATAGAATTTAAGAAATTAAACGCGATATCCACCTCGAACACGCCGTCCTCGCAGGCCCACTCCATGTTTCCGTCATATTTGTCCACCACATACTGTATGCTTAAGAAGCCCATGCCATGGTTTTCCCTGTCTTTTTTGCTGGTTTCCGGCAGCTTTCCCGCCATTTTCCGCTGCGGGCAGCTGTTGGAAATATGGATCAGCAGGAAACCCACCTTATGCTGCATCCGAAAGCAGATCCAGCCGGGATCCGGCAGGCTTTTGCAGCCTTCGATCGCATTGTCCCATAGATTTCCGAACAGGGCGCACCAGTCGGCCAGCTCCTGTGTCTCCATGTTCCACGCTTCCTCTTCGTATTCCGCCGCAACCTCGATGCCCGCCGCCTTCGCTTCCGCCTCTTTCTCTGCCAGAAAGCTGAAAACCGGCGAATGCTGCGGGGCATCTTCCGTATTTAAGAGAGCGAAATGCTGATCCAGAAATGCTTTCGCATCCTCCGTTCTTCCCTGCTGCAGCATATTTCGCAGGACGATCATCTGGTTTTTCGTGTCATGGTATGCTTTTCTCTTCCCGAAGGCCACGCTTTCCGCGGCCTGCAGCCGGAGCGCGTAGGCTTCCCTCTCCCTGCTCTGTCGCTCCACCAGCGAGCGGTACATCTGCCAGATCACCATCCCCGCCAGCGCCGGCAGCACAAACGGAAGTAACAGCAGGATTCTTTCCGCATTTTCAAGGCCCTGATCCTGATACCATGGCGTTGTCACAATATCGCAGTATTTCATGGCAGCATATTCCAACAGGATAATGACACACCAGAGAAGCTTCATATTCTCAAAGACGGCGGAACACCATTCTCTTCTTCGCCGCATGGCAAAAAGGATGCCCCACACAAGTGCAAGCGCCAGGGCATAGATCAGGATCCTCACCGGTCCATTCTGAACAAATACCTGTTGGTGCCAGTGGTAATCCGGCAGAATCGCCGTGCAGATCATATAGAATCCCAGATGGAGGGAATAAACAGTCACAAAATATAAGGTTGTAAACAGACTGATATTCGCGTGCTGTCTTTGAAATACGATAAAAATAAGCAGCACGCTGACTGCGATGCAGAAAACCAGATAATCCCGGGAATAAAAAACATGTCTGGAACGCTGAAAAACGGTCAGGGACCCAAGCCCCAGAACGATAAGAAAGGAAGGAACGCGCCGCCAGCCGGTAATGCGCTCCTCAAAAAACCAGGATGCCCCGCAAAAAGCGCCCGCAATTTCCGCGAACGTTAAAATTCCCTGTGCGATATCATAGACAAGCGGCAAAATTTCCCCCATACATTCCTCTTTTCTAACAATCCTCTTTTCGTGAGCGCATGACTTTCTGCGAGGAAGTCGAACGAAGCAATGAGAACGGAAGGAACCTATTTTCTTCATCAATTCTCCCGTCTGCCATCGAACGAACTTGTTCGTTCAGTCAATTTATTCCGACACGGCATAAATTAACGTTTGAAAAATCGGCTCATCAGAGTGATTTTTCAAACAATCTCATTTTGTGAGCGCATGACTTTCTCTGCATGGAAGTCGTATATTCAATCTTTGCCCACTCTCCTCGTCTGCCTCAGCAGTTCCTTTCTGGCGTGTTCCATGTAGTCGCGCCCAAGGTTTAAATACGTTCCGTCTGACATGACAAAGCCTTTCGCGTCCGTGCCGACCACGCGGTGGGCGTTGATCAAAATCCCCCGCTGGATGCGCACAAACTGTTCGTAGCATGTAAACTCCTCGCAAATGCTGTTCATGGCTCCCCGCACCGTCGGGACGTCCGCGCGGCCGTTCAGGTGAAATGTGATGTTATTCCCCTCTTTTCGGATGTACAGGATATCCTCCAAAGGCACACACTCACTGCGTCCGTGCGGCATTCGGATCCAGTAAACATCTTTTTCGAGCCGCCCCGCTTCCTCCAGAAGCCTCGCCGAAACCACCGGCCACCTTCGGTCCAGATCCTGTTTTAAAATGTAATCAAACGCGCGCACCTGGTACCCGGAGATGGCAAATTCCGGGTGAGAGGTCAGAAAAACCAGGATAACACGGCTGTCATATCCCCGGATTTTCGCGGCAAGCTGCAGCCCGTCCATCTGGGGCATGGAGACATCCAGGAAGCAGATATCAAACCGTCTGCCATCCCGCATGTCCCCCAAAAGCCAGGCAGGGTGCAGGTAGACCCGAATCCGGCACTCCCCCTGAAACCCTGCATCTGACTCGATCTTCTGTTTTAACAGCAGCGCCTGCTCTTCCACATCCTCGGCAATCGCAATTTCATACATGGTTGCACCCCTGCTATTTTTGGTTCATGTGTCAAACGACTTCTCCCACGCCATGCTCAGAGTTTGTGCCCGCACAAGCTCCCGGAGTTGATACGAAATATTAACTCATATGCATATGTCACGAGGAGAAAGACTTTATAACAATCCGTGAACCATTTTATCAACTGAATCACTTTTTCCGAACCATCAGAACCACTACGCCGGCAACAAACAGAACTGCGCCGATGATAAGCAATACGATCGCAATACTTCGCCATGCCCCTGCCGGGAACAGATACCCTCCCGCTGCGGCAAACAGGACCGCCAAAAACATAAGGAGCACTGCGTAAATCAGGCGGTCGTTCTTAAACATATGGCGATTTAAGATGATCCCAAATAAAATCACGGCGATAACTACGCATAGAAAAATAATTAAAAAATTCATAGTGTACCTCCTTCACATCTTACATCCACATTACACCCACAAACTCACTTCACGGAGTTATCCGAAATTAAACCTGGATAACTCCCAAAGTCAGGAATTGGACGCGAATCATTACATCCCGTCCCCCTCCGACATCATTCGCACCGTTTCCATCCGCCTTAAGGTTTTCGTCCCGGCCAGATACCCGATGAGCGGCGCACTGATCCCCAACGCCAGCACAAAAAGTGCAACGGAACTATGCGGGAAGAAACTGATGCCCTTATAATACACATTTATCCGCTCCGTGACAACCCTGTGCAGTCCAAACAACACCAAATTTCCCAGAAGAGCCGTGATCCCGACTGCACAGCCCACCACGAAAAGGTTTTCCTTTAATAATATCCGGTTGACGGCTCCATCGCGATACCCCATGGCTTTCAGCAGGCCGAATTCCCGTCTTCTCGTGCGAATATCGTGCTCTACCGCGTAAATCATGGACAGCGCCTGATTAAACGTAAGAACATACAGCACCAGGTTCATGACGAAAACTTCCCCCTGAAGGATCCACACGGACGGCGACGCCACCAGCGTATACATGGAAGTCTGCAAATGAAAGGTTTCTTCTGTCAACTCCTGAAATTCGGCAAGCTCTTCGTAATCCTTCACCACGACACTGTACTGCCTCTCTTCGAAATCCGACCAGTTTATGACCTGCCCTTCGTCGTCATAAATTTCCACGCTCTCGTCTACATACTGCATTGTTTTGAGCTCTTCCGGGGACATGAGCAGCTCGCTTCGGTTTGATAAACCGGCTGCCGCATTATCGTAAACCCCGACGATCCTGACTTCGTATTCCTTCTCCATGTGAATTTTCCCGCCATAGGCATACCAGGAAGCCGTACAGCGGATGGTCTGTCCAACCAGCTGCTCGCCGTCGTAAATCTCGTCCCTTGCCCAGTAGTTTCCCAGCGAATCGCCGGTGATGTATTTTGCGATCACCGCCTCATTTCCATGAAGTTCCTCCTGCGCCTCACCGATGAGGTAAGGTCGGATCGCCTCGTAGTCGTAGCTTGAAGCGGTGCCGATCCCGTAAGTCTCCTCCGACCGTAGGCTCAGCGTAACACGCTCCGTATAAGAGTACTTTTCCGGGTTTGCATCCAGCCAGGCCAGAAATTCCTCTTCTTTCTGGTCAAAACCCGCCACATACTCCGTCCAGCTCTCCTCTCCGTCCGCGTAGGCCGCGCTCGACTTCCAGTCTCCGAAAGCCGACACGACCACCGTCCGGGCTTCCACACTCTCGTAAAGTATACTTTGAAGCAGCGCACTGCAGGAGGAAGTGATGTTGTTGGCACAGTAGAGGATCAGAAGCAGCAGCGACAGTGTCCGGATGCTCCGGCTCAGATCCTCCGACCTTCGGTTTTTGTGACGTTTCGGGATTTTTTTCTTGCTCATTCTTCACCTCCGATGCGGTACCCCTTCGTTCAGATATCAGGCAAAAGTCCTGACATCACGGACTCTGACTTTCCTGACCCTGGTGTCATGATTTAGGCGACAAAAGGTCATGGCACACAGATTTCTTCGTACTTCGTGCTCTCGAAATTCATTGTGTCATGCCATATTCAGGAAAAGAAATTTTCCAGTTGAACCTGCAGCCAGTCAAATACGTGCAGCCAGCCCCAACCGTACATCACCTTATATCCATTCTCATGAAGATATGTGATCAGCCCCGTACCATACGCAAGCTCCGGGTCATCCAGCGAATAACACAGCACGGAAGTCTCCGGCGTGATATAGTATGCGGAACTGTACTGCACTGTAATGCATCCGTTATCCCAAAAACGGATCGACATCAAATCTCCCATGTATCCGCGCCATACAATATTCAGGCCCGTCTGCATGGCCCCCTCCCAGACAGGATCGTCCGCGTCGATCAGTCGGGCAGCCGGTGCAATTACTTCCGTGACATAACTGAGTGGAAACTCCGTGTAATACATGGATATCCCGGCTGTCGTCATCATATCGATCATCACCCTGTCGATTCCCACCGATGCCAGATAATCCGCCAGCTCCATACCTGCCCCGTAGGACTCGTTGCTGTACAGGTAGAGCGTTTCATCCCCGGCTATAAATCCCACCAGCGCATACCCTTCGGCCGTCTCCCTGATTCGATACAGCGTAAGCGTGATATCTTCTTCGGCATCTGTCTCTGTTGCGAGCCGCTTATCCTCACCCGTTCCGACATACGCCGCCACCTGCCCCTCCAGCTCCACGCCTTCATATCCGGTCTCCTCGTACGGGTGAATCGAGGATTCAAGAACATAGCTGTTTCCCATATACTCGACGCTCCCGTAATTTTTGTACTGTTCCGTCATGACTCCGTTTTTATAATCGCTGACAAAATCCGTGCAGGGCTGCAGCACCTGATCGTAATCGAGGGGGATATCGAGCTCCCACTGCCAAACTTTCTTTATCTTCTTCGTGATCGCGTTGTCCAGAGAAATCTGAATTCTTTCCATGTAGTCGTAATCCACGGAAGTCCTCGTCAGCAGGCGATGCGCCAGCGGCGCCCCCGGCCCCACGGTAAAAAACGGAAGCAGGATCGCGAGCACAAGCACCACCGTGAGCGGGACGGCGATCTTTCTCCTGAGGGTGTATTTTTCACCGTAGATGCGTTTTAAAAGTTCTGATATTCTTTTTCTCATTTCTTCTCCCTTTCCTCCTTTTTCATGAGAACTTTCCATGCAACCATGAGCGCAACCGCTGCCATCGTCACCGCGCCTGTGACCAGAAATCCTCCAGCCCCCAGAAACGTCTCCACCTCCATCACCAAAAGGAATGTCTGTACCAGCGGTATCCTTCGGACAAAGAGCCACACGATTCCCAGCAACAATTCCCCTAAAATCCATGCGATCACAAAATCTGCCAGGAAATAAGCAGCTTCATAGCGGATCACGGCACTGCGGCGATATCCCAGGCAAAACAGCAGCTTTCGGCTGCCCCTCCTGTGCTCCATGTCATAGTCCACAAACCGCCCGACGGAACACAGAACCAGCATCTCAAGGATCAGGAGAAAATAGCCCGCGGTTCGAATATCTCCGTTGTTATCAACCAGCACGGCCACCTCCGGGGACAGCATGGCGAACAGCGTATTCAGTTTATCCAAATCCAATAGCAACGTACACCAGCGCAGGAACCCGGCAATCAGAAGGATCAAAAACATATTTGAGGTATAAACAAACATCTGCCACAGATAGCGGACAGAATGGATGTGTTTTTCACGTATCGCGATCATGTTTCCAAAATCCTCCTCTTGCTTAAACTACACTATCTCTGAAACATTGCACCAAATCGTACAGAACTTCATGTCCTGATATTGGTGTTATACCATAATCCCTAAAAACCGCAAGCGGAGTGTTAAAATATGCGTTCTTTTGGTGAGGAACCGCCTTGTTAATAACTTTTTCATTCTCAAAATTCTGTAATCGAGCAGGGGCATCTCCTGCTCGCCGCGCCGTGCCACGTTCGGCCTGGGCCGAAATACTTCCAAAATTTCGCCGACCGGCGACATTTTTACGCGGCCCGTGTGCATAAAAAAACCGCCTGGTGTCTAAATATGACCTCAGGCGGCGTGTAGTCTATGCAATTTTTATATTGTCCGATATTTAATCGTCGGCATCAAAATCCTCCTAATAATATACTCTTTACAGATAACGCTGTATCACTTCTTTATCTCTCAGCGCACTCTCCAATATTCTGGAAAGAACAGATGTATATCCTTTTCCGAGTGATTTTGCTGTTTTTAACGCCTGTGGGGAAAGTCTGAGCGTTACTGTCTGTTTCTTATGTTCTTCCCTGCGTTTTTCAGAGACCCGATAAAACTGCGCAAGCTCTTCTTCTGTGAGCTCCGGACAATCTTCATCAGACACAACCGGTCGCTTTTCTGCATCCGAAAGCATTTTTTCCTGTTCCTCTGATAATTTCGTCTCCGGTTTTAATTCATAAGATACCATCTTCATAAAATCTCCTTTCCTTTTTTGTGGCCACCCTGGCCGATATTACTCTAATAACATCAACACGCTCGGTGTAAACAAGGGTTATAATAATCATCCTCTCGCCTATCATTCCGATTGTAATATATCTGTCTTCTCCAATAGAATGAATTTTATCAAAATATTCTATTCGATTCTCATCATGGAACACCTGTACCGCTGTTCTAAAGTCTATTCCATGCTTTTCTATGTTGAGTCGTTCCTTTTCCTCATCCCATTCGAATTTCATTTTACACATGAACTCCTTTCTTATATTAACGGTTTGTAAGACAAAATGCAACTGTTTTTGTGTCCCGTTTTTTAAATTCAGCGGAAATAATTGCTTACCATCTTCTAGTATAACAAACAATTCTGTTTCTGTCATCTATAGCTGTTCTTGGACAAAAATGTAAAATTTGATAATTTCCAAGTTATACTTTGAACAGCTCCGTAAATTAATCGGTGCGTAATGATAACGAAAGTCTTTCTCATGGAAATCCGAATGAAACCAACTATCACTTGCAAATTTTCCACAGAACCGATATACTACGGGCATATGAAATCGAAGTTGGCGAAAGGACATCTTACCTATGGGACATTTTTATTTCGTCCGCCACGGCCAGACCATCTGGAACGTGGAAAACAAGATCTGCGGGGCGACCGATATTGCACTCACGCAAGAAGGACACGAACAGGCCATCGCGACAGGTGAAGCCATTTTAAAGCAGGTGATCCATATTGACGAGATCCTTTACTCCCCTCTGGTCCGTGCGGCAGATACCGCCAGACATATTTCAGAAATCACCGGAGTGCCGGCCAGGCCCGAGCCACGGCTAAAGGAACAGAACTTCGGAAAGTATGAGTCAACGCCGCGGGACGGGGCCGAATTCCGACTGGCTAAGGAGGACTTCATCTGCCGTTACGACGGCGGCGAATCCATGCTGCAGATGGCACAGCGAATTTACAATCTTCTGGATGACATACGGGAAGAATCCGACAGAAAAACATATCTTCTGGTTGCGCACAATGGGATCGCCCGGTTTGTAGAATCCTACTTTCACGACATGACCAATGCTGAATTTGCGGTATTTGGAGTAAAAAATTGCGAAATACGAAAATATGTGTTTCCTTAATATCTGATTTACGGGAAACTTCTGTATGGGGAGTAATGATCCAAACTTCTAAAGACCGTTGTTAATGCCAGGAAAAATAGCCGTGTATACTGTGTATAGTATTTTGCTGACAGGAGATGTAAGCTCATGCGAATTGCTGTGATTTCTGATACTCATGACGTTCTGCGCCCGGATGTGGTTTCTTTGGCCGGGACAACGGACGCCGTGATCCACGCCGGCGACATCAGCAGCCCGGTGATTTTAAACCGTTTGAAACATGCCCTTGGCGAGGACGTTCCCCTCTACGTCGTACGTGGGAACACCGACAAGGAATGGGCGACCAGTCTTCCTGAAACGCTTTCCTTTACCCTGGAAGGCGTGAACTTTTTTGTCATTCACAATCGAAAGCAGCTGGATTCGAAAACCTTTGATGCTTCCGTTTTGGATGACCGGCAGATCATCATCTTCGGCCACTCACATCAGTTTTTTATGGAAGAAAAGGACGGCAGACTCTGGCTCAATCCAGGGGCCTGTGGCAGAAGACGATTTCATCTCGGCCTCAGCATGGCCATTTTACAGATTGAAGATGGGAAATGGCATGTAGAAAAAATCGAACTGGAAGCTGCGAAGAAACTCTCGGTTCTCGCTGCGGACAATGACAGTTCCCATGCAGCGGCTTACGCGAAGCGAAGCAGCGGCGATTTGTCTTCCGGGGAACTCTTGGGACTGATTTCGTCCATCCTCTCCCACATGGAGCGCGGGCAGACGGTCTCTAAGATCGCCCGTGATTTGACGCTGGATGAACACTTTGTAGAGCAGATTTGCAGAATTTATGTTACACACCCTGGCGTTTCCGCAGGCGGGATACTGGATAAACTGGAAGTGAACCGAAGGACGGGGAGCATGTAGCGGGCGCGTAAGCGCATGAGTTCCGCGTTACAGAACTCGGTGACATTTTGCTACGCAAAAGTCGTTTGCTACAGTGCTCCCCTCTTCTATTATTTCCCCGAAATCACCACTCCATCCACCGAAATAAACGGGTAGCTTCCGCCGCCGTCCTCGCTGATTTCTTTCGAAATGTCGCGGATGTGCATCGCCAAATCTGCAAAGTTGCCGCTGAGACTTACTTCTTTCAGCGGCTCCGCGATTTTGCCGTCCCGGATACGGAAGCATGTTGTCGCCACTCCGGAGAAATTGCCGTTCGGATCCGGGTTCGCCCCGGCATAGTTTTCAAGCCAGATTCCGTTATCGATATGGCGCACCATATCCTCGACGGAACAGTTCCCCGGTGAAATGATCATATTCGCGGAATAATTTTTCTTCATGGGGAGCCCGGTCTTTTTTGACGCAAAATAGTCCAGGTCAAAATATTGCAGGATCCCGTTTTTTATGAGTTCATAGGGCTCCGGCCGGAAGCCGTCGAATGTAATGCTTTCGCCGGCGCATACACACGCGGCCGATGGATCAATGCGGACCGTCAGGCGCTCATCCGCGACCTGGCAGCCCAGACGGTCACGCCAGACGCTGGTGCCGTCGAGAATACTCCCCCGGCTCACCAGCCCCCACAGGTTTGAGACGAATTCCTGCACCATATTCGGAACCATCAGGACGGTTCCCGTGAATTTTCCCTCCATCGGCTTCGCCCCCAGGCTTCTCTCCGCGCTCCATGCGATCAGCCGAAAGCTTCCACAGTCCATGAGAGGTCTTTCCAGATCTGTCAGCTGCACACCCTCGTAACACGGATTCGTAACCTCATCCCCCTGCTTTCCCACAACACCCAGCGATACAAAGTAGCGGCCCATATGTTCATCGCAGACCGTCCCGCTGGTGTTTCGGTAGACCAGATGCCTCTTAAAATAATTTGCGTCCATGCTGTCGATTTTAAGATTCGGGTAATTCTGCTCCAGATCCGCCTTCATCTCCATCAGCCGGCAAAAAAACCGGTCCATATCCGGCTCCAAAATGCCCTTCTCGGTGCAAATGGTACCCTGGTTCGGCGCGATGCCCTCCGCATCGTCTGCCTGTGCGGCGGCAGATGACTCCAAGGCATCCCGGACGGCCAGGTCTATGCTCTTTAAGTCCGCCTTGTTCAGGAATCTGGCTCCCCTTTTCCTGTCTTTATAGACAGCCACGTTGCTGTCCTCGTTAAATGTTGTCACGAAACGGGAAAATTCGCCGTTTTCGAATTCCCACTGGCGGCACTCACCCTTCGTCACGAAAATCTGACCGTCATCCGCTCCTGCCTCGCGCATTTTTCGGGTCGCGTAGTCGGCAAGGTCCATTATATTGTCCTGTTCTGTATCATTCTGCGTAATATTATCCCGTCCTGCATTATCCGACTCAATATTATCTTGTTCGATATTGTCCTGTCCTACATTATCCAGCATTATATTATTCTCCATTATAATCTTCGTTTCAAACTCGCAAAAATTCATCTTTTCTGCTTTGCACAAGGTTCATTTTTCGCCTGACAAAAATCATCACATGTCAGTGCCATGCTGTGAAAATATCATCTCCGATCCGCCGGCACATTTTACCTTCCGCCCATTCGGATCTTACAGCGGATTTCCGGTCCCCCGTAGGTCACCATGATGGACTGCCCTTTCTTGCCGCAGGTTCCCGTCTTGCACCATGTGATCCGGTCTGACACCATATCCACAGATTTCAGCACATCGAACGCATTGCCTGACACCGCCGTGTCAAGAATGGCACGCCCCAGCTTTCCTTTCTTAATCTCATAGCCCATGACTACGCCGAACAGGAACTCGCCGTTTAGCATCGACTGCCCATTGTTCGTCTCAAACAGGTAGTAACCGTCATCCACCGAGGCGATCATATCTTCCAGCCGGTCCTGCCCCGGTAATATGAGCGTGTTGCGCATGCGGATGATGGGGTCGTTTATATACTCGCTGGCCCTGGCGTTGCCGGTGGGCTCCATGCCGTAGTAAGCTGCCATCTCCCGGTTGTTCATGTAGCCCACCAGCTGCCCGTCCTTTATGAGGACAGCATCTTTCGCTTCCACGCCTTCATCGTCAAAATAGACCGGCAAGGGGACGGCCTGTCCCTCATATGTGTGGGCAAAATCCGTGATATTGATCAGGCCGGATGCCACTGTCTGGCCAAGCATCGCTCCTCCCACCGAACCATTCCGCACGTAGTCCGCCTCCAGCGTATGCCCCACAGCCTCATGGCAAAGCATGCCGCCGAGGCTGCCTCCCAGAATCACCGTATGAATGCCGGTCTCCGGATACACGCCCTCACGCTTTTCCATCACTTTCAGGTAAAGCGCGTCTATTTTTCGATAAATTGCATCAAAATCATATATATTATCGCCAAATCCTCCGTAATAAAAGTCGGCGTCAAACAATTCCACCGTTCTTCCGTCCGGCGCTTCCACCGCCAGCGAAAAATCCACATAACATCTGGACAGGGTGCTGTGCCCGTTTCCCGCATCCGAGGTCAGAAGGTATTTTTCCGCCGATTCCTCGTTCGCGCCAACATAACGGCTCACCAGGTTCGGATAGTTTCGGACAATATAGTCGTCTACCTGGCGGCAGATTTCGATCATCCGTTTCTGCTCCGCTTCCGCGACCGGCCGCCCCGGCGCGAACTCCCGCCGGGGAGTTTGCGCAAAGTCCATCTCCTTTGCTCCCATTTTGTTCGTCATAAAATGCGCGTTCTCTGTCGCCGCCCGGAGAACTCTGCGCACGGAAGCCTCCGTATATTCTGCAGAGGCGGCAAAACCATACCGGCCGTGATCGCATACCCGCGCCGAGACGCCGGTCACATCCGTTCGACTGTTCCAGGACATATCACCTTTTTGAAGGCACACGGTGCGATATCTGTTTTCCTGGGCGCGGAGTTCCGTGCTCATGTGATCCGCAAACTGATTCTCCGCACCGATTAATAAATTTTCAAGCATTTTTAGGTTTTACCTCCTGATTTTCCTGACCACAAGCCGTTTTCTGGAAATTATTATAAAAAAAGCTTATGCCCGGCAATCTCAACTATTTTTTCAGGTAAGTGCGTAAAAAACTTCCCAATGATTGGCCGATTTATTGCTTTTCTTTTGCCTTTCTTTTGCTTTTTTTACCGTAGCAGAATTTTCTTGCTATATAAACTTGTGCAATCTGATTATCTACCGTACCCGTCTATTTTAACATTCAGTGCCTGACTTCCTGTGATTTCGTCTATAGCCGTCCCGCTTCATATATAAACTTACATTTTAAGCTTTCCGGATCAGGCAGTCTTTCCCCTTGAAAGCCGCGCCATAACAGAGGACGGTGCGATAGCCTTCCAACTGAAGATTCTTCGCATACTGTTTCTCCACGATCTGGGCCAGCGCCTCCTCACATTCGCTCTCAAGCGTGGCATTCTTCTTTTTCCCCGGCCATTTTGCTTCGATCACGATGGCTCGTCTGTGACGGCGCTCCCGGATGATGATATCCGCCCTTCCCTTTCCCTGCTCGGAGTTCGACTTTACCTCATAGCCCGCACCGGAAAACATGCCTGCAACGAAGGCATGGTAAAAATCTTCCTTATAATCAAAGTAGCTGATGGTGTCGAATAGAATGTCCGACACATCCTCCGTCAGCTTTTCATCTTCCCCGTTCCACCACTCGTCAAAGAGTTCGCTGCGGTCTCTGGCTTTGATGGAGGCTTCAAACCACGCCTGCACGGTGTCCTTGAAGACTGATTTTACCTCTTCGTTCGGGATGCGCAGCGATGTTTTTCCTTCCTGAGGTGTCATCCCCTCCGGGAGTTCCTCCGGCAGGACCTGCGTCAGATAGCCGGTCAGGTACAAAATGCTCCACAGGTTATCTTCGGAAGAGTGCGCAATGTCATATGTCAGGTCTTCGCGGATGCGCTCCTGAATCACGCCTCCGGCCAGCAGCGTCTCGAATTTATCATTTACATGCATATTCGGCAGATCGATAAAGCGCCGGATAATGTTATTGTGGCTCGTATCCAGCCAGTGGTTGCCGGGAGCGGCATTCGATTTCAGACAAAGGGCACGTACATGAAGCAGCACATCCCATGGGCAGTAAATCTCTGTTTCCCCAAAGCGGTAGCCGTCATACCACCGTTTCATTTCCGGCAGCGCATCTGACAGATTCGCATCCTTGAGGATCTGTACCACTTCCGCTTCCGTAAATCCAAAACAATCCTGATAACTTATATCTGAAATAGAATTAGAAACAAAATTATTTGCTCCCGTAAAGATGCTCTCCTTGGCCACACGCAGACATCCGGTCACCACGGCAAATTTGAGGTCTGGATTTGACTTCCAGGACATTCCCAGAAGCACCCTGATGACATTCAGCATGTCTTCATAATAGTCGTTATCGCTTGCTTTTGCGAGAGGAACATCATATTCATCTACAAGCAAAATTACTTCTTTTCCATAATGAACACGCATCATGCGAAGTAAAATGGTCAATGCATTTTTTACATCGGCAAGCTCTCCCCTGCGCATGCAGAGTTTCGAGAATGCTTCCCTGTCAGAGGGAGACTGGTTATCGTCCTGAAGCAGATAATAATGTTGGTTATACAGGTCTGTGATCACCTGCCGCAGCATATCATACGCATCCTGAAAATCACGTCCGCTCACGTCCTTCAGAGTCACAAAAAGAACCGGCCACTGGTTCATCCACTGTGAGCAGAGTTCCTGATTCTTTGAAATCTCCAGTCCTTCAAACAGTTCACGGCTATCTTTGCGGATATCAAAAAAACTCGCGAGCATGCTCATCGCCAGTGTTTTTCCAAAACGTCTGGGGCGCGTAATCAGATTTACTTTAAATGGAGCATCCATCATCTCGCTGATCAAATGTGTTTTATCAATATAGTAACAGTGATCTTTACGCACCTGTTCAAAAAGGTCTATGCCATAAGGCAGCGGAATTATAGCCATTTCGTATCACCCCTTCCACGAACAATTTTTATCAATTTTAACATGTAAGTTTATGAATTACAAGATGAAGCACTTTTAAAATTTCAATCAAAAGATACGTACATGAACGCTCTCCGATGATTGGCCGATTTAAGTGGCTCTTTCTTTTGCTTTTCTTTTGCTTTTCTTTCGCTTTTTTCTTCGAACTACTCACTTTTCTGCTTTCGTGGAACCTCCTGTATCATTTCCAGTTTTCTAAGCCTGTACCAGGCAGCCGAAATCGTAATATTCACTCGTGTTACTGATTTCACACGCTGTCACAAAACCGCTCTCATAAGTTATCCTTGTTGCAACCCTCCATCATTAACAAGAGACAAATTTCACCTCTCCTTATCATCCTCCAGATAATACAGATACACATCCTCCAGATTCAGCCCCTGGCTCACCCTGGGGAATTCCGGCGGGAGATCGTTGCCGACCAGGCGGAGCACGATCCCCTCGCGGCGCTGATACATGTTGCCGACCCGATATTTTTTCTGCAGTTCTTTTGCCGTTTCCGGCGTGCAGCCGACCTCGGCCACTTTTCCGTCCACAGAGGCGATCAGTTCCTGTGGCGATGCATGCCCAATCAGGCGGCCCCGTTTCATCATCAGAACCTCACCCGCGATACATTCAATGTCACTCACCACATGGGTAGCCAGAAGAACTATTTTTTCCCTCGCAAATTCGGAAATGTAGTTTCTTAAGCGGATGCGCTCCTCCGGGTCCAGACCTGCCGTCGGCTCGTCCAGAATAAGGATCGCCGGGTTCCCCAGCATGGCCGCCGCGAACAGGAGGCGCTGGCGCATGCCGCCGGAGTAGCCGCCGATATGCCTGTCCGCGCTGTGCTGTAATCCAACCATGGCGAGGTAGCGTTCCATCTCTATCGTTGCCTCGCGCTTTTTCATTCCCTTTAAGTCTGCCATATAGTACAAAAAACGTCTTTCGGTGAAGTAGTCGTACATGCCCTGCTGCTGGGGCATGTAGCCGATCTGTTTTCGGAAATCCTTTCCCAGCTTTAATATCTCCGTGCCGTTAAAGCGGATGCTCCCCGAAGTGCGTGGAATATTGTCCACAATCAGATTCATCAGCGTGCTCTTTCCCGCGCCGTTCGGCCCCAAAATGCCGTAAATGCCCGGCGTAAGAACCGCGGAAAATTCATGCAGGCCGTCAATTTTCGCGGAACCGCTGCCGAAGGTTTTTGTTACCCTGTCAAAAAGAAGTTCATTCATCTCTATTCCTCATAATCATTGTCTTAAAAATCTGCGGCGACTGCACTTTTTTCGACCTCAAGTTTGCCCAGGCTATCTGAAAATATTTTTCGGCAATTTGAAAATGTTTTAGCTTTGTTTGGCTCGATATACAACATATTGCAATTTCAGATGCCGTTTTAGTTTCTTTGCTGTCTTCTTTCATGCAAATTCTGACACCATCTAAAATATACATTCTACATCCGATTCAATCGGACAAATGGATGTTTCATGGTCAGATAATGTTCTCACCTTAATTTTTCTCCTTTCATCCAGTCCATTCAGATGGAGACTTCATGGGGCATGCAGTTCTGCTTCTCTTAAATTTCCGTCTTCCGTCCAGCTCCGCTATTTCCATCCTCCCAACGCACACCGCTGCAAGCACCATCAGCGCCGCCCATCCGGCCATGCAACATACGGAGTCCGCCCCGAACTTCTGCATATTCTCTGCCAGTCCCAGAGGATTTAAAACGGATACGTACCAGAGTACATCTGCTCCCAGATACGCCATGCCCGCCGGAAGTGCCAGAACGATCAGCGCCGTCAAATATCCGGTCAGCATGTTTTTGGCGTGATCGGACAAAAACAGGATCAGGCATGCAACCGCGCAGACAGCCACAGTTCTCGCCCCGTAAAACAGGATCAAAAACGCCCGCACGGAAACAGCAAACGGAACGTCCACAAAGGCTTCCACGCTCTGCACCGGGGCATCGAATCCATCCATCCCGTAATTTTCATACACGCCGTAAGCCTCGCAGCCGTAGATGACCCCGCTTAATAAAACAGAAATCACTGCGGCCAGTGCGTATTTGCGCAGGCGCACCCTTCCTCGGCCGTAGGCCGTGGACGCAAGATAAGCCTTCATCCCATACTGCTGCTCGAAGGCGAAGCTCGCGCCGAGTGCAAGGCTTAGAAACACGGTGATCAGCAGGGAATTTTTCTGCTCCGTTTTTCTGCTTTCCGCCCCGTAAAGTCGGTTATAACCGATGTTGTTCAGGTATCTGGCCGTAATGCCCCTGTTTTGCTGCAGCGCGTCAAACTTCTCCGACAGGCTCAGCAGACCATCCAGCTGCGTCTGCACGCTGACCAGCTCCTGCCAGGTCTCACTCTCGCCGTACGATTCATATTCCTCCTGAATCTTCTGCGCCAGCAGCTCCGATTCACTCTCCAGAAAAGCAAGCTTCTCCGGCATGTAATCCCCGGCCAGGGTTTCCACATATCGCAGATACATCTGCATCGCGTAATCATAGCGGATCGTGCGGATATTTATCGAATTCACGCTAATATATGCCGCCAGCGCCAGAACCAGGATACTGCCCTGCAGGACGAACAACTTCCAGGACTCGTGAAAATGAGAATCAACAAAATTCCTTACTCCCCTCCAAACACGTCTTGCGATAGCTGTTATTTTCCTGTAATGTCCGCAAAGTAGACATATGACACTTCGTTGAAACTTTCCCTGGAGGCTTGTCTTACATTCGACAGAAAGGTCAATTTCAAGCTGTCGATCGTTTTTCTGAAAGTTTCCCGAATGGCCTGTCTTTCTTTCGCCAGAAATATCCATTTCAAGTTGTCGACTATTTCTCCGAGAATTCTCCAAATAACCTGTCTTTCTTTCACCAGAATTGTCAATTTCAGTCTGTCGGCTGTTTCCCTGAGAATTCTCCAAATAACCTGTCTTTCTCTCACCAGAATTATCAATTCCGGTCGGTCGAGTGTTTCTTTGGGAACTTCCCAACCAGTGCTTTCTCCTGTTTATCCCGGGAAGGCGAACTAATCCCCGCTCCCTGTCCGGGCGGATTTTCCCCACACAGACAGAGGAAGCGAAAAATATCCCGGTCAAAATCGGCAACAGCAGATAAAACACGGCAAGACTTCCCACGGCGTACCCGAACAGATTCAGATTTTTATACTCGGTCATGAGATTCGCCGTGTCCATCCACGCGAAGAGATTGATGTATCGAAGAAAAGCCCAGGACGAGAGCTTTTCTATGTAATGATTGGCCACATATTCCAGCCCGACGAATATGGTAAACGCCCCCACGCCCGCCAGTTCACGCTTTGGATACGCGACAAATGTCCAGACCATCAGCCCGGCCAAAGCCATCACCAGGCTTTTCCCCAGGATCATCAAAAGCAATGCTCCGCCCACAGAAAGATGCATCATCAGACCGGAAAGTCCTGGGATCGACTGGGCCGCGCGCGACAGGTCTCCGAGACTGCCGTAAAGCGCCAGCGTCATCAGCAGATTTTCCGCCCAAAGCAGCAGCGTCAGCAGAAATCCCGTGAAGAATAGAAGCAGCGCTCTCGTCATTCCCAGGCGAAGGCGCCCGCCGCTCGTTGCGTAAATAAGGTTCCACAGTCCCTTCCGCCTTTCTTCCAGAAAAATCAGGATCAGGACCAGAAGGAACGCAAACACGAGATATTCGGACTGATGATAGAAGAAATTCAGCTCCAGCGCCGCGTTATATCCCGGCGTCAGCTCCACGTCCTGCATCGCGCTGAAATCTTCCCCGGTCTTTTCGATATTGCGCATGGAATACCGGCTCCCGGATGTGAAGACACTGCCCGTTTTCATCTGCTCCGCCCGTTCTGCCACTTCCAGAATATTCGCCGGGTATTCAACCATGTGGGCAAACTGGGCATACAAAAGTCCGTTTACCTGCTCCGCTATTTCATCGCCGGGATCTGTGAACTCCAGACATTTCGCGAGTGCTTCATCCGCCGTCAGACCTGCGTAATCCTCCAGCGCTTCCGCGAATCTTTCACAGACCTGATGCTGTTTGCGGATGACGGAAATGCTGTATGTCGGAAATTGTACCCTGTTGGCATCCAGAAAGAGCAGGGCATTTACAAGAAAAAGACACATCAGTGCTGCCCATATGCTTTTTCTCCGAAATACCCGGTTTAACTCTCCCATATAATTTTCCCTTTCCCTCATTCTGTCCAAATACTCGTATTCCTGTTTCTTCTGCTACAACATGACACCAATATCACAACATGCAATCCTTCAGATTCTTCCCAGACACCATATATTATAAGATCAGAGAACCTGTTTTTGTTTTCGGACGATCTCCCCTGTCACACACATCTGAAAAAATGGATTTCATTCCTTCCTCAATCCGTGAACCAGTTTTGACACCTAAATCAACCTTTTTTGTAGTCCCGCTTTCAGTCCGCCAGGTTGCCCAAAACTCGTTCTTTCAGGCATCCCCTGACAAACTCCCTTCTCACTCTTTATACATCCCCGTCATATGCACCGTGAAATCCCCTTCCGCGAATCCATCCTTCTCATAATAAGCGCCGATATTCTGCTGGGTATTGATGGTAAGGTAAACACGTTCTTCCGTAATCTCCAGCTCCCAGGATGTCAGTGTGCCGACATTGTCCGGTAATTCCGGCTGCGTAATGACTCCTAACAGGTTACACTCCATATCGTAAACATGCCAGGAATATTCTTCTGCTCCTTCCTCTTTCCCCCACACATACCAGTAATCCCCATCCGTGAGTATGCTGCTTCCTATCGTGTAATCAGACTGCGAAAAATCGCAAAGCACCGTATCCTCCCCGGTGGCGATATCGTACACTTTGGCAAGATAGATTGGCCAGGTTTCATTTTCATCATCCCAGCTGTCCCAGTAATAAATTTCCCCATCACTGATCGTGAACGCGCTGGAAATCTCCAGGTCGGTCAGATATTCCACCCGCTTTTCCACCGGACATACGCGGTACAGCGCCATAGACCAGTAGGTCTCATACGGCGGAGTCCAGAGGAAATAGATATATTCGCCATAGCTCCTCAGGGAGGATGCGCATGGAGCCACACACTCCTCCCCGGTATTTTCTCCCAGTTTTACACGGTACAGGCAGTTGCTGCCATTCGCGTAAGTATCGGTTTCCGATAATCCACGGATGTCGTACCAGTAATAGACATACCCGCTGTTAATGATGAATCTGGCATAGAAGCTCCCGCTGTTGCCATCGCCTGTGGCGCTTCCTTTGTCCATCTCCACCAGCGTCTGCACATAAGTCCGGCCGCTGCCGTCTTCCGCCACCTGATAAAGATCGATTTTATAGACAACTGCCGCATCCTCACCCTCCCCGTCATAGGCCTGCCGGTAAAGCAGCGTGTACAGGTTTCCCTCGTAATACTGGATCGTCGAGTTCACTCCAATTCCCGCATAAGCGGGACATTCCTCCGCATCCGTGTGCCTGCAGTCCGGCCGGCTGCATAAAATCTGTGGTGCTGCCTCAGTTTCCTTATCGTACATGTAAATGTAGGAATTCCCGCAAATATAGACCCGGTCCTCTGTCTCCGCGACCGTGCACCTTCCGTCGCCGTCTGCAGCGCTGGCATTGTAAAGATAGGCGGCATCCCCGACGTCGGAGAATCCCTCCACCATTTCCCAGCCCTCCGGAGCCGGAGTCTGCTCTGACTCATCGTCCCCATCCAGCACGGAACCGGCGGACCAGGTGGTGTCTTCTTCCGCTGAAAGTTCTTCGGTTGTGATGTCCGTGGCATTCGCGTCTGTCGTGGCTTCCGCATCCTTCTCATCGGCCGCGGCACCGGTCTCCCTCGCCACAGTCGTTGCATCTGCTGCATCGGTTGCCTTCTCAGAATCGTCCGCGAGACCGCAGCCGGCTGTAAGCAGCAGCGCAAGGATCAAAATGAAAATCGTGCCTTTTTTCTTCATCAAACTTTTTCTGTACATTTTCCCTTCTCCCTTCTGGACGTGTAGATACTTCCTGATCCTGGTGTCCTGCAAAACAACTTTTCTGTTCAATATAACGCTGATTAACAACATAGTCTGCTGACTTTTCCCATTACCAACATAGGCAAATGAACAGCTAACTATCAACATGGCCTGCCGGGTTTGCCTATACCCAATACAGGCAAAAATGCGAATTGCTAATCTTCTGATGTGAAGTCGCTCAATTATGGGTGATCGCGCATCCACGAGGGTCCTCTGCGGCACATTAATCCTCCCCAGCGAATCTCAACCCTTCCGCAATTTTTTTCACATCCTCCTGAGCAACGCCCCAGGTGGACAGGTTGATAAGAATACTGTATTCCTCATCGTACCATATCGTCACGATTCTTTCCGCCCCGGGAAGGAATTCCGGCTCATATTCCCCTGTGTTATTTTCATAAACAAACATAACGGCAGGATACCCCTGCACCTGAAAGATTTCCCGCTCTTCCGAACCCTGCCCGTAGATTTTTGTCATGCCATCTTTCGCGTAAATCAGCTCCACCCTTACAGCCATGCCATCCAGAGGATAGCCGGCCTCCACTGTAACCGATGAGGACTGATTTTCACCCGATTCGATGGTTCCTCCGTTTGGCAGCCAGGTCAGAGTCATCGCCGGGATAAAACCGGTGTCTTCCTCTGCCGTCCCGCTCTGTGCTTCCTCCCCTGTAAAAGAAATGCTGACCTTCGAGTCAAGGACGTTTATGATCATTTCCAGCGTTGCCTCCCGCAGCCTTGGAGATGCGGCGACCGCGCCGCCAAACAGAAGAAGAAACGCCAAAAACACTACCGCAAATCTCTGGACATAGATAAAAGCACGTCTCGCACCGCTGTCCTGCATCCGGCCTTTTTGGTACGCCGGGAAACGCCTCTTTCGCCGCATGGATTTTTGCGCCATCTCCACCAGCTCGTCATCGATATCTGTGAGGCCGTTATACAGCCTGTCTACTTCGTCATATTCCATACTCAACTGTCCCCGCTTTCTCCAAATTTCCCTTTCCAGCCCACGTCTTCTTACCTCTGTTTAAACAACTTATGTTTTTCTTGCTACAGTTTCCACAACTGTGTTTTACTCCGTCCACATCTGCTTTGCTTTTACAACTTAGGTTTTTATCCTTCCCGATTACCGCGAGAACGTGTCCCCATAATCCTCATTCCCGCTTTGCGGCCACGCTCAAAATATAAAAGTTGACAAACCTGCAAATCAACTGCATCCTCGCCTGTGGGGCATTCACTCCGGATCATATCCGATATCCTTCCTTTTCCAGCGCCTTTTTCAACCTTTTCCTTAAACGTGCAAGCCTCTTCGCCACCGCCCCTTCAGATTCCCCGCGCTCTTCGGCAAGTTCTTTCACCTGTTCCCCGTTCCAGTAGCGCCTTAAGAAAAGGACACAGTCGCTCTCCTTCAGGGTGCGCAGCCATACATTCAGGAAGGCTGCCAGCTCCTGCCTGTCCATCTCATGCTCCACATTCTCCGGTGCCGGAATGCATTCCCACATCTCCCGGCGCAGTTCTTCCATGCCCGAACAAGATACCTCTGCTCCGACGTCACGCTTCTTTGCCCGGCTGCGGCGGTAACGGTCGAGTGCCAGATTCCGCACGACACGCCCCAGCCAGGCTTTCAGGTTGTCCGGCCGCTGCGGCGGAATGGAATTCCACGCTTTCAGCCATGTGTCGGATACGCACTCCTCCGTTTCCCTGGCATCTGTCAGAATCCGTTCCGAGATGCTGCGGCAATAATTTTCGTATTTTTGAATCGTTTCTGAAATAGCAGCCTCATCCCGCTGCCAGTACAGAGCCACGATCTGAATGTCCTCCATGTCTGTCTCTCCCAATATTGCTCATTCATGTGTGAAACCCGTGGTGTCCTGCTTTCGACTCCGGCATCATACGACTTAAGTGTCAAAAGTGGTTCACGGATTGTTCTGCGCTTCAGAAATTAATTCGAAGCATTAACTTCCGTGGTCAACTTTTTCAGTATCAAAACGGCGCTATCTGGTAAACTTTTTCATTGACATTTACATTCCGTTCTCACACTCCCGCCAAATAAAGTTTCTTCCTATTATACAGACGTATTTTTTTCGGCGATATCCCTCTTTTGGAAAAATTTTTATATATCGGGGCATTTGACGACCGAAAAGTTCCGGCCGTCAGCGTTCTCCTCTTAAGAACGCAAAAATAGCTCCTGATTATTTACTTCAGAAGCTTCTTTTCCCGTCAATCCACTAACGTCTTCTATACCGATTTGTCCGAAAACCACCATTTAATTTGTCATCAAATCATAGTTCAGTTTTCCCGTATATCCATCAATTTTTCCCCGTCCAACTCCCACACCGTGTCACAGAGCAATTCAATGACCTGTATCTGTTTAAGAAAAAATCGCCCATATGTGATTCACATGAGATTAATTTCATGCAAATCGCATATGAGCAACTCATGGAGTCAGTTTATTCCCTAATGAAAATCTGTCAGGTAAACAGGAAAATTTATTTTCCCAGCTCAATGACCCTTGTCGCATAATGTGTCAGGCTCAAATCATGCGTAACCATTAGAATCGTCTTCCCTTCCCCGTGCAATTCCTCCAACAGCTTCATGATCTGCTCTCCGTTTTTGTGGTCGACTGATCCGGTAGGCTCATCAGCGAGAACGATGGAGCCCTTCTTGATCATCAGTCTTGCGACAGCCACTCTCTGCTGTTCGCCACCCGAGAGCTTGTATATCTTTGTGTTTTCCCTGCCTTCGAGGCCCACTCTGCGCAGCGCCTCTTCCATGGGAACCGCATTTTTCGCCGCTCCTCTCACAATTTTCAGGTTTTCGCTGACCGTCTTATTCTCCACCAGCGCAAAATTCTGAAACAAAAAGCCCACCTTCTGCTGCAGGTACGGCATCTGGTTTTTCTTCTTTGTTATGTCCACCGAATCGACAAGGATCGTCCCGGAATCCGGCGGCTCTATGGCACCGATCATGTTTAAAAGCGTTGTTTTTCCACACCCGCTTGCGCCCGTCACCATGACAAACTCGCCGTCATCTATCTTCAGAGAAAAATTATCGTAAAGCCTGTTCCCCTCAAATTCCTTCGATACGTTCATTAATTCTATCATAAAATCCACTTTCTTCCTTTACATATATTTGTTGTGTGACACCACCTTAACGTCACACATTTCCGCCTTTCAAAATATTCTGCAGATTTTTCCTGTCATAGAAAGCAATTTGCAGGCTGATGAAGGCACATTCGATCAGCGCAAACAGTAAAAGTGCCGGAAAGACGTACCTTAACGGAACCGAAACCCCTATGCATTTCAGTACGATCAGCCCGATCAGGCAAATGACAGCGGAAATGACTGTCAGGCCATACAGTTTCCGGAAGCGTTGGAGGTTCGTATATCCATAAATTTTCTTCAGGGCAACCTCCTGCGCATTTACCTGAAATTCCATCCTGATCACCACATAGACAGACAATATCATCAACACTGCCATGATAACTACGGCGACCAGATTCACGAGAACCGTCCGGGACAGCGCCTCCCACCTGTAACAAAAATAATCCCAGGCATTCGTACCCATATAGCTGATCCCGTTCGCAGACGCATATTCCGACCACTGACCATCCGAGTCATCTACCATTCCAAGGAAGAATTCATACACAAGTTCTCCTGCTGGGATGTCCTGTTCATGATTGTAAAACACAATCACCGGGTTTGTTACCGTGTCGGTAATCGGGTCATTATCCAATTCCCGGCAAATGATGTCCACCGGTGTGCTGTAACGCAATATTTCGCAGCTGTCCGTTTCAAGCCAGTCCGTCAAATCTGTCAGATCATCCTCTGTTATTCCTTTCCCATCCGGAACCAGAATATAAATATCACAATCGGATGTGGCGGATGCCAGAACGCTGAAATTTTCTTTCAGATAATCCTTTGTCCCGCTGCTTGCGGTATAAAACACACGCTCTTCATCAAGCCCGAATTCCCCGCCTTCACATATATAAAAGAATGATTCGGGGTACTCATATACAAATTCATTTAACAGTGTCTGAAGAACTTCCTCACTGACATCTTCGCTTACATCCGGCAGCTGCAGGCGCTGGCACCAGACGTAATCCGAATGTTCATCAAAAAACTCTTCCTGCTCACTGTAACTGTAGGATGTCCACATCATCTCCACGTACGAACCGGTTCCGGCCAGAAAAAGGAAGCTGCAGATGGCGCACAGGATATAATTGCAGGTCAAAAGCTTCCGCTCAACGGAAGCTTTCCCGGCCAGCGCACTGTAACCGGTGCGAAAAACGCCCAGAAAAACAAGCGCATTTGCGAAAAGCAAAATCAGAAACATGATATTGGAACAACCGTCAAAGCTTAAGCTTCCCTCGAAATGTCGTATGAGCGTTCGCAGGATAAGATATACCGCAAGCATACATGCAGTGTCGGGCAAAATGTTTCTCAAATAAATTTCTGCCCTGCTCATCCCCATCGTAACGGAAATAAAAACTTCCTTTTTCTGTGTCATCAGATCGTAAACGCCCAGCAACAGTGCGATCACGATCACCAGCACCCATGCGCAGATGAGCATGCCCTGATAAGATGCCAGACCATTGTACCCGTTATCCTTCGGAAACGATCCGGCGTAGATGTCCACCAGAGACTGCTTAAAAAGGACCGTGTCGTCATAATCCCCATAAAGATAATAAACCTCATCCTCCTCCATCAGATCATCCGGAATGTCCGAAAAAGGATAAATATTGATTTCCGTACTCCCGGAAAACAGGCTCTGGTAAGTGCCCTCCCGGATGCAATACTGTGATGACAGGATCTGTACCATCGCATCGTCCGCATAGATGTCCAGACAGACAGAATAGGTTGTTTTGCTTCTCGTGTATATTTTAAAGATATGAATATTGTACGTTTCCGCAGCGGAGGATAAGTCCCGGTTCATTTCTTCTGCCGTTTTGCCGCTCTGAAGATAGAAACTTGTCTCATAAAAATCGTTGTACTGATCCATGTAGCCCTGAAACAGTTCTCCCGGAAGGAGCGCCGTAATCGCTAAAAGAATACTGATAATCACTAATTTAAATGTCTTGGCAGACATCGCCCATCCTCCTTCAACTTTTTTCAGGAATTCGAAACCCCGATTCCCCACATTTCATACGCTTTTTGATAGACCAGTTCAATTTTCTCCGTGTTGTCTTCCAGCAGCTGAATTTCATCTTCTGAAAGCTCTTCTGACAGCGGTTCCCCATTTTCATCCATCGTAAAGCTGTAAGATTCATAAGCATATCCGGACTCTGTCGAAACAGGAACATAAATGGTGATGCCATATTCATATCCGCCGGAAAATAAGGGCCATATGATCAAACTGCAGGCGCATTCATCCGTTTCCTCACCCCAGACAGCATTTCCAACAGTCAGATTGCCCTGAAATCTCAGATAACCCGGTGCAAAAACAGCATATCGGTAACCGTCCGAATCCACGGTGATATATCTGTCCGTGGATTCTTCATAGCCGACCGCGTTCTTATAACTTCGAAAGCTGTGCCAGTAAAAGAACCATATACAGTTTAAAATGGCAAACAGTATGCACAGGCAGGTGACTATTTTTACAACTGTTTTCTTCATAAATGTCTCCAATGATATAAAGCATGTCATTTTTCTGATTTTTAAAGCATAGTACACCTTATCTTTACGGTCAACTAAAAATAGAGGAAACAATTATGTCCAGTTGATAAAAATTTTCTAACTTTTGATAAAATCCCCACATCATTTCATGATTTGAGGGGCAGAAATTCCTGGCAACGCGGATTCTTCCTGGCGGTAACGATGAAACAATCAATCCGTTAAATTCGAACAGGCTTTTTTACCGGTTCAGAATAACATCTGTATGCCGTTAAAATTGGAAAATCCTTATATTTTTCAGGTTCTGTTATTTTCCGGAATGGCTCGTTCTTTATTCCTCCGTATCCCGTCCCCAAGGACTTCCAACATTACTCCTTTTTTATTTTTTCGATATCATCAATTGATCGATATCTAATTTATTAGTTTTCCGGTTGACAAATAATTTTTATTATAGTAAACTTCCATAATCATAGAACTACATGATTCGAGTGCCAAAAAGGGAAGGAGAAACCGTATGACCAGACAGACATACATTCGGAACATATTCCTGTTGACTGCTGTTTGCCTGCTGGCCTGCTTTATTGTCGGCTGTGCGAAAGCGGGCTCAAATGAAATGATCACTCAGGGAAATAAAACTGCCATCGCGCCCTCCGACAGTGAGGACAACGATGATTCGTCAAAATCATCCTCTGTCGTGATTCCGGTTCTTACGGAGGAAGAGGCTGCGCTCGACCATCTTACGGCAGAGGTCTCGGATCAGATTTCCATCGATGCCTATATTACGCCGTCTTCCAGCTACGTGGATGGGGTTGGCGTGTGGGAGATCGTCGATATCTCCGAAGATGACCTCCGAACCTGGGTGGATATGGAGGACGATCTCCTGTTGTACGGCCATGCCACGTTTGGCGAATTTGTCCGGCAAATGGATGATCTGACCGACAAGTTGGGCAGCGCTTACCGCGACGAGTGGGAAGGCGTTAAAGGGTCTGATGACATGCTGACCTTTTGCTATCGCTCTTCCCTGGAAATTACAACGCCGTCTTATCAGGTAGAAGAAGCCCATACAGACAGCGACCTGTGGACAGACAGTACCGATTTAGATTTTCTTTCCGCACAGACTGTCTGCGATGCCGTGACTGAGATCGTAAAATGGCTCTGTCAGGAGGTCAGTGAGCACTATGATATAGTGGTAAACACAAGAGCATACCAGAGCGAGAGCGCGCGGCTCTATAATCTGGCGACCGGTACGGATCGAATGGAGACAGAAGTTTCCGAGACGGCAGATGAGTGGTACAGTCTGGCATATTATGTTGCACTGGATGGAATCCCCTTGAAATCAGCCCATGTTTCCTGCCATATCCCGGCCGGAAGAATGGCAGAGGATTCCGCACAGTATTCCGAGTCGGGAATAAGCGCCGCAAACTGTCCTTCTACGACATTTTTTACAGCCTCCATTGCGAAAGACAGTTTCACTTTTTCTTTTGCGAACCTGTACACCTGGGAGCAATATCAGGAGAAACAGGAAGTAATTGAAATTAACGAAATCATTCAGGCAGCGATACCATTGCTGGCCGATTATGACCGGCAGATTCTGGTAGATGAAATCGAACTGGTGATGGCGGAAACCGAGACACTGGAAGGGGATAAATACCGCCCGGTCTGGAAACCGTACTGGACTGTCAATTTCTATATGACCACGATTTACGGCGAGGAGGAATTTTTCTGTTCCTATCAGCTGGTGTTTGACGGATATACCGGGGAACTGGTGTATCAGGCGGAAATTGAAGGAGATAAGTAAACGACCTTTACCCCAGCAATTCCAGCAGCTCCTCCTGCGACATGCCAGCGAGCGATACGCTTTCCCCTGTAAGCACCTGATCCGCCAGATCTTTTTTCTCCTCCTGCAGCCTTAAAATCCGCTCTTCAATGGTTCCTTTCAGGATCAGCCGGTACACCGTGACCTGCCTGGTCTGCCCGATCCGGTGGGTGCGGTCCGTCGCCTGGTTCTGTGCGGCCAGATTCCACCACGGGTCGTAATGAATGACCACGTCCGCCCCCGTCAAATTCAGACCGTTGCCGCCGGCTTTCAGCGAAATCAGAAATACCGGGACATCGCCCTCGTTGAACTGGTGCACCAGCTGGATGCGCTTTTCCTTGGATGTGGAACCGGTCAGGATGTAGTATGGAATCCCCTCGGCTTTCAGGTCCTCCTCCAGGAGCGCCAGCATGGAAGTGAACTGTGAGAAGAGAAGCATCCTGTGGCCGCCGTCCATGGCCTGACGGATCAGGCCCATGACCGCTTCCCGTTTTGCGCTCTCTTCGTGATAGTTTTCGAAAAGAAGCGACGGATCGCAGCAGATCTGCCGGATCTTTGTGAGTTCCGCGAACACCTGCACTTTTCCTGTCGCCGCGATCGTTCCGTCCAGGAGCGAATTTTTCAGTTTCAGGACTTCCGCGTCGTAGAGCTTCTGCTGTTCCCCGGAAATCGGCACATAGCGCACCTCCTCCAGCTTTGCGGGAAGATCTTTTAAAACGTCCTCCTTCAGCCTTCTCATGATGAAAGGCGAAGTCATTTTCTTTAGGGTTTCCATCGCTTCCTGATCTTTATTCTTCGTGATGGGAACCGCATATTTCTGCTCGAATTCCTTCTGGGAATACAAAAATCCCGGCATCAGAAAATCAAAAATGCTCCAGAGCTCGGAGAGGCGGTTTTCGATGGGTGTTCCGGTCAGCGCAAGGCGGTGCGCTGCTTTCAGCGTCTTTACGGCCTTCGAGACCGCCGCTCCCGAATTTTTGATGTACTGCGCTTCGTCGAGAACCACGTAAAAGAGCTCTTTCCCGGAGAGCTCCGCGATATTGCGCTTCAGCAGATCGTAGGAGATAATGTAGACCTGAGTCGTATCCCACGCCGCGAGGGCCTGCCTTCTGGCCGCCACGCCGCCGACGATCGGTGTTACCCGGATGTCCGGCGCAAATTTCGCGAATTCCTCCTGCCAGTTATAGACAAGGGATGCGGGGCAGACCACCATGGACGGGTGCTCCGTCCCCGGTTTTTTGTCGTCGTAATCATACAAAATAGCGGAAATGGTCTGCAGTGTCTTGCCCAGTCCCATTTCATCCGCCAGGATCCCGCCGAACCCGGCTTCCTCCAGCGTTCGGATCCATTTGAAGCCCAGCGCCTGATAGGGCCTTAAGGTTCCGGTGAGATTCGCCGGTGGTTCACTCTCCGAATCCCGGATCGTCTTAAAATTGCGGATGATGCCGCGGTATACCCGGTCTCTTGAAGAGTACAGCGCGTCATGCTCCTCAAGAAGCTTGTCGATGTACAGTGCGCGGTAAAGCGGCATTTTCGCGCTCTTTTTGATCACTTCCTCCGGTTTCAGATCCAGCTCCCGCATAAAATCGCTGATTTGGGAGAGTTGATCGTCCTCCTCCAAATCCAGAAACGTCCCTGAGGAGAGAACGTGAAACCGCTTCTTCCGGCGGTAGCTCTGAAGCACCTCCATCAGCTCTTCCTCCGAGATCCCGGTGGATGTCAGTGACAGGTCAAGGATGCCGCTGTCCACGGAAACGCCGACCCTCACCTGCGGGACAGGCGTGACTGTGAACTTTCGGAACGCGTCGGAGCCGTGTACCGTGCCGTACCTCTCCAGGGTTGCAATGCCGGTCTGCAGGAATTCGAAGAGCTGCTCATCGTGGAAAATACCGTGAAAACTGCCGTCATCCTCGGGGCTTGTGCGCAGAAGCTTCTCGACCGCTGTTGCGACCCGCTTTTCCTGTTCCACATCCCGGTAGCCGTCCTTTGGGTTAGAGACGCAGAGGGTATAGTCCTTCTCCGGTTTTTCCTGCTCCCGACTCTTCTCCCTGTAACGGACTTTCCCCGTGCAGCGCAGGAAATGCACTGCCTTCTCCGTCCCTTTCCGCCCTTTTCCCGCAGCCAAATCAGCAATTTCGGAAAAATCCTGCGTTTCACAGTCAAGATAAAAATCAAAATGCGGCTCCGGCGGCAGGTACCCTTCCGCCTCCTTCTCGCAGTTATCCCTAAAATCCACCGATGGGCTTTCTAATAAAACCGGCACGACCCGGTAGTAGAATTCCTGCAGGTTCGACAGTCCCACCTGAAACCGAAAATATCCCGAAGCATCGGCCACGGCATCAAAGGGCTCCATGACCTTCTGCTCCTTCTCAGTGATCCGGGAAAGACCGTCCGCGTTCAGCGTATATCGGTAGGAGCCGCTGCCCGAAAGCAGCACCGGGATCAGCCCCTGCACCGCGATGCCGGAGAAGACTCCTCTCGCGTCTGACAGGCGGTCGCAGGTCAGGGAAAGACGAATGTCCCTGTGAGCCACCGGAATTTCCTTGCTTGTCACGCCATTTGTTTTGTCCTGATATTCCGCAGTTTGCCCCTCCCAGGCATCATAAAAATTATCCAGCACCGCACCCTTCAGATCCAGATTCGATGTGACATTGATGGTCCTGACACTGTTCCAGGAGTACATGTTTCTCGCCGCGATCTGCTCATTGATGTCGGAGACATCACCGACTTTTCTCTGCAGGAAATCGTAAAGCCCAGCCGAGTGATCCGTGAAGTCATATTCCCCAAAATTAATACTTTCCTTCTTTGTCAGAGTAAGCTGATACTTTCCTTCGTAGGCCGCCACAAGCTCTCTGACATTACGGAGTACGATGATCTTCCCTCCCGCCTTCTGAATCCGGAAGCTCAGCTTTGCCTCGCCGTTTTCTATAATAATTCGGGGATACAGTTCCACGGCTTTCTCCCTCTGCGGTTCGGAACGCCCTGTCTTCCGTGCACCTTCCTGGTTCGCTTTCTCCAGGCTGCTGAAAAACTTTTTCGCTTTCTCATCCGTGAGATCCGTCGCCTCGTTCACCAGCTTGTCCGTCTCGTCCCAGAGCAGCTTACACAGGAGCAGGGCGTTTATGTTGAGATGATTCTTCGCCGGAAGCTGACTGCCCGACAGATTTTCAGACCCGTCTTTCCTTTTCTCGTCAGAGCCATCTTCGGAACCGTCCGATATTTCTCCATCCGAATCTTCAGCTCGCAAGGACTCTGAACCGCCATCTCCGTCAGAATACTCACCCCAATAGGTTGCCGAATTGCCGCCTCCGTCCAGATACCCATTTTTAGCATTCAGATACAGCCTGTTCCCCGTGATGCTGGCACTTCCCGCCGTAAAATAATAATCAGAAAGAGAATCTTTCACCTGAAGTTCCATCTGCAATGTGCGTGTGCCGTTGCGTTCTTTCTCTTCATTTGCACGAGAATAAAAGGCATCCTGGTGGTTCTTCAAAATGTCATTTGCCATGTGCATCGAATACGAATCCGTCACATAACCTTTCAGTGCGGTTCTCATGTCGTAAATGACAATTCCTTTCGGATCTTTGCGGTCCTGAAAAAAATCAAGCGTGGGGCAAGGCGTAATCCCATATTCCTCGCGCAGACGCGCCTGCTCCTCGTTTTTCTTCTTTCTCCTTACTTTACGGATTCGTCCCCGGCTGTCATAGCTGTCCTCTTCTACGACAATCAGGCCGCCCTCTTCCTGTTCCTGACGGTACAAAAGGGCAGCCTTGTGGCAGCACATTTCCCCCGCCTTTCCCTCAGGGCAGTTGCATTCAAAAAGTGATGGGCTAAGCTCCTCATTTAAATCGAGCGGCCATTTCGAAATTGAAACCTTAAAACTCGGATTCTTTGAAGTGCGAGAATAGTAAGGGCTGTTATATGACACACGAGATTTCAATATGATACCGGCCGCCTGTATTTCCCTCGCGTCAGGAAAATACTCAGCACGCAGCCCGCTCCAGGTGCTCATGATTCTGATTTTTGACTGCACGGCCTTGCCTGTGGCCTGCTTAACCACAGATGCCGAAAACAAATGCCGCCACCGGACAGGCTTGCGGAGAATTTCTTCCGAGTCCGGATCCTCGTTCAGGCGAAACTGTCTGCGCATTTCATCTGTAATTACCTTGTCCTCGGCCATCTGAATATCTTTGTCCATCATTTCCTCCGATTTATAGGTTTTACCCGAATTCGCGAAGCTCATGGATTCAGGTAATTTTCAGCATTGTTATTTGTGTAATATTTTGACACAAGAGTCAAAAGTCAAAGCCAGCACGACACGTTCACTTCATGAATCGGAAAGTTGCTTCTTAAGCTCACGGCTTTTAGCTCAAACATCGCAATTTTATCAGACCGGCACACTCTCCAAATATAACATGTCCTTGCATAAATCAATCTGGTTTTCCCAGTGTATACTACTGTCTACGCCATCATCTATATTCCACGCAACATTGCCAACTTCGTTAATAAATACACTGTTAAATTTTTCGACATCTTTCAATACCGAAAAAACGCCTGTCAATTCATCAGACATATCATATTTTTTCATTTCACCGTTGTCAAATGTAATGTACAGAACATAGTTTTCCCCAGGTGAAATTTTCACAATTCTTCTGGGGCTCAAAAAATACTTTCTGACCTTTTCGTCCACAGTTTTTCCTCCATTTCAAAAACCAGTTCTAATTCTGTCGGTCAAAATTATTTTAAAGGATCAATCTGAAACGGAGTCTCTTTCTGTCTGGCAAGGTACCAGTTTTCTTTTAATTCTTCCTGATGAAGAGCTGCCCATCCTAATAACATTTTTAACTGTTTGTTTGGCATATCGCCATTGATTTTTTCGATTTCCTCAATATCAATGCAACACTCATATTCGCCATAATATGCGTGGAAATGTGGTGTTGTTGACTCCTTAACTTAACACTTTTATGCTCTGCTTGCCTGTCACGAGAT
>JAJQBQ010000046.1 GCA_021203205.1 Lachnospiraceae bacterium | reverse complement strand
GGTTCGTCGCCGCCATCACGATAATGCCCTCGTTCACGCCGAAGCCGTCCATCTCGATCAGCAGCTGGTTTAAGGTCTGCTCCCTCTCATCGTGACCGCCGCCCATGCCGGTGCCGCGCCGTCTCGCTACGGCATCAATCTCATCGATAAAAATGATACAGGGGGCACACTTCTTCGCCTCCGTAAACAGGTCGCGCACGCGGGATGCGCCCACACCGACGAACATCTCCACGAAATCCGAGCCGGAAATGCTTAAGAAAGGCACACCGGCCTCCCCGGCCACGGCCTTCGCCAGCAGCGTCTTGCCGGTGCCCGGAGGTCCTGTCAGAATCACGCCCTTCGGGATACGCGCACCCACCGTAATGTAGCGCTGCGGATTCTTCAGGAAATCCACGATCTCCTCCAGTTCTTCCTTTTCCTCCTCCAGGCCCGCCACCTGGTCGAAGGTCACACGCTTATCCGAGTCACCGGCCAGCCTCGCGTGGCTCTTGCCGAAGTTCGCCATCTTACCGCCGCCGGCTCCCGTGTTCATCATGCGGAAGATGATCAGCACGAATACACCCGCCAGCAGAATCGGCAGGATCGTGGTCAGGAAAAGATTCTCCCCCTCCACATCCTCGATGATGGGCTCGATCTCATCCGTGATCTCCGCGATATCCGCGATGGCTTCATTTACATCCGTCACATAGACGACCTTTTTTTCTTCGCTCTTTAAGGTGATGTTCAGCTTGCCGGTGGGAACCTCCTCATTCTGGGAAACCGTGATCTTCTCCACGTTTCCCGCCTGAAGATCCGCCAGAAAATCCGAATACAGATAATCCGAATCCGTCAGGTTTGCCATCATCGCCGCATAGGCAATCAGCACCACAAAAACCGCGGCCACTACATAGACCACGATGCCTCCGCCCTGATGTCTTTGTTTCTTTTCCACGTTTTGTCTCCTTTTCCCTTTGAATATCATTCGTGTGTTAAAAACCACACGGCATTTTAGCACAAACATTTCGATTCGTACAGGTGTTATTTATAAAAAAAATATTAAACAGCGTTACTGTATACACGGCCGCCATCAGGTCTCATACACCCCGATCGCGAGTACGCTCATGTCGTCCGCCGCCTTCCCGAAGGAAAGGGCCCGGTCCAGCAGACACCTGGCCATTTCCTTCGGCCCCATCTCGCTGATTTCCGTGAGATAGTTTCCGATTTCTTCCGCCCTGTCTTCCCCCGGAAATGCCTGAAACACACCGTCGGACAGCAGTAAAACCACATCCCCGTCATAGAGCTTTTTCACCTTCTGCTCATAGGAAGCGCCCGGAAGCAGCCCCAGCGGCAGTGTTCTTGTGTCCATCATCTCTACCCAGGATCCCCTCAGAATAAAACCAGGCGCACCGCCGGCCTTGAGCAGATGGCAGATGCCGGTATTCAGGTTGATTACGCCAAAATCCAGGGCCGCTCCCTGTCCGTCCTTTAAGATTTCCATGGAATCGATAAGCCGCAGGGATGTTTCCTCGGAGATTCCGCTTTTTAAAAGCTGCTCCAGCTGTTCAAGGGTATGTGCCGCCGCGTCCGCCGCATCCCTTCCGCTCCCCACGCCGTCCGCGATGCCAAACAGAACCTGCGTCTGCCCGATCCCGGTTACGCCGAACGTATCTCCGTTTCCGTCCTCCTCACTCTTCTTCGTCGTCGCACTCCCGTGCAATATTTTAAAGTTAGGGGTCTGCACAAATTCGTAAACCGCCTGCTCTTTTCCTACCAGGCTTCTGTTTTCGCCGGAGGACTCGAACACCATGCCAAGGGAATCATTGATGATCGGAACCAGATCCTTCACCATCACCGTCCGGGACGGTTTCCTTTCCCCGCCGGTTCCGGCACTCCACAAAAAGCGAAGGATCATCCGGCCGTCCGGATTCCGTTTCTGCCGGACGTCATGCATCCGGATTCCCTGCCCGGCAAAACGCTTTTTCAGCATTTCGGTCAGGTTCTCTTCCGGCTTCACAAAGGAATTTCCGGGCATCTGCCTGTTTTTCAGGATTTCCCCCGCCTCCGACATCCACACGGCCAGCGTGTCCCTGGTTTCCAGGTATTTCGCGGCCCAGAAGCGTCCCTCTGTGTCCATTCTCTGATTGTCGTATTCTTCTTTTTCCGTCCGCTCTGACACCTCGCGGGCAAATATTCCCAGGATTTCCGCCATCCTGTCGTCTCCTGCCGTATACAGGTCCGCGCACAGGACACCGGTATCCGCCGGCCCGCCTGTCCGGTCGGCGCCCTCCTTCCCCGGATCTGCGCTTTGTCTCCGGTACTCCGGCATCGTCCCGGCGCACTCCGCCGCACCCCGCTTTTCCCTGAAATGTTCCCGGATCGTCAGAAGCATATCACATAAAATCCACAGACCGCCGGCCGTAAGAACGCCGGTCAGCCAGCGCAGCTCCGTCAGAAACGGTACCCCGCAAAACATCATGCACGCTGCCCCGGCAATCAGCGCGATGGCCTGGGCGAATCTTCCCAGTTCCCGGAACATGCCGCACAAAAGTCCCAGAAAGCAGAGAATCCCCAGATACGAAATCTCGGCGAAAGAAAAGCTTAAGACAACGCCGATGGCCGCGCCGGTCACGGCTCCCATCGCCGGTCCGCAGGAATATCCCACGTACAGCAGAAGAAAACATATAAGACTCTGCAGGACGTAGTCCGGCAGAAAGCCGACGTTTATCACCGCATAAGCGGCTGCCGCAAAGCAGCACGCGGCGCTGATCATTTCCTCCGAGCGCTGTCTGCGAAAAGATATCTCCCCCGCAAGCAGCGCATGTACGCCCTTCGCAAACAGGTTCGTTAAAATGCCGCAGGAAACGCCGTACCACAAAGCAATTCCGACACTCCGGAGTGTCAGCACACCGAAAAGCCTGTCCGTAAGTTCCATAAGCGCCATGCCGATTCCCGCGTACAGGCTTCTCCTTCGGATGTCCTCCGACGCTGCGGCATTTTCTCCCTTTTCCCTGTTCATCGTGCGCGAAATTATTGTAAATGCCGCCATAACCGCAAGAATCCCCGCGTACTTTGTAAACAGTACGGGATCCGCAGATAAAAACATCACAATCCCGGAAATTGCCAGGCCCGCCCAGCCCGCCAGCCTCCCCTCAAAGGCGGCGGAAGTGTAGGCAACTCCCAGAATACAGTTCCCGCCCGCGCTGCAGGCGGTCATCAAAACCGTGATCAGATGAATTTTTACAAGCGATGGCAGTTTTTCTCTCATTTTACCCTCCTGATTTCTCTCTGCGAGTTTTTCCGGCTGACGACAGGTGCCTTCCCCATGGCCGGCATGTCCTGCCGCTGACACAGGTCTCTGCAGCGAAAACACTCCGCAAAAGTGAACCGAACCTTACTTAATCCCGTCACTGACACGGATCTCCGCAATCCTGCATGCAGGATGCCCCCTTAAAGTCATATATATGAAGGAAAAATCCAAAGTATGCCCCGTTATCGAACTTACATACCGTATCATCAGAGATAAATCCATGAAAAAAGCGAACCACAATTCTCTGTGGTTCGCTCCTGAAATCTGTATGGATGATGCTGCCCGGCAGGAAAATGAGATGCTTTTCCTCCCGCAATCTAAAAACTCTTTTTCAGTCTGAGGACGGCACAAATATGACTTCGTCCGGATAAACATACCCCAGTTTTTTCGCCGCCTCCTCGATGTATGCCTTTGTCTGCACGTACACCCGCTGCTCTTCCAGTTCCTCCGAGCGCGCCTCCTCCGAGGCCAGTTCCTCTTCCAGCGACTGCTCCTCCGCCTCCAGCGTGGCCAGCTGTGCCTCCGCCTTCGTAATTCCCCGGGACATCACAACGGCAAACAGACATGCGATACATAAAAGAAAAGCAACCGCTGTCTGATGCTCTCTGCGGCGCCTCTTTGCATTTCTCCGGATTCTGTTCTGTGTTCGAATTCTGCCTGCTGTCACGTTGCGGCCTCCTTTTTGTGTTCCGTTTTGTCGGCTGTTTTGGCGTGTTCCTTTTTGGGACTACTGTTTCTTACTTAAAAGAAAAGTCCGCTGCTAAACAACCAATCAGCATTATACCTGCCTTTTCTCTTATTTTCAACAGTTTTTGACATGTTTTTTTATTTTTCTCCCGATTCGTCTGTCGATTGCCGTCATAAAAACGAGCCCCGACAGTGTAAACAGAAGAATGATCCCCCTCAATGTACCGGAGGCATAGCGGTACATGAGTCCGTAGACTGCGGCGGATGCCAGCATCCAGTACAGAATATCAAGGCAGGCCGAAGCGATTCTGCCCCGGAAGCACAGTTTTCGCAGCAGCTCTGCCCCATGAAAAACCAGCCGCAGGCAGATTCCCAGCGCAAAAGCCCAGGCCAGCATGGACATCTCGATCTGAATTTCCCTTGTCAAACTTCACCTCCCTTTTTTACTGAAACAATCTGCGAAACACCGACCCTCCCTGCTTTCCGCCGCCGGCGTATGCCAGACTGTCGATCTTCCCCTCCAACACCAGTTCCTCCGCCTGCTCGTTTAAGCTCTTCACTTTCAAATCCTTCCCCTTCACGTGAAGACGCCCCAGCACCGTCTCAAGCAGGATGCAGGATTCGTCGAAAGCAACCACATTTTTTACCCCTGTGACTCTTAAGTTTTCCCGTGCGCAGAGAAATACATCCTGCTGTCCGCCGGCCATACCGTCCGCCATCTGCCCGTTCCTCCTTTAAGGACGCTTTCTCCCGCTATTTTTATGTCACACAGGGGCATAATTATGACAGATTTCACCTTGACATTTTCTCCCGTCACGTTTACTATTAATTCCGTTGCCGCAATCAGGCAGGTGCGAAAAACCTGTGGTGAAAAATCAGTGTAGTCGCTGCAGATTTTGACACAGTGACTGCCATGGAGGTGTAAGGATATGGATTTTGAAGACACGGTAAAGGATATCGCGGAGAGGACACACCTATCGGCCGCGGATGCCGCAGCCTCTGTGCAGGTTTTTGTCGATATTGTAACCGATGAACTGCAAAATGAAGGCAAGGTTTCTCTGGACGATCTCGAAACATATTAAGTTCATCCGGCGGCATCTGCGGATGATTTTGTTGCTGTCACGCAGCTTTATTATCACAAATGGATGTAAATGACAGCCGGATGCATGTGGAATAAAAATGACAGCCAAGCGGCTGTGAAATCAAACAGGAGCATTTTGATGAGATTAGACAAATATTTAAAAGTATCCCGCCTGATCAAGCGGCGCACCGTAGCGAATGAGGCCTGCGATGCCGGCCGGGTTACGGTAAACGGAAAGCCTGCGAAGGCTTCGGCAAATGTGAAAGAAGGAGATGTCATTGAGATCGGTTTCGGGACGCGGAGCGTGAAGGCAAAAGTGCTTTCCGTGGCGGAAACCGTGCGAAAAGAAGAGGCGGAAAACATGTATGAACTGCTGTAAAAAGGCTGCTTTCGGCAAACCGGACCGATAATTTTTCAGGTAAAGATTCTTCTGTTTTCCGGTTTTCTATTCGAAGCGATTTGTTTTTTAGCCCTTCGACACTATATGTTGTAAAATTGAGGAAATCAGTTTGGGGTTTTGGACTGTCTGCCCCAAAAAAGCCCGTCCTGACCGGACGGGCTTTTCCTGTTATTCAAAACGAATGTTACCGTCTGTAATCGCATTCAGTTTGTACATTCGCGGACACTGCGAGTTTCGAAGTTCGCGAAGCGAACTTCAGGATGCAGACCGTGAAAATAATGCCGGTGTCGAAAGGGTTCACGCTCATTCCGATCCTTTCGCAGTGAGTACCGCGCCGACCGTCTTGAAGATGAGCCTGATATCCAGTCCCAGGGACCAGTTCCTTATGTACTCGGTGTCGAGCCGCACCACCTCCTCAAAATCCGTGATGTCGCTGCGCCCGCTTGCCTGCCACATGCCGGTGAGCCCCGGCCGGAAGGCCAGCCTCGCCCGGTGGTGCAGATCGTAGGCCTCCCACTCGTCCACGGTGGGTGGTCTGGTGCCCACCAGACTCATGTCGCCCTTTAAGATATTGTAAAACTGAGGAAATTCATCGAGACTCGTCCGCCTTATGAACCAACCGACACCGTGCCTGGTGCCGTCGGGTCCGCTGCCGATGATGCGCGGATCCGCGTCCACTTTGAACATCAGGCCGTCCATCTTATTTTTTTCCATCAGTTCTTTTTTACGCTCCTCCGCGTCCATATACATACTGCGGAATTTGTAGATCGTAAACTTTCTCCCGTTCTTGCCGACACGCGTCTGTTTGAAAAAGATCGGTCCCGGCGAAGAAATATAAATAACCGGAGCAAGAAAGATATACAGGATCCCCGTGAGGGCACAGCCGACGATGCCGGCGCAGATATCTATTGCCCGCTTGCAAAACAGCTGTCTCGTGGTGATCACATTCATGCTGGTGGACAGAACCTGGTAGCCGGCAACCTTCTCCACCGTCTCCACACGCTCCATCTCCGTGTCGCGCACAAGCTTCCGGTGTACCGTCACCCCCATCAGATCACACTTGGAAAAGAAGGCCCCCGTCCGGGGATCCCCCACAATACGGTCGGAAAACACCTCATCCACGGAATTTTTCATGACATATTCCGCCGCGTCCGCCAGGTTTGCGACCACCGGGATGCCCCCGATCTCTTTTCCCTCCATGTCTTCGTCAAATATGACAACGCCGATCACCTTGATATCGTAAAAGGTGTTCGCGGTTACGGTGGCAACAAATTCCTCCGCCGTGTCTTTCCCCGCGATCAGCAGCATCCGTCTGGCGTGATGCTCGCTCGGATTTCTGGAGAGCAGCCACTTTTTTCTCAGCGTCCTGCACAGATACATGAACACAAAACCGAGGATCACAAAGTACCCAAACGCACCTCTGGGGTAAGACGTGGAAAACTTCCCGATATACCAGTAAAACAGGATCGCTGCGCATATGATCACCTCGTAGAGAGCCGTCTGCCCCGCTTCCCGCAGAAAGCCCCTTCGAAGGACATCCCGATATGCCTCCGTAAAGAAGGAAATCACTCCTGCCGTCAAAAGTACCACAATTGCCGTGCTGCGAAACAGCGCGTTACTCAGCCAGTCCGTCCACCCATTTCTCAGAATATAGGAAATGACCAGCGCCGCCTCCAGCGAAAGAATATCAAGGATCAGGAAGTCTATGTGTTTGAGCCAGCTGCTCTCGGTTCTTCGGTACATAATTACCCCCCCCCGTTCTTTTTCTTTATTCAACCGTCACACTCTTTGCAAGATTGCGGGGTTTATCTACATCCAGCCCCCGCGCCAGCGAAATATAGTAGGCAAACAGCTGCATCGGTACCACCGCCACACTGGCCATGTAGGCCGGAAGTGTTTTCGGGACATAGATGATCTCATCCGCCACACCTTCCAGCGAGTAGTTGCCGTACGGCGTCACGGCGATGATAAAGCCGCCGCGGCTCTTGCATTCCACCAGATTGCTCCGGGTTTTCTCGTATAAATCTTCCTGCGTCGCGATGCCGATCACCGGCATTCCCTCCTCGATCAGAGAAATGCTGCCGTGTTTCAGCTCGCCTGCCGCGTAGGCCTCCGAATGGATGTAGGAAACCTCCTTACATTTCAGCGAAGCCTCCATGGCGATCGCGTAGTCCAGGCCCCTTCCGATAAAGAACATGTCATTTGCCGCTGCCAGTTTCGCGGCCAGAAGCTGGACTTTCTTTTTTTCTTCCAGAAGCCGGTCGACGTGCGCCGGGAGCTTCTGCAGCTCCTTTATCATCTTCCGGGCTTCCGCGTCATTCAGCGTTCCCCTGACTTTCCCAAAGAAAATCGCCAGAAGATAAGCCGCCGCCAGCTGCGCGCTGTAGGCTTTGGTGGTTGCCACCGCGATCTCCGGGCCGGCCCAAGTATAGAAAACGCTGTCCGCCTCCCTGGCAATGGAACTGCCCACCACGTTCACGATGGCCAGCACCCGGTGTCCTCTCGCCTTCGCCTCGCGGAGCGCCGCCAGCGTATCCGCCGTCTCGCCGGACTGGCTCACCACAATCACCAGCGTGTTCGGCAGCAGAATCGGGTTCCGGTAACGGAACTCACTTGCCAGATCCACATCCACCGGAATGCGTGCGGTCTCCTCAAACACGGTTTTTGCGCACATGCAGACATGATACGCGGAGCCGCAGGCAACCATGTGAATACGGCTGACTGCGCGCACTTCTTCTTCCGACATGCCCAGTTCATCCATTACCACCCGACCGTCCGCAAGCCGGGGCTCGATCGTCCGGCGGATGGCCTGGGACTGCTCGTGGATTTCCTTCAGCATGAAATGCTCATAGCCGTCCTTTTCCGCTGCCTTCGCGTCCCATTCGATCAGCGTTGCCTTTTTTTCGATCTCTTCGCCGTCGATATTATAAAAACGAACCTCATCCGCCGTTAATTTTGCGATCTCAAGCTCATCAATCAGGTATACGTTTCTCGTATATTTTAAGATCGCCGGCACATCCGATGCGATAAAATTGCCGTCTTCCGCCGTTCCGACGATCAGCGGGCTGTCCTTGCGCACCGCGTAAAGCTCCCCCGGCCGATCCGAGAATATAATTCCGAACGCATAGGAGCCCCTCACGCGGGAAATCAGGCGGATGATCGCCTCCACCGGGTCTCCCCGATAGTAATCGTCCAGCAGGTGCGGCACCACTTCGGTGTCCGTATCCGAGGTAAAGACATGGCCCTTCTTCTCCAGGTGCTCCCGAATTTCCCGGTAGTTCTCTATGATCCCGTTATGTACCACGGTTACACGGCGATCCCCGGAAGAATGCGGATGCGCGTTGGCAACACTGGGTTCCCCGTGGGTGGCCCAGCGCGTGTGTCCGATGCCGCAGCATCCGCGGACATCGCGCCCGTTTCCGGTCATCTCGCACAATGCTTTCAGGCGTCCCTTCGCCTTGCGCACCTGTGTGCGCATACTTCCCTCTGCATCCCGGCTCTGCACAGCGATGCCTGCGGAATCATAACCCCTGTACTCCAGTCTCGCCAGGCCGTCAAGCAGAATCGGCGCCGCCTCTTCTCTTCCTGTATACCCTACGATACCGCACATGCGCCATACCCCCGACTCTCTATGACTTCCACTACCTCATCCACATATTTCCTGCAAAGCTCCGGCGTGGCAGCCTCCACCATGACGCGCACCAGCGGCTCCGTGCCGCTCTCCCGAACCAGGATTCTGCCGTCATCTCCGAGAGCTTCCGCCACCTGCTCTACCTTTTCGGCCACCTTTTCGTCATTCACCGCTGCTGTCTTATCCGCAACCGGCAGGTTTTTCAGCACCTGCGGGTAAATGTGCACCGGTTCCGCCAGCTCCGCCAGCGTCTTTTTCTTTTCCAGCATGACTTCCATCATCTTGATGGCTGTCAGGATGCCGTCGCCCGTCGTCGCGTATTTCCGGAATATGATATGACCCGACTGCTCGCCGCCGAGGCGGTAGCCGTTGCTCATCATATTTTCATATACATATTTGTCGCCGACCGCGGTTTTCTCGTAGGAGATACCCGCCTCGTCGAAGGCCTTGTAAAGCCCGATATTGGACATCACCGTGGTGACCACGGTGTTTCCGGCGAGCTTTCCTCTCTCTTTCAGGTAACTCCCGTAAATGTAGAGGATTTTATCCCCGTCCACTACGTCGCCGTGTTCATCCACACAAAGGCAGCGGTCCGCGTCGCCGTCGAAGGCGAAGCCCACATCCAGTCCCTTGTCGATCACATACTGCTGCAGCACTTCAATGTGCGTCGAGCCGGCATTGCGGTTAATGTTCGTGCCGTCCGGATCGTTATTGATCACGTAGGTCTTCGCGCCCAGCGCATCAAACACGGACTTCGCGATCATCCAGGAGGAGCCGTTTGCGCAGTCCAGCCCGACCCGCTTTCCCTTGTAGGAGCGCGTTGCCAGCGAGATAAGATAGCCGATATAGCGGTTCCTGCCCACCGCGTAGTCGATGGTGCGGCCGATGTCTTCCCCCGTCGCAAACGGAATTTCCCCGGCGATGCCGTCTATGTACGCCTCAATCTTTAAGATCGTCTCCTCATCCATCTTCTCGCCCTGGCAGTTGACCAGCTTGATGCCGTTGTCGCTGTAGACGTTGTGGCTCGCGGAGATCATGATACCGCAGTCGAAATCCTCCGTGCGCACCACATAGGAGACGCTCGGGGTCGTCGTTACATGCAAAAGGTAGCAGTCCGCACCCGATGCGGTGAGGCCTGCTGCCAGTGAATACTCAAACATATAGGAAGAGCGTCTCGTATCCTTGCCGATGACCACTCTGCATTTTTCATTTTCCCTGTTCCGTCCGTAATACCAGCCGAGAAACCGGCCGATTTTATATGCATGCTCCACGGTCAGCGTCACATTCGCCTCGCCGCGGAAACCGTCCGTTCCAAAATACTTTCCCATGTTATTCCTTTCCGCCTTTCACCCGCACTGACCCCGCGCCGGTTTTTCCGTGATGCCGACAGGGATCTGTCTTTCCCTGCAGCCGGTGAGCTCTGCTGCTCACCCTCGGGACGCCTTAAAATTCCCGGTTTCACTCTTCCTCACTGACTTCTTTTACGCCGTGTAGTATAACATTTGATTTTCGTCATGGCAACCCAGTTTTTTGTGAAAAATTCTGTAAAAAATAAAGGTAAATATGTGTAAATATTTCTCAAAAATAACCTGCACATATTACGTTCCTTACCCAAATGCCAGGATAAACCGCCGCCGGAAGCGTTGAACGGCAATGTTTCATTCTGTTACCGAAGCATTCTTTCATATATAAGCCCCAGTGAGAACCAGCAGGGCGCGTAGTCCAGGCGCACGACGCCGTCAATGTTGTAGCGACTGTCACTGTAATCCCACGGACACATTTGATGTTTTTTTAAGAATTTTCCGGAAATATATTCCACCGTGAAAATGCATGTTGCGTACACGGTTCCGCGCAAAATGACCGGTCTGCCCTTCAGGCTTCTCGCAAGAGGCTTAAACAGACAGGCCGCTCCGTAGATCGGAAACATCAGCAAAGATGTGTTCCCCATGCATTTTATATCCCTGTTTTTCACGCTCGCCATCCCGGTCCAGAGCACTTCCATGCACCAGCCGAACAGGCCGCACCGTATAAAGTCCATCGTTTTTTCCTCCCAAACCCGAAAATTTCCGCCGCGTACTTTTGCGGTCGGTTCCCATACTGCCGGGGCGCGGCAGAAGTTAGGCAAATGACATTTTCATTTACCCGCTTCCCGCCATGTGCCCGACAGACGGGCTTCCGGGTTAGTATTGGGAGAAAAATCTGTTTTTATTCCGGTTTTCAATACAGCGGATAACGGTCCGTGAGGGATTTCACCAGCGCCATGGCTTTGTCGCGGTTGGCGTCCACATCCTGTAACAGCATCACTATGGCGTCGGCAATGATGTCCATATCCGCCTCGTTCATACCTCTCGTGGTGACTGCCGGTGTCCCCAGGCGGATGCCGGAGGTGACCATCGGCTTTGCCGGGTCGTTCGGAATGGCGTTTTTATTGCAGGTGATATTCGCCGCATCCAGAAGTTTTTCCGCTTCCTTGCCGGTCACGCCCGTGCCGATGAGGTTCACCAGCATCAGGTGATTGTCTGTGCCGCCGGAGACAAGCTTCAGCCCCCGGTCCGTCAGCCCCTTCGCGAGGGCAGCCGCGTTATTCTTCACCTGGGTCTGGTACACTTTGAAGGAGGGATCCAGCGCTTCCTTAAAGCACACGGCCTTCGCCGCGATGACGTGCATCAGCGGGCCGCCCTGAATGCCGGGGAATACGGCTTTGTTGAAGTTGAACTTTTTCGCGTTTTCGGCGCTGCTTAAGATAAGTCCGCCGCGGGGGCCTCTTAAGGTTTTGTGCGTCGTAGTGGTCGTCACATGCGCGTACGGGATCGGGCTCGGATGAAGACCGGCCGCCACCAGCCCGGCGATGTGTGCCATATCTACCATAAGATATGCGCCAACCTCGTCGGCGATTTCACGGAATTTTTTAAAATCGATCGTTCTCGGGTAAGCGCTGGCGCCCGCCACGATGAGTTTTGGGCGGTTTTCCTTTGCGATCTTTAACACCTCATCATAGTCGATGAAACCGTTGTCGTCGGTTCCGTAAGATACAATGTTAAAGTATTTGCCGGAAATATTGACCGGCGATCCGTGGGTGAGATGGCCGCCGTGGGCAAGACTCATGCCCATAACCGTATCGCCCGGTTCCACCATCGCGAAAAATGCGGCGAGGTTGGCCTGCGCGCCGGAATGGGGCTGCACATTCGCATACTCTGCGCCGAAAATTTCCTTCGCGCGTTCAATGGCCAGGTTTTCCACCACATCCACATACTCACAGCCGCCGTAGTAGCGGCGTCCCGGGTAGCCCTCGGCATACTTGTTCGTGAGGTGGCTGCCCATGGCGGCCATGACGGCCGGGCTCACCAGGTTTTCCGAGGCGATCAGCTCGATGTGGGTGCGCTGGCGGGTCAGTTCATCTTCCATGGCCTGCGCAACTTCGGGGTCGGATTTTTTTACTTCGTCAAATGAATACATGTTTTACTCCTTTTATATTTTTTATCCTCGCCTGACTGTCAGGCGCGAGACTTCACTGTCATTGTAAAATTTATTTATTTTTATGTTGACCTTTTCGATTAAGCCACATATACTAACTATATCTATCAGTGTTTCCGCACTGCATACGGAGGTTTCCATGGAAATTTATCCCATACATTTTTTTATTCTCTACCTGCTTGCCGTGAATGTGGCCGCATTTCTTCTGTTTGGCGCAGATAAGTTTAAGGCCAGCCACGGAAAGTGGCGCGTCCGGGAGCGCACGCTGTTTTTGTGTGCTGCGCTGGGCGGAAGTGCGGGGGCACTGCTTGGCATGCGGCATTTTCACCACAAAACCCGAAAGCCCGCTTTCGCGGTGGGAATTCCGGCGATTTTGCTGGTGCAGGTGATCCTCGCGGTTCTGTTTCTGTTCCACCACTGGGCATGGCTTACCTCCTGACGGAAATCTTTCGATTCTGTTTTCCGATACTTTCCACAATAACTTCAACCACCTGTGCGTGAATTTCCGAAATCCTGTTTCCGTCTTCCTGTTCTGCGCAGTTGCTTGCGTTAGTCTGCCTGCCTCTGCACGGATTTTTAAGGCTGCTCTTTTTCCTCATGCATCATCTGCTGGAATGCGAGTATCATCTTCAGGTCGAAGTTTTTCGCCTCGTCGATCAGCAGCCGCATCGCTGTCTCCCCCGAACAGGATTCCCGGTAGGAGCGGTCGGTCGTGAGCGCGGTATAGACATCGCAGATGCGGAGGATACGCGCCAGTTCCGGAATCTGTTCTCCTTTCAGCTTTCGCGGAAATCCCGAACCGTCGTAATTTTCATGGTGATACAGAACCGCTTCCGCGATCTCGTCGTCAAAATTGTGTTCTTTCAGAATATCATAGCCGATGCGGGCATGGCTGCGTATGTAACGGATTTTCTTGACGTTCATCGCATCTTCCTGCTCCTTGCTGTACAAAAACGGCACCATGCGCATCTTACCGACATCGTGAAGCATGCCGGCGAGAGCGGCTTTTCGGCAGAATTCTTCGTCATATCCCAGATGTTTCGCCAGCGCAAAGGCCAGATTGCTGACCCGCACACCGTGATCCAGAGCCTCCGGGAACTCTTTTTCGTATATTTTTTCAAGCTCGGTGCCAAATCTCTCCAGTTCCGGAGCGGCGTCAAGCTCCGTGAAGCGGCTGTTGCCCTTCTCATCCAGGGGGCTGACGCTTTTTAAATAGCGGCGCTTCCGATCGATCATCTCCGAAATATTGTTGATATAGATTTCCAGATTCTTCACGTTGGCGACCCGCTCGATCGTGCGGTTTTTCTCCGCCTCTCCCGTTACCTGCAAAGCAGCCCGGTTTCCTTCCGGGCCATCCATGCCATGCAGAACATTCGTATTTTCCTCCGCAGCATCCATTCCATGCAGAATATCCGTACTTCCTTCCGCACCGCCCATGTCATGCAGAACTTCCGTTTTTCCTCCCGCACCGCCGACAGCCTGCCGGGTCTCCTGTTTTTTTTCAGGCCCGTGCCAGGCGTCCCGCCCCACAAATTTGCTGATGGCACCGGCGCCCAGCGCCAGGATCGTCTGCTTTTCCTCCATGATGAGGATGTTGTAACGTCCGGCTTTCCCCGGCGCGGCATAGCCCACATTTTCCATGTTGCCGGTCATATTTTTCTGCCGGTAGAGATAGTAGGGTGCAAGACCGATGCTTTTGGCATATTCCTCCGTCATGTGCATGATCGCCGCGTCATTTTCCCGCGAGTATTCCGCATAGACCTCACGCATGGTATTCAGCCTGGCGGCGCGTTTGATCGCAAGGGAATGCACCGTCAGCCCGTCGGGCTTTAAGGCGCAGAGTTCTTCCAGCGTGTGACGCACGTCATCCGCCGTCTCCCCCGGAAGACCGACGATCATATCCATGTTAATGTTGTCAAACCCCATCATGCGGGCCATGAAAAACGCGGTCTTTGTCTGCTCGACTGTGTGACGCCTGCCGATCAGATCCAGCGTTTTCTGGTTCATGGTCTGGGGATTGATGCAGATGCGCGTGACGCCGTATTTTTTTAAGATCTCCAGCTTCTCCAGAGTGATCGTGTCCGGGCGCCCCGCCTCCACCGTAAATTCCAGAACATTTGAGAAATCAAAGCGGCATCTCACAGCCTTCAGCACACGCTCCAGCTGCGCCACAGTCAGCGCCGTCGGCGTGCCGCCGCCGATATAAATGGAATTGCAGGGGCGGCCACGGTAAACTCTGGCCACGTAGTCCATCTCCATAAGCAGCGCGTCCACGTACGCGTCGGCAAGTTTTCCGTATTTTGCAAGAGGGTAGGAGGTAAACGAACAGTAAGCGCAGGTGGTCGGGCAGAAGGGAATGCCGATATAAAGGCTGTAACCGTTCTCGTAATCCAGATCGGAAAGCACCTCCATCTCGCGCTTTGCGATCTCCAGCGCCAGGCGGATCTTGTCGTCCGAAGTACCGTAGGTTTCCCTCATATGAGTGTGCACTTCCCCGTCGGACGCGCCGTTTTCCAGCATGGAAACCACCAGCTTTGTCGGGCGTATGCCCGTCAGACTGCCCCAGGGCAGACTCTTTCCCTCCCACTCGCAGAGCATGCGGTAGAGCGTGCGCTTTAAACGGTTTTTGGCCTCGGCGTGGTCGGCAAAATCCACCTCCACCTGATCGATCATCGTCTGTCTGCCGTTTCTGCAGAGGGAAAGGTGAATCTGCGTGTCCATATAAGTCACGTTCACAATGATGTCGCCGCTCTCCGCATCGTCCGCCTCGGATATCACGGTTTTCATGTCGTGCTCCGGATAAAAGGACTTCACCAGCGCCTGGATATCATATTCAAATTCTTTTCGGTTTAATCTAAGTATTATCATATTATTTCATATATTAATGACATTTTCCATCATATTTATAAGCTAACATCAGAGTTAAAAGTCGAAATAGCGCAAAGCGTTTCCTTCAGGAATCGGACTTCGGATCTCGCAAAACATCACCGCTCCCCGTTCTGTTTCATCATGGTTCCACACATATGCTGTTAAGTTCAAAAGTCATGATCCCCGAAATTGCTCTGCACTGCAGAAGCTCATATCTCACATAAACTTCTGATTCCGCAATTCCGGTTTCATATATTTGCTGTATCTGAAGGTTTGTCCGTTTTACTCTGCGGTATATGGCGAAAGCGGGTTATACCTTCTTTCGCGCTCGATTGTCGTGGAAGCGCCGTGCCCCGGATATACTTTTGTCTTCGGTGGAAGCTCCCCCAGCAGCATGGCGATGCTCTGCTGCATCTTCGCCATATCGCCGGTCGGAAAATCCACCCGGCCGTAAGAATACTGAAACAGCGTGTCCCCGGAAAACAGAATGCCGTTTTCCCGATCATAATAGCAGCAGCTGCCGCCTGTGTGCCCGGGCGTGTGAAGTACCGTGAGCGTACAGCCCGCCTGCTCTGTTTCCAGGCGGTCTTCCAGAAACGTATCCGCCTCAAGAATCATGGAATGGCCGAACATTTGGGAAAGATTCTTTTCCGGCGACAGCAGGAGCTCTTCCTCCGCCTTCTGGGCGCAAACCGGGCATCCAAAGAACTCCTGCAGCTGCTTCACGGCACCTATATGATCATAATGCCCGTGCGTCAGCAGGATCGCCACCGGTTTTAAACCGTAATAATCCACCCGGGCGCGGATCACCCCCGCCTCATCCCCCGGATCGATGATCAGAGCTTCCTTTGATTCTTCCTGATAATAAATATAACAGTTCGTGGCGAAATCGCCTACGGAAAAATATAACAATTTCATTGCATGCACCTTCTTAGTTGTTAGCGGTTAGTGATTAGTGGTTAGTCAATATTCTTCGCAAATCACTGCTCACTCTCCACTATCCACTAATCACTGCCATCACCCCGTCGTTCTCACCACATCCACCACATTCGGCACGCCGCGGATCTTCGTGATCAGCCCGTCGAGTTCTTCCTTGCCGCGCACCTGGAAGCTCATGGAGATGGTGGCATCGCCCGTTTTGCTGGTGCGGCTGTTGATGGAGCTGACATCAATATTTCTCTCATTGAAGATCTTGGAGATATCGGCCAGCAGCCCGGTGCGGTTGTCACAGTAGATATTGATTTCCGCCGTGTACTTCTCGCCCTCTCCGCCGGACTGTACCGCATCCGTCTCCCACTCTACCTCGATCAGGCGCGCCCGCTCGATCTCCGGCAGGTTGATGATATTGACGCAGTCCGTGCGGTGCACGGTGACGCCGCGCCCGCGTGTGATAAAGCCGATGATCTCATCGCCGGGAACCGGGCCGCAGCAGCGGGATGTATGCACGGCCACGTTGTCCATGCCTTTCACCAGAATGCCGCCTTTCCCGTGAGTCATCTTCTGACGGTTCTGTCCTCTGGCAATGTTCTCCTCGATCTGTGCCTGTGCTTCCTCGTCGGAGAGCGGAACGGCATGTTCCTTATTGTACTCCGCGACCAGCCGGTCTACCACCTGGCTTTCCTTCAGGCCCCCGTGGCCGATGGCGGCCAGGATGGATTCCCAGTCGCGGAAGCTGTATCTTCTGAGAATCTTTTCCACATAAGGCGGGCGTATCACTTCGCTCTGATTGATTCCCCGCGCTTTGCAGTAACGATCCACCAGCTCTTTCCCGCGGATGATGTTGTCCTCCTTCATCTGTTCGCGGAACCACTGGTTGATCTTCGTCTTCGCCTGCGAGCTCTTGACAATCTTCAGCCAGTCACGGCTTGGGCCCGTCGAGTTCTGGGACGTGATGATCTCAATGCGGTCGCCGTTGTGAATCGTGTAATCGATGGTCACCATACGGCCGTTGACCCTGGCGCCAACCATCTTATTTCCGACTGCACTGTGAATGCTGTAGGCAAAATCAATGGGTGTTGAGCCCTTCGGCAGCGTTTTGACATCGCCCTTCGGCGTGAAACAGTAGACATTCTCGGAAAACAGGTCAAGATCGCTCTTTAGCAGCGACATGAACTCGTGGTTGTCGTCCATGTCCCGCTGCCACTCCAGAATCTGGCGCAGCCAGCTCAGCTTTTCTTCCTCCCCGCTCACACCGGCGCCGTTGGGGTTTTCCTTGTACTTCCAGTGGGCCGCGATACCGTACTCGGCCGTACGGTGCATCTCCACCGTGCGGATCTGAATCTCGAAAGGCTGGCCGTTTTTGCCCATCAGCGTCGTATGCAGCGACTGGTACATATTCGGCTTCGGCATGGCGATATAATCTTTGAACCGGCCGGGAACCGGAATATATTTCTCGTGGATCACGCCGAGGGCGGCGTAGCAGTCGCGCACGGAGTCCACGATAATGCGCACCGCGAAAATATCGTAGATCTGATCCAGCGTCTTGTTCTGATTCACCATCTTCTTGTAGATGCTGAAATAATGCTTCACACGGCCGTTGACCGTGGCCTTGATCTGCGCTTCTTCCATAATACCGGCGACTTCCGCGATCAGGTTGCGGATGTAGTCGTCGTTATACATCATCTTTTTATTGACCTGCTCCACCAGATTCTGATATTTCTCCGGCTCCAGGTAGGAGAGAGACAGGTCGTCAAGTTCGATCTTTACTTTTGATATACCGAGCCGGCTGGCGATGGGCGCGTAGATGTCCATGGTCTCCCGGGCTTTTTCGCGGCGTTTTGCCGGGGTCTGGTATTCAAGTGTGCGCATATTGTGCAGGCGGTCAGCCAGCTTGATGAGGATCACGCGGATATCCTTTGCCATGGCCAGGAACATTTTTCGAAGGTTTTCGGCCTGCTCCTCGACCTTATCCACATCGTAGGAGAGCCTGGTCAGCTTTGTGACGCCGTCGACCAGATCTGCCACATCCTGCCCGAACCACTCTACAATCTGCTCTTTGGTGACGGCCGTATCCTCAACCACATCGTGCAGCAGGCCCGCCGCGATAGTCTCCTTGTCGAGTTCCAGCTCCGCCAGAATGATGGCCGTGCAGATCGGGTGGATGATATACGGCTCCCCGGATTTGCGTTTCTGACCCTCATGGGCTTTCGATGCCACCTCGTAGGCGCGCTCGATCATGCTTAAGTCAGTGTTGGGCCGGTATCTGCGCAGGGTTGCGATCAGCTGACGGTAGAGTGCCTCAGGATCCGACTCGTTGATCTCTGCAATCGACTCCTCACTCTGAATGAGGCCGTCCGTCTCCGGATTCCGGTTTGCAGGCAGTTTTTTCGGCGAATCTGCCGGGTTTGAAGAAATCTCCTCCCCTATCGGAGCCGCCGCTTCCTTTTCTGTTTCCTCCGCCTGAACCGTCACTTCTTCCATCGGGATGTCTTCGGTGCGTTCTGTACTGTCTTTTGCAGAATCGTCCTTCTCATCGGGAACATCTTCCACGCGGATGTCTTCTTTTGGAATCGTTTCTTCGGCATGATTTTGTTTCTGTCTTTCTCCCATCACACACACCCCTTTACTTTTGTTGGCTCTTCCGGCCGGTACGTGTCTTTTTAAACTTATGTTATTTTTGTGATTTTTGTAACGGGTATTGTACCATTCCGTTTCGTTTTGTCAAGCGGGAGTTCCGATTGCGGCGGTGTAGAATTCGATGCCGCGGATCCTTAACTGGATGCTGCGCATTCCGCGGTATTCATTTAATTCGGGGGTGAAGAGGATTCGGGCCTGCAGGGCGGATGGGCGGCCCAGGAGAGCGGCGTCTGTGTTGCGACGGCCGCCTTCCGCGCGGGCGCGGTTGAGGAATTCTTCTTCGCCTTCATTTAAGAACAGGATGCCGGGGAGGCGGGTTCCGGCAGAATCTGTGAGGGTGAGGCGGGCGACGTTGCGGCCTGCGCCCAGGATGCGGATCTGCTCGACACGCACGCCGGTTTGGGCGAAGACGGCCCGTTCGTTGGCCTTGCCGGTGGGCTCCAGCAGCTTCAGTTCTTCGATCAGGCGCTCGTTTATGGCGTAGAAGGGAAGCTTTAAATCAATATGTACCTTCGGGGTAAGGTCTTCCGGCGTGAGGCCCGCGTCCCGGTTCAGCCTGATTCGGAATTCGTCAATATTTTCTTCCGGGAGAGAAAGACCGGCAGCCATCGGGTGACCCCCGAATTTGGTCAGCAGGTCTTTGCAGGCGGATATTTTTTCGAACATGGAATAGCCTTCGACAGAGCGCCCCGAGCCCTTAACACCCTCAGAAGCGTTCGTGAGGATGATCACAGGCCGGTAAAAGTACTCGCGGATGCGTCCGGCAACGATACCGGCGACGCTCTCACTGCAGTTTTTCAGGTACAGCACCAGCACCTGGTCATCAGGGAAACGCTCTGCTTCTTCCATGGCTTCCCGGACGCCGTCCTCAGTCATGCCTTTGCGCTGATCGTTCAGTTCTTTCAGTTTCCGGGCACAGGCTTCGGCCTTCGGCTGCTCGTCCTCATCGTAAAGCAGCAGTTCGGCCGCCAGCATGGCGCTTTCCAGGCGGCCGCCGGCGTTCAGGCAGGGCCCCAGGACAAAGCCCACCCGGTAGGCGTCGATCTCTTCCGGCGAGATGCCGCTGGCTTCGGCCAGGCAGCGCAGCCCCACGTAGTGCGACTGTCTGGCGTCTTTCAGGCCATATTTGGCGATAATATGGTTTTCACCCTGCAGAGCTACGATATCGCCGATGGTGGCGATGCCGGCCAGCTCCAGAAACGGTCGCACGGCCTGCACACCCCTGCCCGCCTGGCGGTAAAGCGCGTCGATCAGTTTGTATGCAACACCTGCGCCGCAGAGCTCTTTAAAGGGATAGCCGCAGTCCGCCTGCTTCGGGTTCAGGATGGCGTCCGCCGGCGGCAGAATTTCGCGCCGCCCCGTTTCGTCTTCCTCGAAGGGGATGTCGTGGTGGTCGGTCACGATCACGGTCATACCCAGTTCTTTCGCGTGGGCCACCGCGCCGACGGCTGCGATACCGTTATCGCAGGTGACGATGAGGCTTACGCCGGCCGCATGGGCCTCATCGATCAGGCGCTGGTTGATTCCATAGCCGTCGCGCACCCGGTCCGGGATGGCCAGATCCACATCCGCGCCGAGCGACCTTAATCCCCGCACGAGAATGGTGCCGGAACACACGCCGTCGATATCGTAATCGGCTATCACCCGGATTTTCTTTTTGGCCGAGATAAACCCGAAAATCAGGTTGACCGCGCGCGCCATATCCTTCATGAGCCAGGGGTCATGCATGTCCTCCGGCGTGTCATAGAAAAAACTGCGAAACTCTTCCGGCTCCGTGAGACCGCGGTTTCTCAAGATACGCACCAGAACCGGGCTCACGCCAAGCTCGCGTCCGATCGCCTCGAAATCCGCCTTTTTGTTGTAGATCATCCACTTTTCTTTCTTTTTTTCCATTCGTTCATCTTCTTCCTGTCAGAATTATCCGGCATACAGACTGTCCTGATCTTCCGGAAAACCTCGTCCGGCAATGGCTCTTTCGACGTCTCCCTGTACTCCCGGCTCATCACTGCACTCCCGCCGTCCGCTTCACCACCCAGCAGCCTTCATGGATTTCCGTTATTTTTAGAAAAGAAGCGGGAGACCATGTGCGGCCTTCCGCTTCTGATATTTGTTCAAAGATTTTTATTCGTTGTCTTTCTTCGCTTTCCGTTTTTCGGAGCTCATCTTCATGCGGTACCACAGCGCACCGGTGATGCACACGGACGAGTAGCCGCCGACCAGGACGCCGACCATCAGCGGCGCCGCAAAGGTGCGGATGGAGCTCACGCCCAGCAGGAACACCATGAAAATGGTGATAAACGTCGTCAGCGTCGTGTACATGCTTCGGGTGAGCGTCTGGGAGATGCTCTTATTTACCAGCTCCTCATAGCTCTCCTCCCGGCTCTTTACCGCCAGATTTTCGCGGATACGGTCGAAAATGACGATCGTCGCGTTGATGGAGTAGCCGAGGATGGTGAGCATGCAGGCGATGAAGGTGTTATCCACGGAGATGCGCGTGACACCGTAGAACACGAAGACAATCAGCACATCGTGCACCAGAGCGATGATGGCACTGGTGGCGAACTTCACGTCCTTAAAGCGAATCCAGATGTAGAGCAGCATGCAGATGATCGCGAGTACCACGGATGTGATCGCGTCCTGCCGCATGGATGCGCTGACCGTGGAGCTGATGGTGTCGATCTCGAAGGTGTCCTCGATGGCACCGAACTGCTCGACCAGAACCGCCTTTACCTCATTTAAGGTGGCGGCGTCCTCCGCCGCATCCTCGTCGTCCCCGCTGTCCGTGGAAGCCGATGTGGCAGTAGAATCGTCATCCGATGTCACCGCGTTTGAGAGCTCCGGCATGCGGATCACGATCTGCGACGTGTTGGTGTAACACTGCCCCTGCACATCCGTGCTGTTGATGATATCCTCAATGACCGGCTTGATATTGTCGTTGAAGTATTCAATATCGTAATTTTCCTCGTACTCGGCCGTGATGGAGGTTCCGCCCCGGAACTCTACCGACCAGTTCAGAATGCCCTCGTCATTGATAAAGTAAACCGCCATGACAATCAGGCCGAGCGCAGCCACCGCACCCGATGCGGCCGCGAAAATATTTCGGGGCTTTAAGAAATTGAACTGCTTTCTGTGGTGATCCGCGCCGTAATATTTTTTCTCCTGTACACCCATGTGGTACACCAGATACATCAGCCCTCTGGAAATGACCAGAGCCGTAAACATGGATGTGACGATACCGATGGCCAGCGTCTGCGCGAAGCTCTGGATGGTACCCGAGCCGCGCCACATAAGGATGGCCGAAGCGATCAGCGTGGTAATGTTTCCGTCCAGAATAGCGCTCGTGGATTTGTTAAAGCCCACCTTGATGGCATTTTCCACGCGCTCGCCCGCCGCGATCTCCTCGCGGATACGGCTGTAAATGATGACGTTCGCATCCACCGCCATACCGATGGAGAGGATGATACCGGCAATACCGGCGACGGTCAGCGTCACATTGAACGCCTCCATCACCAGCAGTTCCACCGCGGTATATAAAACCAGTGCAATACCTGCCACCACGCCCGGCACCCGGTAAACAATAATCATGAAAATGATAACCAGCAGGATGCCGATCAGACCGGCGAACAGACTGGTGGAGACCGCGTCATTTCCCAGCTTCGCGCCCACCACGGAGGAGCTGATCTGCTCCAGTTCCAGGCTCAGGGAACCGATGCGGATGGTCGTGGCAAGCTGCTCCGCTTCCTCATAAGTCTCCATACCGGAGATGATGGCCTTGCCGTCGGAGATGACCGCCGACACGGTCGGAGAACTGATGGTCTCACCATCATAGACGATGGACAGCTCTTCCCCGTAAAGCTCGGTCGTCGCCTCCTTGAGTTTCTCGGCTCCCTCGTCCGTCATAGTCAGCGTTACCACATAGGAAACGCCGCCGGTAGAGATGCCGCTGGATGTGGAGCTCGTCTGCGTATCCGGCTGTGCATCCTCGATATCCTCGCCGGTCAGCCAGATGGTGAGGGATTCATCTTCCTCGGTGTTCGCGTCGTCCACCTCACCGCTGTCGGAGACGAACTGAATGGAACCGGGCTTGCCGATTTCTTCCGCCACCTCGGCATCGTCGTACTCACCGGGGATGTCCACCGTGATGCGGTCATCGCCCACGGTGTAGGCCTGCGCCTCCAGACTGTAGCTCTGCACACGCTTCTCGAGCTTTGCCAGCGTGTCCTCAAACTCCTCTGTCGTGTACTCTTCGTCCACGACCTGGTAGGTGATGCTCACGCCGCCCTTTAAATCGAGCCCGAGCTTGATGTTTTTCGCACTTCCCGTGTTGTCCTCCCCGACGCCGAAATAAGTGATCGAAGCCAGCGCCACGATCAGGGCGAGAGATAACACAAACAGGATTCTGCTGGGTGTTCTTTTCATGGAAATAGACCTCCAAAATATGTTTCTTCGTTACTATTCACAATCCGCCAAAGCTGCCTTGATCATGATCGCGCACTCCACGCGCTTGCGCTCCATCTCGCAGCCGATCTTATAATTGCCCAGGATGCTCCCCTGCGCGTTGTACGCGTTTGCCGCGCACCCGCCGCTGCAATAGTAGCGCGCAAAGCAATTCCTGCATTCTTCCTTCGCGTAGACGTTGCAGCACTTAAACTCTTTCACAACCTCCGTGTTGACGATGCCGTCATCCACATTTCCGAGGCAAAATTCGGGCATTCCCACAAACTGATGGCACGGATACAGGTCGCCCCAGGGCGTCACGGCCAGGTATTCTGTCCCCGAGCCGCAGCCGCTCAGGCGCTTCGCCACGCAGGGTCCCTGATTTAAGTCGATCATGAAATGGAAGAAATTGAATCCGTTCCCTTCCTTCTGCCGCTTAATGTATTCCTTTGCCAGGATGTCGTACTGCTCCATGATCACGGGCAGATCCTCCTCCCGGAGCGCGTAAGGCTCCGACGGATCCGCCACCACCGGCTCGATGGAAAGCTGTTTGAACCCGAGGTCCGCGAAATGCTTCACATCCTCGGCAAAATCCAGATTATTCCGCGTAAAAGTGCCCCTTATGTAATAAGAACGGTCGCCGCGCCCCTCCACAAACTTTTTATACTTCGGCACAATGAGATCGTAACTGCCCGCGCCCTTTCGGAACGGGCGCATTTTGTCGTGCACCTCTTTGCGGCCGTCCAGACTTAAGACAACGTTGGCAAATTCGCGGTTCGCGAACTCCAGAACCTCGTCGTCCAACAGCACGCCGTTCGTGGTGAGTGTAAAGCGAAACTTCTTGCCGGTCTCTTCCTCGCGGGAGCGGCCGTAATGCACCAGCTCCTTTACCACCTCCCAGTTCATGAGGGGTTCACCGCCGAAGAAATCCACCTCCAGATTTCTTCTGTGGCCGGAATTCGCGATCAGAAAATCCAGCGCCTTTTTTCCGACCTCCAGGCTCATCAGCGCACGCCTGCCGTGGTATTCCCCCTCACCGGCAAAGCAGTAGCGGCAGGCCAGATTGCAGTCGTGGGCGATGTGCAGGCACAGGGCCTTCACCACGGTGGGCCGACTGTCCATCTTCGCAATATAAGGCTCGTAGATATCCGGCGAGAACAGCTGTCCCGCGGCTTTCAGCTCCTCGATTTCTCCCAGGGTCTCAAGAATCTCTTCCTTGCTGTATTCCTTCTCCAGCTGACGGACAATCTCATCCGCCGCATGATCCTCATAGAGCGCGATCATCCGGTACATCAGGTCATCCGTCACATGGACACAGCCGCTGTTGACATCGAGGACAATATTATATCCGTTATTTTGGTACTGGTGTATCATGGCTATCCTTCTCATAAAGAAACCGCCGCATTTTGGGAGACCGCCACGAATACGAAAATCCGATCCAGCTCTGACCGATTCTTCCGCAGCCGCTGCCTGCAGCCCCGGCAACCGTACTCCGTGTCATTCTCCTTCTTCACCGATATGCGGCGGTACTTTTCATCTTTTTTGGTTCAGGTGCAAAAGTCTTCTCCCACGACATACCTGCATGTCAGTGGCAGGGAGTCTTTATGACCTTGAACCGGCTTTTAATACTTTAATCCGTTTTCCTCCGACTGCGACAGATTCACGCCGATACGACCGAAATTATGTTTTCCCGTTCGTTTCCATTCACGGTCGGCCTCTGTGAATAGTACCTCCCGTCCCGTTATGGTACCCTGTCGCATATGTCGCCTGCTGTTTTTTACTTCGTATTTTCGCAGGTCTGATTGCCGACCGTGCAGGAAGTCTTGCATGCGGACTGGCAGGATGTCTGGCACTCGCCGCAGCCGCCCTTCTTCATGGTCTCTTTCAGTGTCTTCTCATTTAAAGTCTTTACGTGTTTCATACTGTACCTCCAGATAATAAATTTTAAAGCTTTCAGCTTACGGACAGAAAGTGCCGACTGATTCTTCTGTGCCGTTCCCTGCTCCACAGCAAACGGCAGCATACAACGGTTCAGTATAACACAATTCCCCGATAATTCAACTTGTTTTTCACCTGTGATCGCTTTTTTCACCTGTGATTGTTTTTCTTCTCAATGGTTCTTCCTTGTTTTATATTCAGGATTCTGTTTCGATGTCTGACACATGTTTTTCCCGGCTTCGTTCTTTTACATCATCCACACATGGCGATTCACCGTCACCCCCGGCTCATCATTCCACCCGCCGTACCGCCAACCGTGCAGAGTGCGGCGCGCAACAGCATGGAGGCCCAATCGCCATAGAATTCATGTGTGATCAGCCATGCGAGAGCCGAAAGGGCCGCAAAATAAAGAATCCCCTCCAGTGCACCCCACAGGAACCGTCTGGTCTTTGCGGCCGTACCCGCAAGGATTCCTCCCACAAAGGTTGTCAGAACACAGATGACCGCCACGCCGATGCCGACCGGGGTGTCTTCCCAGCTCATTTTGTATGCAAGGCCTGCAAGTGCCAGCACAAAAAGGAATGTAAGTATCAGCTCGACAGCCAGAATCAAAAGTATCCGCAGTCCCGCTTTCTTCATATTCATACAATGTTACCCTGCAATTTTGTACCATTCTATGAAGCGGTGAGACGAAACATTCCTTCACACTTTACGGCATCAGATGCCCGTACTGTTCATCGCAATACTTGCAGCGGTAGATTTTCTTCTCCCGGTCGGCCAGCACGAAGACCTGCTCCAGCTCCCTCTCCTCCGAGGTGATGCAGCGCGGGTTCCGGCAGCGCACCACGTTGCGGATTTCCTTCGGGAGCATGAGCGCCCGCTTCTCGGTAATCTCCCCGCCCTCAATGATATTCACCGTAATGCTGTCGTCGATATAGCCCAGCACATCCAGATTGATGATGTCCAGCGGCGCCTCGATCTTGATGATATCCTTGCGCCCCATTTTTTTGCTCACCGCGTTTTTGATGATCGCCACCTGGCAGTCCAGCCGGTCGAGCCCCAGATAACGGTAGATGGACATGGATTTCCCGGCTTTAATATGATCCAGCACGAAGCCGTTATTTAATTTCCCTACATTTAACATATGAATTCCCTTCTTTAGAACATCGCTGTCAGGTTTTCTTATGACCCCGGTGTCATCTTCCTTATTACATGCAAAATCCTCTCGTCCTGAAAAGCCTTACGCATGCTCAGCCTCCGGCACCATCTCTAATAACGTCAGAATCAGCGCCATGCGCACATAGACGCCGAACTGCGCCTGTTTAAAGTAGACAGCCCGCGGATCCTTATCCACCTCCACCGAAATCTCATTAACACGCGGCAGCGGGTGCATGACGATCATGTCTGCCGGAGCGAGAGCCATCTTTTCCTTTGTCAAAATGTATACGTCCTTCAGGCGAATGTAATCCTGCTCGTTGAAGAAGCGTTCGCGCTGTACTCTGGTCATATAGAGCACGTCCAGCTTGCCGAGCACGTCCTCCATGCGGTTCACTTCCCGGAATGGGATGTTATTCGCCACCAGCACATCCTCCCGGATATAGTCCGGCAGCGCCAGTTCCGGCGGTGAAATCAGCACAAAAGAGATATTCTCATAGCGCACCAGCGCGTTGATCAGCGAGTGCACCGTGCGGCCGAATTTCAGGTCACCGCACAGGCCGATCGTCAGATGGTCAAGCCGGCCCTTAAGGGAGCGGATGGTCATGAGGTCGGTCAGCGTCTGCGTCGGGTGCTGGTGTCCGCCGTCGCCCGCGTTGATGACCGGTACGTCCGAATAGATGGAAGCAACCAGCGGTGCGCCCTCCTTCGGATGCCGCATGGCGACGATGTCCGCATAGCAGGAGATCACGCGCACCGTGTCGGCCACGCTCTCGCCCTTCGAGACCGAACTCGAGTCAACAGAAGAAAAGCCTAATACACTTCCCCCGAGATTGAGCATCGCTGCTTCAAAGCTTAAACGGGTACGTGTACTGGGCTCATAAAATAAGGTGGCGATCTTTTTTCCCCGACAAATATCGGAATATCTGTCCCTGTGTGTGCGGATGTCCTCGGCCAGATCCAGTAATCGGTTGGTCTCTTCCGTGTTGAAATCCAACGGACTAATCAGGTGTCTCATATTATTCCCCATTCCGGAGCGTATTCACCAGGTTGACAGTAGTTCCGGCTGTCTGCGACGCTCCCGCACAAACAGCCGGAAACAAACAGGTTTGTTTTGAAAAACCAACCTGTCGGCTGATTTTCCACACGTGTCTCCCTGTGGTTCACATCATATAGTCAATTCGATAAAGCTTCACTTTTTCGAACCGCCTGTCCAGTCAAAGTTATTGTCTTATTTCTTATCTTTTGCTCTATCACTGCTTTTCTCTTTTTGCTCTCTTTCGTGTTATTTCTGTTCCGGTTTTTCCGTCCATGTTATTTTTTCTTTGTCTGTTTTCGCGTCTATGCCGTTTTTTATCTTTATCTTTTCCCGGCTATGCTGTTTTTTCGCTTTTGTCGTTTTTTCCGTCTTTACTGTTTTTTCCGCCTTTGTCGGTTTTGGTATTTTTATCTGTTTTCCCGTCTATGCTGTTTTTTCCGTCTTTCTCATCTTCCGACGAATCCGAAGTTTTCTCATCCGCATCCTCATCTTCATTTTTTCGGATGAGAATCTTGTCCACACGCTTTTTGTCCAGCGCAAGCACTTCGAGGGAACAGTTTTTCAGTTCCACTCTGTCGCCCACTTCTGGCAGCTTGTCGAGCACTTCCATCACGATACCGGCAAGGGATTCGTATTCCTCAGAGACAAGGTTCAGGTTCAGCTCGTCGTTGATGTCGTCGATGCGTGCCTGACCGGAGACGATGTATTCGTTCGGATTTACCGGGGAGATGATATCCTCCTCATCGGAATCATACTCGTCACGGATATCGCCGACAATCTCCTCCAGAATGTCCTCCAGGGTAATCAACCCGGCCGGGATACCGTACTCGTCCAGCACAATGCAGCAGCTGAACATCCCCTGTTTCATTTCCAGAAGCAGGTCGTCCAGATGTTTATATTCATAGGTGAAATTCGGCTCCCTTAAGAAGTCGCGGGCGGAGAATTCCGTCGTCTTGTCATACAGAAGCAGATCCTTCACGTTCAGAATACCGATAATATTATCCGGCTGATCCTCGTACACCGGGAAGCGGGTGTACTTATCCCGCTCAAACACCTCGAGGATCTCCTCATATGCAGATTCCACGTCCAGCACGGTCATGTCGATTCGCGGAATCATGATGTCCTTTGCCTGCGCGTCGCCCAGATCGAACACGTTCTTTATGAGCTTCTTTTCCTCGGTCTCGATGATGCCCTCCTCGTGGCTCACGTCCACGATGGTGCGCAGGTCGCTCTCCGTCAGCGTCTTTTTCTGCTGATCCGGCCTCCAGCCCATCAGGCGCATCGCGCCGTTCGCCATGGCATTGATAATATAGATAAACGGCGTCATCAGCCACATCAGCGCGTAGATGATCGGGGCATAGGCAAGCGAGACCTTCTCCGCGTGGGCCGTCGCCAGCCGCTTCGGCGTGATCTCCCCGAAAATAAGAATTAATATGGTCAGAATACCGGTTGCAACGCTGACCGCATAGCTGTTAAATAATTTCTGGGCCAGCATCGTTGTCAGTGCGGACGCTGTCAGATTTACGATATTGTTGCCGATCAGGATGGCGCTGAGCATCTTGTCGGAGTTCGCGCATACTTTTTCCAGAGTCGCTGCGTTCTTCACCCCTTCATCCACCAATGTGCGCACGCGCACCTTTCCCACCGTGGTAAGGGCCGTCTCCGCCGAGGAGAAAAAAGAAGATAATGCCAGAAGAATGACTAAAACACATAGCTGTACTATGTCAGAAGTGTCCATATATTCCTTTCGAATAAAAAACCGTAAGTTTTAAAGCGAGTCGGACGATAAGCCGGGTTATGTCGTGAATGATCATCTATCTAGGCCTGATGTCACCACCAGGCTCAAGCGACCTACCCGAAAGCAGACGGGCCGCCTTATGCTTTCTGTTGGTCTTGCTTCGGATGGGGTTTACATCGCCCTGCCTGTTACCAGCCAGGCGGTAGTCTCTTACACTGCCATTCCACCCTTACGTCAGCCGCCGTATACGGATGACAGCTGTCTGATTCATCTGTGAGCAATCTCGCATCTGTATCAGACTGCCATCACACGTGCATGGCTTATTGCTGACGCGGTATCCTTTCTGTTGCACTTTCCTGGGAGTCACCTCCACCGGACGTTATCCGGCATCCTGCCCTGTGAAGCCCGGACTTTCCTCACCTGGCCGACGCACAAAAATACCGGCAGCAATCGGACAGAGGGATTTCTCCCACCCTGTCCGCTGCGTCGGCTGCGGGGATCGCGCCCAAAATCCGAATTCGACACTTCATCAGGCTTGCGACAGCCCCCGCGCACATCATAGCCAGCCGCGATCATTTATCCGGCTCGCCTTAACGCGGGATTATATACGATGCATGGTGAAAATTCAAGCGGTTTTTATCGGAAAAGTCTGTCCTGGTTACTGTTCAAAACAGCTGTGCCCGATAAACTCCCGCAGCAGCGAGTTTGTCGGCACGTTCTCGCTGGTCACTCCGAGAAAATGGTCGAGAAAGTCCAGCAGCCGTTTCGCCTCCGGATAGCAGACATCGTCCGGGCGAATGGTAAAGAGCAGGGGCTCCGCGAACTGTTTCAGAATCGGCAGCTCGTAGACGAGCGTGGAGTTAAACATCACATCGGCCTCTTCCTGATAGGGGAAGATGTTTTCCTCCTCGCCCCGTCGCACCGACGGCCACATGGTGATGGTGGCTCTGGCGTCGTTGCCCCGGGTGCGGGCGTCCCGCACCATGCGGCGAATCATGCGGCAGTCCGAGGTGGAAATGTAGTTGTGATCGTCCACGTTCAGCTGTGTGAGTGCACTCAGGTATATTTTGAACTTTTTCTCCTCCGGGATGAGGTTCGTGAGGCGGTCATTCATGCAGTGGATGCCCTCCAAAATCAAAATATCATCCTCTTCAAGCTTTAGCCGCCTGCCGGAGTGTTCACTTAAGCCCTTCTGGAAATTGAAGCGCGGGAGTTCGATTTCTTCCCCCGCCGAGAGGGCCAGGAGGTCACTCTGAAAGCGGTCGATATCGATCGCCTCAAGGGCTTCAAAGTTATAGTTTCCGTTTTCATCGCGCGGTGTGCGTTCCCGGTCTACAAAGTAGTCGTCCACCTCCACCGGGTGCGGCTTCATGCCGAAAGCCAGGAGCTGAATACTGAGGCGCTTTGAAAAGGTCGTCTTTCCGGAGGACGACGGGCCCGCAATCAGCACGAATTTCTTCGTGCGGTCGGAGGCGATACGTTTCGCGATCTCCGCAATTTTTCGCTCCTGCAATGCTTCCTGAACCAGCATGATCTGGTTGAAATTTCCGTTGATAATCTGTTCATTCAGCTCACCGACCGTGCCGGAGCCCAGCTTTGATATCCAGTCATCCGCCTCCGCCAGCGTTGCAAACAGCTGGGTCGGAATTTTTGCGGGCGACGGCTGCTCCGGATTCTTTACCGTTGGCAGACACAGCAGAAAGCCCTGATCGTAAGGCTTAAGGTCAAAAACAGTGAGACACTCTGTATTATGAACCATATATCCGTAGAAGTAGTCCCGGTAGCCGTCCAGTTCATAAATCGGCACACGCTCGTTTTTCCGGAAGCGGAAGAGCTTCTCCTTGTCGCTCATGTGGTGCGTACGAAACAGATCTCTGGCCTCCTCAATGTCGATATAGCGCTTGCGAATCTCTTTTTTCTGCGCAACCAGATCCCGCATTTTCTCAAGAACCCGGTCGATAAGCGTCTGATTAAGAAAGCTGCCTTTTTCTTCCGATGTAACATAATTCTTCCATGAGATCTCACAGTACAGATTTCCCCCAAGCGAGTGTTTTATTTCAATCCTCCCGATTCTGTCCTCACCGCAGACCGCATAGAAGGCTTTCAGCATCAGAAACACCACACTTCTGCGGTAGGCATCCATACCGTAGCGGTTTTTGGTCGTCAGAAATTCGATACGGTTTCCGTCGGTTGCGCGGTGGTAGAGCTCACAGATTCGCCCATTGCGCACACCGAGTACAATCGGGTACGGCTCTCCCGGCTGCGCCTCTGCGGCCAGCTGATATAATGTGGTTCCTTTCGGATAAGTTCTGTCTTTTCCCTGTATGATTCCGCGATATAACTCCATCAAGACCACCTCCGTTTCATATTCCTGTTTCTATCTTCCAGCTTTTTCAAGATACCTGTTTTCACAAAATGATCCGCATTCAATTGTTTTCTCTTTCCATCAGATCCTCAATACTATGGTAGATTTTCCCAAAATCCACCTCACACTCTCCGTCAAAGATGCCGACCGGGATTCTGTCTTCAAACTTATACACTCGCGGAAGCGTTGCCATTTCCAGATCAGGAAAAATATACACCTCCACCATTTTCTTCTTCGGGTCGACCATCCAGTATTCCCGCACCCCCGCCTTCTGGTATTTGTGCAGTTTAATGGTACGGTCTCTCTTTCTGGTTGACCGTGAAAGGACTTCCACCACCAGATCCGGATTCCCGTATATCTGGTTTCTTATTTTATCGCGGTCGTAAACAACCACGATATCCGGTTGGAGCATGGTCCAGTCATCACGGTCAAGCTGCACATCGGCGCCGGGCAGGACTTCACATTTGCCATTCTTCTTTTCTAAATACAACGAGAATGCCATTGCCAGTTTATGTGCTATAATCTGGTGCGTTGCAATCGGCGCTCCCATATAGTAGAAAACCCCGTCAATCAGCTCTATGCGGACACCTTCCGGCAGCCGGTAATAATCCTCGATCGTATACTCTCCGGATACTTTTCTGTGCCCATATGCCACCTCAGGTTCTTTCAGAACAGGATGTTCCGCATAAATCCCGGTTTCTTCTTCGCTCACGAAAAAATCTCTGTATAGCCTTTCGGCTTCACCGCCATCCGTATTCCCCATATCATCATCTTCGAAGTCTTCCACGACCACTTCCACAGATGTCATTCTTCTGTCTTCGTCCGTAAATGAAATTCTTTTCACCATAGTTTCTTTTTCTCCTCCCGCCAGACTGTACAAAACTAAAATCCGTCTCTTTTCCTCTTCTATCTCTGCGATTCTGCTTAAGATTTTCTCATCTTCCTCTCCTGTCTCCAGCCTTTTCCTTAACACGGTCAGGATTTCCTCATCCTTCCTGCGTTTTTCTTCCAGATACTCCAGAAATACTTCATCCCGATTCTCCACCAGCCGTTTTCCAAAGAGAAAATCTTCCTCCGTGCTGTAGTCGCAGTCCCCAGGCTCTCCTATAATAATGAAGTAAAATTTCCCCTCATCCTTTACCATATGCTCTTCGGTAATCTGAAACCCGCTCTTTGCCAGCTCTTCCCGTACCAGGCGGACTTCCGACTGCGGAGAAAGTATCAGTCGGCAGAAGCCGTCCTCGTGCAGGACATTCTGTCCTTCCGCCAGAATGCGTGCCATAAGGCCTCCGCCCATGCCGGCGATCAGTACCTGGGATACTTCTCCGGGCCTGATGTTTTTCAGTCCGTCCGAAAGTCTTACTTTGATTTTTTCTTCCAGTCCATATTCACGAATGTGTTCCGCCGCCCTCTCCAGCGGTCCGGTGCGCACGTCCGCCGCGATCGCGGACGGAATAACCCCCCGGTCAACGAGATAAATCGGCACGTAGCCGTGGTCGGTTCCGATATCGGCCAGCGGCAGACCCGACACGGCATAAGAAGCCACCGCACGAAGGCGAACACTCAGGTTTAATTTATGTCCCATCTTTTTTGTAAATCCTATTTCTATAAATTTTCAGATTTTCGATCTCACAGAGGATGACTGTGTAACAGTCACCCGACTCCGAACGGCGACGCTTTGTATGCTCTAAATCACCACCCGCACCCGTATGTTCTTCAGCTCTTTCTGCTCCCCGAGAATATCCCGCATCTCGGCCGCTGTGGTTGCCGTGCGAAGCTTCGCGTCAAGACTGTCTTTCTTCACGCGGTACACAATATCATTCACCGCCTGTTCCTTTTCTTTGCCGGAAAGTTCTTCTTTTAATAAGGAAGCGTTGAACAGCTTCGCCGCCTCTTTCTGCTCTTCTTCCGTCTCAAACTGATCCACGATCCCCGCCGGATTCGGTTTTCCCGCTGCCAGCTGCCCGAAAAGCAGCTCCGCCGCCCTGCGGTACACCGGATTCAGAAAGTCATCCGGTCGGATGTAGCGGGAGACCTCGCGGTAGAGCCCCGGATCCTCGATCAGCCAGGTTAAGAGCAGCTGCTGTGGCAGTTCTTTTGCCTCCTCCTGCTTTTTTCGCCTCTGTTCCCGGACCTCCGGCTGTGTGCGAACCGGCTCCTTCCTGCCGCCGGAGATCAGTCGCAGCTGATTGACCTGCCTTTTTATGCCCTCTAACGGCAGCATAAATTCTCTGCACACAGCCTCCGTATAGTTGTTCCGCTCCAGCTCGTCGTCAAATTCATCCACCAGCCTGCGGCATACCTCCTGATAAAATGCCGTCTTCTGTTCCGGATCCTCGAGACGGTAATTCTGCTTTATAACATCAATCTCAAAGAAGAAGCTGTTCCTGGCCTGATCCAGGCGTTCGCGGAATGCTTCCGCCCCCTGGGCCTTAATAAATTCGTCCGGATCCTTGTGGGGCTTCAGGTTTACCACCCGCGCGGACAGCCCCGCTTCCTTTAAAATAGGGATCGCGCGTAGCGCAGCCTTCACACCCGCGGCGTCGCTGTCGTAAATCAGGCGCACTTCCTTTGCGTACCTTTTCAGCAGGGATGCCTGCCCTGATGTCAGCGAGGTGCCGAGAGAAGCCACCGCCATGGAGAACCCTGCCTGATGCATGGCGATCACATCCATATAGCCCTCACAGAGGATCATATAATCGGCCCTGGAGCGTCTGGCCGCATGCAGTCCGTACAGGTTTCGGCTCTTGTCAAACACCGGTGTCTCCGGCGAATTCAGGTATTTCGGCTGCCCGTCCCCCATCACACGGCCGCCGAAACCGATGACACGGCTGTTCACATCCATAATCGGAAACATGACACGGTTAAAAAACTTCCCGTAAACCCCTTTTTCGCTGAAAGAAAAAAGGCCGCTCTCCCGCAGAAGCTCGTCCGAATATTTCTGTTTCAGCCTCCGGTAGAGATCGTTCGAATTCATGCCCGCGTATCCCAGGCCAAACTGTCGGATCGTCTCGGCGCTCAGTTCCCTTTTCTGCAGATATGCCCTGGCCGCCTCTCCCCGTTCCCGGGAGAGCTGCCTGACAAACCAGATCGCCGCCTCTTTATTGATAGCGAGAAGTGCTGTCCTTTTATCCGCCATGCGCTTCTGCTCCCCCGTATATTCCACCTCGGGCAGAGCCATGCCGGCACGATCCGCCAGACGCTTCACGGATTCGGGGAATGTCAGATTTTCATATTTCATCAGAAACGTAAAGACAGTCCCGCTTTCTCCGCAGCCAAAGCAATGGTACATCTGTTTCTGCGGCGACACGGAAAAGGACGGCGACTTCTCATTGTGGAACGGGCACAGACCAAAGTAATTGCTGCCCTTTCTCTGGAGCCGCACATAGCCGGAAATCAGTTTCACGATATCATTTTTTTCGCGCACTTCCTCGATCAGATCTTCCTGATAATACATAGACCTCCCCCTCAGACTGTCCGAAAAAACCATTCTGCCTCTTTCGGTACAACATGTAGTATTCCAAACACTTCCGGCACCCATATGTTGTGGAGTCAGAGAGACTGTTTTGATTTTCCGGACAGCCTCCCCTGCGTGTCTGGCCGACTGTTGCACAATCACCCTTAAGTGAGTCAATAAATCCCCTGACCGAGTTAATGAAGAGAAATCGCTTCGCGCTTTGTCTTCCGACGTGGATTTACTGACTCACTTAAAGGCCGGTCGCAAACGGTAACTTTTAAAAACCGATTGACTTTTCCCGCATTCATCCCTATAATGCAGTCGGTCAAAATTAAAGATAGCAATCATTATACATGGGAGGTGCGCAAATGTCCATAACTTTTACCGACGATCGCTCTCGCATTTTTTTTGAGGGCGAACCGATTGCAGCGTGCCCATCCTGGCTTTCAGGCAGGATTACAGACGCAAGTTTGACATATGTGGAAGATACCGCATATTACTATTTATTCATCACCTGGGGTGACGAGGGCGTGGATTCCCACGTGCGGGTCGGCAGGAGCCGGGACGCGAAGGGCCCTTACCTCGACCCGCAGGGCCGCAGTTTAAATGACTGGGATGACGCGGAGCATCCCACCGGTTTCCTGTTCCTCTCCTCATTTCTGTTTGACGATGAGGACGGAATCCGCGGGCCTTACGGCGGACAGCTCACAGGCAGAAATCCATCCGAAATTTCCGGCGAATCGCCTGTTTCAGGCGTGGATGAAAACTCCGATGCAGCACCTGTTAAGGAGACGGATTCTGCTGCCGGGCCGGAGCAGGAAGCCTGCGGCAAGACCGACTGCGAAGATTTCATCACTGTTCCCGCCGGCTGGGACTGCTTCTTCACGTTTCACAAGAGCAATAATGCCAAAGTGATTTTCCCGGTACTTTTCTCGGACGACGGCTGGCCGCTCATCTGCCCCGGCGAGGCGCCGGAAGGCGAGCGGGTGATCAGAGCTTCTTATACCTTAAAGGAATTACAGGGCTTCTACGAATGTGTCACATTCGTTCCCTCAGTTCCGCAGGTGCCCTACTCTTCCAACTTTGCGGCATTGCTGCCGAACAATGTGCAGGGCATCATGAGCATGCAGAGCCGGGAATGGGCCTGCCCGATCTCCGAGGATGCGGACGGCCGGGTGGAACTCGGCGGAAGCATCCGGGGAAGCTACCGCTTAGACGGCAGGGTGCTTCATCTGGCCTTCGCCCATGACAGGGTTTCCCTGTGCATGTGCACGGCCACCGATGCGAGCAACGGATTTCCAACGATATTTCTGACAGGCATGAGCGACAGCGGCATAGCCTATATGCTGAAGAAGATCACCCTGCCTCAGCCAAATCACTATAACAGAAAGTAGAGGATACATACCAATGAACTGTTCCCCTGTATTTCCGGCAGAGCCGCCGAAGCCCCTGCCAAAACCAAAGTTTCCGAAAGGCCGAAAGAAGCCTTCCTCTCCGCCGCCCCCGCCGCCGAAAAACAGCCTCTGGGGTGCCCATGACCCGGCGATCTACCGGGATCCCGTATCCCATCGGTACTATATCTACTGTACCGGGGCAAATTGTTTCCGTTCGGATGACCTCATCCGCTGGGAGCGCCTGGGACGCGTGGTCGAATCCCCGCCGAAAGAGTCTCTGGAGTGGGTTGGGGACAAGGGAATCTGGGCACCGGACATCGTAAAAGTCGGCAGCGAATATCGCCTTTACTGCTCTAATTCCTCCTGGGGTGTGCGTCAGTCCTGCATCTTTCTGGCTGTCGCGGATAATCCGGAAGGCCCATTCGTCCCGCGCGGATGCGTCTTAAAGACCTCCGAACCGGATTCGCCCTGCAACGCGATTGATGCAAACATCGTCTCCGACGAAGAGACGGGCGAGCAGTATATGGTTTACGGTTCCTTCTGGGGCGGCTGCCATATTTTAAAGCTTGATCCCGAAACCGGTCTTGCCGCGGAAGAAGGCATCGGCACCTGTCTGGCCCGCCGTCCGCGCTGGGCGGACTGTGCGATCGAGGGGCCTTACGTTCGCTATAACCCGGATACCGGATATTACTACCTGTTCGTTTCCTACGGCTCCTTAAAGAGCGACTACAACATCCGCGTCGGCCGAAGCCGGAAAGTCACCGGCCCGTATTTCGATATCAACGGTCGCGACATGCGCGATCTCGAAGACTACGACAATACCGTCGGCTACATGGTGATGTGCGGCTATAAGTTTGAAGACGGCGTCGGCTACATGGGCCCCGGCCACAACTCCGTACTCCGGGATGAAGACGGCCGCTGGTACCTCATCTGCCATATCCGGGAGCATAACTTCAAAGGCCCGGAAATCTCGATCATGCACTGTCACCAGATGCTCTGGTCAGAGGATGGCTGGCCGCTCGTTGTCCCGGAACAATATTCCGGAGAGTATTCTCAGCCGCTTCCGGAGCATACGCTGATCGGCAGCTATGAGCGTCTGAAACTTGCGCCGTCGGTTCCGCAGGGCATCACCCACTCGGTTCCGTTAAAGCTTCGTCCCCACGGAAAGCTGGAGCTCTGCTCCGTCCCCGGACGCTGGAGCATTGTGAATGATTCCACCATCCGCCTCACCTACGCAAACACGACCGAAACCCTGAAGGTAATTCCCGTGTGGGATTATCAGCTGTGGCGGCCTACGCTCGCGTTCACCGGAAAAGATGAACACGGCATCTGCGTCTGGGGGAAAAAAGTACCGGATATCAAAAACTAATCAGGCGGCCAGGTCTTCCGCCCCGTCCCCGTTCAGGCACGTTTCGTCGGCCGCGAGCGGGGACATTTTTGCTTTTCAAAAACTGATACACCCGTCCTTTCTGCGGAAGAGATACGCGTGGTTTGAGAGCCGTTCTTCCTTTTCCACTTCGGTGAGATTGACCCTGCGCACGAACCTGCTCAGGTCTTCCAGCATAAATTCCCCGGTGTCCGGCACGAGAATGGCCTCGTGCACACTCGACGGCAGAATGTAGAGATCTCTGTCCAAGCGCTCGGCGATTCTCTTTAGCAATTCCGGGTACAGAAGGACGGCTGCGCCGAAATACTTTCGCTGATTCGTCAGAACAAACATCTCGTGATCCGCTTCCAGCGGAATTCGCTCTACCAGAAGGCTGATCATCTGCTCCAGCTTCTCCTGATCGTTATCCCCGCTCTCCCTTAAGACATCCGCATCCATCATCTGCCGGTAAAAGGCCGATTCCAGAAAATCTTTCATCACAGAATCCATACTGATCATCGTCGGCGGAAGCACCAGCGGCGTATTTCTTTTCGCGTACCGGCAGATCACCGTCTCGTCCACGCCCCAGCTTTCCAGATGGTGGTTCTGAATCAGCACGGTTCCGCAAACGTCATCCCCCATATCGAAAATATAGTAAAAGACCATCGAAAGATCCAGAACCGGCACACTCGGAACGTTTCGAAGCATTCCACGATTCAGCGCAGTATTGACCAGTTTATATACAATCTTTCGCCTCACCTTGGAAAAGTCCTGAAAGAAATCCTCCTCGATCATCTCATCGTTCTGATTCTGTTCATATATCATGGAAATCTCGTCCACAATATCGTCCAGATCTCTTCCTGCGTCATATTCATCATAATAGGAGTTCAGGTAAATCGTAGGAGAAATTCTGCTCCCGGGCTTTCGGATCGTCAGCCCATCCAGAACTACACTGTTATTCTTCTGAACCTGGTGAATTTCCACCGTCCTGTCCGGCATTCTCTGGTCCACCAACGCCGCTATGTGCTTCAAAAACATCTGATAACTCATTTCATTCATTCCTCCGATTATTCATTTTTCAGTTTTTCCCCGATTCTGCCCGGTTCTCCGATTCCTCTCGGTTCTTGTCGTTTCGATTCCCCCGATTTCCCGGGTTCTTATCGTTTTGATTCCCGATTTCCAGGTTCTCATCGTTTTCCGGTCTCATTGATTTCTTCGATTTTCCTCGTTTTTCGGCCTCACCGATTTTCCCGATTCTCATCGACAGTTTTCGACTGTTTTTTCCCGCGGTTTCGAAAGGATAAGTCTTTTCTTTCTGTTTGTCAATCAAATTTTATTGGCTAAGATGTTACATACATACAATATGGCATGTCCAAAAATGTCGAAAAAATACACGAAAATGGTCAAAAATGACAGAAACTCCGTCAAAAACGTCAAGCAGACTGAATAGTCTGACTTTTTGGTAGATCCAGCGTTACTGTTCCTGGAAACAGTAAAAAAAGGTGTCTGTTTCCAGACACCTCTTGATATTACTCTAAATTATATTTTGACACCGGAGTCATATTGTTATACAAAGTATTTTTCCTTTACCGCCTCTGTCGGCATATCCCTGCCCGTCCAGATCTTAAAGGCAGCCGCTCCCTGATACAGGAGCATATACATGCCGTTGCAGGTTCGGCATCCCGCGCTTTTTGCGAGCGAAAGGAGCTTTGTCTCCCGCGGATTATAGATCACATCCGAGACGATAAGATCTTTTCGCAGCCAGGAAGCTTCCGGGATCAGGCAGCGATCCGTGTTCGGCGCCATGCCGACCGAAGTGGCGTTTGTCAGGATTTCACTTTCGGCGATGCTTTTTTTCAAAGCTTCCTGATCCGCCATATCATACAGCATGACCCGGCAGCCGGTGGTTGCAGTCAGGCTTTCCGCGAGACGCTCCGCACGCCCGAAAAACTGATCGCGAATGCTGAAAATGTTGATGCTTTTTACGCCGTCCAGGGCAGCCTGCACCGCGATGGATGTAGCTGCGCCGCCCGCGCCCAGGAGAGTCATGGACTTTCCGATAATGTCAAACCCGGCGTCCTTCACGGCCTGCATGTAGCCGATACCGTCCGTGTTGTGCCCGATCAGCCGTCCGTCCTCCACGAGAACAGTGTTCACCGCGCCGATGAGCTGTGCCGCCGGCGAGAGCTCATCGCAGAGCTCGCACATCAGGTTCTTGTCCGGCATCGTGCAGTTGAACCCGCGCACTCCCATGAGTTTCATGGCATCCGTCACTTCCTTTAAGTGGTCGGTTCCCACGTCAAAGCACAGGTACACATAATCCAGTCCCAGCATCCGGAACGCCAGATTGTGCATCGCCGGCGAAACGCTGTGTGAGACCGGTGACCCCAGCAGGCCGGTTAAGACCGTGTGGCCGGTGATATTGTATTCTATATTCTGTGTGTTCATATTTTTCCTTTCTCTCCCTCGGCAATCAGCCTGTACTTCCATGCGCTTACGCTGCGCGTTTTTCCATGATTTCCTGTAAAAATCATAGATATTCTGCCTTTCGCGGATACATTACAGCCGTTTCTATGTTACTGATTCGCAGGTGCTCTCCTCATTCTCAGAAACTTCGGTTCTAAATTTCATAAGAACAATCAAAACATTTCAGCTCATCGGAGGGAATGTGACCGTTGCACGTTTTTATTCCATCTTCGCCAGTTTCGCCGTCTGATCGGCCGTAATAAGATTGTCGATCAGTTCAAACAGATCTCCGTCCATGATCGCGTCCAGCCGGTAGAGCGTAAGGTGGATTCGATGATCCGTCACGCGGCTCTGCGGAAAATTGTAGGTGCGGATTTTCTCGGAACGGTCGCCGGTGCCGATCTGGCTGCGGCGGGCTTCGCTCTGCTCATCGTGCTGCTTCTGCTGCTCCAGTTCATAGAGCTTCGCGCGGAGCACCTTTAAAGCCTTATCACGGTTTTTCAGCTGGCTCTTCTCGTCCTGACAGGAGATGACAATACCGGTCGGAATGTGCGTTAAACGCACTGCCGAGTCCGTTGTATTGACGCACTGACCGCCGTTTCCGGAAGCCCGGAACACATCGAAGCGGCAATCGTTCATATCAATCTCCACATCCACTTCCTCCGCCTCGGGCATGATGGCAACCGTCGCCGTCGAGGTATGGATGCGCCCGCCCGACTCCGTGACCGGGATGCGCTGCACGCGGTGTACGCCGCTCTCATATTTCAGTTTTGAGTAAGCGCCCTGCCCGCTGATGGAGAACACCACTTCCTTGAATCCGCCGAGCCCGCTCTCGCTGAAGGAGATCAGCTCCGTCTTCCAGCGGTTTCGCTCGGCGTAGCGGGTGTACATGCGATACAGGTCTGCCGCAAACAGCGCCGCCTCATCGCCGCCCGCGCCGCCGCGAATCTCGACAAAGACGTTGCGGTCATCATTTTCATCCTTCGGTAACAGCAGAATCTTCAACTGATGCTCCAGCTCCTCCACATGGCGTCTCGCCTCCGCCAGCTCCTCCTTCGCCAGCTCCCGCATCTCCGGGTCGGATTCCTCCTCCAGGAGCGCAAGACTGTCCTCCACCGTCTGTTTGTTCTGCTTGTACGCTTCGTACGCCTCCGCCAGAGGCGTCAGATCGCTCTGTTCCTTCATGAGTTTTCGAAAACGCGCAGAATCCTGCGCTGTTTCGGGCTCGGCCAGCTCCCTCATGATCTCATCCAGCCTCGCCACGATATCTTCTAATCGGTCAAACATGATAATCCCTCTATTTTCTAAATATTATGATGCCAGGGTTTTCTCTGCGCTAAGAAGGCAACTCGAAGCGTTTCCTCCGGATCCCGAAACTCTAAAAACACTCGGATTCTGACTTTCGCGAAGTGAAATGGCACTAAGCTTTTCTCCGGAATCTGAGAATTACCGTTTCCACGCTGAGCCTGCTCATTACGGGAATTGCTGATTTCCGGAGGTCGGCTGTTCGGCAGTCACATTCCCTCAACGAGCCTCATCTCATATATTCCATACACAACTCTGTCCAGCCCGGCGTAGTCTTTCAGAACCTGAATGTCACAAAATCCGTTCTCCGCAAGCAATTCGCGCACCGCGTCCGCCTCATCACAGCCGATTTCAAGGAGCAATCTGCCGCCCTGCTCCAGGTGTGCCGGTGCTTCCGCCGCGATCCGCCGATACAGAGCAAGCCCGTCCCCCGCACCGTCCAGCGCCAGTCGCGGCTCAAAATCCCGCACCTCCGGCATAAGCGTTTCAATGTCTTCCGAGCGAATGTACGGCGGATTGGAGAGGATCAGGGAGAACTTCTCCCGGCCCGTCGCCTCAAAAAGATCGCCCTGTCCGAAGCGGATGATATTTTTCAGACTTTCCGTCACCGTCTCAGCTTCTGCGCTGTCACCCATTTTGACAGCCGCCGTCCCCGCTTCCGCCTCATCACCGGTTTCGGCAGCTTTCGTCCCCGCTTCCGCCTCATCACCGGTTTCGGTAACGATCATCCCTGCCTTGTCTTCTGACTTTCTGCTTTTTTCACACAGTTCTTTCGCCAGAATCGTTTCGGCGTTCGCCCTCGCAACCAGAAGCGCCTCGGCCGAAATGTCCGTCGCCATGACCTCTGCGGGCCAGGAATTTCTCACGCACCAGGCCGCAAGACTCACCGCGATGCAGCCGGATCCGGTGCCAAGATCCAGTATTTGAAAATTTGTTTTCTCTGCCGCCCTGCTCCCGCCACTCAAAGATTCTTCCGACAAAATTTTCGTCAGCTTTTTTCCTCCGCATTCCGATTCTTTTCCCGAAGTCCCCGACATATGTCTTTCTTCGCCCGAAAATGCTTCCTTCAGAATCCCGATCGCTTTCTCCACGAGGATTTCCGTATCCTGTCTGGGAATCAGGACATGCTCATTTACCCAAAATGTGAGACCCATGAAATCCTGCGTTCCGGTGATATACTGCAGAGGCCGGCGGGTCGCCCGCTCTTCCACCAGCCGAAAGAACCTTTTCTCCGTTTCATAAGGCAGCTCTGTCTCCGGCGACATGAAATATGCCGCTCGCGTGATGCCGGTCACATGCTGTAAAAGCAGCCAGGCATCCGTTTTCGCATCGGTGATATCCGCGCGTGTGAGGCGCTCTTCGGCCCGTCCCAGGGCTTCTCTTAAATTCATATCGTCCGGCCTTTCCCTTCGTCTGCCCCGGTGCCAACCTGTCCGGTTTTTCAAGTCATGCCCGGCTGTCGACCATCTGCACTTGTATTTGACCCTGATGTCATATTTCGCACCTGTTCACAGCTCCCTGCTTCCACACACGTAAAAGGTTCGAATTTACTTATCGGCCAGGATTCAGACATCGGCTCGTCTTTTTCTTTCTTTTTCCGTTATCCTTCTTCCGGTTTGATCTCTTCCAGATATGCCCGCCAGTCGAACACAGCCTCCACGGCCGCAATTGCCACCTCGATCATGTCATCGGTGGGCTCACTCGTCGTGATGAGCTGCATGGCAAGTCCCGGCTTGCTTAAAAGGCCGATTACCTTATTTTCCGTATTGCCTGCCAGGCGGATAAATTCATAAGAAATACCCGCAATCAGCGGCACACACAGAAGTCTCACCACATAGCGCAAAATCCGGCTCTCAAAATTCAGGAAAATGAACACGATAATGCTGATGACCATCACAAACAGCAGAAAGCTGGTCCCGCAGCGCTTGTGAAGTCTGGAACTTTTTCGCACATTTTCCACGTTCAATTCCATGCCGTGCTCGATGCAGTTGATACACTTGTGCTCCGCACCGTGGTACATGAAGGTTCTCTGTATGTCTTCCATTCTGGAAATAATGAGCAGATACCCCAAAAAGAGAAGCATCTTCACCACACCCTCGATCACCGGCATCCAGCCGCTCGTGACAAAGGGTATGTAGCGCACACATGTCTCGGCGATAAACAGCGGCAGCATCATAAACAGGGCAACGCAAATAACCACCGAGACAATCACCGTGCCGATCATGAGCAGGTCGGTATCAGAATCCTTGTCCTTCTTTTTGTCCTCTTCGGCATATTTTGTCTCAGCTCCGGTTCCGTTTTTTTTCACTTCCTCTTCAGCGGCTGTCAGGGGTGAAGAATTTTCCGTCCCCGCTTCGACATTCATCCCTGTCGATGACTGTTCCGGTCCGGCTTCGGCAACTGCCACGGTCGATGCTTTTTCCTTCCCCGCTTCAGCGGTCGCTGCAGACTGCGGGGTTTTCCCCTTCCGCTTTTCTTCACGCTCTGCCTTCTTCGCAGCCTTTTTTGCCTTCCGCTCCTCTTCTTTCGCGATCTCCTCCGGCGTTTCCTCCAGGAAGAAGTCCGCCGAGTACGTCAGCGTCTGGATGCCGAGCACCATGCTGTCGACAAAGCTGAAGATTCCGCGAATAAACGGCAGGCGGAACAGCTTATGCCTCTGCGTCATGCTGTGGTATTCCTTCACGCACACCTCGATTTCCTGGTTCGGTTTTCGCACCGCCACCGCATACTGATCCTTATTTTTCATCATAATGCCTTCCAGCACGGACTGCCCGCCGATACCGGAAGAGCGATATTTTGTTTTTTCCAATTGTTCTCCTTATAAAACCTTTCTATAAAGCAAATGCAGGAGAAGAGTTACCACAGGGGATTCCCTTTTCCTGCATGCAAAAAGAGCTGAGACTGTACACCAAAAAGAAACAGCCAGCATTTCTGTCGACTATTTCTCTGATGCGCCATAACCTCAGCTCTTCCATGATTCACTAGTTTGCGAGACCGTACTTCTTGTTGAACTTGTCAATACGTCCGCGTGCCGCCGCACTCTTCTGCTGACCGGTGTAAAAAGAATGGCACTTGGAGCAGATCTCCACGTGGATATTCTTCTTTGTAGAACCGGTTACGAATGTATTTCCGCAGTTGCAGGTAACGGTTGCCTGGTAATAATTCGGATGGATACCCTCTTTCATCTTGCTTTCACCTCATATCTTTTTCTTATTTCAATCGGTCTGCCTGAAACTCCCTTGCGTAAAACAATATTCATGCTGACTTTCGCGGAGCGAAATGTCCTGAGCAAATGCAAGGTATTTACCGAGACCGACTTTTTTGCAACAGCTTTGGAAGTATAGCACAGGTGAAAAAGGATGACAAGCACTTTTTAAAATTTTTCTTCAAGCACTTTTTAAAATTTTTCTTCAAGCACTTTTTTTAATTTTTCTTCAAGTCCTTCTGGTTCATGCACTTTTTTAATTTTCTTCAATTCTTTTTGTTGCTGTTTGTCACGGTCTGCCTCCGGAAGTTCGCGCAAAGGACTTCGGCATCCGCAAAAACTTCGACGCTTCCTTCAGACACTCTTTATTTACAGTCCGCGCTACCGGCGGAACTTTGAAAAATCCACTTTGCAGTCGCCATCATAGATCCCCACCGGAACAATGTCATCGAAAGAATATACCCGCGGCAATACGGCCAGATCCCTGGTTCGAAACAGATAAACTTCGATCTGCTCCTTTTCCGGGTCGATCATCCAATATTCCCGCACGCCTGCTTCTCTGTATTTCCGCAGTTTTATTGTCTGATCCTTTTTACGCGTCGATGGAGAGAGTACCTCCACGACGAAATCCGGCGCACCGCAAATCCTGTTATCCATGATTCTGTCCGGATTGCAGATAATCATGATATCCGGCTGTACCATGGTCCACATGTTGCAGTCCAGCTGTACGTCAAATGGAGCAGATGAGACCTCGCAATCTCCGTTTTTGCTGTCTACATATTGATATAGCAGACTGCTCAGGCGCGTTACAATCCGCTGGTGCTTCCATGACGGGCATGACATGAGATACATTTCCCCGTCAATCAGCTCCGCGCGAATGTTGTCAGGAAGCGCATAATAATCTTCGAGCGTATACTCTCCCTGTCTCTTTCCCCGCCCATAGGCAACCTCTGCTTCCTTTAGCCTGTCGGGTCCTATGTCCTCATAGTCAGGATAAACCCTTCTCTCCGAATGCTTATTTTGGGCCTCTTGCGATTCCTGTTTTGTGTCTGACAAATGTTCATTTAACTTCATTCCTTTCTCCCTTCATGTTGGCATATTCGCAATTATTTTTCGATCCCGATGCATCATCGCATGTGGATTATTTCCGTATCATAATCATAACATCATTTTTCATAGTTCATTTCAGCGCAACTATCACGACTGCCTTCCATCGTCCATTTCAGCGCAACTATCGCGACTACCTGCGATGGACGAAGTTCACTTTGCAGACTTACAGGACGCCGGCCGCAAACCGGCAGTGGCTTTTTGCAAAGCGCTTTCATCGCAGGAATTTCCGGCTCTGATGTCAGGTTACCACATCCGAAAGCCGTCTGTCAATCGTTTTATGCGATTTTATAAACATTTTATAGTGGTCACATGCGATGCAACATGGTCGCGCCACAATAAGAGATTTAGCGGGTTGCATCGCGTGTAACATGTTACATATGATAGAAGATTGACAATTTCCGTACGCGATCAGCGAAGTCTGCATGTTAAAAGGAAACGATCAGATATTGATTTAAGCAAAGGTGTTGGCTGCGATAGATAATGGATTTAAAATCTGCTGGATTTCCAGCCCGTTCCATGGTACACTATGCGACATTGCAGGCAAAGCAAACAAAATTCATTTCAGATATAAGGAGTCCCACTCCGGAAAAGAGGTTTACTATGAAATTATGGGGCGGACGTTTTACCGCAAATACAGACCAGGCCGTGCAGGATTTTAACGAATCCCTGTCTTTTGACCGCAGACTTTATAAGCAGGACATCGCCGGGAGCATCGCTCATGTGACGATGCTGGCGAAGCAGAAGATTTTGAGTGAGGAAGACCGGGACGCGATCATCGCAGGGTTAAACGGGATCAAAGACGATATTGAAAACGGCACCCTTGCCATCGAGGGGGATTACGAGGATATCCACAGCTTCGTGGAGAGCAACCTCACGGAGCGCATCGGCGAGGCCGGGAAGCGTCTGCACACCGGGCGCAGCCGCAACGACCAGGTGGCGCTGGACATGAAGATGTACGTGCGGGATGAGATCCTGGAGACAGACGAGCTTTTAAAGCACCTGCTTGAAGTGCTGTTAAAGCTCATGGAAGAGCACACGGAGACCTACATGCCCGGCTTCACCCACCTGCAGAAGGCCCAGCCAACAACGCTGGCCCACCATCTGGGGGCTTATTTTGAGATGTTTAAGCGGGATCGGGGCCGCCTGCACGATGTGTACGAGCGCCTGAACTACTGCCCGCTGGGCTCCGGGGCCCTGGCAGGCACCACCTACCCGCTGGACCGCAATTACACGGCAAGGCTGTTGGGCTTCTACGGAGCCACCTTAAACAGCATGGATTCCGTGTCCGACCGGGACTATCTGATCGAATATCTGGACGCGCTGTCCATCATCATGATGCACTTAAGCCGCTTTTCCGAGGAGGTCATCCTCTGGAATTCCAACGAGTACCGCTTCGTGGAGCTGGACGATGCCTACAGCACCGGCTCCAGCATCATGCCTCAGAAGAAAAACCCGGATATCGCGGAGCTTGTCCGCGGCAAGACCGGGCGCGTGTACGGAGCGCTGATGTCGCTCCTTACCACCATGAAGGGGCTCCCTCTGGCCTATGACAAGGATATGCAGGAGGATAAAGAACTCTCCTTCGACGCCATCGACACCACGAAAGACTGCCTGAAGCTCTTCGCGGACATGCTGGACACCATGAAGTTCCGCAAGGATGTGATGGAAGCCAGCGCAAAGCGCGGCTTCACCAACGCCACAGATGCAGCCGACTACCTGGTAAACCGGGGCGTGCCCTTCCGGGATGCCCACGGCATCGTGGGACAGCTGGTGTTAAAGTGCATCAAGCAGGGCATCGCGCTGGACGACCTGCCGCTGGACGCATACAAGGAAATCTGCCCGGTGTTTGAAGCGGATATCTACGCGGCGGTTTCTTTAAAGACCTGCGTGGAGAAGCGCGTCACCATGGGTGCGCCGGGAAGTGAGGCCATGCAGGTGGTCATTGCACGGTATAAGAATTATCTTGAAAATGTATAAGAAACGACATTCCCTCAAGCTCCCATGCTATTTACAGATATACCAGTTAATTCAAATAAATTAGTTTTTCTCACAGAACACGTATTGACATAATACGTGTTCTATGCTATAAAGTACAAAAGGAGGGATTCCATGCCAAAGAGACCAATCGAAATGGAACGTGAAATTCTGGCTGACGGCTGGGTTTTTAAAAATCAGACCGGATCGCACAGACATTACGTTCATCCTTCAAAGCCCGGAAAAGTAACCATTCCATTTCACTCCAAAGACCTTCCTCGAAAGACTGAATTAACAATTCGCAAACAGGCAGGTCTTTAAACTCAGAAGGCAATCTAAGGAGGTGCGATATGTTATCAATTTATCCGGCATGTTTTTATAAAGAGGCTGATGGACAGTATTCCGTCATTTTCCCTGATTTGGATAATCTTTCCACATGCGGATCAAATCTTGGAGAGGCCATGGCAATGGCCATTGACTGTCTGGCCGGTTATCTTAAGTGGTGTTCGGAAGATGGTACACCTGTTCCGGAACCATCTCCTCTTTCAACTATTGATCCCATTGCTATTGCAAAAGAAATTGATCCGGATGACACCAGTTGTGAGGCTTTTGTAAACATGGTATCCGTAGATGTCGAAGCCTATGCAAAAGAACACTTCGACAAATCTGTCAAAAAAACACTGACGATTCCGTCATGGCTCAACACCGCTGCGCTGGAAGCCGGTATTAACTTCTCACAGACCTTAAAGGAGGCTCTTATGGCGAAGTTAAAGATACAAAGCAATTGAAAACACCGGTGCAAAGGCCATGGCTTTTCTGGTTCTCTAATCATGAAGCATGGCTTTTCTTTTGCTTATAATTCTCTATACTTACATTTGCTTTCAGGATTCTAATATTTTTCTAAAATTTTTGCCGCAGCTGTGACCGCAGCTCATTTTTTGTTGTCTATATAAGTGAAAGGCCTATGGAATCACTGAGGTCGGACACCGTCACCAGATAAAATCAAACGAAAGGAGGATCCTCCCCATGGAAGACACCCGCATCATCGCTCTATACAATGAACGTTCCGAAGACGCCATCCGTGAAACTGATTTAAAATACGGTCGAATGTGCACAAGTATCGCCCACAATATTTTAAAGCGCCGGGAGGATGCCGAGGAATGTGTCAGCGACACCTGGCTTCGCGCCTGGAACACAATACCTCCGGAACAGCCCTCATGTCTGTCTGCATTTCTCTCCAAAATCGTCCGCAACCTTTCGCTCAACCGACTGAAGTTTCTGCAGACGAAAAAGCGCGGCGGAAGCACATATTACGTAGCGCTGGACGAACTGGATGCCGTTCTGGCAGATGAGAAAATGTCTGCAGATCCGGTGGATGAACTATTCCTGCGGGATCTGCTGAACACCTTTCTGGAACAGCTTCCGGAAGACAGTCGCCTGGTCTTCATCGGAAGATACTGGCACTTTGACTCCATAAAGGACATTGCCGCCGCGACAGGCTTCTCGGTCAGCAAAACAAAAATGCTGTTGCTCAGGGCACGAAATGACCTGAAGGAATATTTAAGGAAGGAAGGTGTGTTTTTATGATCAGCGCGCAGATTTTAGATACATTAGGTACCATTGACGAGCGCTATGTGGCAGAATATCAGGCACAGAAAAGCGCACATTCCGGCAGATGTGTGAAAACATCTCCCGAAATTCCCGGAAAAACAGCTTTCGCAAATTTCACCTCTTTAAAAGAAGCTTCTGCTGAGACAACCTTCGCGGAAGGAAAGCCGACAAAAGCAGTCTCTTCAAAAGTGAAAGGTCTGCGGCGACTCGCCCTCGCAGCCTGCCTGCTGGCTGCCTTAACGCTTCTGGTTGGCCCGGCCGTTCTGCATCACCTTAACGGCAGTGGCAGTTACGGATACTTAAGCCAGTCCATCAGTTACGATGTCTTTAAGGAACTTATGCCGGAGGACACGCCTCTGACCGATCTCGAAGACAACGGTTTTACCATAAAATCCTGTGAAGTCATTTACAGTGACGCATTTACCGGGGGTGTTCCGTCCGGCCTGGAAACAGAGGACTGCCATTCTTTCATCGTTGAGGCAGAAAAAAACGTCGGCGAGACTGACATATGCGCCGTTATCACCTGCCTGTTGGAAAGCCCGCTGGAAACCGTGGCGAATTACGTGGACACCATGGAAGTTTCTTTTCCGGAGGATACAACGGAAACCGTGCAGATTTCCGATATGTCGGTTTATGTATCCTGCGTCGTTTATCCGGAGGAGGATGAACAGGATTACGATTATTATGCGGCGTTTCAGGTGGGGGATGTCATTTATGAGGCGAGATTTTACGACGCGCAGGATGCGGCCTCTGATTCGATTAACCGGGATATCGTGATTGAATTTATGACGGAGCTGCTAAGTTAAATGTTGATGAATTCCAGCGTACTTTACCTGATACTATGCAAAATTATTGATAACAAGTTTGAAGAAATCATTTCTAATTTTCTTTATTTTGAAACCGATATATTTAAAAAAATCTCCCTGCGGTTCGCACCGCAGGGGATTTTCACATAAGATTCGCATTCGCTCCCGCAAATCAATAACACTATTTATAAGAAGTATTTCACACCACTCTCAAAGATATGCAGATCCTGATCTCCGTAAATGTTCTTCGCCACGCTGCGTCCCGTGCGCTCCACATGGGCCATCTTGCCGAAGCAGCGCCCATCCGGGCTGGTGATGCCCTCGATGGAGAGGTAAGACCCGTTCACGTTCCAGATCTCATCCATGCTGACGTTGCCGTCCGCGTCCGCGTACTGGGTGGCCACCTGGCCGTTCTCCACCAGTTTCTTCAGCCACGCGTCGTTGGCAACGAAGCGGCCCTCGCCGTGGGATGCCGGAGTGACGTAGGTCTTGCCCAGCTCCGCGCCCATGAGCCATGGAGACTTGTTGGAAACGACCTTCGTGTAAACCATCTTCGACACGTGCCGGTTGATGGTGTTGAAGGTCAGGGTCGGCGAACCCTCGTCCTGCCCGGTGATGCGGCCGTTGGGCACGAGCCCTAACTTGATCATGGCCTGGAAGCCGTTGCAGATGCCGAGGGCAAGACCGTCCCTGTAGTCGAGCAAATCGTGCACCGCGTCCGCGATCTTCGCGTCCCGGAAAGCGGTGGCGAAGAACTTCGCCGATCCGTCCGGCTCGTCGCCGGCCGAGAAGCCGCCCGGGAACATGATGATCTGCGCCTGGGAGATGGCAGCCGAAAACTCGTCCACCGAGTCGCGGATGTCCGCCGCGGACAGGTTGCGGAAGACCTTCGTCACCACGTTCGCACCGGCCTGCTCGAAGGCTTTGGCCGTGTCGTACTCGCAGTTCGTGCCCGGGAATACCGGGATGAAGACCGTCGGCTTCGCCACCTTGTGCTCACATACATAAATATTTTTCGCTTCATAAACCGGGATTTCCACCGGCGTTTTGTCATCCGTGCTGGTATTCGGGAACACCTTATCCAGCGTACCCATCCAGGTCTCGATGGCCTCGTCCATGGTGATGACGGTGTCGCGGAAGGTGAATACCTGCTCGTCCGTCACCAGACCTACCATGGCACAGGAGGTTCCCTTTTCGTCCGCATAATCCCGCAGCTCGTCGATCTTGTCCTCCGGCACCTCGGCGATGATGTCGCCGTTCGCCGGGAAGAAGAGCTCGTGCTTGCTCAAGGAATCCGCCATGTGCACGCCAAGCTTGTTACCGAAGGCCATCTTGCTGACTGCCGCCGCCAGGCCCTTGCCGTCCAGCGTGTAGGCGGAGATGATATCGCCCTTCTGAATCAACTCGTGCACGGTGTCGTACATGGTCATGACCTGGGCGTAATCCGGCAGATCGCAGGTGTCCTTTTCAATGGCAAACTGCACGATGTAACTGCCAGGGCGCTTGAATTCCGGCGTGATGATATCGCCTTCCTTCGCCACATCCACTGCGAAGGATACCAGGGTCGGCGGCACGTCGATATCGTTGAAGGTACCGGACATGCTGTCCTTGCCGCCGATGGAAGCCAGGCCAAGGATCCCCTGCACCGTGAGGGCACCTAAGAGACTCGCGATAGGCTCACTCCAGCGCTTCGGGTCCTCCGTCATGCGGCGGAAGTATTCCTGGAAGGTAAAGTGTACCTTGCGGAAGTCACCGCCGGTGGCCACGATCTTGGAGACGGACTCCAGCGCCGCGTAAACAGAACCGTGGTACGGACTCCAGCTGGACAGATACGGGTCGAAGCCGTAGCTCATCATGGTAACCGTGTCGCAGTCGCCCCGTAATACCGGCAGCTTTGCCACCATGGCCTGAGTCTCGGTCAGCTGATACTTGCCGCCGTGAGGCATGAACACGCTGCCCGCGCCGATGGAGCCGTCGAACTTCTCCACCAGGCCCTTCTGGCAGCAGACATTCAGGTCCGCCAGGGTATCCAGCCACTCCTTCTTCACGTCCGGGATGACCCGGTCGGAGAAATAATTTCTATTCGGATCCGGCATCTCCACGCAGGCATCCGTCTCCTGGTGTGCGCCGTTGGTATTTAAGAACGCGCGGGAAATATTCACGATCTCCTGGCCCCGCCAGGTCATCACCAGCCTCGGATCCTCGGTCACCACCGCCACGTTAGTGGCTTCCAGATTCTCCTCGGCCGCGTATTTCATGAATTCTGCCTCGTCCTTCGGATCCACCACCACAGCCATGCGCTCCTGAGATTCGGAGATGGCGATCTCGGTGCCGTCCAGCCCAGCATACTTCTTCGGAACCTTGTCCAGGTCGATATACAGGCCGTCCGCCAGCTCGCCGATGGCCACCGACACACCGCCGGCGCCGAAGTCGTTGCACTTCTTGATGAGACGGCTCACCTCCGGTCTGCGGAACAGGCGCTGGAGCTTGCGCTCAGTAGGCGCATTACCCTTCTGCACCTCGGCACCGCAGGTCTCGATGGAGGCCGTGGTATGTACCTTGGAGGAACCGGTGGCCCCGCCGATGCCGTCGCGGCCGGTCTCGCCGCCCAGCAGAATGATCACATCCCCCGGGTCAGAATTCAGACGCATTACATCTTTTCTCGGCGCCGCGCCCATGACCGCGCCGATCTCCATGCGCTTCGCCACGTAGTTCGGATGATAAATCTCCTTCACCAGCCCGGTAGCCAGACCGATCTGGTTGCCGTAGGAGCTGTAGCCGTCCGCCGCGCTGCGCACCAGCTTTTTCTGGGGCAGCTTGCCCTTTAAGGTCTCCTCCACCGGTCTCGTGGGGTCTGCCGCACCGGTCACGCGCATGGCCTGATACACGTAGGTTCTGCCGCTTAACGGGTCGCGGATGGCGCCGCCCAGGCAGGTAGCCGCGCCGCCGAAGGGCTCGATCTCCGTCGGGTGATTGTGAGTCTCATTCTTAAAGTTCACCAGCCATTCCTCGGTCTCCCCGTCAATCTCCACCGGCACCACGATGCTGCAGGCATTGATCTCGTCGGTCTCCTCCTGATCGGTGAGCCGGCCTTCCTTTTTCAGCATCTTCATGGCGATGGTGGCCAGATCCATGAGGGAGATGTACTTATCCTCCCGGTCACCGTAAAGTGCCTTGTGGTTTTCCTTATATCTCTCAAAAGTTTCCTTGATGGGACCGTTGCAGTAGCCCTCCTCAAAGGTCACATTTTTTAACTCCGTCAAAAACGTGGTATGACGGCAGTGATCCGACCAGTAGGTGTCAAGCATGCGGATCTCCGTCACCGTTGGGTCACGGTGCTCCTCGCCCGCGAAATAATGGCGGATGTGCTTGAAATCCCGGTAGGTCATGGCCAGATTCAGGCTCTCATACAGCGCCTTGAACTCCTCCTCCGGCATGGAAATAAAGCCGTCAAAGGTCTTCACATCCTCCGGCTCCGGGTACACCGTCACCAGAGTCTCCGGCTTTTCGGCCGCCGCTTCTCTGGAATCCACCGGGTTGATGCAGAAGGACTTCACCGCCGCGAACTGCTCATCTGTGATCTCGCCGGAGAGCACGTAGGTGGTAGCCGTGCGGATGAGCGGCTGCTCCTCTTCATTTAAAAAGCGGACACACTGCATGGCGGAATCTGCCCGCTGGTCAAACTGGCCTGGCAGGTACTCCACCGTGAAAACCCGGTCGGCATCTTTCTTCGGAAAATCTTCCTCGTAGCAGTGATCCACCGGCGGCTCGGAGAACACGCAGGTCAGCGCCTGGCGGTAGGTTTCCTCCGACAGATTCTCCACGTCATAGCGGACCAGCACACGAACCTCCGTCACGGTGCGGATCCCCAGGTAATCTACAATCTCATCGTACAGCTCCTTCGCTTTTACCGCATAGGGGGCTTTTTTCTCCACATAAACTCTTTTAACTTTGCTCAATTTGGTCATTTCCTCTCTTTCCGGTGCCGGCAGATTCAAAGCGGCTCACGTACATGCGTGAACTCTCATGCGCGCTGCTTCATAACCTCAGTTTTCCCTGTAAATCCCTAAAAAACTGTGTTATCCTGCAGCTAAAAACCAATGCCGTGAACAACCGGCACGTTAGCTCCCGGTCGGAAAGCAAAAAAGCGTCCCGGTCGGAAAGCAAAAAAAGAACTTTCTAATTGCTCCGCAGAGTTTACCATCTTACGCACATTTAGACAAGTTCTTTTTGAAAAAAAGCGTTACTATTCGCGGTCGGTCTCTTCAAGCTGGTAAGCTCTCGTCGGACTTGTTCGTTCGGGAACTTACCGGTTTGAAGAGAATGACTGTGTAACAGTCACCTCCCCACATGAGCAGCAGTTGCGCCATAATTTCAATTAGCAAGAAGACCCTGGACGCAACTGCTGCGAATGCAGAAGTGTCGCTTCGCGAAACTTCTGGAGGCGACCGTGAATAGGAACGCTTTTTTCTATATCTCTATCCGCCTCCAGAACATCTCCGCCGCCTCCCCGGCCTGCCCTGACCGCAGGTACCGCACGTCCTCCCACTCTGCCGGGAACAGACTGCTGTTCGCCGGTTCCCGGAACCTTCCGTCCATGAGACAAATAATGCCGGTATCCTCGTGGGTTCGGATGACACGCCCCGCCGCCTGCATGACCTTGTTCATGCCCGGAAAGCGGTAGGCATAGTCGAAGCCGTTTTTGTCGTTTTCCTCAAAATACTGCCGCAGGATCTCCCGCTCCGTGCAGATCTGCGGGATGCCGGTTCCCACCACGAAAACGCCGATCAGGCTTTCGTGTTTTAAGTCGATGCCTTCCGAGAAGATGCCGCCGAGAACGCAGAAGGCGACAAGAGATGTCTTCTCTTTCGTAATTGTCTGCTCATCTGTAAAACAGCGCAGAAACGCTTCTCTTTCCTGTTCAGTCATGCGGTTTTTCTGGAGAAGTATTCGGCAGCGCATTTTTTTCTCCGCAGCATATTCTGATGTCTCATCTGTTGTCCTTTTTTTCATCGCACATGATTCCTCTGCCGGTTTTTCCGCTGCCGATTTTTCCTCTGTCAGTTTTTCCGCTGTCTGCAGTTCTTCTGATGAATCCTCTTCCGCCTTCGACAACATCTTCTGCCAATTTTCCAGAGTCAGTTCGCTTTCCCCATCTCTGCTTTTTGTCTGCCCGGTTTCTTTCTCCTCCTGATTTATCTCCACCCCGCAGACATCCGTGATCTTCTCAAACTCTTCCGCCACCGCCGCAAGCATTTTATAAGAAGGCAAAAATACCATGTAATTTCCCGTATGCTTTGCCACGACCTCAGCGATGGTCTGCGCCATTTTCCGGTACTGCGCCTCACTGCGGGCGGTGTATTTTGTACTCACATCGTTCACCGCGAGGAGTGCACGGTTTTCCTGCGGGAAGGGCGACGGCAGGTAGATGGCGTAATCGTCCTTTTGTCCGCTTAACAGCTCCTTGTAGTAAGTGATCGGCAGAAATGTGGCCGAGTAGAGGACGGTAGCGATCCCAGCGTCCATGCATTCCTTTAAGTTTTTTGACGGATTCACGCAGAACAGGTTCACATAAAAACCGTCGGAACATTTTTCCACATAGATGCGGTAGTGGTCGTCCAGGAGCGCCGCCACCATCAGGAATTCGCGGATAGCGAAATACAGATCCATCCAGGCGTCGTCGAAGGTGTGTGTCAGACGGTCTTCCAGCTGTCGGTTCATGGTTTCCTGCACGGAATTCAGGGAGGATGTCAGTTCCGATATCTCAGTTCGAAGCATCCAGTTTTTTTTCGGGGCTTCCCAGCCGTTCCTCGTTCCTGTCACAGTTCCAGCCCCTGTTCCGTCTGCTTTTCCTGCCCTGGTTCCGATTCTTGTTGCGGATGCGTTTCCTGTCCCAACTCCACTCTCCTCTTTCGCCACGTTTTCCGTCGTCCGTTTTCTTTCTGTCGGGAATCCCGCTTTCGTTTCAGTTTCTTTCACGAAAAATGATCCGATTGCATTTTCACATTCATCCGCTGATGTTTCTCCGTTCACACCCGCCTCCAGCTCTTTCCGAAAGCTAAGCATCACCTTATTGCACTTCTCCAGCTTCTTTTTCAGATCCGGCGTCATGTCCCGCTCGATTTTTTTCACCGCCAGAAAATCTTCCTTGCGCAGCTTTGCGCTGTACATCTCCCGGCCCCGGTCAATGAGGTTGTGGGCCTCATCCACCAGAAAAATATAGCCGCCGTTGTTGCCGCCGGAGAAGTAGCGCTTCAGCTTCACGTCCGGGTCGAACACATAATTGTAATCACAGAGGATGCCGTCCATCCAGTCAGTGATGTCCAGACAGAATTCGAAGGGGCACACCTGATACTTTTCGCTGTAAGCCAGAATATCCTCCCGGCGAATGATATTTTTTGCCCGGATGATGTCGTAAACCGCGTAGTTTACCCGGTCAAAATGCCCCTTTGCCCGCGGGCAGTCCACCGGATTGCAGGATGGCGAGTCACAGACGCAGAGCTTTTCCTTCGCCGTGACAGACACGGTTTTCAGCTTTGCGCCCTGTTCGCTTAGGATGGAAAACGCCTCCTCCGCCACCGTGCGGGTGATGGTCTTCGCGGTGAGGTAGAAGATTTTCTCCGCACGGCCCTCGCCCATGGCCTTCGCCGCCGGAAACACGGCGGACATGGTCTTACCGATGCCGGTGGGCGCCTGCACGTAGAGGTTTTTGTTCCGGGAGATGGCGCGGTAGACGGATACCACCATGTCCCGCTGCCCCTCCCGGTAGGGATAAGGGAACTGCAGCGGGCGCAGGGATTCGTTGCGCTCGTTCCGGTGGATAACAACGAAATCCACCCACTTTTTAAAGGATAACAGCATGCCGCAGAACCAGTCGGAGATTTCTCTGGAGGTGTAACCATGGCGGAAGCGCTTCACATCGCCCCGGTCGAGGCTTACATAAGTCATCTGAACCACGATTTTCTTTCCGTAATCTTCTGAAATTTCATCTGATTCTCCCGATTTACCTGACGTTCCGTTCTTCTTTTCTACAGTCTCATTCAAATCTCCGGGGATCCCGTCAGGTTCTTCAGAATCCTTATTCGTCTCACTGGTCTCTTCCTCCGACCTTTCAGGATTTACCTCCGATCTCTCTGAAATTCCGTCATGTCTTTCAGGATTTCCCTCCGGTTTTTCGAAAATTTTATTCGGTCTTAGGGAAAAATCACCTGACTTTTCAGAATTCTCCTCAGACTTCTCAGAAACTCCACCCTGATTATCGAACTTCTCTCCCTCATTATTCTCCAGCCACGAAGTTAATTCGTCCGCAAGCTCCTCCTCCAGCTCTCCTTCCCTCGCCAGGTACATATACGCGTAGCACATGGCCTGCGCCTCGTGGACGTAGATGGGCTTCTCCATCTTCATGACATCCCGGTACATGCCCTTGATCTCATCGATCAGCACGCCTTCTCCGTCCTCCGACTCCATCACGCCGTCCGCACGCCCGTCGATGAGCAGCTCGCAGGGGATGCCGCCGCAGTTCAGGGACAAATTTAATTTGAGCGGCACCTCCGCCTGGTAGGTACCGCCCATGGATTTCTGTATTTTTCTGTGGATTCGGCTGCCTTCGAGCATGGCTTCCTGGTCGGCCGCAGTTCTCCTGCGGCTGTCCAGGTCGCCCGACCGGAAGATAAATTCCACCAGATTCCGCACCGAGATATGGATCCGGCAATCGCCCTGTAAATTCACATTTTTCTCCGCTCCGGGAACTGATGCAACATCTGCAGCATCCGCAGCATCTGCATCGCCCCTCTATATACACCGCAATTTAACCATATATCCCTTTTCCGGAAGCGGTCTTATGAAATGCTCTCACAATTCATTTTCTTATTCCGGTCCGTTTGATGCCGGGTTTTTATCATTCACACGATTTTTCACCACCCCTGATCCGTTGGGGCTTCATTCGGTAATTACCCGTACCGCTTCCTCGAAATAATCGTTCACCAGATCTTCCACGGTTCCGGCGTCCGCCTGTCTTGAAGCTTCCGGCATGATCGGCACGCGCCCCAGAATGCGCAGTCCCAGCGGGGAAGCGATCTCCTCCAGATGACTCTCGCCGAAAGGATAGAGCTTCTTTCCGCAGTCCGGGCACTCCATATAGCTGAAGTTTTCCACCACGCCCACCATCGGGATACCCATGGTGCGGGCCATGTTGTAGGCCTTCTTTACGATCATGCTCACCAGATCCTGCGGGGAGGTGACCAGCACGATGCCGTCCACGGCGATGGACTGGAAAACGGTCAGCGGCACATCGCCGGTTCCCGGCGGCATGTCGATCAGCATATAATCCAGCTCGCCCCAGATAACCTCGTTCCAGAACTGCTTTACCACACCCGAAATAATCGGGCCGCGCCAGATGACCGGGTCATCGGCATTTTCCAACAGCAGATTGATGGACATCACGCGGATGCCTTCCTTCGTCTCCACCGGGTAAACGCCATCTTCATCCGCCACGGCATGCTCGTCCAGTCCGAACATTTTCGGGATGGACGGTCCGGTGATGTCGGCATCGAGGATGCCAACACGGTAACCCTTCTTCGCCAGCGCTGTCGCCAGAGATGCGGTCACGAAAGATTTGCCGACGCCTCCCTTTCCGCTGACCACGCCGATGGTCTTCTTTAAAATTGCACTTTTGCTGTTTAACGGTTCCTGCATGCTCTGCTGTTCCTGCTGGCGCTTTTCACAGCCCTCACAGCTTGACCTGCCGCAGCTTTCATCGGAACATTCTCTCTGACTCATAATGTTTCCCTCTCTTCCACATATTCTTCTTATCCCGGGATTCAGGCGACAAATAATCATAAATCATGATACCTGAATCTCTAAAGGAATCACAAACATTTCATTCAGAAAGTTAACGAAGAACGTTTACTTTAAACCTTCTTGTCCCATGTGCCATTCTATCAATTCACGCGATATCTGACCGTGACATTCTCACGTCCAATCACACGGTTTCGATCCCAATCCCGCTTTTTCTCAGTCGTCCACGATCTCACAGTGCTCCGCCACCCACTGGGTTACTAGATTGTACAGGATACTGTACGCGACCGCATCCTCGCCGTACTCTTCTTCCAGCTCTTCCACCGAATCAAAGCCCTCGGAACCCGCGTAGGACTGAGCCTCGCGCTCATAGATTTCATCCGTCACTTCGATGTCCTGCTCGTCCGCAATTGCATAGACGATCATGCTCTCCTTAGTGTAGCTCTCCGCCTGCGGCGTAATATACTGAGTCGTAAACTCCGCCAGCGTCATGCTGTAGTAATACGCGATATACTCCTCCAGGTCATATCCGAGTTCCTCGAAATATTCCGTATAATACTCGACAATCTGCGTCTCGTAGCTGTCGATCTCGTCCTGATCGTACTTAACGACCTCGCACTCGTCGACAAAATCCTCCCAGATTTCGTCCAGAATCTGGTTGTAGGAAATCATGCTGCGCAGGTATTCCTCCAGGTCTTCTGTCGTGTAGAGATCCCACTCACTGTAATAAGTCTCCACAAATTCATCGTTATATTCAGGCGGAACCGAGCGGATAATATAATTGACGGTAACCTCAAAGGTGGCATCCAGCCCGCTTAAGTCGACTTCCTCATCGTAACCCGTGATGGTGGCCTCCTGGCCGTAATCGTCTGCGAACGTCACCTCGATGGTAAGCGTTTCGCCGACCTCGGCGCCGATCAGGCCTTCCTCAAATCCCTCGATGTCATCGTAGGTACCCTCGCCGATGGTCAGGCTGATTGCCGTGCCGGCTGCATCTTCAATTTCGCCCTCCTCAAGGTAGCCCCTGCAGTCAAAATTAACCTGATCGCCGTCCTGAACGGTCGTCCCCTCGGAATACTTTAAATCAGACGCGTAATTCGCCAGACAATCCTCGACCTGAGCCTGCACATCGTCCTCATCCACCGCCGCGACAGAAGCCGCCACCTCGATTCCTTCGTAATCGGCCAGCTCTATCTCACCCTCGTAATCGGCACCTGCGTACTTGTTCGTACTCCCGGAGCCGCAGCCCGCAAATGCAGACATGGCGAGCACAGCACAGCAGGCCAAAGCCACTAATCTTTTCTTCATTTACAATCCTCCTGTTTCCTCTCGCCTTCTCTAACTGTATCTTCGTTCCCCGATGCTCATGAACCACACTGTCTGCTCCGCCCCGGACTTTCGGGAAAGAGGTGTGATCCCGGTGTCATAGAATTACTCCGTCACCGTTGTCGTGGTTGTCTCGGTCTCGGCAGAATCATCGTAAACCGTCGCGTTCTGCGCCACAAACTCCGTCACAAGGTCGTAGAGAATACTGAACTCGATCTCCGACTTCGTGTAAGCCTCTTCCAGCTCCTCAACGGTATCGTAACCATAGGAAATCCGGTAGAGCTCTGCCTCCGACTCGTAAACCTCATCGGTCACCTCAATGCCCTCCGCCTCGGCGATCGCCCGGATAATCATCTTCTCCTTCACGGTCTCCTTTACCGAATCAAGCATATACAGCTCGGCATACTCGTCCAGCGTATAGCCGTACTCGGAAACCAGCTCCTCAAAATCATATCCATAATATGCGTAGTAAGAAACATAATACTCCACCGTCTGATCGAGGAGGTCATTTACCTCGTCCTCGTCATAGGATACCACCTCACAGGCCTCCACAAACTCATCCCACACCGCAGTCAGGACAAGATTGTAATAAAGCATTTCCTCGATATAGTCCTCGAACTCCTCCGTAGTAGAAAGATCATAGGCCGAGAAATAGGTTGTCACAAATTCATCGTTGTATTCCGGATACGTCGGGCGCTGCAGGGAATTGATTGTCACCACAAAGGTCGCCTCGCGGTTGGACAGATCCACTTCTTCTCCCGTTTCCGTGAGTGTTGTCGTGCCGTAGCCGTCATAAAAAGTTGCGGTGACGGTGACGGTCGTGCCGACCTCCGCGCCGATGAGGCCGTCCTCGAACCCGTCGATAAAGCTGCCGCTGCCGATCTGCAGGTCGTAGCCCTCGTAGCTGCCGCCGTCGAACTCGCCCTCGTCCACCGAACCGACATAGTCGATATTCACGATATCATCCTCCTGCACGGTTACGCCCTCCGTGTAGGTGTCGTAAGTCGCGTAGTCTTCCAGGCACGCATCGATGTTTTCCTGGACATCATCCTCCGAGACAACCACCTCGGATGCGCCCACCTCCAGACCGATATACTCCGCAAGCGTCACCTCGCCGTCGCCGTAAACCGTGTCATCGGTACTGACTGCGCTTCCATCGTCAGATGTACTGTCGGTCGCAGTGCCCTCGGCATCCGCCGCCGTTGTTGTCTCCGTCTCCGAATCGCTGCTTTCGCTGTTCATGGCAAAAAATACCAGAACGACGCACAGGGCAATCGCACAGACGCCTAAGAGTACGCCAAGCAGTATGGAATTTTTCCTGTTCATTTTCTCCTCCAAATATCTTTGGGAATTTAAAAACCGGTTTTCTTAAAAATTTCGGTTTTCATCCCATAAAATTTATTCCGTCACACACAAATTGCCTGATTCGTTCTTTCCGTTCCTGACCCCGGTAACTTTTGTGCACAGATTTGAAAAGAATAGCACACTTTCACGCAAACGAAAAGCACTTTTTTCATTTTCTGAAATTATCTGTGAATCGTAGTTTTTCATGGCCTGCGAAGTTCGCAAAAAATTCGAGCGAGATTTCATGGAAAGTAACAAACAGACAATATCTACTCCACCACCTGCACATGATCCACAAACCACAGCGTGACCTGCTGGTAATAAATGGAAAATTCGATGTCATCCTCCGAATAGTAGTCCAGAAGATCTTCCAGCGTATCATAGCCGTAGGTCGCCATGTAATCCGCCGTCATCTCGTCGTAGAGTTCGTCGGTGATCTCGATGCCCACCGCTTCCGCCAGTGCATAGATGACCGTTTCTTCCTTAACCGTCTCCTCGATGGCCGGCTGCAGATAAGCCTCCGTATACTCGGTCAGAGACATGTCGTAATAATATTCCACCATCTCCTCGAAGCTTGAGCCCTCCTCCTCATAATAAAGCACGTAGTAGGAAAGCAGCTGGTCAAGCAGGTCTTCCACCTCCGTCTCGTCCAAAGAGATGAGCGTGCAGGCATCCACGTAATCCTCCCAGGCAGCATCGATGATCTTGTCCTGGCGGAGCTGCTCGTAAAGGTAATCCTCAAACTCTTCCGTCGTTGAAAGACCCTTGTCACTGTAGTATGTCGTGACAAAGTCATCGTCATAGTCTGGCAGATCGGGCCTCGTGAAATAATTGACAGTCACCACGAAGGTGGCCTCCCGCCCGGCAAGCTCGATCTCCTCATCGCTTCCGTCCACGGTGGTTGTCTGGGTGGTGCTGTCCGGGAAGGTCACTTTAATGGTCAGCGTCTCTCCCACCTCCGCGCCGATGAGAGCATCCTCAAAGCCGTCGATCAGCGTACCGCTGCCGATTTCCAGGTCATAATCCGTGGCGCTGCCGCCGTCGAATTCGCCCTCATCGATCGAGCCGGTAAAGTCGATATTTACCGTGTCTCCGTTCTCCACTGCAGTGCCGTCCTCGTCAAAGGTAACGGTTTCCGCGTAAGCAAGCAACGCCGCATCGATATTTTCCTGTATCTCGTCGTCCGTCACTTCAACGTCCGCCGCATCCACCGTGATGTTTGTGTAATCGGCCAGCTCCACCTCATTCACCGTACTGACAGTCGACGCGTCCGAATCCGACAGGGTTGTCTCATCCTCCCCCGATGCATCGTCAGAGGATGTTGTCACGGTCTCCGTTGTGCCGGAGGCAGAAACCGTCGTGGTCTCTTCTCCGTCTGCAGAATCAAAAAAAGTCAGTACCGGCAGGCCGATACAGAGTACGGCAGCCAAAATCAGTACCAGAGCGTAGGCAAGTTTTGTTGATTTTTTCATATTGTTCCCCATTTTCATGCGTCCGCAAAAATTTTCATTTCCGGAGTCTGTCAAATGTCCGCCCATTTTTATATGAAAATGAGCGATTCGCACGAGCTTTCCATCTCGGCCGCCATCCGGCATACCTTCAAAAAACTCCGGCTATGATAACACGTTTCGCCGAAAAACTACAGTTTTTTTTGTAAGTTCACACAAATTTCAAAATAGGGATCGCTCCCGGACATTCCTGTATGACCTTGTGTGCATAAAATCGGGCAGTGTGACAGCGGAAGGCTGACCGTAAATCTTTCCCGCCCACCCCTGCGCACATGAAACTCTCAGGGTGCAGCGTAAGATGAACCGTAAATCTTTCCCGCTCACCCCTGCGCACATGAAAACCCGGCAGGCTTTCGTACCTGCCGGGGGATAAAATTTTCTACATTATTTCGCCATCAGTACTTACGCCCCACAACCTGCACTTTCAGCATGTTTGTGGTGCCGCTCATGCCCAGCGGCACGCCGGCCGTCATGACCACCAGGTCGTCTCTCTTTAAGTATCCGCGATCCACACACTGGTTGATGGAGTGGTCGAACAGTTCGAACACGTCCTGCTCCTCGTCGATAAGGATAGGCTTCACGCCCCAGCTCATGTTCATCTGGCGGCAAACATACGGGTAAGTCGCACCGGCGATAATGTCGCACTGGGGGCGATACTTGCTGATCATGCGGGCAGAGCCGCCGGACTTCGTCACCGTGAGGATGGCGCGGGCCTTCAGGTCGTGGGCTGTCGTGCAGGTGGCGTGGCAGATGGCGTCCGTCACGTTTGGGTTTGCCTTGCGCTCCCGCTGGAAGAAGATCTTCGTGTAGTCGATGGCGCGCTCGGTACGCTCCGCGATCTTCGCCATCATCTTCAGCGATTCGATCGGATACAGGCCTGCCGCCGTCTCGCCGGAAAGCATGATAGCGCTGGTGCCGTCATAGATGGCGTTGGCCACGTCGGCCGTCTCGGCTCTCGTAGGTCTGGGGTTCTTGATCATGGAGTCGAGCATCTGCGTGGCGGTGATGACCTGCTTGCCGGCGTTGTATACCTTTTGGATGATCATCTTCTGGATGATCGGAACTTCCTCGCTGGGAATCTCCACACCCATGTCGCCGCGGGCTACCATGATGCCGTCCGACACCTGAATAATGTCGTCAATATTCTCTACACCCTGCATGTTCTCAATCTTGGCGATGATCTTGATACGGTAATTGTTCTGTTCCTCCAGAATACGGCGAATCTTTAAAATATCTCCGGCATTGCGCACGAAGGAAGCGGCAATAAAGTCAAACTCTTCCTCGATGCCGAAGAGAATGTCTTCCCGGTCCTGCTCGCTGATAAACGGCATCGAAAGATCCACGCCCGGCACATTCACGCCCTTTTTGTTGGAGACATAGCCGCCGTTTACCACCTTACAGACAATGTCCGTGCCGTCCACGATATCCTCGACAAACATTTCAATCAGGCCGTCATCGATCAGAATCCGCGTTCCCACGGAAACATCCGACGGAAGATCCTTGTAGGAAATGGAGACGATGTCCTTTGTCCCCTCGACCTCACGGGAGGTCAGCGTGAAGGTCTGGCCTTCATCCAGGTGAACCTTGTTATCCACGAAGGTCTTCAGGCGGATCTCCGGCCCCTTCGTGTCGAGCAGTGCGGCGATGGGCCTGTCCTCCTCATCGCGGAGCCTTCTTAATACCTTCAGTCTTTTCAGCTGCTCCTTGTGGGTGCCGTGGGAGAAGTTGAACCGGGCGACATCCATGCCTTCCCGTATCATCTCGCGCAGGACATTTTCGTCATCCGTCGACGGCCCAAGTGTACATACAATTTTCGTTTTTCTCATGGTATGGATACCTCCCGAATACATGTAATTCGACGCGGCGTTTCTTAAGAAGCTGACATGATATAACGCGGCGCAAACTCACCGGGTTATTTCGCGGCAGACCCTTCCCGCTTCCCTGCGGGTGACACGATCCTGCCCGTCGGGTTGGTTGTAAAACCGAAATTGTGGTTAGTATACCACACAGTTTGAAAAGAATGAAGCGGTTTTTTTATAATTTACCAGTAAAATTTGGCCAGTAAAATTTTTATAAAAATCGGGGCCAGTAAAATTTTTATAAAAATCGGGCCAGTAAAATTTTTATAAAAATCGGTTGACAAATTCTGAGAAATGGATTATCATACACTTCGCTTTCGGGGTGTGGCTCAGTTTGGTAGAGCGCATCGTTCGGGACGATGAGGCCGCGTGTTCAAGTCACGTCACCCCGATTAAAATGCCGCATGATTTTCATCATGCGGTTTTTTATATCATCTTGCCTGCCATTTTCCGGTCCGTCTGGGCAATTCTTCCTCCCACTGACATGCAAACATGTCGCAGGAGAAAGCTTTTGACTCGTGAACCAATTTTCTCACGCCCGCCTCAGCTGGCTCATATAAAGTTCGGCGTAGAATCCGCCTTTTTCGAGCAGTTCTTCATGACGTCCCTGCTCTATAATGTGGCCGTCACGCATCACCAGAATGACATCTGCATCCCGGATGGTGGAGAGCCGGTGGGCGATGATGAAGCTGGTGCGCCCGGCCATCATCTTCGCGAAGGCGCGCTGGATACGCTGCTCCGTGCGGGTGTCGATGGAGGATGTGGCCTCGTCCAGGATCAGCATCGGCGGAAGATCCAGCATAACGCGGGTGATGCACAGCAGCTGTTTCTGTCCCTGGGACAGGCCGTCGCCGTCCTCGGTGACCACTGTGTCGTAGCCCTCGGGCAGTCGCTCAATAAAGCTGTGGGCGTGGGCCGCCTTCGCTGCCGCGATCATCTCTTCATCCGTGGCATCCGGTTTCCCAAGCTTGATATTTTCGCGAACGGTCCCCGGCTTCAGCCAGGTGTCCTGCAGCACCATGCCGTAATTGCTCCGCAGACTGTGCCTGGCGATGTGGCGAATGTCCTCCCCGTCCACCCGGATACTGCCCGCATTTACATCGTAAAAACGCATCAGCAGGTTGATCATGGTGGTCTTGCCGCAGCCGGTAGGCCCGACGATGGCGATACGCTGCCCCGGGCGCACGGAAAGATTCAGGTTCTCGATCAGCGGCTTTTCCGGGACGTAAGAGAAGGCTACGTGATCCAGCACAACTTCGCCGGTGGTAGCATTTTTGCCGATAGCTTCCACTTCATTTTTCTCGTATTCCGCAGAGGAATTCTTTCTCATGTTCGTTACTTTCTGTACCGCAACTGTTTTGTTGGCCTTTTTTGCTCCTTCCGCTACGGTAGTTTTCCCTGACTCAGACATATTCTCCGCAGTTGATGTTTTCCCCAGTTCCACCGCATCCTCCGCGTCCGGCACCTCCGGCACCTCATCGATAAGCTTGTAGATACGCTCCGCGCAGGCGATGGCGTTCTGCAGCTCCGTGACCACGCCGCTGATCTCGTTGAAGGGCTTTGTATACTGGTTTGCGTAACTCAAGAGGCAGGTCAGCGTGCCGACGGTGATGCCCCCGCTGATGACGGTGAGTGCGCCGGTCAGGCCGACGCCTGTGTACACCAGGCTGTTGACGAAGCGGGTCGTGGGGTTGGTGATGGAGGAAAAGAACGTGGCTTTCAGCGAGCAGTCCCGCAGCCGCTCGTTGATCTCCGTGAAACGGCTCAGCGATTCATCTTCATAGCCGAAGGCCTGCACCACCTTCTGGTTGCCGATCATCTCATCGATCAGCGCGGTCTGCTCCCCGCGGGTCGCGGACTGCTGCAAAAACATGCTGTAGGTGCGCTTCGCCACAAACGCCGCCGCGAACAGCGACACCGGTGTGATGAGCACTACCACCAGCGCAATGCCCACATCCGCGCGAAACAGGAAAAATAAGGTCCCTGCGATGGTGATCACACCCGTGAACAGCTGGGAAAAGCCCATCAGCAGGCCGTCCGCAAACTGGTCCACATCCGCCACCACGCGGCTCACGATATTTCCGGTGGAATTGCTGTCCAGATACCCTAACGGCAGAACCTCGATTTTTCGAAACGCCGCCTCACGCATGTCGCGGATCACCCGGTAGGTGATGCGGTTGTTGGCAATGTTCATGATCCACTGAGACAGCGCCGCGCCGGCAATGGCAAAGATCATGTTTCGTATGATCCGAAGGATCGCGTCAAAATCCACATCGTTGTAGCCTATAATATAATCGATGGCCTGGCCGGAGAGGATCGGCAAATACAGCGTAAAAAGCACGCTGGCCGCCGCCATGATAATGGAGACGATGACCGTGAGACGGTACGGCGCGATGGAGTGCAGAATTTTCTTCATGACGGCCGCCTGGCCGTTTTTTTTCTCTTTTTTACCGTTCATGAAACCTTCACTCCCTCCTCCGGAAACTGCGCATGGTGAATTTCCCGGTAAATATCGCAGGATTTAAGCAGCTCTTCATGAGTTCCTTTCCCCACCATGTGTCCGTCCTCCATCACAAGAATGCAGTCCGCACTCTGCAGGGAGGATGTGCGCTGGGATACGATGAACACCGTCGGGTTTCCGGGCAGATGCTTTAAGCTCTCGCGCAGCGCGGCATCCGTGGCGTAATCCAGCGCCGACGCGCTGTCGTCCAGGATCAGAATTTCCAGCTGCTTTACCAGCGCTCTGGCGATGGTAAGGCGCTGACGCTGTCCGCCGGACAGGTTCCGACCGCCCTGGGTGATGGCGAAATCCAGCCCGCCTTCCTTCTTTTCGACAAATTCCGCTGCCTGCGCCAGGCGGAGCGCCTGCCAGATCTCCTCGTCCGTGGCATCTTTCTTTCCCCAGCACATGTTGTCGCGGATGGTTCCGGCGAAGAGTACGGCCTTCTGGGGCACCACGCCGATTTTGGCGCGGAGATCGCGGAGGGGATTATTTTCTTTTACATTCTTCCCGTCCACCAGCACTTCGCCTTCCGTGGCATCGTAAAACCGCGGGATTAGATTCACCACAGAGGTTTTCCCGGATCCGGTGCCTCCGATAATGCCGATGGTCTGCCCGCGCTTCGCGGTAAAATCGATATCGTAGAGCGATGGCATGCCGGCGTTCTGGTAGGTCAGAGTGACATGGCGGAACTGCACGGCAGGCGATTCTGACCTGTTTTCCGCTTCGCTTTCCGAAATATACTCTGCTTCCGCCAACCCGTTCTCCATCTCGAAAATCGCCTGCACACGGTTGCCGCAGGCCACCGCCTTCGTGACGGTGATGATCAGATTCGCCAGCTTCACCAGCTCGGTCAGGATCTGCGACATATAATTCACCAGCGCGATGACCGTGCCGGTCTCGTAAACACCGATATTTACCTGCGTGCCCCCGAACCACAGGATCGCGGCGATAGCGCCGTTAACAATAACGCAGGTGAGCGGATTCATGACCGCCGTGACGCGCCCCGCCACGATCTGAAGATGATTCAGGGCACCGTTTTCTTTTTCAAACTCCTTCTGCTCCGCTTCCTCCCGGCAAAACGCGCGGATCACGCGCACACCGTTTAAATTCCAGCGGGTGAGGGTCACCACCTTATCCAGCGCTTCCTGTACCTTTCTGTAGAGCGGAATGCTGGCCAGCATCACGCCGAACACCACAACAGACAGCAGCGGGATCGTCACCACAAAGATCAGCGCACTCTTCACATCCAACGTAAACGCCATGATCATGGCGCCGAACACGATGAACGGGGAGCGCAAAAAGAGGCGCAGAACAAGGTTCACGCCGGTCTGGATCTGGTTGATGTCGCTGGTCATTCGCGTGATCATGGTGGATGTGCCGATGCGGTCGAACTCCCGGTAGGAGAGCGACTGGATGTGGCGGTACAGCTCCTGCCTGAGCTTCGCCGCGAAACCGGTGGCCGCCCGCGCAGCAAAATACTGCGCCGTGATGGAGCACGCGAAGCCGATCAGGCCCAGCAGCACCATCAGCAGGCACATCTTCACAATATAGCCGGTGTCCCGGTTCGCGATGCCGGTGTCCACCATATTTTTCATAACGATCGGAATCAGCAGTTCGAACGTCGCCTCCAGCATCTTAAACAGCGGCGCGAGAATGCTCTCCTTCCGGTAACTTTTCAGATATTTCAGTAATTTCCACATAGCTTGATTCTGGTCTCTCCCATATACTGTTACAGTTCTCTTATCTGCAAAACTTCTGCGCCAACTTCATAAGGCCTGCCTCACGTTTCTTTAGCAAGACCTTCCTTCATTTTCCAAACCCACGACGTTGTCAGAATCCTATGGTTTTTATGATCCACAGAACACGTGGATGCGGTCATAATGACAAATATAGTGGTCATAATGAGCGGAATCCGAATATTTCAGAATTCAAATTTACCTCTTCCGCCTCACGTAAACGCTGCTCTTCTTCTTTTTCGGCTGCTCCTTCTTCTTTTCCTTCTTTCCCATGTGTCCGAAGATCGAAAGAAATTCCGTGAGGAAATAGATGGCGATCACCACCATGACCACGATAATATTCCACGTAAACTTCCCGACGATCATGATCAGGATAAACACAAGTACCTCCATCAGCACACCGGTTCCCGCCGTGCAAAGAGGTCGGACAATATACGTTCTGTGTTTATCCTTCGGGTCGTAGATGCTGTAAAACAGGTATACCAGCGCCGCGAAACACACCGCCAGCAGGATCCACAGCGCCACCACCGCCGTCAGGCTGATGAACTCCCCCACATGTCTCGACAAAAACAGGGTAAACATCCAGAAGCCCGCCGTGATCAGCACAGCGTGCGCCACCGTGTCAAAAATGCGTACCGCCACTCTCCGAAACTTACTCCACTTGCTTTCAGAATTCATAGTACATCCACCTCCGAAATCTTCCGTTTCTCCTCCCATTTGCAGATACTATTCACGTGAATAGACACTATGTTGCAAACTCCTCCGCTGTTCGTGCGAAATCATATTTTGTGACACTAGGGTCAAAAGTCAACGCGAAGCGATCCGTGGTATCATTAACTTTTGTGTATGCTATCAAAACGATGAGTCTCTGTCAAGCCGAAAAAATCTGCCCGCGTCAGGCAGATTTTTTCGCGTGCTGTTTTGTTTTATACCTGCGTCAGAAATTCATCATACCATTTCATGATGGAAGCGTCATCGCGATGATACTCACGCATTCATCCGTGCAATCCTCTCGACTGCCGATCCATATCCTCCACCACAATATCATAGATCTCGCCGAGCGTCGAGCAATACTCCAGCACCTTCCAGGGCTCGTTCGTGTGGAAATGAATCTTGATCAGTTCCTCGTCGCCCACGGCCAGAAGGCAGTCGCCCTTGAAGTTCTCCGTGAAATACTCGCTGATCTCATCCTCATCCAGGTCCTCGCCCTCGATCAGCAGCTGCGTGTCGTACTTAAATTCCAGCATGTTTGTACCTCTTTCTTTTTATTTGGGGATACCCCCATTTGCTTCCGTTAAATTTCTAACATTATAAACCAAAGTATTTCTTTGTCAAGCAAGGGAGTCGACTTATTTCAAAAACATCACTCTGCAGAGTTTCCCTCGAGCGTGCTCTCTGTTTCAACTTCTCCCGCATCTACCGCTTCCGACATAGTAGTTTTCCAGTAAAGAAAGCCCATCGCCGCTGAGAGTATCACGACACAGACTGCGAAAATCAGCATGCGTTTCTGAAATTCTTTCTGCTCCTGCACCGGATCGTGTACGGAGACTTTTTTGTTGTTAGAAGTTTTCATATTTTTCCTGTTCTGGGCCTTAATAAACCCTATCCCCGATGAACCCTGTGCCTCGGATCCAGACGGATAATTTTATAATATCCGGCTTCCATTACCACATGAATACGAAACGCCTCTGTCACTTCATAATGGTAGACCTGCATTCCCCTGTAAGTATCGTTTGCATCCGGCTTTCTGGCATAAGATTTATCTACCTGCGTCACGGTCATTTGCGACACTTTATTTAAAAAAGCCTGTAACTGTCTTACATTTTCAGGCGTCAGTTCTTTTAACGTATATCCATTCACCAACGGATACTTAAAGCACAATTCGAAGGGAACTTCCCGATTCTGCTTCTGTGTCAGCTTTGCCATAATTATTCTCCGCAGTAAATAGAATTGTAGTAAGACGCCATCGTCACAGGCGATATCGTCACTGAACACCTTTCATCAGGCTCGTATCCTCTGCGTGCCTCGATCCAGGGCAATTCTCTGTGCGATAATGCCTCCAGTGCGTTTCCGGTATTTTCACCATAGGTATCCCATACGTCTTCGAGCAAAGCTTCATCCTCAGGCGATATTCTGACACTAAAATTCCCTCGTATACGAATTGGGTTATAGCCAAAGGTTTTAAATCTTTCCCACAGTGCCGGAGAGACAGGCCCATGTATCCATGCCTGAAAATCCGTATTTTCAAGCCGATATCCTTTTAAGGCAAAACACCACGCCTGCGCATAGTAGCAAAGCTTCTGTAATTTTTTGTGCGTCATTTCACCCTTTTTAAGGAACCAGTTTGCAATGTCAAAGACAGAATATTTTCCCTCGTCATCCGCCACAATTGCTTCAGATTCATCCGGATCCACATAAATATACCTTTCCGTGTCTGTCGGAATTGCCGATGTCGTATAGGAATCAAAGCCACCATAATAAGCTGTTGTTATAATATCACGTCTGATATTCTGATCCACTCTCATAGATGATTTCCCCCTCTCCTTCCTTTACCTTCAACTCCTTGTTCCCAGCAGCCGCATCATGTCTCCACCCATCGAAGGTTACGCGATTTTGCAATGCGATCTTACCATCGGGGGTCTTTCCTCTCACAACCGTGCCTTCCGTCAGGTAATAGTGTGCGCCTCCTGCTACGCTTTCAAGCAGGCAGCGGCGTGCTGCGTAAGCGCCATTTACATCCGCATACGAAAACGGTTTCCCCAAATGTAATTCTTCACTGATATCATCATAAATCTCTTTAATCAAACGATATTGCTCCGCCGATGGTTTTCGGATATTTAATCCAAGTTCGTCCTTTGCCTCTCTTCTGTTGATCGTATAATCATGGCTTCCGGACTCGCTGCAAAGAAAATCTATAATCTTTTTTATCTTCTCTGCGTCTGTAACCTGATTTTGGAGAAGCTTTTCTGTCATCATCTGAATCTGCGCCCGCGAACGGTATACTTCGCCCAGCACAAGTGGATGCACAAAATCTGTCAGTTTTTCGAAAATACCTGCAAGAGACGCCTCATCTTTGATATCCAGTTCTTTTTTTGCAAACTCCAGATATCCTTTTACTGCCTCAACACTCACAGGAAGATATTCCCCATCGACTTTCGGGTTTAATGCTGTATGCAAACCTGGATCTATGGAACCCAGTGTCGCCTGCTTCGTCATGACAATTTCATTCGCGCCCAAACTGATAATCGTCCCGGAGCTGTGTGCTTTATGCGGCACAATTACCTGAAGTTCATCACAATACATGCGAAGCAGATTCACAATATTTCTGGCTGCCGAAGTATCTCCGCCACGGGTATATAAATACAGAGAGATTTTATGACATGGTCCAAGTGTGTCCAGATGGTCAATAAAATAATCTATCACATCCGAAGCAATCTGTGCACTCATATTTGGTCTGTCACTTGTGACATAAGCAAGAACTTTGCTGTCAAATTCCTGTTCCAGCTCCTGATATAAATGGATTCTCTCCCTGTACATTTCCACGCCCCTCCGTATACTACTGTTTTGCTTTAAAAATACGCTCGCTGTTACGCCGCCATATCTGCCAGTGCTGCTGTTCGCTCATTCCAATATCAACAGAGTATACATGAAAATGGCTGATTAGACAATCGAACAAAAGATAAATTTTCTAAAAAAGCGGAAAGCGTTTTCCGCAATTAAATGCAGATTAATTAAATCTGAATTTAATTAATCTGTTTTTGTTTTCAAAGTGTATATCTTCTCTAAAACGATGTCAAGCCCCAATACCGCCTAAAAGAATACGGCGAAGGTGGCCGTGAGTAACGTCACCCTTTCAATTTATTTCCTGCAGCTTTCTTTTTCCTTAGAGCAATCAGATATACCACAATTCCCATTGCCACCAACGTAATCACAGCCACCACCGCGATCCTTCCGGCGGTCCACACCTGATTCAGGTGTTCTTCCAGATCTGTCCCGTCAAACATCCCGGTCGTGTCGGCACCTGTCAGGTCAAAGTTACTGATATTTAAGGATTTTAAGGAAGTGCAGTCGGCGAACATGTAAGACATGTCCGTCACCGAGGACGTGTCAAAACTGCCGACATCCAGAGATTTCAGTGAACTGCAGCCGGAAAACATGTCGGACATGTCCGTCACCGAAGACGTGTCGAAGCCGCCGACATCCAGAGATTTCAGCGAACTGCAATCTGAAAACATGAAATACATTTTTGTAACCGAAGATGTGTCAAAGCTGTCCAGATTCACCTTCTCGAGGGATGCGCAGTCACAGAACATGCTCGCCATATCCTCCACGCATGACGTATCAAAGGAACTTAAATCCAGTTCTTTTAAGGATTCGCAGATTTCAAACATCCCCCACATGTCCTGCACGTTTTTCGTGTCAAAGGAACTGACATCCAGTTCTTCCAGCGAAAGGCAGGTCGCAAACATCCGGTACATGTCCGTCACCTGATCCGTGTAGAAGCAGCCGTTAAAGTTGATTTCTTTCAAATTTGTGTATCCGAGAAACAGCTCGGAACTGTCCGGGTTCGCGTTCACACCGTTTTCACCCGCGATGTACAGGTCATACATCCACTTTTCTTCCGAATCCTCAAACCACGCTAAGACCCGCCCATCTCCGGCATCGGAGACATCCCAGGCATCTTCGGGCGCATCCGCAAGGCTGTCCAGAAATGTGATGCTGTACACGTCGGAGCGCACGGGGCCGTTCTCATTTGCGAGTACGCTGACCCTTTCCGTGGACACGTACTCGCTTTGCTTCGCGCCTGACATCAGCAGGTTTTCATCTGCGGCCAGAGGACTTTTCTTGCTGTTTCCTGAGGCACCGCAGGCACAGAACAGGCAAACCGCAGCGACGAGCAGGGCTGCCGACAATATTCCCATTAAAATCTTCTTTTTCATTTTACCGAATTTCGACCACTGTATCCGTGCCGATCTGCCGGAAAACATCTCCACTAAGACTCTCTTTTTCATTTTATCTCCATTCTGCCGCAGCTAAGGTTCTGTTAAAAAACAACTTATGCATCTTGCACCGCCTGATGCACGAAACGCAGGCCATGAAAACTCACCACCACCATTCGTAGCTGATCATCCCCTCACAGTTCTTCGCGAGATAATCCAGCAGCCCCAGGCCCACCTTAAGTTCTTCATCCCCCATGTCAAATGTCAGGTTCTGGCACACTTCCGGAACTCCGCAGGTGTAATCACTCCAAAAGCCGGAGAAAACGTCACACAGGACAATGCTGCCGCCCTCCAGAAAACGCAGCCATACGGATGCCCCCGTGATTTCGGATGTCAGATAAACCACCATCCCGGTTTTGTCGCCGGTATATTCGCTGCAGGTCGTGTTTGCCTCCGAAATCACTTCATCCCACAGATATTTCCCTGGCACATCGACATAATAAATGTTAAATGCGCGGCTGTGCGGGTACAGCCAGACATATATGTCCGAATCTTCCGTGAATCCGCAGGCTTTCAGGATTTCCGTCAGTGTCCATCCTTCCATGGCATACCTGGAATTCATAAAATAATAGAAACCGTCCCCTTCCTCAAACCAGGCCGCCAGCGCAAGCTCCGGGTCGATGTCCCCCACCTGGTACAGGTGCAATGTTATTCCGGTGTCCGCTGTGGTGTTCTCTCCAAATCCCTCCTCACACCGAATCAGTTCCGCCTCCGGCACACCTCCGATTTCTTCCGCTGACAGGTATGTCGTTTTTTCCATGAGTCCATTCACATAGTAGGTGTTTCCCTCCCAGGTAAAAGATTTGACATAATATCCGGCATAACTCGCGTTCCTGTAATCCGCCGACAGGCTGTTCGCCGTCTCAGTCAGGGTTTCTCTGTCGTATGACGCATAGTATCTGGTTCGGTGCAGATGTTTGATCCTGCTGTTGATCCGATTGCCCGACGCCGGTGTCAGTCCGTCAGAAACTCCCCCGGTGTAAACTCCGCACACCAATTCCAGTCCTACCGCCGCCACATAATGCGGGATGCCGGAGATCAGCACCGCCAGCACCAGCACCGCGATGCCAATGCAGCGGGCCACGCGGCTTTGGCTTAAAAGAGAGCGGACGTGATCCGTTCCCGCCTTTAATAAATCGGTTATTTTTTCTCTCATAGCTGCTCTCTCCCTTCCCCGGACGTCTGAAAATGTTACCGAAATTATTGCCTGACACAACAGATTTCTCCGAAGAAAATACATAGCCTTTTCTTCCGTAATGGGAAACAATCACTTCAACTTTCGAAATTTCTGATGCCCTTAAAATTCTTCTCTCCGTGCCCGAAACGAATCTTTCATCCTTGCACCCAGACTGTCCGAAACCTCGTTTGACTTCGGACACAACATGTGATGTTTCGCACTCTTTCTGGTTACCATATGTTGTAAGTTCAGAGAGATTGTTTTGAGTTTCTGAACAATCTTCCCCGTTTACTCCTTACGGTCGATTCACAACACCCACGAATGATATGGTCCCGGTGTCACTGACCACCGCGAACAGGAACGGCCGATCCAGAACAAAGTCAATGGCATCGCCCTGCGGATAATCCTTGCCGGCAAGCTTGATCACCGTTTCCGTATAGGCCGCTGCCGTCACCCCCTCCTCATCCACGGCCACGCGCACCGCGTGGCGGGCTTTTGAGAGCGTCAGCCCTGTAGTGTCTGTGAGCGGCGAGAAATCTGCGACAGAGGCATCATATATATCCGTGATGCCAAAGGACCGCAAGGTGTCGGCCAGATCAAAGGCCGTCTCCACATCAAACTTCGGTATGGACAGATTGATGGAAACCCGCGTGTAATCCTCCCAGTTCGCCTCCGCATAACCGGAAGAGGAAGACCAGGTCAGGCCATCGGCAAGCATGGCAGCCGCTTCCTCATCCTGCAGCAGTTCATCCACCGAGCTGTCCTCATCCGGCAGAATCAGCCACATGCCGCCGCCACCCTCAAAGTTCTTAAACACGGCTCCGTAATGCGCCCCCCGGTAATAACTTTCGTATGCCGTTTTCTGGTTCATAAACTCGCAGGTGATATCGCCGTCCGCTGCGTGGAAGGTGCCCACCGACGTGTCCTCCTCCTCAAATTCCTCCTCCCACTTTACCTCGTAGTAGATGGTGGAAAAGATCGCGCAGGCCGTGCTGTCCGAAATGTCAAGTTCCCGCCTTGCGGCTTCCGCGGAACCGTTTAAAGAGGAAAGCATATTCCCGGTAAACAGGTTCAGCCAGCTCACCATGGCATCCTGGAAATCGTCGGAAGCCATGCTTCCCTGATAGGTGGATATCCCGTAATTCTTCGCCAGGGAATTCAGCGTATCCTGGTGGAAGGAAATGCTTTCATTCAGCCACAGGGAGCCAGCCAGGATGCTGTTGATGCTGCCCGTGTCGTAATAGTTTCCCGTCCAGAGGGCCGATGATCCGGTGCGAAGCGCATCGATATCCGCCACCCCCATCGCGTCCAGGATCTGCGCACGACTGTTTCCGTCCGTGGCTTCCGCCAGCAGCGTGAGGGCCATGTAAATGGAGAGCGGGGAATAGACCGGATTTTCCGTGCCGTTTTCCGTTTCCTGTGCCAGAACCTGACGCATGGTGGAGATCACGTAATCGCTGTAACCGTCAGGATAATTTTCCTGCTCCTCCCTGCGCCGATCCGCCTGGATGGTCCAGGTATTGTACGCGCTCTCGTAGGAGGCCATGGTCGGGTACTTTGCCGCGGCCACCACATATGCCTCCTCCGCGCGTTCCTCTGTGCCCGTGGTTTCATCCTCTTCATCTTCCCCCGTGTTAGCAAACGTCACCTCATCTTCCCCGGACGATGAAAGTCCTGCAACGCCGCTATATCTGGTCGAAATATGGAGCCAGACAAGACCAAAGCCCACGCTAAACCCGACAAATACTGCGAACACCGCTGCCACAACCCGGAAAGCGTGCCGGAAGCGCAGCTTTTTCTTCTCACTCTCATACGCTCTGCAGGTGTCCAGCACCTCACCCACCTCTTTCCCGTCGGCGGACGGGGCAGCCGCATGGCTGAAAGCGGTCTTAATTTTTTCCAAAATCTTATTCTCTTCCATAATAATCCCTGTTCTGCTTTCTGTTCCTCTAAGTCATATCGGAGTCAAAACCTCTGACACTACGCCTCATCCACGCTCTGCCCCATATATCGAATAAATTTTTGTGCTTTACTTTCCCCGATATAGAAATAGTACTCTCCCAGCTCCTCGAAACTGATCATCAGGTATCCATCCTCATAAACTTCGATCTTAACATAGCCGCGCGCATTTTCATTCTCATAGCCGAGCAATGGAAGACTGGTCGACACGCTAACGAACGCAGTGGTCCGCTCATGCTCAAGTCCAGGCTCATTTTTCGCTCTCGGACGCGAAGTAATCACTTCCTTTACTTTTTCTGCTTCTTCCTCATCCGCAGGGCCTATATAGCTCCAACTTTCGGTATCGGTTTCCTGATGATAATAGAACCAATCGATGGGAAGCGTGTTTGTCAGATCAAGATCCTCAACAAATTGGCCAAGCGTTTCCGGACAGTAGCCGGTGTTGACGGCCGGATACCAGCTGTCGCTTCCTTCCTGCTGAACCGCCACGGCACAGATGACAGAAATATTTTCAATCTTATACAGGCGGATGACTGTGTTTTCGGCCTCCTGCTCTTCGCTTTCCTGCCTTTCGTTTTTCTGCCCTTCGCTGTCCTGTTCCTCGTTTTCCTGCTCTTCGTTTTCCTGGCCTTCGCTGTCCCGTTCTTCGCTTTCCTGTTCCTCGGCTCCCTGGCCTTCGCATCCCTGCTCTTCGTTTTCCTGGGCTTCGTTTTGCTGGGCATCGTTGTACGTGCCTTGGTAT
>JAJQBQ010000060.1 GCA_021203205.1 Lachnospiraceae bacterium | reverse complement strand
AAGGACGTTTTAAAGAAATCTTCAGGGATGGTTTGCTGTTTAGTTTTCAAGGTTCATCTGCTTTTAGAAAAAGCAATGCTCCGCTTGGTTAAGAAGTTTATCTGCTTTGGAGAAGCTTTATTTTCGTTCCCTCGCGAAAGCTTGGCTATAATACTCCACAAAAAAAGATTTGTCAACCACTTTTTCCCATTTTTTTCGCACTTTTTTCCATTTTTTCATTTTTTACCGTCCAATCCCATTTATCGTATGTATTGTCAAAGTAAAAACCGCCGTGGGCACTCACGTCGCACGGCGGTTTTCAAAGCATGTGATGTCAGGGGCATGTGTAAAACGCAGGCTTTTGACCAACGTCAGGCCTTATTGTTTCGGCGAATTCCCTCCGTTTTTCTTCTTTTTCATCAGGAAGTATACAACAACCGCAGCGATCACCGCGATCACGATGACAACCACCGCGATGACCGCGCCGTTTCCGGAGGATTCCTCTTCATCCGCCGCAGTCGTGGTTGGGGCATCGGTTTCTTCCGCGTCTTCCGCCGCTTCTGTGGTAGTCGGCGCCTCGGTCTCTTCCTCATCCACCGACACGATACCAATCTTGATGTAGCAGAGGTTGATGCAGAGATCTGTCGTGGTAAAGCTGAGGGTCAGCTCGCCGTCCGTCACCGTCACTTCCGCAGTTGCTGTGGTGGAGGTCGAAAGGTTCAGGGCCGAGCAGACGATGCTCTCGGAATCCTTGCCCGCGTTCGCCGTCACGGTCGGGTTATTGGAACAGCTCCAGGGGTCGGTGAAGCAGACTTCCACCGTGTAGGTACCGTTCTCCAACTCAAACGCGTACTCAATATCCCGATCCATGCCGCTCTCGTACTGGTTCTTGGTGTAACGGTTGGTTTCCTCCTTGGCCTGCCCGTCGTCGGTGGCATATTCATAGCACCAGGTGTTCGCGGTGTAGACGCCGGCGGAGATGGAGGAGCCGCCGTACTGGTCGTTGGTGTCGTCCACAACGCCCCAGGTGTAGCCGGTCTCCGGGTCTACGCCGTAAATCTGCTCGGTCACGCTGTTGTGGGTGCCGTAGAGGTCGCCGTCGGACAGGGTAGTCGGATCATGGTCGCCGCAGTCCACGAAGTAGGCCAGCGTCTCGTCCACGTTGGCGCGCACGCCCTCGCCCGGAGTCACAAACTGTACCGTATACTCCGCGGTCGTGGTGTGGTCTTCCGCATATACGACCACGGTCACATTGGTGTACTTGCCGTTCAGCTGTACGGTTTGTGTCGCAGTATTGTCCACAACACTCCCGTCCACCGTCACATAACCGTACTCATCGCCGATCTCCATGTTCCAGGTTGCCTCGGAGGCATCCTCATTTAAATCCACCGTGATGTCCGTGCCGTTCGCCGTCACCGTGCCGTCGTCTGTGGTGACGGTAAGGGATGTGTCCGTGCCGAAGCTGTGGATGGTGTAAACAAAGTTCATGAGCCTTGCGGAATCATTTTCATCCGCGCTCTCAAATACGAAGGTGCAGACAGTCTTCGTACCGTCGGTTACCGTCACATCCTCTGCATTGGCGGAAATGACATCCGACGAGATCGGGATTTCCACCTGATAGGTGGCATCGGAACCGCTGTAAGCCAGAGTCTCTTCATATATCACTGTGTCGCCGACGGAGATCTTAAGCGTCTTGCCATTGTCCGCTTTTGCCAGGGTCAGGAGGAGTGATGTGTCCTCGTCCGGATCCACAATCATGCGGTAGGAGAAACTGCCGCCTGCCAGCGCGTAACGGGTGGTGTCGGCCATGCTGCCCTCGGATCCGTTGTCATAATCCGTGCGGCTGTGGAGCTCATCATCCTCATACTGGCCGTAGCCCGGCTGCACCGTATCTAAGAGGTTGGCCTCCAGACGGCTCGCTGTCTTGTTCGCCAGATACTGCACCACGTTCAGGTCGGAGCCGCTCTCCTGGAGGGTCCAGTAAATACCGTAGCGCTCCTCATACTGAGAATAGTGCGGCACAAAAGTCAGGTTCGCGTCCGTGTTGGTGAGTGTCCACTCCAAGGTACCATCGGAGCCGGTCATCACCAGGTTGTCATTGATATTTTCAATAAATTCCTCCACCGTGCTGCCGTTTAGGATATTGATGGTATCCGTGCCGGTGGTGGTGTAATCAGAACTGATGGACTTCGAAGCCGGAACCGATACGCTGACGCCGGTGGTGGTCTGAGACATGTCGTCATCGCCCAGAAGCGCCGCCAGCACGATGGGGCCGTACTTGAAAGCGTAGGTGTTCTCGCCATCCGGGAGATTGTAGGCTACGATCTCCATCGGAAGTTCAATTTCAATGGTATCGCCGTCCGCGAAGGGGCCGCTCACCACCGCATAGTTGTCCACGGTCTCGTAGCTGTACGTCGCGCCGTTCACCGTGATGACAGCATCGTCCGCCAGCCAGTCCGGCAGGCGCAGATAGATGTCGATGTCGGCACTGCTGCCGCCGGTGAGATTCACCGTGAAGGTTGCGGTATCGCTGTACGGAATATCCGTCTCCTGGGTCACCTTCACATTTTCATCCGCCCAGGTAAGCACCGTGCTGATATACTGATTGACGATCAGAATATTATCCTTCTTAAAATAGATGCTGTCGGAAAGCTTCGTGAAGTTTTCCATGCCGGAACCGGTGCAGCACCAGAAGTTCGTGTACTCCGTGCTGTAAACCTTGAAGTAACCGGTGGCCATCGGCTGGAAATACATGGTCATACCGGTCTCCGGGTTCTGGGAGGCCACGATAGCGTTGATGAAGGCGTTCTCATAGTAATCCGAATACTTCACGTCGCCCGTCAGCATGAAAAGTGCGCGGGTAAGCTTCAGCATGTTGTAAGTATTGCAGGTCTCGTCGTTATACTGGGTGCGCTCACCATCCAGGACGTAATCCTCGCCGAAATGCTCCCACTCACTGTTGCCGCCGGTCACATAGGTGTGCTTCTCGATGACCATGGTCCAGAAGGCTTCCGCGTACTCCAGATACTTACTGGCATCCACCACCTCTCCGTCAATGGTCTTGCCGTCGCAGAGGATATAGCGCTGCAGCGCGCCGATGAACTTCGGGATGGTGCAGTTGGCGTGCAGGTTGTTCAGCACGTCATCCTGATCCGCCAAAACCTTCTCGAAGAGGGTCTCCTCGTCGAACATGTGGGCCGCGATGGCGTAATTTTCGTTGCCCGTGATGCCGTAGAGCTGATACATCACGTCGTTCATGCCGCCGTACTCGATGCCCAGCACCGTGTTCTGGGTGGCAGTAGACCAGCCGCTGACACGGTTGTAAACCCAGTCGCCCAGGGCTTCCGCCACGGTCAGGGCATCGTCATAGCCGGTATAATTGTAAATGTCGATGAGGCCGGCCAGAATCTTGTGCATGGTGTACCACGGCACCCAGGCCTGGGTGTTGATGTCGGTCTTGCCCGCCTCCACGTTGTCGAACTGAATCTCTATGTTGTCAGAATCGATGACTTTGGCCGCGAAGATGAAGCCCGTGCCCACCGCGTCCTGACACTCTTTTAAGCCGTCGATCATAGTGACGCAGATGTCGTAGAGCTCATCCTTGCCGTCCTCGCCGTCCTGCAGTGAAGCGTAGGCCTGAGCGATGGCGCTCATGTAGTGGCCGATAGCGTGACCTCCGATGAGGGAGTTCTCCCATCCGCTGTAGCGCGTGGCGCCGTTCATGTCGAGCCCCGCCGTCTCGCGGAAGCCCGCCAGGAGCTTGTCCGTGTCAAAACTCGTCAGGTATGCGATCTCAAGGTCAAAGGAATTGGTGAGGTAGTCGTCCGTGATAACGACCGTGCCTAAGTCGAATGCTTCTGATCCTGCCAATGCCAGGTCCCCCGTTTCTGTTGATACTGTCGATTCCTCCACGCTCGTGGAGTTCGTCGAATCCGATGATGCTGTTTCGGCCTCTGCCTCGGTGGAGACGAGACCGGTGGTGATGACGGTGCATACAAAAAGCGCAGCCAGCATAAGAATTGCCGTGCCGCGTTTAAAAATGCTCCGCATGGTTCGTTTTGCCATACCTTCCTCCTTTTCGCCGCGCACACCGCGGCGGTTCGTTTTCAGTCCCCGGGGCGCATTCCTGATCAGGAAAATGTGCCGGGAACTATTCGCTTTTGCCAGTATACTACATTTCGGGAAAAAATGGAACGCAGAAAGGTTGGAAAGATGTGGAAAAAAGTCAGATTTTCTTCTCTATAAACAGAACCCCCAGCGTCCCCGGCCCGCAGTGGCTGGAAACGACGCTGCCGGCGCGGGTGATGTTGATTTCCTTAAATATATTCAGAGAGTCCAGATAAAGTTCCACGTAGCGGACAACCGCTTCGTGGCAGCCGGAGTGGGTGATGAAGACACGTTCCGGTTCGGCGTTTTTCAGCTTCGGCTCCAGGTCGCGCACATACTGCATGATGACTTTGTCGATGTTGCCGCGGTATTTTTTTGCGGCGGACATGGCACCGTCCGCCACCTCGATGCAGGGTTTGATTTTTAAGACGCTGCCGGCCAGGGCTTCCACGGAGCTGCAACGGCCACCGCGGCGCAGGTACGTAAGAGTGTCGACCACGAAGCTGGCGCGAACCAGGGGATTGATGCGGACCATTTCTTTTAAGATTTCATCTGCCGATGCGCCTTTTGCGGCGAAGTTTGCCGCACGCAGAACCTGCAGCCCAATGCCGGTGGAGAGGTTTGCCGAATCGACCACGTGAACTTTTTCTTCCGCTTCCAGTTCTTTTGCCGCGAGACGCATGATATTGCCGGAGGCAGACATGCTCTCCGAAATGCAGAAGGCTATGATTTCGTCCCCTTCCCCGATGTATGGCCTGAAGAGCTCCACGGCTGCTTCTACAGACGGGGCGGCGGTTTTTGGCGTGGTTTTGTTGGCATCCGACCACTCGTAGAGTTGTTCGGGCGTAACATTTACGCCGTCCTGGTACTCTTTGTCTCCCAGACGAACATTAAGCGGGAGAACGCCAATGTCGAAGCGCCGGATCAGTTCCGGGGAGAGGTCGCAGGTGCTGTCGGAGATGATTTTGATCATGGATTGCGGTCCTTTCTTAAGCAAAACTATCATCGATGACATATGTTTGAATCAGATTATCGGCATTTTTGCGGGTTCCAAACATATAAATCCGGAAGCAGTCTTCTGATTCATGAACTTTTGACTTTTATGTCATCATATGATTCAAGCGACAAAAGGGTATGACACTACGGTCCCCAAGGTCATGAATGGAACGTAAACGTTTCATTCATGACCTTTTGTCCCTTGTGTCATCATATTCTAACACATACAGGCAGCATTTCACAACCAGTTTATAAAAAGTTCATAAACTCGCCAGCCACTGAAATTATTATTCAGTTGCAAATCTCGTTAAACTATGTTAGATTGTCGTCTGCTTTCGTCGGATAAACTATGCCAGGCTCCGTTTCTCTTTACAGGGAGGGAACAGACAGGACATCGAAGCTTAAAGTTTTTTTCAGAAGAAGGAGGTAAACGTAAACTCATATGATTTTTGGAAAGCATATCAACCGCTATTACATAAAATATGCCCCGATTTTGCTGCTGGGGATCGCGGCGCTGGTGCTGGTGGATTTTTTTCAGCTGGAAGTGCCGGAACTTTACCGCATTGTAGTGAACGGTGTGAATGACGGCGTTGTGGAGATCGACGGAGTCACGGTGGCTTTTACCATGGATATACTGCTGGATGAGGTCTGTCTGCCGATGATTTTTATCATTCTGGCGATGGTGACAGGGCGCTTTCTCTGGCGCGTGTGCTTTTACGGCACAGCCATCCGCGTGGAGACAAACCTGCGCTGCCGGATGTTCGAGCACAGCAAGGACCTGTCACAGGAGTATTACCAGCAGAATAAGGTCGGAGGACTGATGAGCCTTTACACGAATGACCTGGATACCATTCAGGAATGTGTCGGCGACGGGGTGCTGATGTTCTGGGACGCGCTGGTGCTGGGACTGCTGGCGTTTGTGAAAATGCTGCGGATGGATCTGCTCCTCACCGCGTTCGCGATGATCCCGCTGCTGTTTCTGTTCGCCATCGGCCTGACCTTAAGCAGGGTGATGGTGAAACGCTGGGAGGAACGCCAGGCCGCTTTTTCGGATTTATCGGATTTTTCGCAGGAGAGCTTCTCCGGCATTGCCGTGATCAAAGCTTTTGTCAAAGAATATAAGGAACTGCAGGCGTTCTGTAAACTGAACCGGCAGAACGAGGATACGAACGTTTCCTACACGCGGATTTCTACCTTATTAAATATCATGGTGACGCTGTTTGTGGAATCCGTTGTCTGCGTGATTCTGGGCTACGGCGGCTACCTGGTTTACAATCATCAATTTGACGCCGGCATGCTGGTGGAATACATCGGCTACTTCACTTCCATCGTCTGGCCCTTCATGGCGGTGGCCATGCTGATCGAGATGCACTCCCGCGGCAGGGCCTCCTTGAACCGCATAAGCGAGCTGCTGGACGCCGAAATTGATGTAAAGGACCGGGAGGGTGTGACGGATCTGGAGCATGTGGACGGGCGAATCGAGTTTCGCCACCTGACCTTCCGGTATCCCGGCGGGGAGTTTGACGCGCTGCATGATGTGAGCTTCGTGATTGAACCGGGCGAAAGCGTGGGTATCGTGGGGCGCACGGGCGCGGGCAAGACGACGCTGGTGGACCTGATCCTGCGCACCCGCAACGTGGCGGACGGAACGCTGTTTGTGGATGGCCATGACGTGAACAGCATTTCCATCCGTTCGCTGCGGGACGGATGCGCTTATGTGCCGCAGGACAATTTCCTGTTTTCGGATACCATCGCGAATAATATCGCATTTTCGAAGGATCTGCCGGATGCCATGAAGATGTCTTCTGAAAAAGGCCGATCAGAAGAAGCTGCATCCGGACATTCCACGGGCACTGCAAAGATTTCTCCGGAAAAAGTCCGGTTGAAGGTGAATTCCGAACATCCGGCAAATGCTGTGACTGATTCTCCGAACGGAGCCGATACTTCGGCCGACCGTCTGCGTGATCGGATCCGCTCCGCCGCTGTTGCAGCCGACGTGGACGGGGATATCTCCGGTTTCACGGAAGGCTACGACACAGTGCTGGGCGAACGCGGCGTCACGGTTTCCGGCGGTCAGAAGCAGCGCATTTCCATCGCCCGGGCGCTGATGAAGGATGCGCCGATCCTTATTCTGGACGATTCCGTCTCCGCCGTGGACACGGGGACGGAACGGGTGATTCTGGAGCATTTGAAGGCGCGCACCGGGAAGACGACGCTGCTCATCGCACACCGCATTTCCACGGTGCAGGAGATGGATAAGATCATCTTTCTGGAAGAAGGCCGGGTACTGGCGGTCGGGACGCACGACGAGCTGTATGACAGGTGCGGAGAGTATCGGAAGATGGTGGATCTGCAGAAGCTGGAAGATGAGATGCGTCAGAGCGGACATATGTAATTCAGGCTTTTCAAAAACATAAGGATTGGGGTTCGGTAAACCGACGTGTTTTGTTTTACGATAGATCATTCGAATTTTTCTGACGGAGTATCCTGATTCGTTTTTCGAAGGAACCCCCGAATTTGTTCTCGTGATAAATCCATGTGAATCTCTTATTTTTTAAGAGGGATTGCGAATCATCGCATTTCAGGAGTGAAAAAGATGCACAACTACTATCCCCTGCTCTTAGTCGGGGCAATGATCGGCACCATCAGTGCCGTACTGATCGTGGCTTACGCCACAGTAAAAGATAAGAAAGAAACCATGGGCTTTAACCGCACCATGAAGGACAGCGTAATTTTAAAGCGCCTGCTCGGATACGCAAAGCCGTACCGGAAGCAGTTCCTGTTCGTTCTGTTTTTGATGCTGTTTTCCATCGCCTATGACATTCTCTCACCGCTTCTGGTGGGCAATATTGAGAACCTCGTCGCCGGCGATTTCGAACTTTCATCGCTCTTTACCTATGTGGCAGCCTATGCGGCGATCCTGATCGTTTCCATGGTTTGCTCGTATTTTCAGGCGATCATCCTGCAGAAGGTGGGACAGCGGATCATTTCTTCCATGAGGGAGGATTTGTTTATGCATATCGAAGCCTTTTCGGCAGCACAGCTCACGGAGATCCCGGTGGGAACGCTGGTGACCCGCGTAACAAACGACACCAACGCCATCTCCATGATGTTCACGAATCTGCTGGTAAATCTCTTAAAAAATGCCTTCGTGATCATCGGCATCCTCGTCGCCATGCTGATGTTAAATTATGAACTGACGCTGATGGTACTCTGCTTTGTGCCGTTTATCGTGCTGTTCACCGTGATTTTCCGGAAATTTACGCGGCGCGCCTACCGCAAGGTGAAGGACCGCACCACGGACATCAACACCTGGCTCTCCGAAAACCTTTCCGGCATCAAGGTGACGCAGATTTTTAACCGAGAAGACGCAAAAAATGCGGACTTCGCCGCGAAGAGCCGTGCCCTGGGGCGCGCCAAGGAGGAGCAGATTTTCGTGTTCGGTATCTTCCGTCCGTTCATTTACATGCTCTACATCAGCTCCGTCCTTTGCCTGCTCTATCTGGGCGGCAAGGGATATATCGGGCAGACGAGCTTCCTGGGGCAGACTCTCACCAGCGGCACGATTGTCTCCTTTTATATGTACATTTCCAAGTTTTTCAACCCGATTCAGAACCTGGCCGAGCAGTTTAACTGGCTGCAGTCAGCCTTTGCGTCCGCAGAAAAAGTATTCAGTATTCTGGATCTGCCTCTCGAGATGACAGACGACCCGGAGGCAAAGGAACTGCCGAATATCCGCGGTGAAATCGAATTTAAAGATGTATGGTTCGCCTACGTGCCGGGCGAGTGGGTGCTGAAGGGAGTTTCCTTCCACATTGAAGCCGGCCAGACTGCGGCCTTTGTGGGATCGACCGGCTCCGGAAAGACTACCATCCTGTCGCTTCTGTGTCGCAATTACGAATTCCAGAAGGGCGAGATTCTGATCGATGGCACAGATATCCGCAAGATCAAAACCTCCTCCCTGCGCCGCCAGTTCGGGCAGATGCTGCAGGACGTGTTCCTCTTCTCCGGAACCATCCGCAGCAATATCGTGCTGCGCGAAAAGGTATCGGATGAGGAAATTATGGAGGCCTGCCGCTATGTAAATGCAGATTCCTTCATCAACCGTCTGGAACACGGACTGGATGAGGAGGTGCGCGAGCGCGGCAGCAACTTCTCCGCCGGGCAGCGGCAGCTCCTCTCCTTCGCCCGCACCATCATCCACCACCCATCGGTGATGATCCTGGATGAAGCCACCGCGAACATCGACACGGAGACCGAGCTGCTGATCCAGGATTCTCTGGAACGCATGAAAAACATCGGCACCATGCTCATCGTAGCGCACCGGCTCTCCACCATCCGCCACGCGGACCAGATCCTGGTGCTGTCCCACGGCGAGATCATCGAGCGCGGCACCCACGAGGAACTCATCGCAGCCGGCGGACGCTACCAGGAACTCTACCGCCTGCAGGCGCACAGAGAAACCCTCACCGCTGCCCCATAAACCGTTTTTCCCGCCTCCCCCACTGCCCCTTAAACACTTTTCCAAAGGGCCGTAATCTCGAGCGGGGCGGCGGGGCGACATATAAAATCTTGCGCAGTGAGGATTCCACCCGGCAAGCCGTTTTCTTCCGGCTCCTCCACCGCCCCATAACCACTTTTTCAAATGGCCGTAACCTCGAGCGGGTCAGGAGCCCGGATATAATTCAGCGCAGCGAGGATTCCAGTGAGCAAGCCGATTTCATCAGCCCCCTTCCCTGCCTCATAAACTCTTTTTCAAATGGCCGCAATCTCGAGCGGATCCGGGGCGGCATATAAAATCTTGCGCAGCGAACATTTCAGCGAGCAAGCTGATTTTATATGGCGCCCCCGGACTCGCGAGTATAAAGACGTGCCATTTGAAAAAACCGCTTGCAATCTTCCCGATTCTGTTGTAGAATAGCGCATGTCTTTTGAAGACGTACGCCTGTAGCTCAGTGGATAGAGCGCCGCCCTCCGGAGGCGGGTGCGTGGGTTCGACTCCCGTCAGGCGTGTGATTTCTCCCATCTTTTCATTGACATCGGGGCATTATCATCATGACTCCTTTCGCTTATATTTTTATAAGAGATAATGTCCCGATGCCGCTCCTTTCTTTTCGAGAGCCGTGACGAAAGTCGCGGCTCTTCGAATTTCCCGGAAATCCCCATACACGCTTTGCGGACACCACCAGGGATAAAAACCGATTTCCGCACCGCCCCCACACGAGCAAAAACTTCGCGAAATGTAACGTTATTATGAAATTTCGGTCGAAGTTTTTGCTCGTGCGGGGGCGGCCGTGAATAGACTGCACTTTTTAACATATTTAACATATGTCTGTTTCTCTTATTTCGTATTATACGAAAGTCTCTTCTCCAATATTTGTATTCCACCATAGAGCACAAACGCAATCACGCACAGCAGCAGTATGCTTAAAATGACCATATCGAGCCGGAACACCTGGCTGCCGTAAATAATCAGATACCCCAGGCCTTCGTTCGCAGCGAGGAATTCGCCGATAATTACGCCCACCAGGGAGAGGCCGAGGTTGACTTTCATGGTGCTCAGGATCAACGGGATGTTTCCCGGCAGGATGACTTTTGTCAGAACATCCCACTTATTTCCGCCGAGGGTGTAAATGAGCCTGATCTGATCCTCATCCATATTGACAAAGCCGGTGTAGAGGCTTAAAGCCGCACCGAAGACGGCAACGGACACAGCCGCGACGATGATGGTGCGCATGGAGTTGCCGAGCCAGACGATGAGCAGCGGTGCGAGCGCAGTCTTGGGCAGGCTGTTCAGCATGACCAGAAACGGCTCCAGCACGCGGAACAGAAATGTGCAAAGCCACAAAAGCACTGCAGCCGCAACGCCGATCCCCATGACCAGGCCAAAGCTTACAAAGGTTTCCATCAGCGTGATCCGGATATGATGCAAGAGCTCGCCGCCTTTCAGAAGCACAAGCAGGCAGTCCCAGATCTTTACAGGACTGGAGAAGACGAAGGAATTGATCCACTCCTTTTCAGAAGCGATTTCCCACAAAACAAAAAAGCCTGCCAGAAGCAGCAGCCGGAGGATCGTTATGATAATCTTTTGTGTTTTCAGACGGCGGACGTAGAGAATCTGCGCCGCACTTTCTTTTTCTTCGCTTCTGTTTCCTTCACTTCTTCCTGCGTTTTTCCCCTGGTTCTTTCTTCCACTCTCTCTTTCGTTTTTTTCCACATACATTTTTTCTGTGTTTTCTTTTTTCCGTATTTTGCCACGTGCTTTTTCTGTATATGTTCTATCCTTTTGACGACTTTTTCTCATGCCTTAATCTCCTCCTGTCCGTCTGCTCTTTTCATTTTTAATCATAACTGTTTTAACGTCGTTGCTTTGTAAAAATTTCCTCCTTGTCAAGTTCCGGCTATTCTCCCGCAGGCAGTTTTTGACAATTCTTCAGTTCCCGCCAGAGTTCCGTAAAATACGCGTTAAATTCCGGCGCTTTTCTCTTTTGAAACGGTGTCAGCGGCCCATCGGAAAAAGTAATTCGGATTTCCCTTACCACCGTAGCCGGCCTTCCGGACAACATCAGGATGCGGTCGCCCATGGAGATGGCCTCGGACAGGTCGTGCGTGACCAGGATGGCCGTTTTCCCCTCCTTCTTTATGATGTTCGCCACGTCATCGCATACATCCAGGCGCGTCTGGTAGTCCAGCGCGCTGAACGGTTCATCCAAAAGCAGGAGATCCGGTTCCAGCGCCAGGGTGCGAATCAGCGCAACGCGCTGCCGCATGCCGCCGGAAAGTTCACTCGGACGCTTTTTTAAGAAATCGGCCAGGCCGTAGTCGCCAAGCATCTTTTTCAGCCTTCCTTCCGTCTCAGGCGTTTTTTTGTGACGTATCTCCAACCCCAGCGCGGCGTTATCGTAAATGTTACGCCAATTCAGGAGATAGTCGCGCTGCAGCATGTAGCCGGTGGTTTTTCCATACATCTGAATTTCTCCGCTCTCCGGGCGATTCAGTCCGGCCAACATGGAAAGAAGCGTGGATTTCCCGCAGCCGGACGGACCGACGAGACAGATGAATTCTCTGTCGTAAACGTCGAATGAAATATTTTTAAGCGCACTGGTTTCGCCTTTTCGTGAGTGGTAGGAAAAAGAAATATTTTTCAGGGAAATCACCGGTTTCTCTTCTTCTTTTTCTATCAATTCGTTTTCCGCACACTTATGTTCTTTCTTGTTTTCTTTCACATGGTTTATTCCATTAGAGTCCTCGCACGTTTCATATTCCGTCATATTTTTTTCATGATGATCCATCGACATTCTCTTTTTCCTCTTCCTCTGCTATGCCTTATCTTATGCAAAACTTCGGAATTCGACAGCCTTAGGCCGAACAAAACAAAAAAATGTAATCAGTAAATGGAATCGTATTCGAAATGTTTTTACACAATTTTCGTTCTTCGGTTTTTCCGGTGTGGACAAAGAAAAATCCGCAACAGAAGTAAGGCAGTACTGTCTTACTTCTGTTGCGGATTTTTATCCTGTGAGATTGTCTAAATTAGCAGACCATTTCTGTGATGGTCGTCCGATTGAATCAGCCTCTTTCCGTGATGGTCGCCTGATTCATCCGGCCATTTTCATGTAATCTTAACTGCTTACGCTTCCTCAATCACTTTGATCCAGCCTTCCGGTGCTTCGAGACGACCCATCTGAATGCCGGTGAGAGTGTCGTAGAGTTTCTGGGTGATCGGACCCATCTTCTCCATGCCGCTCGGGAAGCGGATCTCCTTGCCGTGGTCATTGATGCAGCCCACCGGCGAGATGACGGCCGCAGTTCCGCAGAGGCCGCACTCCGCGAAGTCCTTTACCTCATCGAAGTATACCGGACGCTCCTCGGTCTCCAGGCCAAGGTATTCCTTTGCCACATACATGAGCGAACGGCGAGTAATGGACGGCAGGATGCTATCGGACTTCGGCGTCACGACCTTGCCGTCCTTTGTCACGAACAGGAAGTTCGCACCGCCGGTCTCCTCCACCTTCGTGCGGGTAGCGGCATCGAGATACATATTTTCATCAAAGCCCTTACGGTGCGCGTCCATGATCGGGAACAGGCTCATGGCGTAGTTCAGGCCGGCCTTGATGTTGCCGGTGCCGTGCGGAGCCGCGCGGTCGTAGTCGCATACGCGGATGGTGATCGGCTTCACACCGCCCTTGAAGTACGGACCTACCGGTGTGCAGAAAATGCGGAACTGATACTGGCTCGCCGGCTTCACGCCGATGACCGCATCCTCTCCGAACATGTACGGGCGAATATATAAGGTGGCACCGGAACCGTACGGCGGCACATAGCCGTCATTTGCCTTCACGACAGACACCACGGCTTCCACGAACTTGTCCTCTGGGAACACCGGCATCTCCAACCTTCTGCAGGAATCCGCCATGCGGGCCGCGTTCAGATCCGGCCGGAACGCCACAATGCGGCCGTCCTCGGTCGTGTAAGCTTTCAGCCCCTCAAAGCAGGACTGGGAATACTGCAGCACACCCGCGCATTCGGTCATGGTAACCGTTGCGTCTGTGGTGAGGGTGCCGTCGTCCCACGCGCCGTCCTTGAAATGAGAGACGAATCTCAGGTCCGTCGGCATGTACTCAAATCCGATTTCTCCCCACTTAATGTCTTTCTTTTCCATAGTAAATGTCCTTTCCCCGCTTTCGCGGAGCAATACAATTCGATGTTTTTCTCCCGAAAGCCTGCCCGGCTTTCAAAAAGTTATCTTACTCCCATAAAAACCTGCTGTCAACCAATTTTTACTTACATTTTTCATTCCTATTTTTACTTACATTTTTCATTCCTGTTTTTTAAATCCGCATAAATTTTATTTTCCTGCGACATACTACAAATAAACCGGTCATCTCCACTGTCTGCCTGGTCAGAATAATAAAATATTGTAAATATGATAATATATACAGAGGTATCTTATGAACAGTAAAATCGGAACCCAAAGCATGCGGCTGGACTGTGCGCCGCAGATTCTGGAGACAGCCTCCATCGTCGGCACGAAAGAAGGCCAGGGGCCGCTGGGCGCTTATTTTGATGAGATCGAGCCGGATGCCTATTTCGGCGGCCAAAGCTGGGAGGAAGGCGAAAGCCTGATGCAGAAGCGTACCATGAAGCTGCTTTTAAAGAAGGCGAACCTGGACGCAAAGCAGCTGGACTGTGTGTTTTCCGGCGACCTTCTGGGGCAGAACATCGCCAGTTCTTTCGGATTGATGGATTTCTTCATCCCGTTTTTCGGCCTCTACGGAGCCTGCTCCACCATCGGCGAGGCCATGACCCTCGCCGCCATCACGGTGAGTTCCGGCGGAGCAGACCTGTCCTGCGCCGTCTCATCCAGCCACTTTGCCAGCGCGGAGAAGACATTCCGTTACCCGCTGGAATACGGGAACCAGCGGCCGTACTCGGCAACCTTCACGGTGACCGGCTGCGGGGCGATACTTCTGGGGAACGGCGCCTCACCTTCCAATGAGGATATCACCCCGCACGAAAATACTGCCTCAAAGATTAGCTCACACTCAAATAATTCTTTTACTGCCGATAAAACAAAATCCATGCGCAGGGATGCGGCAAAGTCTTCTTCAAATGTAAAAAAAGGCTTCGCCCGCATCCCCGCCCTCACCATCGGCAAAATCACGGATTACGGCCTGAAGGATTCCATGAACATGGGCGCGTGCATGGCACCCGCAGCCGCCGACACGCTGCTGGCACATTTTAAAGACTTCGGCGCAGAGCCCCATGACTATGACAAAATCATCACCGGCGACCTGGGAGCCATCGGGCAGAAAATCCTTATTGACCTGCTGATGGATGAGGGGATCGACATTTCCGCCGTCCACATGGACTGCGGCATCGAGATGTTCTACAGCGACAAACAGGACACCCACGCCGGGGCCAGCGGCTGCGGCTGCGCAGCGACGACATTCTGCAGCTTTATCGCGAAAAAACTGCGGGAGGGCATCTGGCACCGCATTCTGTTCCTGCCCACCGGCGCACTGCTCTCGCCCACCAGCTTCAACCAGGGAAACTCAGTGCCCGGGATCGCGCACTGTCTGGTGATTGAAGGATGCAAGTAAATAAGAAGAACGAATCATCATTCATGCGGGACACACGGCTTTGTCCGGGGAAATGAATAAAATTTATATAAATATAAATAGCGAATCATCAGCCATGCTGGGAATCCGGGCGAACATTGCAGATTCTGATGCGGGCAGATGAAGGCCAGCCCCAAAAGATACTTTCTGAAAGTAATACCGAGAAGGATATATTTACAAATATAGTATATATAGCTTATAAGAAGTGAGGAAAATCATGGAATTTCTAAAAGCTTTTCTGGTGGGCGGCGCGATCTGCGCCATTGTGCAGATTTTTCTGGATAAGACGAAGCTCCTCCCGGGCCGCATCATGACAGCGATCGTGTGTATCGGTGTGGTACTCGGCGCTGTAGGGATTTATGAACCTTTCATGGAATGGGCCGGCTGCGGAGCTTCCACCCCGCTCTTCGGCTTCGGAAACGCGCTGTTCAAGGGCGTGAAGGAAGCGGTGGATGAGCAGGGGCTGCTCGGTGTCTTTACCGGGGGCTTAAAAGCAGGAGCCGCCGGGATCTGCGCCGCGCTCGTATTCGGCTATCTTGCGGCTCTGATTTTTAAGCCGAAGCTGGATAAATAAGTGGAACTGTACAAAATGCCCGGAAAGTTCTTAATTTTTCTGCGAAAAATAAAGTTTTCAAAAAATCCAGAGGTACTCTGGAAAAGTTAAGACTTTTCTGGAAGAAAGACAAGATTGCACGGCTTTCGTTAAGATTTTTGAAATCAGGTACAAAATTTTTCAAAAAAAGTCAAGAAACCTCTTGACTTTTTTCTCCTTATCCTTTATGATATCGACCGTTGCTTCCGTAGCTCAGTTGGTAGAGCACATCACTCGTAATGATGGGGTCGCGAGTTCGAGTCTCGCCGGGAGCTTTTTTGATTTTGGATAATTCTCCCACTTTCGCTTAATTTTGAGGTTTTTCTAAGCGTTTCGCCGCCATTTTCAGCCAAAATGGCGGCATTTTTATGGGATAAGCCTCCACAGGTTTTTTTGAACCGTTTCACATATTTCTCCAGGTACACCATTTTGTACACCAATTTTTTTACAACTTCTGGCTGTTCATCATGGATTCGAACGCCTTCATCTCCTTCTGCTTCGTGTTTTACATTACATGCACATGAAGCGCACGGACGTCTTTGATCTGCATGTCGCCGATCTGCGGCTTAATATGCGCATTAAAAATGTCCACATAACCGTCTGCCGTAACCTGTCGGATCGTTGGCTTCTTCAGATCTTCCATCCAGAATTCGAACCAGGACGAAACGGTTGGGTTGTCTGTCTCGAGCGGACTGTCCGAGTTATCCGAACTGTCCTGCACCTGGATATCCAGGAGCCATTGCCGGCAGTCCTGCAGTTTCTTTGAATATTTCTGATGCCGTTTTCCCTCCTTATCTGTAAATCTTGCCGTATAAAGGCCGTTTGGCCTTTGGCTTAAGCCCGATACCGAGCTCTCGTCCTTTTAAACTTTTGCCCATATATGTCCCGCGGCATGTTGGTTTTCCTGATAACCGGCCATGTCCGAGGCATCCCCGCTAACCCGCCGGGGCTCTTGCATGTATCATTATTTCGCGGTGTTTTCCTTATCATATCAGACGCTATCCAATATGCGATCACGGTATTTCTTCGCTCGTTCCTTACTTCTCCAGTCTTAAAAATCGCGCGGTTTTCTCACTGCAGACTGGTCCATCGCTGAATTCTTACATTTTGGAATTCCGGAAAATGTTTTTCGTCTTCCAATCTGTTCGAACAGGAAGTCATGGCGTATCGTAATCATAGCAGCTCCGCTTCACAGAGCACACCGTTTAACGTGCCAGATGTCGGTATATTCAGTTGTCAAGGTGCGCTATCAGGCATTTCCGAAAAATTCTCATCCTTCTATAAATAGGACGTTACGAAGGGCAAATTATCGTGCCATATCGAATTTTTCAGTAAATTTTTGCCCCTTCATAACTCAGACGTTTCAAGGGGCAAAATGTCAAAAAAAATTTAATTTTTTTACTCATCTTATTCTTGCACCAAAAAAGTGGCTCCCGTAAAAGCAGGAACCACCTCTCCGAGCTTTCACCCTCACTGTTACATCAGCAATTTCATCGTCGTGATGATTCATATCACTCCTGCACAAAAATGCGCCGGATGATACACTTGTCATCCGGCGCCTGCCGTTCAAAAAGCGTTTTTCTGCTGAAATGTCCACTTTGAACAATTCATCATCGTATCAGCTGTATCACATCCCGCCTGAGATATCTCCATACCGTTATGGCCACACACCCCAGATAGAAAACCGATATCATACCCAACAGCAAAGGCAGTTCTCCTGATCCACCCCAGGAAAAGATCCTGCTCATCTCTGTGTTTCCCTGCCATAGCATAAAAAGCACTCCGCTGCTCGCTGCTGCCGCAACATAAATCAGTATTCCCAGCACAAAGGAAGCCACAAATTTTAGAACGTACCCGGCTGTGTAAATCTCCCAGATGCGAGGTTTTCCCAGTCCGAAAATCTGCAGATACCCCAGTTCTTTCCGATGATAAAACAGCTCGATTCGGATTTGAGAACACAGGAAAATGCAGGCCATAAAGAAGAAGACACCAAAGACAGCCTCAAGGATTCGCATAACACTCTCCAGGCTTTTCTGCGCCTGGCATATGTCCTGATCGATCAAATTAATATTACCGTTATACATGGCTGCACGCAGCGCGGATACAACATTGAGATCTTCAAATAATCCACGATAAACACCTCTATGTACGGTTGTCTCTCGTTTTACTCCGATTTCGGTAATTGACTGGTACGGAATAAAGATAATCTGATCGGTATCCAGCCACTGATAGTAAATATCAGACATAAAATAAGATTCAAATCGGCTGCATGCTCCGGCGGAGCGCTGCGTTTCGTCCAGTGCGTAGAGGATCCCGCTGATCGTAAATTCCCGGTCTCCGATCGTGACGGTCGTGCCCAGGCAGGCAAGCAGATCACTTTCGCTTATGCTCTCTTCCGAACTGTTAGCGTCAGGCAGGATCAGACTTTCATCTGTACTTTTAGCACCAGGCAGAATCAGACTTTCATCTGTACTTTTAGCACCAGGCAAAATCAGACTTTCATCTGCACTCTCATTGGAACTTCCCTCTATACTTGAAGTCGTACCATCGTATAGCGTGCTCTCCGATGATCGTATTTGCGTCTGAATCAGTTCCCTCGTAACAAGCACCTCAGTTGTGTCCTTCGGGAACGAGCCGAACTCAATCATCCCATCAATTGCAAGGACGCTGTCTTCTTCTCCCGCCAGATACACGCCAATCATCTCGGTTACATCTGCTTGATTTGTTTCTTCTGCCTGATTCGTATTTTCTGCTTGATCCGTTTTTCCTGCCTGACCTGCCTCGGCTACCTGATTTGCTTTCCCCGCATTCAAAGTAATCTGACCGCCATCCACGACATAATAATCCCAAAGTTCCACCTGATCCCGCTTTTCAAATTTTTCGAGTTCTTCATCGTAAATATTGAACGTATCGACCGGGTAATCTCCGATCGCAGTTTCTATATAAAAGCTTTCAAAGTTGTCCTGTATCGCAAACGCTGCCATCAAAAGGAAGAACATTAATGCAAATGGAAGCAGTCGCGAAAAGCGGAACTGTTCACGATTGCGCTTTCTGTGATAGCGAATAATCGAAAAGTTCATCTTATTCCTCATGCAAATCCCCCTTAACGAAGCAGCCCATAATCCAGAAAAATGATCTCATCCGCCAAACGGTCAAAATAATATTCATGCGTAGCTATGATCACGATTCTCTCAGTGGATGCATTTTTTTCTTCTTCGCATTTTAAACCTGCTGCGAGCTCGGCGATTCTTTCGGAATTTGCCGCATCAAGAGATGCGGTTGGTTCGTCCATGAGAATTACTTCCGGCTCTCGAAGCAACATCCTTAAAATGGAAATTCTCTGTCTTTCACCGCCGGAAATCTGTTCGGGATATTTTGTAAGAAGCCCGTCCACGCCAAGCTGTGCCGCCAGCGTCCGTATCTTTTTATTGTCATTTTTTATCATCAGCAGATTTTCCGCCACCGTAATTCCTGACAGCAAAAGGCTGTTCTGGAAAACATAGCCGGTTCTCCATTCGGTCAAATTTCCATCTGGTGTTATTTCCCCTTCAAAATCGCGATCCAGCCCGCCAATAATGTTTAACAGCGTTGACTTGCCAGAGCCGCTCACACCCTTGATCACATAGAATTTTCCGCTTTCGAAGGTGTGGCTGACACCGCACAGGACGGCTGTCCCGTTATAATATTTTTTTATATGAAAAAGATTTAATTTCATCTGTGATTCCTCTGCCCTTCCGTTTCCATGCTCCCTTCTCGCAATCGCCACCGACATTCGCACTTTCCGCCCCGCTTCGCGTGCGCAGTCAACGCGACGCGTTTACTGCAGTGCTCGATACCGGTTTGGTCGTCCGATGTCGATACGTCCTGGTGTGCGAGCACGCCGTACGTATCGCACGCCGTCCAACGCTTTATAGTAAGTCTCTGTGCCGCACCATATTTTCATACCAGCTGACCTTTCCAAATTTCCGAAAAAACATCTGATTAACCGCCAGCGAAATCAACAGGAAAAACGCGCCAAAACCAGACAGAAGTTTCCAGTTCCAGGTAAATATCTGAAAGACCACGAATAAACAATATCTGTTCACCAGATTGACCACGCACATCACAAGCGCCGCAGCCGCCGCACATCCAAGGAAGGCCCTGATCAGTTCAGCTGCATTCAGCCAGATGAAACACTGCATTACTTTCTTCGGTGGAAAACCAAGGTAGTCGAACGCTGACAGGAATCGACTGTTATACACCAGTTCCACCCTCTGCAAATTCAGATAGAATAAAACCGTAAAAAACAAAATTGCAAAGGATAACGGCAGTATGACACGGTACATCGCGTCGAAGACGGTTCGGTAAGAAATGGTTTCAAAGCCGGTTAACAGCGAATCTCCCTGTTCCGAAAACGCATCCCGGTTTTGATCGTACCAGTCTTTCATGGATTTATAGGAGTCAAAGTAAAGGACATAACTGCGCTGAGATTCCGCCGCGTGAAAATCGCTGTTATCCGCATACTGCTCCATAAATTTCCCATTGATAAACCATAAATCTGCGTATTTTTCGCTGGAGTATTTCTCACCGGTCTGAATATTTACCCCCATCGCTTTCATGTACATTTTTTCAATATCATCAAACTCTTCAAAAATTCCAACAATTTCAAATTCCACACTGCCCACACCATAAAATTCCTTTGTCAGCGTCTGACCGAGCAGCTTTTCAGGTGTGTCGCCGGCCATTGTCTCCGCCATCTCCGCAGACAGGATAATCTGGTTTGCTTCCGTAAACCATGTTCCACACTGTAACTGGTCAGAAAGCCGGAATGCCTCCGCAGAAAACGGCAGTACGGGGACGTTTACTTCCCAGGAAACGCTGCCCATCTCCTGAAATTCGCCGTTCGCCTCTTTCTCTTCCCCGGTTTCTTCCGATTCTTCTGTGCCGTCATCGGAAGTAGTTTCGACAGATGTCGGAACACTCAACCCGTAATCCAGCACAACCTCCTCCATGCCATCCACCTCCCACAGGGCTTCGTATTCCCCCTCCTGCATCCCGTAGGTTGTAAGGCGGCACATATTTACCTTATAAACATACTCAATATTAGAGTTCAGCTTGTTATCCGGCGTATCTGCCAGCGCACAGAGACACATCGCAATCGTCAGAAAAATACAGAAAAGTGCCATACTTTTCCGGTCTCTATAGGAGGAGCGAAAGTATTTCTTCATATATGGAATAATTTCACGAACGTTTCTCCAACCGTATTTCGAGGACTTTTCTGGCAAGGAGCGCTGCTTTCTCTCAGACACACTCCTCACTTTTCTATGAAACTCTCTTCTTCCCTCTTTTCCACGAATTTCTTTTCTCTTCTCCACGCGCTCCAAAACAGTTTTTGTTAAACCTGTGGGCGCTTTCCCATATCCATGATCCTTCGAAAATCGAATCACATGATCTGCATACTGAATCGCCCCCGCATCATGGCTTGCGCAGATGATCAGCACCTGATCCCGCATCCCCGCAAGCGTTTCAAATATTATTCGGCTGTTTTCTTTATCGCAGGCTGCTGTCGGTTCATCCAGAAACAGAACCTTCTTTCCTCCCGCCATAGCCCGGGCAAAGGCCAGACGCTGCCGTTCGCCGCCCGAAAGTGTTTCCGGAAAGCGGTTCTCCTTTCCATCCAGCCCATACTGCCGAAGCAGGCTGCGGATGTGCTCTTCCTCCCCGCAGACCAGCTTCATATTGTCCATCACATCCAGAAAATCCACAAAAAAAGGATCCTGTGTAATATAGGAAGAGCATTCCTCCATCTTCATTCCCGGAGTCATACAGATTTCTCCGCCGTCGATTTCCGTGAGGCCGGCCAGAATATTGATCAATGTCGTTTTTCCGCATCCACTTTCCCCAAACAGCAGATAAAAACCGGCATCCGAAAACTCGCAGGAAAAGTGATCAAAAACATTTTGGCTTCCATAGCTTTTCACAAGATTGCACACTCGTATCATTGATTCATGTCCCTATCTTCCATTGTTTCCATGATTGCACCCGTAAAGTTGGCATGAGTTATGGTTCTATCACATATTGATAATAATTTCCTTCTTCCAAATTTTTCAGGAACTGATAAAGTCGTGAAAATTCAATGCTCCCAATCGAAACGCTTTCATTTTCATCTTTGCCAAACATCAGATCATTCTCATCCACAATTCCTTCTTCTAACTTCTGAATGTTTTCGTACGCGGTTATCTGCTCATCATTCGCCTCGCCGGATTCAACCAGGTCGGACAGCTGAACATAATCGGCATAACCGCTGCCTGTCCGAAACAGAACATCGATAAAAATCACGTCCACACATCCCATATCCGCGATCAGACCGATCTGAAATTTGTAATCATCCAGATACTCAGGCTCTGTCAGCAGCGCATAGTAAGGAAGGTCTACATAATTTCCTTCGTCATGATTCTCTGCGGAAAGAGCCTGTTGCACCAGACCCAGAAATAATTCTTCATCCAGTTCCTCGAAATCCAAATTCTCCGGCGTAAGTGCAAGAAGGTCCTCGTTTGTTACGGTACCTCCATTGTATTTCAGAATCTCCGCGATCTTGTTCATATCGTTTTGCTGCGCCAGGGAATTTGACAACCCCAGCATCTGGATCGTCTGCGGAACCGTTTTCGTTACCATCTCACCGTTTTCCATGGTTGAGATGGTTGTCATATAATCTTCATTGTACCGATAGCGCAAATTAACGCCAAAGAAATTGTACGGCAGAAGGCCATCGTCCTCGTCGCCAGCTTCTTTATTGAATGTATAGGTAAAGGAATAGACCCATCCATCCTCCTGCACCAGAAGCGCTGCTTTCTCGGCAAAAGACCAGTTTACCTGCTCCTCACTGTCGCCGCATGAGCAGACGGTCAAAAGTAATGAGAGTATACCTATTATCAGATATATTCTTTTAAAATGTATTGTTCTACCTTCTAATATTGCTGATCCATACCTCATGTTGCACCTCCTGTTCAAAACTCAAATTCATAATCATCCTCTCTCGTTTGTATTATACTAAGTTCCTTCTTCCACCTGTAAGATGAATTTTACCACCTATAAGCACACCTGAATGAAACTGTTTTACATTGTAATGATTGCCCTCGCCTTTTTTTGCAATCTCACCCATCATTCTCCAAGCCGGACAACATTCTGTTCCATTTCAATTGTCTTTTCATCATGCGTCACAAGGACGACGGTTCTTCCCTGGTCATTCATTCGGTGCAGGATCTGCATTACCATTGCGCTGTTTCCCGCATCCAGCGAGCCGCACGGCTCATCTGCTAGAATGATCTCGCAACGTTTAAACATCAGCCTGGCCAGCGCAACTCTCTGCTGCTCACCGCCGGACAACTTGTACACATAAGTGTCTGCATCCCCTCCAAGTCCCACCTGTTCCAGCACTTCTTCGAGGGAGGCGCTGCTCCTTGCGGATTTTTGTACCATCTCCAGATTTTGACGCACAGTCTTATTTTCAATCAGCGCAAAATTCTGAAACAGGAAGCCCGCCTTGTATTTGTAATACGCCTCCTTCCCCTTCTTTTTGGCGACATCAAAGCCGTCCACCAGAATCTGTCCCTCGTCCACGGGCTCCAGCCCTCCGATCATATTAAGCAGTGTCGTCTTGCCGCACCCGCTGTTCCCTGACAGGGCAAGAAAATCGCCGTCGTTTATCACCAGAGAGAAATTGCAGAAAATTACCTTGTCTTCAAATCATTTGGATATATTTCTTATTTCGATCATTAATCTATCCTTCCTTTTTCATGATGCCGAGGACAGAATCCATATATGATTTCCCTGTAATCATAGCGGCATCCCAGAATATGTAATAAAATCTGTGTCAAAAGAAATAACGCCAGCAGTCCCCCCAGAATATCTGACCTGTAATTCAGGGAAAGGAAAAGCCCCAGAAAGAGTCGGAGCATGACCCAGACAGCCAGAAAAAGCAACGTATCCACCGCCATATTGCGCACCGTGATCTGCTTCATGGACGCACCCAGAGATACCCGGATGAAGACTTCCTTTTTCTCATATTGGATAGTCATCCAGCCCAGCAGCAGAAGCAGCGCGTAGATGAGTCCCCAGACAGCGTAAATCATCCAGCCCCTGCCATCGCCCTCCTGCCGGTGAACGTATGAGGTCGCAAAGGTCGATAATACCTGATTTTTCACGGCAAGGACTTCATCCATGCCGCCGCCTGTAAAGTAGAAAGTTTCGATGGACGCATCGTCCGCAATCTCATGAAAATCATGGAAATTTACAAACGTCCTCCCGGAAAAAATGCTGGTGAATTCTCCGGCTGTTATGTCTTCCTCCGCAAGTGCCTGTCTGGCTGCTTCGTCCGCATAGACATCAATCTCATTTACAAGCGCGGTAGAAATCATATCGGTCACTGCAAAAATTCCGAGGCCCTGCTCTTTTGCGGCACCTTCCAGAGTTTCCACCAGCACATCCCGATGATACTTTTCCTCAATGGAAAAATAATATTTCCCGCTACAGATGTTTGTAAGGTAATTCTGATAAAGTTCTGCTGTAAAGATAAAACCTGTCAGCATCAGCAGGACAGAAAGCGTGTACTTCAATTTTTTCATAAAAACTATCCCTTTCTTTCTCCGGAAACTTTCACGCGCGCATCGCAGAGTTCGCCAGAGGACACAGTTGGTTGCCACGCTTGACAGACTTCTATAAATAACTCCTATGCCCGCTTCGCGGCTACCATTAGGAATACATCCCCTCATTCAGAAGTCACCGCATAAGCACATGAGTTCCGTTATGCGAAATATGCGGAACTTAAGCGACATTTTTCTGCGAAAAAGTCTTTTGTTTCCGTGCTTCCACGATAGCTTTTACCGTATGTCCCACATCTCATCTGCCAGTTCAAATAAGCGCTCAATCTCCTCCCGGTTTTCTTCCAGCACGGCGTTTAATTCATCCTGTAAATCCGGATCCATGTCACTTTCTTCCATCAATTGCCCATTTTCGTCCACCTTCATCTGATGCCAGTAATCTTTCGACTCAATGTCCACGCCGAAGGTATACCCGGAAAACCATGACGGCCAAATAAATAGTATTACATATGGCCCGTTGTCAGATATCTCATTCCCATCCGCATCCACTATCCGCTCATAGCCCTCTTCTCTGGATACAGTTGCATATCCGGATTTGGATAAGTATCCTGTGTCTTTCACTGTAAAACAATATCCGTTACGCACGCTTTCATATATGTATCTGCTAAGCCCCTGATCTACTTCACTTTCCTCCCGTTCTGTTCTGTCTACTTTCTCTGTCAGATGCACATATCTTATCTTTAGCCCAAAATACCATACGAGATTTATTAATGCAAAAACTGCCAATAAAGCAGCAAACAAAAAAACAATTTTCCTGATTATTGTCTTCTTTTCCTTCATAGTCCAATCTCCCCGGGTGGTCAAAAACCAGTTTTCAGTAGATTCACAATATGTGATCTTCTAAAGAGAATCCAAAGTCCCACTCATTAAGCGATGCAGTACTTTGGATGTTATATGCTTACTCTGTGCCTTATGTCGATAGTTAACTATAATAAAATAACATATACATCGTCAACTCCATTTCAAAATTCATAAACTTCCTCTCTCATGCTTTTTATTATACTCGGCTCTTTCTTCCATCTGTAAGATGAATTTTACCATTTATGGACACATTGTTGCGCAAACAAAAAATCGGTCCGCGCCATAAACCGCAGAACCGATTTTCATGCTTTTTTTAATGACACAAAGGATTTCGGGAGTTGGAGCGAACGCTTCGCGCTGACTCCGGGGAAATCTGTGTGTCATGACCTTTTGTCGCTCGAATCATTTGATACAACGCCGGACAGAAATAGCTCCTGTTTTCAAGTCGCTATACCTCTCTGTATCTCTCATGTACTCTGTAATTTCCCTTTATATGCCAGCTCATATACTTCCGCATAAATCTCCATCGGCTCATCCGCCAGCATACACATCAGCAGGAAACTCTCATACGGATTAGCCACATACAGCGGCATAAAATCGCACTCCTTTAAGATCGCATTTGTCGACTCGATAAATGCGCTGTACCTTCTCTTTGGGGTATTTTCATATTCCGTTTTCTGTGAGAAAAGGAAAAAATTAAGCGTGATCAAATCGAAACGGCCAACCTCTGTTTTTTCGGTTCGCAGATCGCGCAAATGCTGCCTGCTGAGTCTTTTGCCTTCAAACTGCCCCGCGAGTTCCGATGCCTTCGCTGCCGCAAGGTTTCCGTGCCGGTCAACAGGGATCGCCGCACAAATGACATGTTCCAGATCACTTTCCCCGATATCTTCACGACGAAATTCCTTTCGGTTCCCTGTTTTTCCTTCTGCACCGTACTGCCAGATTGATTCCTGCTCCTTTTGGTACAATGCCGCGATCACATCCCGCGTCTCATCATAAAGACTGTCAAATGCTTTTCTTGCTGTAACACTGTGGCGAAATTTCTGATTGTTTTGCCTTAAGTTTGCAAGATAATTCCGAAGTTCATCCTCGGTTTGAATCAAATGGAATGCAGTCCGATACCTGACCGTAAAATCACTCTCTTCTTTTTTGATCCGTTCTTCTTTGAGCCGTTCTTCTTTGAGCCGCTCTTCATTGATCTGCCTTTCTCCCTTCCCTGCCACATTCCGACTAATTTCATCCCACAGCTGTTGAAATTTTGGGTACTGGTATCCTTTTTTGATACAATAACTGCAGACCACTTCGAAAGGGTCTTTCGGATTGATCCCCTGCTCCCTTAGAACTGCTGTCAGAAAATAATTCACATCCGCTTCACTCATTCCCAGTCCGAAGCCAAGGAGAAATACCACCTGTCTGCGCACCGTCTGCTGCGTCAGCCAGTTTTTCGACAGAGCAGACAGCTTTGCCGTCGTCTCATAAAAGGATCCCGGTGTATTGCGCTCCGCAAAGGAACTTAAGATAATCTTTCGATATTCGTCCAACGGAATTTCGCCAAACGGCTCGGTAAAGCCAACTTTGCGGTAAATATATCGTTTCAAATATTCTCCAAATGAAACGCAGCGCAGCCGTTTTCCCAGCGCCTCATAAATTTTCTCAGCTTCCTGATCTCCGAAATCCCGATCTACCACATCGTAAAAAGATTCCCAGGCTTTCCATGTGAAATCCTCTTCTGGGATTTCTGTACTTTCTTCTTCCCACATGGTTTGCTTACCCTCCCTGACTGTACGAAAACTCTCCGCTAAATACCTCTTTCTTCTTCTGCTGCCGCTTTCTCACTGCTCTCCTGCTGAACCTCTGTGCTCTCTGTTTGTGTTTGCCGGCCATCCGTACTCTCTGTCTCTGTTTGTAGAGCATCTGTGCTCTCCGGTTCCGTTTGCAGAGTTCCCGTGCTCTCCGTTCCAACGCTG
>JAJQBQ010000047.1:77274-79872 GCA_021203205.1 Lachnospiraceae bacterium | reverse complement strand
TCTATCGTGTGTTCATATATTATTATATATTTATGTTTCTTTCAGAACATTATATTTTAATTTAAAGTTGACTTTTCCCTGATTTTGTGAGATGCTCTTACGCCGGTAATGACATATTCTGATAGAAAGATTGATATTGGCATACGAATGAAGGTTCACAGACATTGACCATGATGGCTGATCCGATTTTTTGTTTCGCCTCGTCCGGCACTCCGGAAATCCGCTTTGCACTGTGTTCTCCGGCTGACCCTGGCTCTTCATTTGGTACCGGCAGATCCTCCCCGTTGGCAGGGACGGGTCTGACTCCGTCAATCAGGCAGAGAGAGAAGGAAGGAAACAAAAAACTATGGATTATCTATCGCAGCCAAATCTTCTTTTGGAATCACTCGCCTGCCTCGGCCGCAGGGGCACGGGCAAGAGCTGGGAGGAAACCGAGCAGCGGATTCTCCTGCGCAAAGCAGGCACGGACGAAGCCTTCGGAAACATATTTGACGAGTTAAAACCGCTGAACGATCTTCTCACACTTAAGACACAGTTTAGCGAGAACACGAAGGATAAGAGAGATGATGACACAGCCGATGCGCAAAGCCGCGCAAAAACGGATGTCCCGGAAGCGGATGAGGATCTTTTCCGCAGCATCGAAGGTTTGCCCTGCAATGTTCTGGGGCTCTGCTCCCCGGCATTTCTTCTGTTTGCCCCCGTGCTGAACGAATTTGACGGCGATGTCACGGCTCTTGCGGAACGCATTGCCGCACTTCCACCCTCGCAGATCTCGAAAAATATTCTGGATATACTGTCCGGCACCATGGACATTTCTTTAAAAACTGACAGGCGGGACGGCGAAGCGGAGTCTTTCGGGCAGACCGCTCCGGCTAAAAATCTGTCGCCGGACACGCCATCCCATGCCGACCTGTGCGCGGCAACGGTTCCGCCGCAGGGTACTCAAATCTCCGCAGACATCTACATGCGCACGGTTCTCTCCCTGAACCTGCCGGACTTGAGCAAGCTGAAGCTTTTAAATCTGTACAATAATTACCGGGACACAGCCCGTCGGGCCGCCGCATGCATCGTGCCGCTGTCGGAACGGCTGCGGCAGGAGGCTCCCGCCATCAAAACGCTCATCTCATATTTTGCGGACGGCATGCGAACCATCCCCCAGGACGACTTTTTCGGGTACCTTGCCCACATAAAGTCGGCGTCCCGCAGGATGGACAGCATCCGCATCCGGCTACACCCGTTCCTTCTGGGACTGGACACGGTTCTGGCCTTTCCCGCCTCCGATGCGGATGACACCATAGATATTTACTGCGGTTTTCTGCGGGATCAGCTGACAAATACCAACGGATCCCAGCCGAACCTGGCAGATCGGGTTTTCAACTCCTACCGCCTGCTCGGCGACCGCACCCGCTACGACATTTTGTGCTACCTGAAAGATCACCCGGCATACGGACAGGAGCTCTCCTTTAAATTCGGTCTCGCGCGCAACACCATCCACCACCACATGAGCAAACTGGTGGAGGCAGACCTGGTAAGCACCACAGTTCGTGGCAACCGTGTTTACTACACGCTGAACACAAATGTCGTGGGGGAATTTCTGGACGATCAGCAGAAACTGCTCCGCCCGAAAGACGGAACCGCACCGGCCATACCGAAATATGGGCGGCCGTATCTGCCTTATATCTAATTCACGTTCTTTTTATGCTCAGGATGTTAATGCCATACTCAATTAATTAAGCGGCCGGGAGGTTCTTAAGCCTCCCGGCCGCTTTTTAAGTCTGAGTCTTCTCATCACCGGCCGCAGCAGCGGCTCAGGATCCTTAAGAGAAGTCTCACCTGTGCTTTTTCCACAGAATTTAAATGATTTACAACTTCTTAGCTTTACTTTCTTAATTCTTACCGTCATCCGGCGGTTCCGTCGCTCTCCGCCGGATGACAGCCTGTTTCTTTGTTCTTACGCGTTCTCTTTCCTGCGCCCCTTAAGCAGCATCACGATGGCCGCGAATGCCATGAGCATCAGTACCGTGTACGGTACAACCGCTTCGGTGTCGCCGGTGGTCGGGATCGGCTCCGTCGGCGCCGGCGTTGTGGTCGGAATTTCTTCTTCCTCTACCGGATTGGTAACGGTATTGGTCGGCGTTCCGTTGTCCGGCTCGTCGCTTCCGCCCGGATTTTCCGTATCCGTATCGCTGTCCGCCTCGTTTCCGATCTTCACGTATGCGGTGTTGGAGATCTGCGTTTCCGCGCTCTCGTTCACTTCTACAGTGACGCTCACGCTGCCCTCTGTGAACGGATTCACCGTCAGGGTCCAGGTGACTGTGCGGGTTGCCTCGTCATAGACGCCGCCTTCGGTGGAGGAGATGTAATCAATTCCGCCCTCAAGCGTATCCGTGATCACCACGGTCGCAACCTTGTTCGTGTGGTTGTAGAATCCGATGCTGTAGGTCAGGACATCGCCCGCCTTTACGGTATCGCCTTCTTCCACGCCCTCGGTGGTGATGGTCTTGGTCGGGTCGGTCGGGTCATCCGGGGTGATCGGGTTCTCGGCGGTGTTGGTATCCACTGCCGGGTCATTTCCGATCTGTACGGATGCCGTGTTGG
>JAJQBQ010000047.1:0-77174 GCA_021203205.1 Lachnospiraceae bacterium | reverse complement strand
TTTCCGATCTGTACGGATGCCGTGTTGGAAATGGTTGCTTCGTCTTCATCGGATTCTACCAGTTTCGCGTTCGCATTTACCTGTACCTGCAGGGTTACCCTGTCTCCGCTAAACGGAGCCACATCCGTGATGGTCCAGATAACAGTTACGATGCCGTTCTCGTCCGTGGAGAGTTCATATACAACGCTGTCATCCTCTGTCGCTTCGGACTTCAAAGTACCGGTCGCGCTAAGGAAGTCAACACCCGCATCGAGCGTGTCTTTGATGGTGACAACCGCTGTCGTATTGTTGTTATTGTAGTAAGTAATGTCATACTCGACGATGTCGCCTACCGCTACCGATGCTCCGGTGAGCGTATCGGTGGTCTCGTCTGTCTCAGCCTCCGCGTCGTAGCCGTTCGGGCTGCTCTCGCTGACGGTCTTGGTCGGATCCTGCGGATCTTCTGCCGCAATCGGGTTCATCACGATGGTGGTATTTCTCTCGCCGTCGCCGATCTCCACGGTCGCATCGTTCTCCACGGTCGCCTGCGTCTCGCCTTCGCCGATGGTCTTCGCGGTTTCATTTACAACTGCCTCGAAGCTTACGCTTCCCTCTGTGAACGGTGCTTCGGTGAGTTCCCAGGTAACTGTGCGGGTGGCTTCGTCGTAAACTCCGCCGTTGCTCGCCGAGCCTTCCACGTAGGTAAGGCCTTCGTCCAGCACATCCGTGATGGTCACGATCTGTGTGGTTGCGTAATGGTTGTAGTAGCTGATCTCGTACTTGATGGTGTCGCCAACCGTTACATCCTGGTAGGTGATGTTGCCGTTCTCATCCACGGAGATTTCCTCCGCGTCCGCGGTTTCATCCTCTACGGTGATGGTCAGCTCAGCCTTGGTCGGCTCGGTTACTTCGTCGTCTTCAAGCGGGTTCTCGACCACGTTTGTAGTGTAAACGTTTTCCGGATCCTCGCCGATCTCTACGATGGCATCGTTCTCAACCGTTGCCGCGGTCTCGCCGTCCTCCACATTCTTCGCTTCGGCGGTTACCTTCACCTTCAGCTCTACGCTGTCGGTGGTAAACGGCTTCACGTTGTAGATCGTCCAGGTAACGGTGGTGGTCGCGTTTCCGTCCTCATCCGTCACGGTATCTGCACGGTAAGTTACGTAGTTGTATCCGACGGTTTCAATGGAGGTATCCAGCGGCGTCTCGTCGTCCGCCAGAATGCCTTCCGCATATTCGAAGGTCACGCCCGGATCCAGCTCATCCGTGATGGTCACGGTTGCGGTGGAGTTCAGGTGGTTGTAGTACTCGATCACGTAGGTGATGATGTCGTCCACGGCGACCTCGCTGCCGGTGACGGTGCCATCTTCGGCCGGTTCGCTGACTTCGGCAACTGCGCCTGCCTCGCTGTCAGCGCTTACCGTCTTGGTCGGTTCATCCGGATCGTCCGGAGTTACCGGGTTCTCCACGATGTCGGTCTTAATTTCAGGTTCATTATTCACCTGCACGCCCGCCTGGTTCTCTACCGTTGCCTTCGTCTCGCCTTCCTCAATGGTCTTCGCGTTCGCGTTTACCTGAACAGTCAGCGTTACTTCCACCGTCGTAAACGGCTCCGCCGTGAGCTTCCAGGTTAAGGTTCTTCCGCTCAGGGTGTAACCTTCAGTTGCACGGATGAGGTCAAACCCTTCATCCAGCTGATCCGTGATGGTCACTTCCACCGTCTCGTTCGTGTTATTGTAGTACGAAATCCTGTAGGTCAGCTCGTCTCCGACGGATACGTTATCTCCGTTCGAAATGCCTTCGGTGATGATGGTCTTCTCCGGGTCTTTTTCCGGATCCGGCTCAATCGGATTCTCAACCACGTTCGTCCTGATCTCAGGTTCGTTATTCACCTGCACGCCCGCCTGGTTCTCTACCGTTGCCTTCGTCTCGCCTTCCTCAATGGTCTTCGCGTTCGCGTTTACCTGAACAGTCAGCGTTACTTCCACCGTCGTAAACGGCTCCGCCGTGAGCTTCCAGGTTAAGGTTCTTCCGCTCAGGGTGTAACCTTCAGTTGCACGGATGAGGTCAAACCCTTCATCCAGCTGATCCGTGATGGTCACTTCCACCGTCTCGTTCGTGTTATTGTAGTACGAAATCCTGTAGGTCAGCTCGTCTCCGACGGATACGTTATCTCCGTTCGAAATGCCTTCGGTGATGATGGTCTTCTCCGGGTCTTTTTCCGGATCCGGCTCAATCGGATTCTCAACCACGTTCGTCCTGATCTCAGGTTCGTTATTCACCTGCACGCCCGCCTGGTTCTCTACCGTTGCCTTCGTCTCGCCTTCCGCAATCGTCTTCGCATCCGATGTCACGGTCACCTTGAAGGATACTGTTCCCTCCGTCTGTGCCGCCACGGCTGAAAGTTTCCAGGTCACTGCGTGGGTCGCTGCGTCGTATACGCCGCCGTCCGTCGCCGAACCTTCCACATATTCCACGCCCGGATCAAGCGTATCCGTAATGACCACGTCCGCTGCTTTCGGATTGTGGTTGTAGTAGGAAATGACATACTCGATGGTGTCTCCCACTGCCACGTCCGCGTAAGTGTAAGTATCCGTATCCGCATCATACACCACGGTTTCGTCATCCGCATAACCGGCGCTGTCTTCCGCAATTGTCTTAACCGGATCTCTCGGCACATAGTTCGTGGCCTCGTTTGTGGTAACAGGATCGTTATCACCGACTTTGATTTCGGCTACGTTGGAAATCTCGTTGATTGTCGCTGCGTCTTCGCTCACGGTTACCTTGAAGGATACCGTGCCCGACGCGCCTGCCGCCGCATCGAATGTCCACTCAATGGCGATGACTTCTGCCGCCTGCTCGGCTGTCTCTATGGTTTCATAATATCCGCCGTTCTCGTTCACAAGGTAGTGAACCGAAACCGCTCCTGCTGCCGGAACGCTGCCAGGTACGAGTACCGTGCCGTCCGGGATGATGTCCGTCACCACAACCTTTGCTGCAGCAGGGATGCCGGAAGCATCTGCCGCCGTGTTCGCCCAGTCGATGGTGTAGGTAAGGGTATCGCCCACGCCCACGGTCTGACCGTCCACGCTGACAGTCGGATCGTCCGCCAGAGCTACATCCTTGTCAACCACATAGTTGACAACTTTTCTGGTGCTGACCGGATCATCTCCGTTAATCGTCACTTCCGCCTGGTTCTCTACCCGGTTGCCCGCGTTTTCGAGGGCTGCTTCCGTTACGGTTGCTTCGAAGGTTCCCGTTACAGTCGCGCCTTCCGGAACTTCCTTGAAGGACCATGTGATGGTGCCGTCGTCAGCTGCAGATGTCTCTACGGTGATGCTGTCGGTGATATCGTTGCCGTTCGCATCGGTTACCGTGCCCTTTGCGCTGCCTTCCACATATGCTGTTCCGACCGGTGCCGCATCCGTGATGGTGAAATCTGCTGTGCCCGCTTCCTCCTCCGAGAGATTCGTGTAGGAAACTTCGTAGGTGAGAACCGTGCCCACATACACAACTTCGCCGTTTGCGCTGATGGTCGTGTCTTCCGCTTCGTAAACTTCCTTCACCGGAACCGTGTTGGTTACCGATGCTGTCTTATCGTATTCATTTGCGGAGATGATCGCGGTGTTCTTAATCGTGTCCGCCGTACCGTCTACCGTTACGGTGAAGGTGATGGTGCCGCGCTCCATCTTCTCCGTGCTCAAGCCTTCAAAGGTCCAGGTGATGGTGCCGTTTGCTCCGGCAGTCTTGTCATACACAACGTCAGTTGCGTCCGCGTCGTCGTAATCGACTACCGTCACGCCTTCCGGAAGGGTATCCGTTACGGTTACGGTATCCGCGTAACTCTTCGTCACCGAGCCGTCAGCCTGCACCTCTGTGATTTCGTTCGTCCAGGTGATCTGGTAGGTCAGAACATCGCCCGCATTTACCGCCTCGCCGTCGATGATATTGCCGGCGCTGTCAAGCGCATGCTTCTCGTCTTCCGACGGTACCGGGGTGATCGTCTGGTTGGAATCATGTCCGCCCACGATGGCCTGGTTCGAAACGCTTGCGTCCGCATCCTCGGTTACCTCTACCTTGAAAGTGATGGTTACGGTCGCTCCCACTTCGATGTCGGTGAGCTTCCAGGTAAGGGTCTGTCCGCTCGCTGCCTGGCCCAGGATGCCCGGATCCTTCGCCTCTGCTTCGGCGCTGCCGACCTTAACTGTGGCGCTGCCTGTCACATATTCAAGACCCGCTGCCAGCGTATCTTCTACTTCAATACTGTTTTCCGCCGTCTCTGCCGTGTTCCTGAAGGTGATGGAGTAGGTGATCACGTCGCCGACCTTTAAAGTGTCGGAGTCGCTGTCAAGCTCTGCCGTCTTCTTTGGCACGTAGTTCGTGGTGGTGTTGGTATCGTAATCGTTGTCGCCAACATTTACCTTCGCCTGGTTTTCGATCTTCTGATCTGCATTCTCCACAGCGTCCTCGTTGACAGTTACGCTAAAGCTTACGCTTCCGTATGCCGCCGCATCCGCCTCTATGATCCAGGTGATGGTGCCGTCCTTATAGTTTACTTCAACGTCAGCCGTTCCCGCTCCGCTGCCGATCACGTAGTTCGTATCTGCGCTGCCTTCAACGTAGCTCGTTCCGGCCGGAATGGTATCCGTGATGGTAACAGTCGCATCCACCGGGCTGCCATAGGTTGCACTGTCTGCATTCGTGTCAACCGCCGTGTTCACCCAATCGATGGTGTAGGTGAGGGTCTCACCCACGCCCACCAGCTCGCCGTCGATCTTCACTGCTTCACCGTTCGCATTCTCAGAGGAAACGCTCTTCGCCTCGTCCTCGTTATAATACGTGTTGGTAAAGGTGATCGCCGTCAGATTCGTTTCCGAACCATTCGAGATAACCGGTGTTCCTGCCGTGATCACGCCGTCTGCCTCGGTTACAACCACAGTTACCGTGTAAGTCGTGCCATCGTATGTTACTTTCTCAAGTCCGGTGTTTTCCTCTGTCACTTTGAAGACATAGGTTCCGGCCTTCGTGAAGCTGATCTCGCTGAACGCGAAGCTTACGGTGCTGGTCTTGTCGCTGTCTGTCGCCGCCGTGACATCCGCACTTACGGTCTCGGAAGCAGCTGTGCCGATTCCGATGATGACAACGCCATTTTCAATTGCTTTGGCTGTAGCGTCGTTGCCCGCCGCCAGCGTGAAGCTGAAGGTGTCATCGTCTGTCATGTTGCGGCCAACCAGTGTCTTGGTGCCTTCAATCGTTACTTTGTCAGACTCTACCACCGTCACAGGAACTGTGTTTGTGGTCGCCTCATGGCCGCCCACGGTCACAGTCGCCTTGTTATTGACAGTTTCGCCTTCCGCCTTTTCGTTGATGACTGTAATGAAGCTTACCTGGCCTGTCGCGCCTGCCGGTACATCCTTCACCGTCCAGGTCAGGGTCCCGGTCGGGTCTTCCGCAAATGTAACTTCAACACTCGCGGTCGATCCATCCGCATTTGTTACTGTGATCGTCTTCGTTTCATCCGTTGATCCGCTTGCGGAACCTTCCTTGTAATCAATCGTCTCCTCAAGAATATCCGTGATCACCACATCCGATGTCGCCTGCTCGGTGTTCTTAAAGCTTACCGTGTAGGTCAGCTCCTTGCCCACCCGGGCCACATCATCGCCGTCGGAATCGCTTACTTCCACGGTCTTCTCCGGTACATAGTTTGTGGTTTCGTTCGTGGTCTCCGGGGCATCCTCCCCAACCTTGATGGAGGCTGTGTTGGAAATCTCGTTCGTCGTTACTGCGTCTTCGCTTACTTTTACATCAAAGTAAACGACGCCGGACGTTCCTGCCGCCACGTTTTCAAATGTCCATTCGATGGCAATTACATTTGCCGCCTCTTCTTCGGACTCGATCTTTTCAACATATCCGCCGTTACCGTTCACGATATAGTGAACCGATGTCGCGCCGGTCGCCACTACGCTGCCCGGTACGAGCACTGTGCCGGTCGGAATGGTATCTTTTACTACTACAGTCGCCGCAACCGGATTGCCGGTCGCCTCGTCTGTCGCCGTATTCGCCCAGTCGATGGTGTAAGTAAGCTTGTCGCCCACGCCTACCGTCTTGCCGTTCACACTGACAGTCGGTGTACTGGCAAGTGCCACATCCTTGTCCACAACATAGTTTACAACTTCTCTCGTGACAACTGCTTTGTTGTTTACGTTCACATTTGCCGTGTTCGCTACTTTATTTCCGATATTTTCAAGCGCCGATTCTGTTACGGTTACCTTAAAGGTCGCCGTCACGGTCGCACCTGCCGGAACATTCGTAAACGTCCACACGATGGTATCGCTCGTATCATCAACGTTACTTACAACACCGGTGGTATCAATACCGGCCGCCGCTGTCACTGTGTACTTCGCACTGCTGTCAACATAAGTTGTTCCCGCCGGTGCCGCATCGGTGATGGTGATATTCGCCGCTGCGCTCTCGTTTCCATTCTCATCCGTGGCCGGATTCGTGTAGGAAACTTCGTAGGTCAGGACATCGCCCACCAGGACAACATCCCCGTCCCCGTCTGCCGCGTCTTCTGTCGCGACATCCTTCACCGGTACGGTGTTAAATACCGATGTATCCTTATCCACACTGTTCGCCGTGATAATCGCTTCGTTCTCGATCGTTCCCTCTGTGCCGTCTACCGTCACTTCGAAAATGATGGTGCCGCGCTCCATGGACGTGGTGCTGAGATTGGAGATCTCCCATGTAATCGTTCTGTCCGTTTCATTGTAGGTGCCGCCTGCATAATTTACTGGCGTCACACCTGCCGGAAGGTAATCCACGATAGTCACCGTGTCCGCATAGGTGACGGAACCATCGTCTGCCTTTGCCTCATTGGTCCAGGAGATCTCGTAGGTCAGGGTCTGCCCCGCCTCTACTACCTCACCGTCGATGATCTGGTTCCTATCGTTCAGAACATGTTTCACATCCTCCGACGGAACCGGTGTAATCTCGGTGTTGGACTTGTGGCCGTCCACAATTGCGGAGTTCGCCACGTTCGCATCCGCATCCTCCGTCACCTGTACTTTGAAGGTTACGACTACGGTTGCGCCCTGCTCTACGTTTTCAAGTGTCCAGGTCAGCGTTTCTCCGGTGGAAGCCTCTCCGGAAACCGTCGGCTCCGTTGCTGCTTCATCATCGCCGATCTTCACATTTGCGCTATCCGCAACATAATCCAGACCGATCGCCAGCGCATCCTCTACGCTGATGCTGTTTGGAGTCGCCGTGGTGTTCTTAAATGCCACCGTATAGGTGATGATGTCGCCCACCTTCAGTGCGCTGGACTGGCTGTCAGCAACCTCGCCCGTCTTCTTCGGCACATAGTTTGTGGTGACATTTGTATCATACTCATTTTCACCAATCTTGATGGTTGCTTGGTTTGTAACTGCCTGATTGGTGTTGTCAACTGCGTCCTCATTTACCGTTACTTTAAAGCTTACGCTGCCGTATGCACCCGCCCTCGCGTCGATAATCCAGGTGATGGTGCGCGTGTTCTCATTGTAGCTTCCCGATATAGAGCCGCTGCTGATCACATGATTCAGGCTGTCTTTTACATAATCTGTTCCGTCCGGTATGGTATCCGTAATGGTGATTTTGCCATCCGCCGGGTTTCCATCGCCGTCAACTGCAGTGTTCACCCAGTCGATGGTGTAGGTCAGAGTCTCGCCCACGCCCACCAGCTCACCGTCGATGTCTTTGCCGGAAGCATTGGTAACTTTCTTGGTCGGGATCCGGTTATCTACCGTGTTGGTCTGTACCGGGTCGTGATCGCCGATGGTGATGGAGGCTTCGTTCTCAACCGAGCCTGCGTCGTAAGCATCCTCCGTCACCGTTACCGTGAACGAGACGGTACCATAAGCATTTGCCGGTACGTCTTCGAACGTTACGGTGATCTTGCCATTTTCAGTTGATGTCGTCGGTGTAATGTTGTTGATAACACCGCCGTTTACATTCTCTATCGTCCAGGTCAGGCTATTATCGACATAACCGGTTCCTGTCGGAACAGTATCCTCTACCTTGATGGTAGCCACCGCCGCGGTGCCGTTCTCGTCAACCGCAGTGTTGTACCAGTCGATCGTGTAGGTAAGTGTACTTCCTACGCTGACATACTGGCCGTTCACCAGGGTCGAAACTCCGCCGATATCCGTGGTGACTTCCTTCTCCTGCTCCTTTTCCACGTAAGTGTTTACGAAGGTCGCAGTGTTGTCTGTGATTACATTTTCAGGATCAGAACTGCCGGAAGTCGTCTGGCCTTTCTGGTTCTTCGTCAGCACGAAGCTCGTCACTTCGACTTTCAGCGTGCCATCGCCGTTATCGGTCACTTTTACCGTAACCGTATACTCGGCTCCGGACCAATCTGTGATCGCGTTTCTCTCCTCCACCTCGGTGATCGTGTAGGTGTAGATACCGGTTTCTGTGAAGGTAATATCACTGAACGCGCCGCTAACAGTTCCGCCGGCTGTTGCCGGAGCATTCACGGTGGTCTGGTACACATATCCGCCGTTTCCATCCGATACGGCATTGGATGCCGGCATCGGTACTTCAACGGTACCCGCATTTCCGCTGAGATCCGTATAGTCACCTGCGGTCAACTCAAACGTGAACTTCTCGTTCGTACCGCCGGCTCGACCTGTCAGGGTCTTCGCCACTTTCAGGTATGTCTCGCCCTTCAATGTGCCGGTTGCCGCATAGGTGTTCTCAAAGGTAATACCCGCGCTTGTCACATCCGGATACTCCCCGTTCACCGCCGCGTCCGTACCGTCCGCCTTCTTCAAAAGAGTGATTGTCGGAGCAGCCGTGATGCCGCCTGCATTGTCGTCAGACAGCGTAATCACAACCTGATATACCGACTGATCATAGGTCACGCCGTTCGCCACGGTCAGCTCAGTTCCTCTGCCGTCCGTCGGAAGCTGCTCCTGCACCGTGTAGGTGAATGTCTTGCCGATATCCTCCTGCGTGAATGTGAGGCCTCCGAGTATCTCCAGGATCTCAGATGCAACATTGCTTTCCACATTCGTAACCGTGTAGCTGCCGGTTCTTGTGAGACCCGCGTTTGCCAGCTTATCCGAAGCGTCAGCTGTCGCCGTCTCATCTGCACCTGCAGCGGTGATCACAAATGTGAAGTCTCCCGCATTCATCGTGCGTCCGGTCAGGGTCTTCGTGATGTCAATGTCCGAAGAGCTGCCGGAGGATTTATAAGTGTTCACAAAAGTCTTTGCACTGTCACCCTGTCCTGCCGATGTGTAATCAACCGCGATGCTTTCGACATACAGCGCATCTTTCGTCTCATCATACTTTACTGTCACGGTAATCGTGCGCGACTCACTGTCGATAGTGATTCCCGAAATCGACGTTGGGTTTTCTTTCACCGTATACACATAGGTACCGATCTTGCTGTAGGTAATCTCCCCGAAGTCGATCGCAATGGCACCGTCTGTATCCTGAGTATCAGTTCCTTTGACTGTCGCAATGTATGTGAGTGTCTTCTCGTCCGCGCTCGTCTCGTAGCCAACCGGCATCGGTGTGCCCGCATCCGCCGTCAGCGTAAAGGTAAACTCATCGCTGTCCAGCCAGTCTCTGCCCTCAATCGTCTTCTTCAGGCCAAAACCATCTGTTATATCATCGGTATCCACGTCAACATCGTCCGGATCATAGGTGTTGTAGAATATGATTCGACCGTAGGAGGTAGTCGGGGCTGTCTCGGTCTGGCTTTCCGTGACGCCTCCGTTTCCGTCTTCCGTTCCCACCACGTAGCTGGGCGAAACCGCCACCGTGTCTGCCGTGCCGTCGTTGTCTGCATCCACGTACGTCACAACCACTTTGACATAATACGTGTTCGTGTCATAGGTCATGTTCTCGTACTGGAAACCGTCCTTCTCCGAATCATCATCGTATGCGCCGTCAGGCCGAACTTCTTCTACCTTATAATAATATGTTCCCACATCGTCCGGCTCATATGTGATATCCGTCGATGTAAACTGTCCGTTGGCTGCTGCCGTCACTGTCCAGGAATATGATCCGTCACTATTCTGCGTAACCGGAACTTCTGTGGTGCTTACCGGAACCGGAGCATTAGCTGTCACTGTTGTGAACTTAAAGGAGAAGTCTCCCGCCGCCATGGTTGTCGCTCCCGAGGTATCCGTGTAGGACTTGATGCCGCGGAACGAAACCAGCTCTTCATCCTGATTATAGGTATTTGTGATAACCATGACGTAACTGTTGTCAGCATCAGAATAAGAAGTCGTGGTATACGCCGTCGTATTCACCGGTTCGCCGGTTTTGTCATCTACCAGAGTTACCGTGTACTCAGTAACTTCCAGCACGCCTTTGGTCGCGTTAAACTCTACTTTTACCGTCACACGGTAGAGCTGCTGCGAGTAGGAAACGCCCGGAATCGGTTCTCCGGTGTTGCCTTTTCCTTCCGCGGCTGCCGCCATGATCGGAGAACGCTCCCAGAGGTCATACACGTAGGTACCCGCCGCCGTGTAGGTCACAGAGCCAAAGTTCGAATCCGTACCGTAGTTGTATGCGTCTCCGCTGTAAATGTTCGTTGCAATCAGCGGATTCTGATTGTTGTCCGGAGACACATCCGTCTTCGTTCCGCCCGGAAGAATGCTTTCCAGATCCACGCCGTCCGGCGCGGAGATCGCTTCCAGGGCGAAGCGGAACCAGTATTCCTCATCGCTGTCTGTACTGTCATACTCATCTACGACCGTCCACGGATAGGTACCTGCGGAGATGGTATTCCCGCTGGCATCCACGATTTCCTTCTGCACCTGGAACAGATTGTCCAGGGTCAGCGGAACATAGTTCGATGTCTCGTTGGTGTCGTATTCGTTTGTTCCGATCATAACCTTCGCGGAGTTCTTGATGGCCGTATCGGAGGAAGCATCCTGGGACACTTTGACCGTAAAGCTTACGGATCCGCTTTCCGCTGCGGACGCCCTGATCTTCCAGGTAATGCCGGTAACGTTGCCATTGCCGTCATCTGTCAGCGAATAGACGATCGGATTTTCATCTGTCGGCTCACCGCTGCTCTCAACGCCCGTCAGTGTACCGCTGACAAGCTCCGTGCCCGTCGGAATGGTATCCGTGATGGTCACCGTAGCCGCAGCCGGAACGCCGTTCGTGTAGGCGTTGTTTACCCAGTTGATGGTATAAGTCAGTTCCTGACCCACTTCCACCATCTGGCCGTCCACATCTTCCGCCACGCCGTCATCATCCGTATCCGACGTCACCGTCTTGGTATTGTTGGATGCTACGTTGGTGAAACTGTAGTCCTCATCCGTATAGCGGACATAGGCGTGCAGCGCACCGGTCGTGTCGTCATAGACCGTCACCGTGGCGTACGTCGTATGCGTGTCATACGTGGTGTTCGCATCGGATCCGGAAGTCTCAGTGATTGCAAATGTATAAGTTCCCTCTTTGGTAAACGTGATCTCGCCAAAGGTAAAGGTCTGCGTATCTCCGTCCTGCATGCCGGACACTGTCACGGTCGCAGTGGTCGGATTGCTGCTGCCACCCTCGACATAGCCAGGAAGCTGAACGATTCCGTTCGCAACAGCTGTGATCGTATCACCGGTCGGTGTCAGGATAAAGGTGAAGGTTTCATCCGCCTCCATGTCGCGTCCGACCAGCGTCTTGGAGCCGCCCACGCGGCTCAGCGTCGCCGGTGTCGCGGTGTATGTGTTGGTAAAGGTAACCGGATCCGTGCCCGTCACCTCTGTCCAGCCGGTGTCGGTTGTAACGCTGTCTTCCGTGCCCTTGTAGTAGCTCATGCTGGCCTTCAGCTGGCCTGTGTAATCGTCCTCAATATGCACGACTACTTTCCACACGGTCTCGTCGTAGTCAATGCCCACATCGGAAGCCCCGGCTGTCTCACGGATATAATAGGTATAGTCCCCCGCCGTGTCATAGGTCACCTCGCCCGTGAAGGCAGGACTCTGGTTGCTGATTGTCGCTGTGACGGAATCCCGCTCCGGCATCGGCGTGGTGACGCCTGCCGTGTTGCTTCCCGCAGTCAGCTTGAAGGTAAACTGATCCGTGCTGACCCAGGCGCGGCCATCCAACACCTTTGTCACGGCAAACTGCGCGTCCGCGGTCGGCAGAACGACTTCTTCTGCCTTATAGGTGTTCGTAAATTCCGGAACAGTCTCGCCCGTACTGTAGCTTACGCCGACAGACAGGTAGCTGCCCATATCCGTCACTGTCACGGTAACCGTGACCGGATGCGTATCGTAGGAGATTCCCGCGATCTTATCCGCATCCGCCGGAATATTCTCCGTCAGAGTATAGGTATATGTACCGGCCGCCGTATAGGTGATGTCAGCGAATACTTTTGTGTAATCCGCTGCCGAATCCGCACCGGAAACCGTCACCGTGGCGGTCGAAAGCTGGCCACCCTGTCCGTCGGAAGGCATCGGTGTGCTGCTGTCCGCAGGTGTCAGAGTAAAGGTGAATTCGTCGCTGTCAAGCCAGGAACGACCGCTCAGCGTCTTCTTTACCTGAATACTCGCGCTGCCGTTTTCGCCCACCGTAACCTTCGCAGTATTTGCAAAGCTCGCGGTAGTCGCTCCGGTCACTTCATCCCATCCGCCGTTCGCGTTCTGTTTGTAAACAGTCAGCGTGTAGCCAACCACGTTGTTGTTATAAGTTACGATATAACTGTACTTATATACACTGGTATCAAAGGTTACCGTATTCCCCTGATACGTGTAAGTTCCGTCATTGTTAAGCTTTGCATCGGTCGGAATCACTTCCTGTACCAGGTATTCGTACGTGTTGCCGTGCTCGCTCGCCTGTATGGCAATATCGCCGGAAAGGATTCTGCCGGATTCCACGTTCGTTACCGTCCAGGATACATTCCCATCGGCATCCGTATTGTCATCGGTAGCTGTGACACCCGACGGCAGCTTTACGCCGTCCGTGCCGTTTAACGCGGTAAACTTAAACTCATAGGAGCCCGAGAGCGCCACAGTATCATTTAATGTTTTGTTTGCGGTCACATTAAACGTGATCTCGCCCGCATTATAGGAGTTGCCAAATGCCGCTTCCCCGGATGTCACTTCAACATTGGTCTGGGTATAGCTGTCATTATAGTTCTGTGTCATCACGGCACTGACCTTCAGCTGGCCCGTTCCGTCGTCTGTCACCGTAAATACGATGGTGTAGATCGCGTCGCTGTAGGTCAGCCCGGCTTCCGTGCCGTCGTGCTCTGTCACACGGTAAGTATAGGTGCCCGGCTCATCGAATTTGAACGTGCCCAGGCTGAATTCCACAGACTGACCGTCGGCGATACTCGTCGTCCCCTTTGTCACTGTGTAAATAACGCCTGTCACGGATGTGGAGCCGAGGGTGTCCTGCGTCACCGTCACCGTGGCACCGGTGCCGTCCGTAGTCGTGAATGTGGAATCGGATGTCGGCAGTACAGTTGTATCTACCGGGGTCAGGTAGAAGGTGAAGCTGTCGTCCGCATCCCATGCGCGCCCCGTCAGTGTCTTGGAGGCCGTCAGGCTGCCATCATAAGTAACCGAATTCGGCTTGTAGGTATTGGTAAATGCCGCTGTCTGCGTCGTACCACCCGCGATGGTTCCGCTTTCCGAACTGCTGGCTGCAGTATAGCCGGTGGGCAGATTTGTCTCCGTCACCGTGTAGCCTGCGCCGTGCGGCAGTCCGTAGATCACCGCAGACTGACCATCCAGTAGCGTCAGCGTTTCTCCGCTGGAGATCGTCCCGGCGGAATTCGCGATGGTGTTCCCTTCCGAGTCTACCTTATAGTAGGAATAGCTGCCGGAGGCATTCGTAAAGGTAACGGTAAAAGTAAACTCTGTCGTCGAGCTCGGGTTCAGGCCCGTGGCTGCCGTCACCGCTTTGCTGATCTCCAGGCTTCCGGTAGAGGAATAGGTAATCTCACCGTTGTTGCCCAGATAAGTTACCGCATTGCCGCCCTCAGTCCAAGTCGGATACAGGTAATAGTCCGCCGTACCGGTTGAATTTCCGGACGTGCTCTTTGAACCCCGGAACAGAGCTGCTTCGCCCAAAGGCAGCTTCGGAGAACCCGCCGATATCACGGCATTTCCATTCCCGTCATCTTTGACATAGCTGGCAATCTCTTCGGCAGTCATCGTTACCGCAATCCACTTTGTGTCGGCAACGGCTACCGTCGATGTAACCGCCTGCCCCGTTGTGGGATCCGTTGTTGTTACTGTGGTATTGTAATAATACTCATGTTTATAGTAGTAAATTGTACCGGCACTGATATCAGAAGAAGATGCCAGCACCGCGTTATCTCCGCTGGAAGTATACAGAGCCGTATCTTCCTGGAAGTAATAAAAGCTGTTGGTAGCCGCCGGCTCAAACCACACGGTGGTGTCGCCGATGGTCTTGCCATCGTCTGCTTTTGTTGCATCGTAATAGTTGGAATAGAAGCTGACCTCTCCTGTCGTGCTGTCCGTGTTGTTTGTCACATAGGAAGCCAGTCCCGTGACACTGTCATAGTTGCCGGTGGTCAGGGCAGACTTCACGCCATCCTTCAACCCCACAGAATAGAACACTCGCATAGGATAATCCTCGCTGATGTCCATAGTGGAGGTAGTTTTGGTGACGTTGATATCATAATACAGCAGCGGAAGCAGTGTAGCCGGGATTTGCACCGTTACCACATCGCCCTTTGACGGATCGTCATAGGATGTGACGGTGATCTTGAGATCTTCCAGCTCGCCTCCGTTGTACACGACATTGCCCGCTACCGTGCCGGTGAAGGTGTAGGTGGTGGTGTAAGAGCCGTCTCCGTTATCGACTTTGGCACTCACATCTTTCGTGGCGAAGATCGTATCTTCCACTACGATCGCCTCAAAATCCTTCACTTCCATAAACTCGCCCAGCGTATCCGTGAAAGTCACATAACCGCTGGTGGTTTCACTGCCGGTCGTAACCTTGGTAGGCGAAGCCACTGAGGCCGATGCGATCGAGCTGGTGATCTCCTCGAATACCAGAGACATATCATCCGCAGCTGTCACATCATAATAGGCATCATTGTAAAGGATGCCGGAGTTGATGGTGACGCCGTTGACCGTGGCCGTGACAGATTTGCCTTCAGAATCCAGAGCGATAATGTCGTTGGAGTCCGGATGCTTCACAGGGTATGTGCTATTGTTGCCGACCGATACGGTAAAACTGCTTGCAGTGTTCGCGACATAGCTGTTCCACGCAGTGTACATGCTATAACCGATGCTATTGCCGCTCGACTTCCAGGAATAGTTACTGGTGGTGGTGCTGGCAGTGGAACCGCTGCTGTAGTTCGACGGATTCAGGGTCAACGTAGCCAGTGCCTGCTCGTTTGTACTCAGGCTCGTGACGCCGACACCGATCGTATATACAGAAGCATCTTCATAGTAGTTCCGGCTGATCGCCTGCTTCATGTAAGCGGCGGTAAGCATGGCCTTAAAACCGTTGCCGTAATAGGCGTTCTGCCCATCGCCCTGGTTATTATTGGTAGTGGTAATATTCCACCAGTTGCCGCCGATGGTAGTGGTGGACTGGTTTGGTCCCCCACCTGTTGTCTGGGTCGCTCCGTCCGCCGCAGAGTAGGTGGCAGCCCCATCGGAAAGGATAACCACCGCCGGCGTGCGGTTGTAGACGGTGCCGTTGATCGTTACCGTGACATCCGTGTTCGCCACCGATGCCAGAATATTCATGCCGGTATAGATACCGCGCTGGATATTCGTGCCTCCGGAAACACTCTGTGTGGTATACACACGGCTGCCACTGGAATTCACCGCATTCACGGTAAGAGTAGCGTTACTGCTGCTCCCGGTATTCGTGTTCAGCGAGAAATACTCATAAGTTGTATTCCCGCTCTTGTACTGCGAATAGGTATCCAGTGGAAGCAGCGTGACAGATGTCGAGCTGTATCCGACCACCGCGATCCGGTTATATTCATTGGCAGTCATCAATTCATCGATGGCGCTGTTCAATGCCTGAACCAGATTGTAGATGCGACTGTATCCGTTGGACATATTACTGTTCGCATTGGACATGGATCCCGACAGGTCAATCACAAAGACCACGTCCACCGGAGCAGAGCTCGTAGTGGTAGTCGTCTGGGATGACGTGGAAGACATGGCAGACAGCTCCACCAGGAAATCCGCGTCCGAGGCCATTTCGATGACCGTTCCTTTCAGATTGCCATAGCTCAGTGTCACGTCATCTGTCGAGACCGACTTGTCTGTCCAGATACGCCCGACATTTTCGCTTGAATAACTGTCGGTCGTTGACATCTGATTTTCCCAGTCCGTGTTCGTGAGGTCATCGGATGTCTTCTCCTCAGTTATCGTGTTGTCGTCCGCAAGGCTGATGGTCAGCCCGCTCGGCGTGAGGTTCAGAATCATGACCACTACCATTAACAGGGCCACGACTTTCTGTAATCTCTTTTTTCTCATAAATTTCCTCCTTTTAAAGGTTTTCCCTCGGTTTTGTATTAATACCCAGTCAATGCTTTCGCAAAATAAAAACCGCCCCGGTCCCGTCTGTCGGCTGCTATTTTCAGTTTCAATTGAATTATTCGTATTCCGCATAATTTCCTTTACACATCGGATAACTTCCCGCGGGACGATGCGTCTGTTCCGTTTGTTTCGCGACGGCCTTTACTTTGCGAAAGCCGTCCGTTTTCACGTATCTTCCGGTTCAAAACCGATATTACAATCCGGTTACTTCTGTTACTCCCCGGTTTTCCTTTCGGATCCCCCGGTCCCTTAAGTGCATTGTTCGTTCCTTCTCCTGTGTGCAGCATTCTCAACATTCTGTTCCTTAAGTACATTATTTTCATCTTCTCTTTTTGCATGGACGCCTCGCCGACTGACGTTATATATTTCCGTTCCGTCCCAGCGGCCTGCGTCTTTCGTAGTTTGCGTTCAACCTCACCACGTCATTTGTAACCTGCATTCAACCTCATCTCATCCTCTGTAACCTGCATTCAACCTCACCGCATCTTCTGTAACCTGCGTTCAACCTCATCTCATCTTCTGTAACTTTCGTTCAACCTCACAACATCTTTCGCCTTCTTACGTTCACTTAAACCTCAACGCAGCTCTTGTACCTTTCAACAGGCTTCGTTCATTTAAGCTTCACCGCGTCTTTCGTACCCCTTCCTTTACGCCATCTTCCGTATCCGCTCATCGAGCCGGTCCGCATGCGGCCGGAGCCACGCCCCGCCTTCCGCCCTTGCGGTGTCGATGTAGTAGTGAGCCCTGCGGGGATCCCCCGCCTGGCAGGCCAGCGCCGCGCGGTAGAGCATGTCTACGCCGTCCCCGCCGCCTGTAATTCTCCGGTAGATGTCCATGGCTCTGGTAAATTCCGCCGCAGCTTCCTCCGGATCCTCTTCCGGCAAAGGGAACAGTTCGATAAGATCCACGTCCGGCGGCAGATATGCCGTATCCTTTGTCAGAATTTTCGACGGGAGCACCGTGAGATGGTATTCCGCAAGCTCATAGTACATACGCATCTCATAAGGCCTTCCCACGAAGGTGAACGCGGTGATCAGCAGCTCCTCCCCGGACAGATACAGCACTTCCAGTTCCCGACCCATGCGATCCGGATCGTAGCCCAGCCCGCGAATGACATTGATCTTCTGCCTGGCCTCGCCCAGGGATTCCCTGTAGCGATCCCAGTCCCGGTCAAGATAACCCGCATACGCTTTTTTCAGCGCTGCGATCGTTGCCTGCCGGAGTTTGTCTGACATTCGATCCACCTCCTCTCCAAAGCCTGTCCTTCCGGCTTTGTTTCACTGTTATGTTCTATATAATACGGGCGCTTTTGCTTCGCTTATTTTGTATGTCATATACTTATTGAGCATGCTTCTCCCATTCATACAGATTGGTATAGAATAATCGTTTTTTTGTTCAATTTCCATGGGCCAAAATACCCAATTTTTGTTCTATCTGACTATTAATTTACATGCAATAATGATATTTTATTTCTATTTCGATGTTTGATTATAAATTATGGTTATTTATGCTCCTGTGTCACATGTTGTTCTGTATGAATATTACGTTATTTGGTTAATTCATATGGGATCTTTGGTTCTTTCCGGTATCTGACTGCTGTCAGGCCGGACACGATCAGCATACCCGCGCAGCAAAAAAGCCGTGAATCGGAATGTCACTTCCGAATTCACGACTTCATATATGAACCTGTTCCCCGTTGCAGTCAATGCGTTTTCTCTCCGTAGCGGCCCATATGACAAAACCGGGATCCGACCATATACAGCCGTCTCCCGGTTTTTACAATTTTTATGTAATCATTTTTTCACCCAGAATGCCGTGTTCGAAGTGAGGACTCCCTTGATGGCGTCCGCCACCTGGCCGCGGCGGTTGATGCCCAGCTTCGCGTAGATGTTTTCCACGTGACGCTTTACGGTCTTGTCTGAGATATGTAAGATCTGCGCGATCTCGCTGTTGGAATGGTCTGTGAGCAGCTTTACGATCTCCCACTCCCGCTTCGTCAACACCTCCGGCATGGCTTTTTCCTCGCTTTTGCGGATGATCTCGATCTTTTTCCAGAAGTTTTTGCCCAGATCATGAATTTTTTCGGCCGCCTCGGGGCTGAAACGGAACGCAACGCGGCGCATCATCTTTTCTTCGCCGGGTTCAAATTCCGCGGCCAGAAGCCACAGCCCGTCCGGCACGACCCACTGCAGCGCGCTTTCCAGCGCATCCTCCGCGCGTTTTTCCATGTGCAGCTGCCGGTAGCAGCCCGCCCGAAAGAAGTTCAGGTACGTGGATGAGATGGCGCTGTGCACGCCGAAGACTTTCTCGATCATGTCCGCAATGTTCAGCGCCTTCACCGGTTCCTGCCGGTAGGAGTAATACTCTACCTCCAGGATCAGAGCATTGATAAACGCACCCGGCGCGATGCGGTCGTCCACCACCAGAAACCCCCCCCTCGGGCAGGCCGATGGCGTAATGCTCACAGCCTTCCACCCAGTCCGGCAGCTTTGCCATAAGCCCCAGCGAGAGCAGCAGCATGGCGGAGATGATCTCGGCCTGCTGCCTGGTGGCAGGTTCGGCCGGCGTGGTTCCGTCCGCCACTTTCTGAATATAGCTGAAGAAATAGTTCCACAGCTTCTCATCCTGCAGGTGCTTGCCCTGCTGCGCCAGCAACTCGGCCGCGTTTAAGGCGTTCATCTCCTGCCCCTGGTGCCTGGCCTCGGCGAATACAGTGAGGGCTTCCTGCCTCGCCGTCTCGAAATCGCCCCGATCCTGCGCCAGCTGCGCCCGGTAGCAGGCATCGGTGGTGCGGCCGCCGCCGGTGAGCCGGAAGTACAGCTCCACCGCCTCGTGGAGTTTGGCACCGTTTTCGTCCGCGTGGCCCGGCGTCTGATTCAGGGAAGCCAATGGACTGCAGCTGTCCCCGAAGAGCTGCGCCCGTCTGGGAATGACACGCGAATAGCCCTGTATGTAACCCAGGGCTTCTCTAAATATCTCGCATATTTTATCCAGATTCCACATGTTCGGGAGATAAGTGAGCAGGAGCCACTCGCCGTAGAGCGCACCTCGCTCAGGCAGTGTGTCGATGAGAGCTTTTGCTTCGCGCATCGCTGTCTGATATTCGGAAATGTTGGATTTTGTAAAACTTTCGTAGGCGATCTTAAGTCTGCGAAGTATCTCATCTTCGTTCATTTTTCGACCCACCCCCAATTATGTCCGAATATGCATCAGGCAGAACACATTCCGAGGAATCGCTCCGGGCCGCAATAAAAACGGCGCGCCACAACGGAAGCCTCTCACACCCGTACAGACATTCAAGTGGGGAGGATTCCGCCTGTGCTTCAGACATACATTCCGAACCGTTCTCACTCATGCCTGTACGCAGACACACCACGACATAATTTTGGTTTTTGCAGGTATCTGTTACTCTGCTGTAACACCCGCCTCCGTCATTATACAGCGAAATCCGCCGAAGACCCTTCGGCGGATTCCTGAATAATGAGAGAAAGAATTAATAACTGAAAGTGTATTACTTTCAGTGAAGGAACGGAGAAAGAGGGATTTGAACCCTCGCGCCGCGTGAACGGCCTACACCCTTAGCAGGGGCGCCTCTTCAGCCTCTTGAGTATTTCTCCATGATAACCGAATTCCAGTCGATCTTTAATTTCCGTTCACGCGACGCAGGTGAATCCGTATGTGATGCAAACACACAGAACTGTCTCGCGCGGAACATGAGGGATTATATTACATGGTTCGGAAGATGTCAAGGAGTTTTTTTAATATAATAATCAGCATTTTCATATAAAAATCCGCAAAACGAGCGTCATAATTTTCACAGGCTTATATGTCTCCAGAACTAATATCAGCAAATCAATCTCTCCATGTTACATGCAATGTTACTTACTCATTTCTGAATATGTTGCATGTCAATGTTGCATTTTTTGTTATTCCATCTCAACTGTTTGCTTTTATTAATTTTTAATGATTAGTTATAGTTGCAATTTGTCGGATTGTCTGATATATTCTTCTGGCTTACCTCATGATTTTCCAGAAAACTCATCTGTGAAAACGGAAATTTCATATGGTCAAAATAGCAGGGAAGGAGGTGAGCAAAGTGTACGATCTATTCTCGTTTGCACTGGCAATACTCGCAGGTGTTATCGCCAATCTGATCTGCGACTGCGTGAAAGGGCATCGTAACGACGATAAGTAATTCCTGAGAGATCAGCGCAACAAAAAACCCTTCGGAGAAACCACCTCCGAAGGGCTTTTTGTTTTGTTTTTTGTACGATTTATTCTCGCTAAATCTGCTCTTATTTTATCACGTTTTTTTTCCCCGTCAAGTACTTAATGTTATTTTTTCTATGTTAAAATTGCTCCTAATTCTGGCAAAAAAGTTGCATATTTCCGTTTTCCACGCTTGTTTTTCAACCCGTTTTATGTTAAGATATCAGGTATTCCACACTATCAGTATGAATCGAACAGGGGATATTTCCCCTGCCTGACCGCGTCTGGCCATATTTGAAGTAAGCCCCGTTTTTTCCCGACGCGGTTTGTGTGCATAAAAGGCATGATCCATACAAGTTTCTTTCCGATTCTACAGGAGCTCATTTTATGAAGCAATTACCGGACTATACCTTAATCGACCAGAAAGCTACCGGCGAGCGGCTGAAACGCGTGATCCGCGAATCCGGCTACCGTGTGAGCGAAATTCAGCAGTTTCTTTCATTTTCCGGCCCGCAGCCGATTTACCGCTGGTTTCGGGGCGAAGCGCTTCCGTCCCTGCACCACCTGTGTGCGCTGAGCGGACTTTTGGATGTGCCGGTTGACGATCTGCTCGTGCGGGGGCAGGACGACACGGCAAATTCTGACTGTGAAGCAGACTATGCCTTCGCAAAAAGTTATAATTGCTATTCGCTTATGTCAGGGGATGTAAAAAGAACCGAAACGGTTCTCAATGCCGGGGCTCACGTACCCCTGCGGATTGATTTTGAAAAGGCCCGAAGAACCGACTATGCGGTCGGCATGTACGGAATTGCAATTCTATCAAGAATTTATGCAAATGTTGCGATTCCCGGTTGAACCCAGTCGAAGTTTCCGCGAATTCTGAAATTTGCGAAGCGAACTTCAGAATCCATGAATAGAAGCATACAAAAAATGCCCAGAACCGGAATCGAACCAGTGACACGGGGATTTTCAGTCCCCTGCTCTACCAACTGAGCTATCTGGGCATTCTCACGCCTGACAGGTTTACCGCCGCGTGTCGAACGGGTGATATATTAGCACATCAGGCATCGAATTGCAAGCACTTTTTTAATTTTTTTCTTTCCCCCAGGGGCAAAAATTTCAACCTGTCATCCGCCGCATGATTTCCCCGCCGTTTTCCTTTAGCCAGGCGCGGCGCACCGCATAGTCCGGCATAACCCTGCCCACTTCGCTCCAGAAGCGGGGCGAATGGTTCATCTCGAGCCGGTGGCAGAGCTCGTGCACGACTACATAATCTATGACCTCTTTTGGCGCGAGCATGAGCAGGCAGTTGAAATTCAACCCGCCTTTCGCGCTGCAGCTGCCCCAGCGGGTTTTCTGGTTGCGGATGGTGATGCTGCGGTAGGTCACGTGCATCTTCGCGGCATAGTAGTTCACCCGGCCGGGGATGTAGTCGAGAGCTTCCTGAATAAGCCGGTCGATGTCCTCATCACTTAAGAGTTCCGGCGGGTGCAGCTCGCGCTCCCGCTTTTTTTCTTCAATGAGCGCGAGGTGCTTTTCGATCCAGCCCATCTTCTGATCCACAAAGTCCGATATTTCCTGCGTGGGCATCCGGTACGGCGCCTGAGCGGTGATGTTACCGTCCTGATCTATTTTTAAACCGAGTGTTTTGCGGTTGCTGCGAACGACTTCGATCCGCAGTTTTCCTTTTCTTATAACCATGACACTTTTTTAATCCGGTTCGCCTCTTATTTCGCGCACCGGAAATTTCGCTCCTTTTTCTGTTTCTTATCCCCTGATCTGTTTTTACGGGTTACTGCTTTCTTCCCGGAAATCTTTTTTCCGCGTTTCCGTTCTTTCCGAAGAATTCTTCTCTTCCGTCTTCCCGTTCTTTCCGGAGAATTCTTCTCTTCCGTCTTCCCGTTCTTTCCGGAGAATTCTTCTCTTCCGCATTTCCGTTCTTTCCTTAAGATAAGTTTCCCCCGATTTTAATTTTTTCCTTCTTCCCGTCCGTTCCCCGACTCTTCCTCCGCCGGATTGACGTGCACCATGCAGTGTTTCACGTCCGGGAAGTTCTGCTCCACCGCGTGGTGGACGTTTTCCGCGATGGCGTGGGCGTCTTCCAGCATCATGTGGCCGTCCACGGCGATCTCCACATCCGCATAAAGCTTCGCGCCGAACATGCGCGTCTTCACATCATCCACGCGAACGACGCCTTCCTGTTCACAGATGACGCGGTTTATGTCGTGGGTGAGGTCTTCGGGAGCCGATTTGTCGACCATTTTGTCGCACGCATCTTTGAATATGTCAATGGCTGCCTTTTCAATAAAGACGCAGATCACGATGCCGGCTGCCGGGTCGAGCACCGGGAAGCCGAGCCTCGCGCCCAGGATACCGATGAATGAGCCGACCGACGAGAGCGCATCCGAGCGGTGATGCCAGGCATCCGCCATGAGCGCGCCGGAGTTCAGCTTCTTCGCCGCGCTGCGGGTATACCAGTACATGGCTTCTTTTACCACAATGGAGATGACCGCTGCCGCCAGCGCAAGCCCGCCCGGCACCGTCAGCGTATCCGCGCCGCCCATGATCTTCTTTACCCCGGCATAACCGATGCCCAGACCCGTAGCGGCCAGCATGACCGCCAGCACGATGGAAGCGACACACTCCATGCGCTCATGCCCGTAGGGGTGTTCCGCGTCCGCCTTGCGCTCAGAGATTGACACGCCGATCATCACGGCAAAGGTGCTTAAGACATCCGAAGCGGAGTGCACCGCGTCCGAGACCATCGCGTCCGAATGCGCGATGAGACCGGCCGCCAGCTTAAACACTGACAGGCCCAGATTGCAGGCGATGGACACGGCAGATACCTTCATGGCGAGATTTATTTTTTTCATGTGAGCCTTACCCCCATAGAAAATTTACTCAGGTTTTAAAAATTGGTTCATGGATTTCGCCTCAAAAGTTCATGTTCTTCGCATGAACTTTAGTCTCCACAATCCTGCCGAACCAAATTTCTGCTCATCCGGATGATTTTCCGACAACTTCCGGATAAATGAAAAAAGCACCTGCGGAACATTCTTACAACTGTCCCGCAAGTACTTTAAATCTAGCACACGTGACCTGTTATAGTCAAGGCTAACATCTGTCGTGGTTTATTTAATAAACTTTTTTTATCTCCGCCGGGTTAAGCCCGTAGGTCTGGATGAATTCCGCCATGTCGTCATCGTCCGCAATAAACATGACCTCCTCGATCTTCCCCGTGTGGATGTTTTTAAAGCCGGCGACGCGGTCGCTGTTGCAGGTACTGCATTTTATGACCGGTATAAGGTTCTCCGTGTCGTAAGATTTCCGGACGACATACCGGTTCGTTTTCTTCTTACTTCCAAAAAATCCCATCTTTCAGCCCTCATAAGCAAAAACTTCGCGAAATATCTTTTTTGTAAATCCCGCTCAATAATCTGCCGGGATGGGACTGTTAAAACAGCGCCGCCAGCCCCATAACGATCAGCGCAATGATTCCGCCCGTACTCAGCAGAGACATCAGGCATCCCGGTGCGCAGCATCCGCCGCCGTACCATCTGCCCCATCCCCGTCTCGGCGGTGGCGGGCCTCCCGGGCCTCCTCTGCGCGGTCCAAATCCGCCGCCCGGCATCGGGCCCCGTGGGCCGCCGCCTCCCGGGCCACCACCCGGTCCTCTTCCCGGACCACCGCCCGGTCCTCCGCCGCCTGGGCCTCCTGCTCTTCCCATAGTTGCCTCCTTTCTGACTTCCATGATATGATGACACCAGGGTCAAAAGTCCATGAATCGGGAGCTCGCTCCCGAATTCATGGATTTGGAACCCGCAAAACATGAGGATGTAGCCATTTTTGACCCATTTTGGGTCAAAAATGAGCGGAATCCGAATGTTTTAGGATTGCGAGAGTGCGAAGCACGGAGCAATCCGTGGTGTCATGGCTTTTGGCTCCGGTATCATATGATACCAACATCATAAATATTCGGAAGCCGCATGCCTTGTTCCCTCCGGTCTGTTGTTGCCGCCTGATTCGTTCACGTCACATATTTAGCAGCAATTTCCCGTATCATACCACATCAGGTGCATTCTGAAAAGTAAATTTTTGATAACGGCGTTACTGTTCATGGCCGGTCTTAAGGGAATCGAAAAGTCCGCGTCGGAAGAGAAATCGCGAAGCGACTTCTCTTCAATGCTCAGTAAGGAAAATTTTCGATTTCCTTAAGGATGACTGTGTAACGGCCGGCCTTTGCCCGTACCTGTTCAAATTTGAAAAATCCCCCGGCAACACACGTATCTTTCCTGTGCTGTCGGGGGATCGCATACCTTTGCGGTGCCCGCGAGTCGGGCATAAGAATCTGCTGTAAAAGATGAGCAAAACACATCTGATGTGCCTGAAAGCTTACTTTTTCTCGTCCTTCTTAGTTTCTTTCTTCTCGTCCTTCTTGTCGGCTGCTTCCTCGGTCTCCTCGGTCGCTTCCTTCTTCTCTTCCTTTGTCTTCACGGCGATGAGACGCACCACCTCGGTATCCGCCTCGGTGACGAGCTGGATATCCGGGTTCGATGCAATCGCCAGGTCGCCCACATGGATCTTGTCGCCGATCTTCATGTCGCCGACATCGATCGATACCTTATCTACCAGAGCGGACGGAAGTGCCTTGTAGGTGATCTCTTCCACGAGCTGCTCGAGCACGCCTTCCGCGATCTTATCATGATTTACCAGAACTACTTCCGCAACGGAACGCACCTTCTCGGTCATAACCAGCGCCTGGAAATCGATCTCATCAAAACGATGCTGCATGGCGTTGTAGTCTACTTCCTTGATCAGGACATCATAAACCTGTCCTTCCACATCCAGAAGAATCTGGCTGCCCTTGTTGTGGCCCTTCATGAATGCCTCAAGCTCAAGCTTCTTCATCTGAACCGGGATGGAGCGCTCGATCTCGCGTCCGAATACGTTACCGGTCACATAGCCTTCTCTTCTGAGTTTTTTCGCCTTTACGGCAAGGTCTCTTTTTTCAGCCTTTAAAGTATCCATTTTATCTTTTCCTCCATAGAACTGAATACTGCTGTCGGCGTAGTCTGCGCCTGATCCGTGTACTGATACACCCATGTAAAATTCTGCAGACTTACAGCCGATGTTTTCGTGCAACGGGCGCTATTATAACACCATTTTCAGGAAAATCCAGCGGTTTTCCGAAATTTTGGTCGAAGTTTTTGCGAATACTGAAGTGTCGCTTCGCGAAACTTCAGGAAGCGACCGTGAACAGACACTATATCACCATATGATTCAGCGGTCCGCTGCCGTGTCCCAGATTCAGTCCCGCAGCGAGGGCGGCGGAAATATACTCTTTCGCCCCCGCAACTGCCTGGGACAATTCCATTCCCTTTGCAAGATTTGCCGCAATGGCGCTGGAGAGGGTGCAGCCGGTACCGTGGGTGTTCGGGTTGTCGATGCGCCTGCCGTGAAACCATATTCCTTTCCCGGTAAAATTTGACGATTGATGAAATATTTCCCTGTTCCCGCTTTCTTCCGACGACTGCGGAATATACAGAAAATCATCCGCATCATTTATACTGTGCCCGCCTTTTAGCAGCACTGCGCAGCCGTACTGATCGCCGAGCTGCCTTGCAGCGCGCTCCATATCCTCCGGCGAACTAATGGATAGCCCCGAGAGAACTTCCGCCTCCGGTATGTTCGGGGTGATGACTGTGGCCAGCGGGAATAATTTTTCGCAGAGGGCCGCCGCCGTACCGCCCTGCGCGAGGCTCGCGCCGCTGGTCGCGCCGAGCACCGGATCCACGACCACATTCTCCGCACGGTATTCCACCAGTTTTTCCGCAATCACCGCCACGAGTTCCGGTGCGGAAACCATGCCGATTTTCACCGCGTCCGGGCGGATGTCGGTGAAAACCGCATCCATCTGCTGCGCGAGGAATTCGGGCGACACTGTAAGCACGGCGCTCACTCCCATCGTGTTCTGCGCGGTCAGTGCCGTGACAGCCGTCATGGCATAGACGCCGTTTACCGTCATTGTCTTGATATCCGCCTGGATTCCGGCGCCGCCACTGGAATCGCTGCCGGCGATGGAAAGTGCTGTTTTCATTTTCAGTTTCCTCTTTCCGGAGCGTAGCGACGCGGCGACGGGAAATCACGAAGAAACTTGTTTCTTCAGTGATTCTCCTGTCTGCCATCAAAGCAGCTTATGACGCTCCGGCACAAGCTGCCGTATGAAAAATCGGCTCATCAGAGCGATTTTTCATACAGTCCTCCTTTATATACCTTATATTCCGCTTCTGCCCCGTTTCACGATTTTGGTTCACGTGTCAGAAGTCAGGAACCAGGTCGATCATACTGTCAACCATCCCCCTCAGGTCTGCCGCGGCCTTCCTGCAGTCTTTTTCCGCAAAGATCGCCGACACCACGGCGATGCCGTCCACACCGCTTCCCGCAAGCTGCATCGCGTTGTCCTTCGTGATGCCGCCGATCGCGACCACCGGAATGGCGACTGCCCTGCAGATGTCCCGCAGCGTCTCCATGGAAAGTGCGCGTACGTTTGACTTGGTGGAAGTCGTAAACACTGCTCCCACGCCCAGATAGTCCGCGCCGCTTTTTTCGGCCGCCACGGCCTCCTCTACGGTGTGCGCGGACACACCGATCAGCTTATCAGCGCCCAGCAGTCTTCTGACATCGGCAATCTTCATATCATCCTGACCGATATGCACGCCGTCCGCACCGCTTAGCAGGGCGATTTCCGGGTCATCGTTGACAACAAACGGCACCTGATGGCTGCGGCAAAGCTTCGCCATGCGTATGGCTTCTGCCAGAAATTTCTCCCGCGGGAGGTTCTTTTCGCGCAGCTGCACGCAGGTCACTCCGCCGCGGATCGCTGCCTCGACCTGCTTCTTCAGAGTTTTCTCGCCAGGAATCAGGTCGTCAACCTGTTTTTCCGATATCCGCTGCTCAGAACTCCTGTCATTGTCCTCTTCTTCCGATATCTTCTGCTCCGTGCTCTTATCACCAACCACTTTACCCGACATCCGCTGCACGGAACTCCTGTCATCGGTCTCTTCTCCCGACATTTTCTGTCCGAAAATCTCGTCATCAGTCTCTTCTGATTCTTGTCGTACCGCCCATGCGCGGTCTGTCACCGCGTAGAGGCGCATCCATTCTTTCTTACACTTCATTTTTCTATTTCCCAAAAACATTCATCTTGATACCAGGGTACCAGGCTCATACTTTTATTAACAATCTCAATCCGGTATCATCGTTTCCCGTCTACTCCCCCAGATCTACCGTCACCCGGCTTCCGTCTTTCGTCTTCTTCACCCGGATCTGCTGGGGGATAGCTTCCTTCAGCTCCTCCCGGTGGCTGATGATGCCCACCAGCTTGCCGGCGCCGGTGAGGTTTAAGAGGATCTCCAGCGCGCTCTCGATGGATTTCTTATCGAGGGTACCGAATCCTTCGTCCACAAAAAGCGCCTCCATCTGAATGCCGCCCCGGCGGGAGGACACCGTATCCGACAGCCCCAGAGCCAGACTTAAAGAGGCCTTGAAGCTTTCGCCGCCCGAAAGGTTTCCCACCGGGCGCCGGTGGCCGGTGAAGTTGTCGAGCACCTCCAGATCCAGGAAGTTGCTGCTCTGTTTTCCCAGTGCTCCTTCCTGGCGGTAGAGCTCATACTGGCCGTCGCTCATAGGAAGGAGCCTGCGGTTCGCGGCACGGATGATGCCGTCAAATCCCGCCGCCTGCACGTACTGCTCCAGCGTAATTTTCCCGTGGCCGGTGGTGCCTCGCACCAGCTCGTACAGGCGATTCGCGGTGTTGTACTCTGTCGCGCAGCGCTCGTAATCCTTCTGCCGGTCGGCAATGGCCCGCCGCCTGGTTTCATTTTCTTTCAGGCGTGCGGCGATGGCGCTGCCACGGTCGCGCAGGTTTTTCACCTCCGCGGCCTTCTCTGCCTGGCGGCGCTGCATCTCGTCCAAATCAATGAACTCCCGGCCCGCCGCGTCCTGCTCGGCCTGCTTTTTCTGCGCCTCCACGGTCTGCACCTCGCTTCGGTAATCGGCAATGGCTCTGTCTTCCTCCTGAAGCGCTTTTTCCGTGGTCACAAAGCTCAGGAATTCCTCCTCGGAGGCAAATTTTTTCTCTGTGAGAATGGCCCGGAAATCTTCGCACAGCTTCTTTTCTTCCGCCGCGTCTTTTCTAAGCGCCTCCTGTAAAGCGGCGAGGGAACCCTGCAGCTGCTTTACAGCGTTCACCGCTTCCGTTTCGGCTTTGCGCGCATTCTCGATGTTCCGCTCAATGGCTGCCGCTTCAGCGGCCGCCTCTTTCTGTGCTCTCTCCGCACTTCTTAAGTTCTCATAAGGCAACGCTTCCAGCGGAGCGAGCTCCGCCTGGGCGGCTGCGATATCGGTCTGTACCTTATGTTTTTCCTCCTCAAATCCGGTTTTTTCCTTCTCAAGCGCTTCCTTTTCCCGGCCGTTTGCGCACTCAAGCTGATCCTGCACTTTCTCAAGCTCTATTTTTTCCGCTTTCAGCTTCTTTACAAGAACGCTCTTTTCGCGGATCAGCGCGTCCACCCACCGGTATTCTTCTGTGAGGAGTTTCGTAAGTTCGTCCGGAGATTTTTCCTGTTCGGGGCTTCCTTCTCCCGCTGTTTCTCCGTCCATCTTACCAACCGTTTCCTGCACTCCACGGATTCCCTCAATTCCGGATTGTTTCCTGCCATCGTCCTCTTCGCGAGCTGATTGTTTATAATTAAAATCCTCCACTGCGGCCAAATGGACTTCTTTTTCTCTCAAAGCTGCGGAACATACACCTTCATACAGTTCATTTTCCAGACAGTGCACCATCTTTTCCGCGATCTGCGTGCGCTCCGCCTCGGCGGATGAATTCAGCTTCACGACCTCATGGTAAGCCTCTTCTTTTTTCCGGCGGCACTGTTCCTCCGCCTCCTTATATTTTTCCAGCTGCTCCTCCGTGACGGACTCCGGCGGCAGCACGGCCGGGTTCGGATGATGAACAGCCCCACAGACCGGACAAGGCTCGTTTTCTTTTAATGTCTGCGCGAGGATCCCGGCGCGGTTGTTCTCCAGCAGCTTTTCCGCATGCTGTTTCGCCTCTCTCGCCTGTTCAAAGAAATCTCTTTCCCGTTCAAAGTCTGCCTGCTTCCGGGTCAGTTCTTCCCGCATGTTTTTATAACCCGGGATATCCGAATTCAGAATATCGCGTATTTCGTTTCGGAGGTCCGTCGCCTGTCTCCCGACCGCTTTTTCGCGCTCCAGAGCGGCGGGGCTTTCGGCGAGCTCCTGCCTTTTTGCGGTGAGCGCCGCAATCTTTTCCTTCAGATCTTTCTCGCTCCGGGTAAGCGAAGCCTCCCGCTCCGCGAAACCGTCCTCCTCTTTTCTCAATATTGCAAGCTGTTTCTTAAGCTTATCCCGTCTCATGTATCCTGGCAGATCATCGCCGATCTTCGCGGCCAGCTGCTTTTTCGCATCGGCTTCCGGCTGTTTTTTCAGGGCCTCCGAAAATACTTCTTTTGCCCTTGCCTCCTCAGCCTCCGCAGCTGCCTTTTCCCGCTCCGTTTTTGCGATCTCCTTCTCCCTGTCCGCCGCCTGCTGTTTCTTCCCCGTCCATGCACGGTACGCGGGGGCTGCCTCGTGGGTTGCTTCCCGCTGTCTGTCAAGCCTTTCCCTGCGGGTGTCCATCTCTTCCTTCCGGGCATGCAGCGCCTCTTCCCGCCCGGTCAGCTCTTTCAGGCGGGCGAGAAAACGGTTGTTTGTCTCTGCCGTGGCGATGTTTCGGTTCAGTTCGTCCAGCGCTCCCTCCCCGGCTTCAAGCTGCGCGCTGTTTGCCTGCTGCTTCGCCGCGTCTTCTTCCAGAAGCTGTCCGAGCAATGTAAGAATTTCAACCGTATTCCATGCGCTTCCGCTGCGGGTGACGCGCGCTTTTAACGCCGCAAGCTCCTCCGCCGACGGCTCTCCCTCGTCGGCCTCCGCATCACACAGATACTGGATGATGCTGTTTTCCGCCTCCTTCCGGCCGCGGTAGCCTGCGTCCCTGCGGTCTTTAAGTTTAAATTCCATCTGCTTATAGCCGTCCGTCATGAAAATGGTGCGCAGGATCTCCGTCCGGCGTTCGGTTTTCGCGTTCAGCAGATCCCAGAACTCGCCCTGGGCGATCATCACAATCTGCTTAAACTGTTTCTCATCTATGTGCAGCAGATCCTTCACCGCCAGGTTTACCTGTTTCACACCCTCAACAGGCGCGTCCGCTTCGCGGTACAGAATTGCCTTTTCCGGCTCTGTGATCCTGTTAATTTGCCCATTGCGCTTCCGCTTTGCCGCCCGCTCGTACTCCGGCTGGCGATAAATATGGTAATTCCTGCCCTGATGGGAGAAATAAAAGTCCACAAAGCTCTCCGTGCCGTCCTTCGCGTACTCGCTCCGCAGGTTTTTCGTGTCGCGGTAGCTGCCGCTCGTGGCGCCGTACAGCGCAAAGCAGATGGCGTCAAAGAGTGTGGTCTTGCCCGCGCCGGTATCCCCGGCGATCAGGAAGAGGCCTTTCTCCTCAAACTGTTCAAAATCTATTTCCGGCATCGTATCCGCGTAGGGGCCGAACGCGCTGATGATAAGTTTGATCGGTTTCATTTTGCGTCACCTCCGTCTCCCGTTTCTTTCCCTGTTGAAGCTTCGTCCGTTTCGTTCTTTATCGGAATCCCTTTCTCTTCGTTCTCCATCCGGATTTCGTTGTCCGTCGGCAGAATCTCGTCCTCCCCGATCTCAAGCCCGGCCTCTCTGGCCGTCTCGCGCATGAGTTTTCTCTCCTCCGCACTGATGTCGCAGCCGTATATCTGCCGGTAAAATCCGGCGATCAGGTCGTCAAAGGACACATCCGGGGTTACGTACGCGGCTTCCGTCTCCTGCAGTTCCTTCGTGTGGGAGTTATCGTATTCAATTCGAATTGTGTTCGGGTAATACTGTTGAAAAATGCCCATCGCCTCGTCGATCACATCCTCATCGGTCAGTGTGACGTACATGAAGTCGTCCGGCGCGGTGATATTTTCCTTCGCCAGCAACTGCTCCATGCGCCCGCGGATGTGCCGCAGGTCGCGCAGGGGCCGTAACGGCACGAGCTCCACCTGCACCTCGCCTTTTTTCCCAAGTGTCACGATCGGCACCGACTTTACATGGTTCGCCTCGCTTAAGGAATATTTGAGAGGCGAGCCGGAGTAACGCACCTCCTCGCGGCCGACGGCCTGAGGGGAGTGTATGTGCCCTAACGCCACATAGTCGAACGCGTCAAAGCAGTCCGCGCCGATCTTTTCGACCAGCCCCACGTTCTGGGTGGCGATTCCCTCGGAGCCGCTTAAAATGGGATCCGTGTAACTTTTCTCCCCTTTCTTTTCACGTTCTGCTTTTTTCGAATTGTCTGATCCGGCACCCTTTTCCTTAAGGATGATCTGCTCCCCGTCAACACTTATTTCTCTGATACGATCTCCATCGTCCTTCTGAGCGCACGCGCTTCCCGCCACAAACTGATGCGCCACCAGCACATTTTTCCGGGCCGGATCCACGCCCGCATGTTTCAGCACCGCGCGCACGGCATCCTCATAGTTTTCGATTCCTTCCTCCGGGAGGAAGTGGCGGACCTGCGAGGCCTTGATAAACGGCATGAGATAAATATTTACTTCCTCTCCGTCCTCATCTGCGTCCGCCGTCGCCCGGTTCGCCCTATTTCCAGACGTTCCTTTTTCTTCGTTTTTTGTCTCGAATGTGTCAGTTTCAATCCCTTCATTTTCGGCAGTTTTACTTTCAGCTACCCTGTTCTCATCCATTTCATTTTCTGTAGTTTCACTTTCGGCTGCCCGGTTTTCATCCATTTCGTTTTCTGCGGTTTCATGTTCGGCGTCCCGGTTTTTCTCCACTTCGCCTTCGATTTTCTCCGATCCAGACATCTCAGGACTGTCGTCCTCCACACAGCTCACCTCCAACCCCGTCTCTCCTTTTTTCGCCCGCAGGTGCAGCAATTCTCCCTCATACTTCGCCGCGATATAGATTCCATTCGCGCGAAACAGGCTGCTTCCGAAGTTCATGCGCTCGTCCGAGTCATGGTTTCCCGAAATAAGAAATGCGGGCAGCCGCTCCCCCACAAGCCTGCGGATAAAATAATCCAGCAGCCGCACAGCCGCCTCGCTGGGAATCGATTTGTCGTAAACATCCCCCGCGATGAGCACCGCGTCCACTGCGCGCTGCCTTGCAATGTCCAGAATCTGATCCAGAATGTATTTCTGGTCTTCAATCAGATCAAACTCCCCGATGGACCTGCCGAGATGCAGATCGCCGATGTGTAAAAATTTCATACTGACTCCTTTGCTTACCCATTCAACCTGTACCTTACGTTTGTATCACCTGTTCATACGATGCCTGGTACTGCCTTACTACCAAAAAGTCATTTTAAAGTGATTCTCTTCGCTAAAAATCACTTTGAAATGATTTTCTTTCAAGAAAAAGTCACTTCAGAATGACTTTTTCTTGACTTTCTGCTGTTCCTGCTTTATAATCCACGCAACGGATGTTTTTATACACGCACACTGAATATCATCCTCTTTTCGATTTCACCGGAGGAACAGACAATGAAACGTTTTATCACCAACGACTTACTTGAATGGAAAAATATGATGTCCGGACGCCTGCCGCTTCTTCTTTACGGCGCACGCCAGGTGGGAAAAACCTATGCTCTCCAGAATTTTGGCCGGGAACATTATAAGAATACAGTCTATGTCAACTTCGAGCGCATGACAGTTATTCGTGACTTTTTTCAGGGCAGCCTGGAGCCGGAGCGCATTTTGAAATTTCTCTCAGAATATTTTGCGGAAGAAATCCACCCCGCAGACACTCTCATCATCTTTGATGAGATTCAAGCCTGCGAGCGGGCTCTGACCTCCCTGAAATATTTCGCGGAAGAAGCTCCCCAATACCATGTCGCGGCGGCGGGGAGTCTTCTCGGCGTGGCCATAAACCGCGAAAACTACTCTTTCCCGGTGGGAAAAGTAATCATGAAAACCATGTATCCGCTCCGCTTCGATGAGTTTCTTTCCGCAACCGGAAATGAACACCTGGTATCTCTGATTCGTGAGCATTTTGAACAGATGTGCGAGATGCCGGAGCAAACACACAATGAGCTTCTTCTGTGGCTGCGTCGATATCTGTTTATCGGCGGCATGCCGGCTGTGGTAAAAAAATACACAGAAGAAGATTCTCTGGTTAATCTTCCGGATATGCAAAATATGATTTTGAGCGCCTACACAGCGGATATGGCAAAATATTCCTCCGCTGACGAATGCACGAAAATCCGGAATGCATTCCGCTCCATGCCCGCGCAGCTCGCAAAAGAAAATCGAAAGTTTCAGTACAAGCTCATCCGCCGGGGCGCCACCGCCGGCCTTTTCGGGGATTCTATTTCCTGGCTCGTGATGTCAGGTGTTGTCCTTGAATGTGATCGTGTGACACGGGGCGACGTTCCTCTCGCTGTCTCCCGCGATCTGACTTCCTTCAAATTATATATGTCCGATGTCGGCCTTCTCTCCGCCGCCTCCGGGATCATGCCGGAGAACGTCCTGCGTCAGGATCTGTCTGACGTTTTCAAAGGTGCTCTCGCGGAAAATTATGTCGCCCAGACCCTTGCCTCCTGCGGACATCGGCTGTTTTACTGGACTTCGGATTCCCCCACGGCGGAAGTGGACTTTCTGATTCAAAAAGAAGGGCTCGCCATCCCGGTGGAAGTGAAGTATGACACAAATGTACACGTGAAAAGCCTCCGGCATTTTCGAAATATGTATCATCCGGCAAAGGTCTTAAGGATCTCCGCCAGGAATTTCGGGATGGATGAGGATGGCCTGTACGCGGTTCCTCTGTATGCGGCGTTCTGCCTGTGAAACGTCCGAATCCCGGAATTGCTCCGTACGGAAGTTTAGGATTTCTGTCTTAATCTTCTGTGCGGAATCTTTCTGCTGGAGTATTTTCACAGCCTGCTTTCTGCTCACCACACCTGCACCGTCTCCACGATCTCCTGCATCGCATTCTGCGCGGCCTCTTCCGACTCGAACGCCGCGAGTTCCGCATCGATGTCCAGCATAAGCACGGCCATGCACCCTTCTGTCTCGCCGATGGCAACATACTGGTAGGTCTCAATTCCGTCCGCTTCGTAGATCACGTTAAGCGTCCCGAAATCTTTCCCTCCGATAGCATCTGTCCCGTAGCTGACGTACGCCGATGCTGCCAGGAGAAGCAGTGTATCTTCATCCAGGCCCGCATATTCATAGTACGCGTCCCAGGCCGCGTCCGCGTCCTCATAGGCTCCGCCGATGTCGAAGACAAATTCGGCTGTGGCTGTCATTCCGCCCCGGCTGTAACTTAAGATCGTGCCGCCCTCCGTGGATGTGTCCGCCGTCCAGTCTTCCGTGAGCGTAAGCTCTATATTCAGCACCGTGTTGGTGTAGGTGTGTGCGGATTCATCCCAGGTGCCGATGAGTTCCGCTGTATCCGTGGCGGAATCGGCAGTTCCGTTTTCATCGCTTCCGGAATTGTCCGCTTCGCTACCGTCGGAAGAATTTCCGCCCTCTGATACGGCAGATGTACCGGAACCTGTCCCGTCAGAAGCGTCTGCAGTCGTCGTTTCGGAGTTCTTTCCAAGATCGCTCACGCTGATCACCTCATCAGAGCCGCAGCCGGAAATTATGGGCGGCATCGCAAATATTATCATCAGTGATAATATAGCTGCAGTGATGGTATTTTTATGGCGGTGTAAGCAATTTGCCTCCTGTCCTGTTAACTGCGCACTTTTTCCAGGTTCTGTTAACTGCGGATCTTTTTCAGACCCTTTTAACAGTACATTTGTCTCCTGTCCATTAAAATATTTTTTCTTTATCACTGTCATTTTCAAAAGTATCTGCACCTCGTTTTCATATTCTATATCCCCAACGTTCCATATTCCCGATGTTCTATATTCCCAACATGATCCGACTTTTATTTTTCATCGTAAATGGCCAGACGAACTTTCCGTTTTATTCTATCCCCCTCACATAGATCGGCATATGATTGTCCGGGTCTGTCAGTCCACTGTCGCGAAATCCCATCTTTTTCCAGAACGGCACCCCACTGTGGGAATCCGGCGTGAGGTACATGGTGCGCACCCCGATGCCCGCAAACGTGTCCCGCATGTGCCGGTACATTTCGGTTGCATACCCGTGCCTGCGGTTTTCCGGTGCCACATAGACCTCCATGATGTATCCGTATCCCGCCGGCAGAATGCCGGAGATGCCGCCGCGGTCAAGGGCGTAAAAGACGAAGCCGACAGCCTCGCCCTCTGCGTTTTCGGCAAGTTCAAAGTACATGTTCTTCTGAATCGCCGCCGTCCGCACCCTTTTTGCCAAGCCTGCGCGGAGTTCCTCGACGGTGTCGTGAAATTCCATATCATCCGCATATATTTCACGCATATAAGGAATCCAGAGAGCTGCGAGACGCTCCATTTTGGTGACATTTCCCGGTTTTACTGCTGAAAATTTCAAACCATTTTCTTCCATAAGAAAGCCTTTCTGTATATAATCTCCACCTCTCAAACAGAAACGGGAGGCAGACATACTCCTCCCGCAATTCTTTCTTAGATTTCCACATGTCCATCCATAAGGAGCGATTTTTGAAACAGTTTTCTCTCAATTTGCCGCTGTTTCCAATCCAGTTCCGTCTTGATTTCTTCTATATTTCCACAGTTTGTCACTCTGCGAATGTCTTCAATCAGAGTTAACTGATCAAACAAATAACCATTATATTCTTTTTCAAGCACCGGCATCTGACCAACCTCCTTATAGAACGCTTTTATTCTTCTGTTCAGCTCTCCAGCATCTCGACCACGATCCGATTCACCGTCCCAGGGTCTGCCTTCCCCTTCATGATGCGCATGGTCTGCCCCACCAGGAAACCCATGGCCTTTTTCTTGCCCGCGTGATAGTCTTCCACGGACTTCGGGTTCTTCGCGATCACCTCCGCGATGACGCGGCGCAGCTCGCCGTCATCATTCACGGTTTTCAGGTCGTGCTCCTCCACGTAGGCTTCCGGGTCCACATCGCTGCGGAAAATTTCCTCGAACACTTCCTTCGCCACCGTGCGGTTGATGACGCCTTTTAAGATCATCTCGATCATTTTTGACACATGCGCCGGGCTAAATGCGATGTCGGAGGCATCCTGGCCGTTTTCCTTGAGCAGCCGCATCAGGTCGCCCATGATGAGGTTCGACACTTCCTTGGCAGGCGCGCCTAAAGCCACGCACTCCTCGAAGAAGTCCGCCAGTTTCTTATCCGAGGTGATGATTTCCGCATCGTACTTCGGGATCTGGTATTCCTCCACGTAGCGGACGATCTTGGCTTCACGGAACTCCGGCTGGGCGGCGCGGATGCGGTCTAACATCTCGTCAGAGATGACCACCGGCACCAGATCCGGTTCCGGGAAGTAGCGGTAGTCCTTCGCGTCCTCTTTCGAGCGCATGGAATAGGAATACTCCCGGTCGTCGTCCCACCTGCGGGACTCCTGGATGACCGGCTCACCGCTCTCGATCAGGTCGATCTGGCGCTCGGTCTCGTTTTTGATGGCGCGGGAAATGGCGCTGAAGGAGTTCAGGTTCTTCATCTCGGTGCGGGTGCCAAACTCCTCCGCCCCCTCTTCGCGCACGGAGATATTCACGTCGGCGCGCATGGAGCCTTCCTGCAGCTTGCAGTCGGACACGCCCAGGTACTGGATCAGCATGCGCAGCTTTTCCAGGTAGGCGATGACCTCATCGGCCGAGCGCATGTCCGGCTCGGAGACGATCTCGATCAGCGGTACGCCGCTGCGGTTAAAATCCACCAGCGTGTCGCCCGTGTCCGGGTCGTGGACGAGTTTCCCCGCATCCTCCTCCATGTGGATCTCGTGGATGCGCACGCGCTTCGTCTGTCTGCCCGCCTCGATCTCCACATAGCCGTTCCGGCAGATCGGCAGGTACAGCTGGGATATCTGGTAGTTCTGCGGATTGTCCGGGTAGAAATAGTTCTTGCGGTCGAATTTGCAGTACTGTGTGATGGCGCAGTTCGTGGCCAGGCCCACCGCCGTGGCGTACTCCACCACCTGCTTATTTAACACCGGAAGAGACCCCGGCATACCCGTGCACACGGGGCAGGTGTGGGTGTTCGGTGCGCCGCCGAAAGCGGTGCTGCAGCCGCAGAAGATTTTTGATTTGGTCGCGAGCTCCACGTGAACCTCGAGGCCGATTACGGTTTCATATCTGCTCATTTTAAATTTCCTCCCCTGCTTTGCTCATACGCATATGCCGCCCGGATGATCTTCTTCTCCTCGAAGCAGTTTCCGATGAGTTGCAGGCCGATGGGCAGATTTTTCTCGTCGATGCCGCAGGGCACGCAGATGCCCGGCAGCCCCGCCAGGTTCACGGAGATGGTGTAAATGTCGCCCAGGTACATTTTCAGCGGATCGCCCAGGCTGTCCCCCAAGCGCGGAGCCGTGGTCGGCGAAGCCGGTCCCAGGATCACATCATATTTTTTAAATGCCCGGTCGAAGGCCTGTTTGATGAGGGCCTTCGTGCGCAGGGCTTTCAGATAATAGGCATCGTAATAGCCGGAGCTTAAGACGAAGGAGCCCAGCATAATGCGCCGCTTCACCTCCGGGCCGAAGCCCTCGGAACGGCTCTTTTTGTACATATTATGAAGACCGTCGTACTGTTCCGTGCGGTAGCCGTACTTCACGCCGTCGAAACGGGCCAGGTTCGAACTGGCTTCCGCAGAGGCGATCACATAGTAGGCGGGAATGGCGTACTTTACCAGCTCCAGGTCGAACTCCTCCACCACCGCGCCGCGCTCTTCCAGCACCTTCGCCGCCGCGAGTACTGCTTCTTTTACCGTCTGGTCGATGCCCTCGCCGATATAATCCTTCGGGATGCCGATCTTCATGCCCGCCACGTCGTCCACCAGAGCGGAAGTGAAATCCAGGTCATCGCGCCGCACCGAGGTACTGTCCTTCGGGTCATAAGAAGCGATGGTTTCCAACACGGTGGCGCAGTCAGTCACGTCCTTCGCAATGGGGCCGATCTGGTCAAGGGACGAGCCGTAGGCGATGAGCCCGTAGCGGGATACCGTGCCGTAGGTGGGCTTCATACCCACCACGCCGCAGTAGGATGACGGCTGCCGGATAGAGCCGCCGGTGTCCGAGCCCAGCGCGTAAGTGCACTCCTTCGCCGCCACCGCCGCCGCGGAGCCGCCCGACGAGCCGCCCGGCACATGCTCCGTGTTCCACGGATTCTTTGTGGGGCCGAAGTAAGAGGTCTCTGTGGTGCTGCCCATGGCGAACTCGTCCATGTTCGTCTTCCCCAGGATGACCGCGCCCGCCTTTTCCAGGTTGATCACCGCCTCCGAGGAGAAGGTCGGCTCGAAGTTGTACAGGATCTTCGAACTGCAGGTGGTTCGCACGCCTTTTGTGCACATGTTGTCCTTGATCGCTACCGGCACACCCGCAAGCGGGCCGGTGGGCAGACCTTCATCAATCTGCTTCTGCACACAGGCCGCACGCTTTAACACGCTCTCCCGATCCAGCATCGTGACATAGCAATTGTATTTTCCGTCGTTTTCCTCCATGGAATCCAGCGCCTCCGCGGCTGCCTCCACGGCGGAAACCTCGCCGGCTTTGATTTTTCTGCCGAGCTCTACGGCAGTGTAGTCCATCAGGCTCATAGTCCTCTCCTTATTTTATAGTGACATCATAAATTTCCCAAAAGCCAGCGCACAGGCACATGATTTTAAGTGTAACAGGACTTTAGCCACATCTTGTTTCGCTAAAGTCGCTCACGCCAGTTTCTGAAATTTTGATGTCAGTGAAACGTCTCCGGCACCACGATCGCCCCGTCCTTTTCCTCCGGCGCGTTCGCCAGCGTATCTTCACTGCCGTCGCCGTTTGTCACCACATCCTCCCGGAGTACATTGCTCACCGGGAACACATGGCTCATGGGCTCCACATCCGAAGTGTCCAGCTCATTCAGCGTGTCAATATAGTCCAACATGTTCGCCATGTCCTTCTTGGCCTGCTCCTTCTCCTCCGGAGAAAGTTCCAGTTCTGCCAGAAGGGCGACATTTTCTATCGTTTCGTCTGTTACGATGTTCGCCATCTCGTATACCTCACATTTCACATAAAAATGTAACATTCAGTGCCATATTTTACAACCGTAAGCCTGACTCGTCAAGCCAGTATATGGGATGAAATATCACTCCATTTTCGTTTCTTTGCAGTTGACGAGGGGCTGCAAATATCTTCACAGCCCTATTGCATGCCGACTTCTCACCCCGCCATAATTCACGGTCGCTCAGGTTGCAAATTCCAGTATCTCCATGAGATCTTCTCTGGTGAGCTTCCCGGGCCCGCTTTGGCCGCCTTCCAGTACCTGCTTCGCCAACATGCCTTTTTTCTCCTGAAGATTCAAAATCTTTTCCTCGATGGTGTCCTGCGCGATGAGCTTGAACACCACGACCTGGTTTTCCTGTCCGATGCGGTGCGCCCGGTCCGTGGCCTGGTTCTGCGCCGCCAGGTTCCACCAGGGGTCATAATGGATGACGATGGTGGCCGCCGTGAGGTTTAGGCCCGTGCCGCCGGCTTTTAGGGAAATCAGAAATACAGGAACGTCGTCCGCATTGAACGCTTCCGTGAGCCGCTGGCGCTCTTTTTTCGGAGTCGCGCCGGTGAGTTCGTACCAGTCGATCTCCTCCGCGCGAAGCCGCTCCTCAATGAGCGGAAAGACGCTGGTGAACTGGGAAAAGATCAGCACCTTGTGTTTTCCCTCCACCGCTTCCCGGACCAGCTCGATGCAGGTGTCCATTTTGCAGGATGCGTCGTGGTAATCTTCGAAGAGCAGCGACGGATCGCAGCAGAGCTGGCGCAGCTTCGTCATCTCCGCGAGGATGGCAATCTGATCTTCCCGGAAGCTTTCCGCGCTTTTCATGCGGATGCTGTCGTAAAGCCTCTGGGCATGGGCTGCGTAGAGCTTTCGCTGCTCGCCCTCCATCTTTGCGTACACCACCTGCTCCAGCTTGTCCGGCAGTTCCTTTAACACATCCTGCTTTAAGCGCCGGAGGATAAAGGGCGAGACCATCCTCTTTAAGCGTGCCAGCGTGTCCTCGTCCCGGTTCTGGACGATGGGGATCTCGAACTTTTTGCGGAATTTGTTGTAAGTGCCCAGGATACCCGGCATGAGGTAGTCGAAACAGCTCCAGAGCTCGCTTAAGCGGTTTTCGATGGGCGTACCTGTCAGCGCAAAGCGCGTGTCCGCACGGATTTGCTTGACGGCCTTCGACGCCAGGGTGTTCTGATTTTTAATATTCTGCGATTCGTCGATGATTTCCGTGTCGAAGGAAATCTGACGGTACTCGTCGATGTCGCGCTTGAGCATGTCGTAGGAGGTGATCCAGACATCCGGGATACACATTCCTTCCTGTATCCATGCGGAGTCTGCATCGTCTGTTCCGGTTCGTCCATTTGGAAGATTCGACACCCGGATCATCCTCGCCCGTTCCGCCGCACTCCCCGTGATGACCTGCACAGTCATTTCCGGAGCAAAGCGCTCAAATTCCTTCTGCCAGTTATAAATGAGGGACGCAGGGCACACCACCAGGCAAGGCTTATGGATCTGATCCTCCTGCTTTCTCGCCAGCAGACAGGTAATGGTCTGCAGGGTTTTCCCCAGGCCCATGTCATCCGCCAAGATGCCGCCAAAGCCCAGCTCCGTCAGCACGCGCATCCAGCGATAGCCGGTTTTCTGGTAGCCGCGAAGGGTGTCGGCAAGGCTTGCTGGCACCTCGTAATCGCTGTCGGCAGCATTGTTCATCTGCCGGATGATGGCCTTGTAATCGCGGCCGCGATCCACCCGCAGATGCCCGCTGCCCTGCTTTAAGGACTGATCCAGGTAGGCCGCCCAGTATTTCGGCACTTCCACATGCTCCGCCGCGATCTGCCGGTCGGTGAGCAACATGCCGTCCATCAGCTCCGCGATACCTGAGACGGCGTTGTCTTCCATATTTAAGAAGCGCCCGTCCCGCAGGCGGTGATATTTTTTCTTCTGGCGATAGCTGTCGATGATGTCCGCGAGTTCTTCCCGCGGAAATTCCTCCGTGATCACGGTGAGCTCCAGCATGCCTCCCGCCACCGCGATGCCGATCTGTGCCCGCGGCCTGTCGATGATCCTGTGCGCCCGGATCCTGTCCGTGACGTACACCTTTCCCTCGGCCGCAAGCTGGGCAAGGCCCACGGTCAGCAGCCGGTACATGCGTTCATCCTCCTCGCCGAAAAAGCAAAAAGCATCGCCCGACTCATCCACCTCCGGAAAATATACCTCCAGCATGGCCCGGATCCTGCGCTCTCCGGAGAGATCCCGGCCGCCCCAGCCGTTCCCGCTTTCATGCAGAAGATTATAGCGAAGCGTGCCGTACTCGACATAGCACTTCGCCTCGGCCACGCCCCCGTCTTCGTCGATATAGAAGGAAAATACCGGTTTTTTCGGCATAAATTCTTCCGGGGAAAAGCCCTCAAATTCCACAAGATCATATTTCTGCAGGGTCGGCAAAACAGCGGCACAGAAGGCAGGCATATCGAGCGCAGCGACATCAAAGGAGCGCACACTCGTCGCAGAAAGCGTCTTAAGCCATTCCTTCATATCCCTTAAGAATTCCTGCTTCGGCCGGTAAAGGATACCATCCAGCAGAATGTAACTGTATTTTTCGCCCTTCAGAATGCGCATTTTTTCGAATTCGATCGAATAGTCCTCATCATTCTTTCTTATGAGCACACGGAGCGGCGGATTCTGATCGCGAACCGTCACAAAACCTTCTCCGGACCAGAGGAGCTCCTGATCCATTTTCAGTTCCATCAGGCGGTCCAGCGTATCAGGATATGCCGGCAGTTCTTTCACATAGGCCGTTCCCCTGTCGCGCCCGGCTGCGGCGAGGATCAGCTCACAGTACTGCCAGCCGCGCTCCGTAAACATGCTTTTGCTGTGAACAAAGCAGATAAACTTTCCGTGGGAATAGTTTTTTTCCTCCCGGATGGCCTGCGCAAAGGCAACGATATTTTTTATCAGGTAGGATTTCCCCGTATCGTTGCTGATGCGAAATGTCAGCAGATAATGTATCTTGTCGTCTTCGCTGACAAACCAGCCGTAGCTTTCCCGTTCCTCTTCCAGCGTCGGCTCCAGATCTATGACGCCGTTCGCGGTTTGGTCGGTCAGTCTGTTTTTGACCGCATAATCCTGAATGAGGCCCGCAAGACGTTTATCTGTGTCCGGGTGAATCGCCCGCTCTCTTTGCGCGTTCTGCGCATTCTGCGGGGCTGCTCCCGCTCCCCAGGCATCGGCCCCCACACTTTTCAGCCACTCACCGATGCTTCCCTCAAAGCCGCGGAAGGACTGGTAGGCCTCGTCCGTCATGGTTGTCGCTGTGGCTGCATTGTTTCCGCTGCTCTGAGGCTCCCGGCGCATATTGCTCTCAAGAATGCCTTCGATCTCCTCAGGGGCATACACTTCCTCCCCGCAGGGGTCGTCCAGAAGCTGATAGAGAGTTTCTCCCCGGTTTGCGCTGTCGCTTTCCGCTCCGAAGTCATCATTCCCCGGGGTGCGCTGCTGCCCTGCTGCCGCACCCTCTTCCGCTTCCCGGCTCTCCTCCCCTGAGACTTTATAATGGCGGGCGCCGTCGCGGCTTCCCAGGCCGGATGGCTGTGCGCCGAAATCCGGCGCTCCCTCTCCCACATAGAGGCTGCGCTTTCCCTGCGCGGCTTCTGCTCCTCGCCGGTGATCCTGCTCCGGCAGGACACCCAGCAGGTTCTCCATTCCCGGAATGGAATCGGGTATTTTCTCTGTCACTTCACCGCCAAGAGAATAACGCTCACCATATTCCGCAAACAGCGCGGCGCAGTGTTCGCACATGCCGCCGTACCGGCTGCCGCAGTGGCCGCACTGGCAGAAATAGCTCGTCAGCTCCCCCGCCTCCTGGTCGTAAATCAGCCAGGGGCCGTAGAGCTCCTGTTCATCGCGCACGGAACCGCTGATATAGATGCGCTTTGAACGGGTGCTCACCGTGCGGTCGAGACTTAAGATGCCGGATTTATCCCGCAGGGCTTTCCCTTTTTCATATGTCTCATCATCCGCGCAAAAGCGCCGGATAAACATCTCCTCTTTTTCTTCCGCCATGATCGGAACCGTCCTCTCCCAATCCACTTCCTGTGGCCTGCACCGCAAAAATGTCTGCTTTACTTCTCATCTACCACCTGAAAAATATAAAATTTCAGATAATAGCTCTCATCCGCCGCCCAGAGGATCGGGTGATCCGGTGACTGCGTGCGAAATTCCACCTGCCGCAGCCTTTTGTGCGCGGCGTGCGCCGCCTGGGCGATGGTCTTCGCGAATGTCTCCTGATCCATAAAGTGGGAGCATGAGCAGGTCGCCAGGTACCCGCCGTCCCGCACAAGCTTACACCCGTTCCGGTTGATTTCCCGGTAGCCTTTTATGGGGTTTTTTATGGAATCGCGGGATTTCGTGAAGGCCGGCGGGTCGAGGATAACGAGGTCATACGGCGGCAGGATATCCGGCAGGTTCTCATATGCCGTACTGCGTTCCGGTACTTCCACAGTTGCCGTACTGTGTTCCGGTGCTTCCGAGCTTTTATCAAAATCTGTCATCTCATCACTCGTTGTGATCCGGCCATCCGTCGAATTATATTTCTTTATTCTCTTCTCCAGCTCCGGCAACAACTCAAATACATCCGCACACTGAAAATGTACGCGTTCTTCCAGCCCGTTTCGCCTGGCATTTTCCTCCGCCTGACGAATGGCCAGCTCCGACGCGTCCACGCCCAGCACATCTGCTGCTCCCGCCAGACCTGCGTTTAAGGCAAACGCGCCTGTGTGAGTGAAGCAGTCCAGGACACGGGGATTCACCAGTCTCCTGCACAGGTTCTGCACTGCCAGCCGATTATATTTCTGATCCAGAAAAAACCCCGTCTTCTGCCCGTCACGGACATCCACGATATACTTCACGCCGTTTTCCGTGATCGGCACAAGCGTGTCAAACTCCTCTCCCAGGAACCCCTTCACCCGCGGAAGCCCCTCCCTGTCGCGCTCTCTCGCATCGCTGCGCTCAAAAATCCCGCGGATCGCCACGCCGTCCGCCGCAAGAATATCCGTTAATAAGGAACAAACCCGTTCCTTCATCCGGTCCATGCCCAGCGCCAGCGACTGGATCACGAGCACATCCGAAAACTTATCCACCACCAGCCCCGGCAGAAAATCCGCCTCGCCGAACACAAGCCTGGCGCAGCCGGTATCCACCGTGTCCTTCCGGTATTCCCATGCGTTCTTAAGTCGCATCCTTAAAAATTCATCATCGATTTCCTGCGCCACGTCCCGGGTCAGGAGCCGCACCCGAATCTTCGAATTCTGGTTGATAAACCCGCGCCCCAGCCCGAAGCCGTCAAAGTCCCGCACCGTCACGATGTCGCCGTTGCGAAATGTGCCGGCGATGGACATGATCTCATTATCATAAACCCACAGGCCGCCCGCCTTCAGCGTCCGGCCCTCGCCTTTTTTTAAAGTAACAATCGTGTGATTCTCCATGTTCAGATTTATCCCTTCCAAAACAGCCTGCTGACACCAGGGGCCAAAGGCTGACATTCATTTAAAGCGTAACCCGTTGATTATAACATTTTCCCGCAATATCCGCAACCGGTCCGAAATCTTTTTGCCGGAACTTTTTTCAGTATCCTTCTTTCAAAATCTTTCCGATACCTTTTTCGGGATCTTTTCGAGAACATTTCCCCAATCCAAAAACAGAAATTCCGGCCCCCGTCTGTATTCACTGCAAAAAAAGCAGGAGACAGCTGTTGGTCAATTTCTTCACTCTCTCCCCATTTCTTAAACTTTTATGAAGTACTTGAACCATCTTCTTCTTTGCGTTAAAATCACGCCATCTTTTAACCGTTTTCAGATAATTCGTTTCGTGAAATCTTTCTTTGCCCGGTTTTAAGACTGCTGTTTCATCATATCGGGAGCAAAAAAAATGGCACTGCGGGTTCCAAATCCATAGATCTCTGACCCTGGTATCATATAATCATCCCGCGCAGTTCAAAAAAGGAGGCTCTCTTTGCTTCAATTAAAAAATATATGTAAAAAATACACTACCGGCGCCCTCGTGCAGACGGCGCTGGATGACGTGAGTTTAAATCTTCGCGACAATGAGTTTGTGGCGATTCTGGGCCCCAGCGGCTCCGGCAAGACTTCGCTCTTAAATATCATCGGCGGCCTGGACCACTATGATACGGGCGACCTGATCATCAACGGGACTTCCACGAAGGAATACACGGACCGGGACTGGGATACCTACCGCAACCACACCATCGGCTTCGTGTTTCAGAGTTACAACCTGATCCCCCACCAGACGATCCTGGCAAACGTGGAGCTGGCGCTGACCATCTCCGGCATCTCCCGCGGAGAGCGCAGGAAGCGCGCCACCGAGGCGCTGGAGCAGGTGGGGCTGGGCGATCAGCTTCACAAGAAGCCGAACCAGCTGTCCGGCGGACAGATGCAGCGCGTGGCCATCGCCCGAGCTCTGGTGAACAATCCGGATATCCTGCTGGCGGACGAGCCCACCGGCGCGCTGGACACCCAGACCGGGATCCAAGTCATGGAGCTCTTAAAAGAGGTGGCGAAAGACCGCCTGGTGGTAATGGTCACCCACAACCCGGAGCTGGCCGAGCAGTACGCCACCCGCATCGTGCGGCTGACGGACGGAAAGCTCATCTCCGACACGGATCCGTTCGTGATAAAGGCAGGGAAAGTCAAAAAGGGCTCCTACGCCAAAAAGGCCTCCATGTCCATCCTCACCGCTTTTGGGCTTTCCGCCAACAACCTGCGCACAAAGAAGGCCCGCACCATTCTCACGGCCTTCGCCGGATCCATCGGCATCATCGGCATCGGCCTGATCCTGGCGCTGTCGCTGGGCGTGAACGACTATATCAAATCCATCGAGCAGGATACCCTCTCCGAGTACCCGCTCACCATCTCCAGTTCCGGGTTTGATTTTACCTCCATGCTGACCTCCACCATGGGCTCCGTCTCCGGGGATGAAGACGATTCCGATTCCGGCGACATCCATGTGTTCAGTATGGTCACAAGCATGTTTTCCAGCGTGAACACGAACGACCTGGCCGCCTTAAAAACTTATCTGGAGAGCGGCGAAAGCGATATCTGGGAGTACGCCCGGGCCATTGAGTACACGTACGATGTCGAGCCCCAGATTTACCGCGTTGTGGATGAGGACACCGTGCGCCAGGTCAACCCGGACTCGACCTTCTCCTCCCTTGGCTTCGGTTCATCCTCCTCTTCCTCCAGTCTCATCTCCTCCATGATGAGCACAAACGTGTTCTACTCGCTGCCGGAAGATGAAGACCTCTACATCAACCAGTATGATGTGGTGGCCGGGCACTGGCCTGAAAATTACAACGAGTGCGTGCTGGTCTTAAGCTCCGGCAGCTACTTAAGCGATTTCCTGCTCTACACCCTGGGTCTGCGGGACGCGGTGGAGCTGGACGAAATGATCGAGCACTTCGTAAACGGCGAAAATGTGGATGAGATCGAAGAGATCGGCGAGTATTCTTACGACGACATTCTGGGCATCACCTATAAGCTGGTGATCGCTGCGGATTATTACGAATACGACGAAGCCTACGGCGTGTGGACGGACAAATCCGGCGATGCGGCTTACCTGTACGATCTGGTGACAAACGGGGATGACCTGACCATCGTGGGCATCGTGCAGCCTTCCGAGGATGCTACGGCATCCTCCCTTTCCTCCGGGATCTACTACCCGTACATGCTGACCAATTACATCGTGACGGAAGCCGCCTCCCGGGAAATCGTGCAGCAGCAGCTGGCGGATTCCTCCCTCAACGTGCTGACCGGCGAGTCCTTCGGCATCACTTCGGACATGGATCTGGGCTCGGATTCCCTCTTTTCCATTGACACGGACGCGCTCTCCGAACTGTTTTCCTTTGATTCGGATTCCTTCGAGGATCTTTTTTCGGACATGGATTTCTCCGACCTGGATCTGTCTGATCTGGATTTCTCGGATTTCGACTTTTCCTCTCTGGATCTGTCGGCGTACGATTTTTCCGACATCGACCTGTCCGGGTATGATTTTTCGAATATAGATTTGTCCTCCTATGATTTTTCGAGCCTCGATTTGTCATCTCTGGATCTTTCCGCGCTGGATCTGTCATCTCTGGATCTTTCCGGCATGGATTTATCCGGGCTGGATTTATCAGGGCTGGATCTATCGACCTTGGACCTGTCGGAGCTGGACCTCTCCGACATGGATCTGTCAGGACTGGATCTCTCCGACATGGATCTGTCAGGACTGGATCTCTCTGATATGGATCTGTCAGGGCTGGATCTATCGACCATGGATTTTTCCGACATCGATTTGTCAGGCACCATAGACCTCTCCGGGATGGATTTTTCCGAGCTGCTGGACTTAAGCTCCATCGACTTTGCCGAGATCCTCGCGGATGCGGATCTGCCGGAATTTGACCTTAACTCCATTCTGGAAAATATCTCTGTCGACATTTCCGCCGAGACGCTCTCCGCACTTTTTGACAGCCTTCTTGCCGGCTATGAGGATTACCTGACAGAGCATCCGGAGGAGGACATGGCCAATATCGCCGATTGCATCCTGGAATACCTGGAAAGCGATGAGGCAGCCGACATTCTCTCGGAGCACATGGCAGACATTCTTATCGAAAACGGCGACATCACCCTCTCCACGGAGGCTCTGGAAGCATTGTTCACGGAAATCCTCACGGGCTACCAGGCCTACGTGGAGGAGATGGGCTATGCGGAAGATGACGTGGAAAACTTCGCGACATACCTGGCAGAATATTTCCAAACAGATGAGGCAAACGAAATCGTGACGACCTGGGCGGCGGAATACCTTGCCTTTGACACGGACATCACCCTTTCTGCAGATCAGCTGACCGCCCTGGCAGAGGATCTGATGGCCGGGTACGAAACCTGGGCGGCCAAAAACGGCTATCCGGTTCCGTCAGAACTTACAGATTCCTTCCTGAATTACCTTTCCTCGGACGAGGCGCAGGAGATCGTCATGGATGCGGTTCTGTCCATGGTGGATCCGGACGCTCTGGAAGCCGAAATCACAGAGCTGATGGAAGACTACATGCAGGCTTATATGGAAGCTGTGATGGAAGCCGTGGCGGCAGAGCTGGAGACTCAGCTTGCCGAAACCCTGGAAACGCAGCTGTCCGATGCATTATCCGCGGCTATCGGTGAGGCGCTGCAGACGCAGATCACAGAATCACTGGAAGCACAGCTGACAGAGGCATTACAGACGCAGATCGCCGAAGCTCTGGAAACGCAGCTGACGGAAGCTCTGCAGACACAGATCGCAGAAGCACTGGAAACGCAGATCTCGGAAGCCCTGCAGACACAGCTTTCCGAGGCTATCTCTGCGGAGCTTTCCACGGCCCTCGAATCACAGCTTTCCACGGTGCTTTCCTCTGCCATGGAAGATATATTAAGCAAAATGATGGAAACCGTCATGAGCGATATCATATCGGAAGTGATGAGCGAGATGATGAACGGCGTGATGTCCGAAGTCATGGCTGAATTTATGTCCGGGATGATGGATGAGATCATGAGCGAGCTCACTGCCCAGCTCGGCACACAGCTCTCCGACACCATCGCCGCAGCCATGGAAGATATGATGTCCGAACTGGCGGAGGAGATGCAGACTTCCCTCACCGACGCACTGTCCATCGACACGGAATCTTTCGCGGAGGCCTTCAGTCTTAATATGGACACGGAGGAGCTCTACGCGCTTCTCACCTCCATGAGCTCTTCCTCTACCACTGCCGCGAACAACCTGACCTCCTTCGGCTATGCGGACCTGGACAGCCCCAGCGAGATCGACATATACTCAAAAGATTTCGAGAGTAAAGGGTACGTGACAGACATCCTTGATGCGTACAATGCGAATCTGGAAGCCGAGGGGAAGGAAGACCAGGTCATCACCTACACGGATCTGGTGGGAACCATGATGTCCAGCGTCACGGACATCGTAAATATCGTCACCTACGTGCTAATCGCCTTCGTGTCGCTGTCGCTGGTGGTTTCCTGCATCATGATCGCCATTATCACACACATTTCCGTGCTGGAGCGCACAAAGGAGATCGGCATCCTGCGGGCCATCGGCGCCAGTAAGCGCAACATTTCCGAGGTGTTCAACGCGGAAACCTTTATCATCGGGCTGTGCTCCGGGCTGATCGGCGTCGGGGTGTCGGAGATCCTGATCATCCCGATCAATCGGCTGATCCAGAGCCTCGCGGGGTCAGATATCGTGAAGGCTTCGCTGCCGGCGAACTACGCGACCATGCTGGTGCTGGTGAGCCTGTTTATCACCATCATCGGAGGGCTTCTGCCGGCCAGAAGCGCGGCGAAGAAGGATCCGGTTATCGCGCTGAGGACGGAGTAAGAAATTTTATCCTGTCTGAAATTACGCCTTCTCTTCATATGCAAAGGCGGGGGCGAACAAAATAAAAATGCCAGGAACTGACAAAATCATTTGCCGGTTCCTGGCATTCTTCATTTCGAGGCCCGAAGGACTTAAATCTGACACTTTCTTAAGACAGTCTCTTTATCCCTGGTCTTACAATTTTCCAAAATTATGAAGAATTGACTCAGATAGCAAAAGTTACAACATAAGGAATCCAAAATCCAGTGAAAAATGTAAAACATTTACTCCGGATTACAAAAAGCAGGCTCCCGATCCCTGAAATAAACGCTTCGTGCTGATTTCGTCTTTTGACTCCGGTGTCAACAAATTTTATTCATGAATCGGAAAACTTTCTCTTAAAACTATTGATTTTCTCCGTCAAAAAAACTATACTACGCGCCGTTAATAAAAATTCTATAAAGAATCATGTTGGAGTCAAAAATCATGACACCACAGTTCGCAGTTGTAATATGAAAAATCACTCTGATGAACTGATTTTTCGCAAAGCTTAAGCAAAGCTGAACTTCTTTGCTTCGAAAAGAGGATCGACATGTACGTTCTATTATCCGTCTCGGCCGCCATGCTGGCCGGGCTTCTTATGACCAGGCTTTTTAAGCCTTTAAAACTGCCGGATGTGACGGCATATCTGGTGGCAGGTGTTCTGATCGGGCCTTACTGCCTCGGCGCGGTGAAGGTGACGGGGCTCGGATTTACGTCCATGGAGGATGTGGAAGCGCTGTCGATCGTCTCAGATGTGGCGCTGGGCTTTATCGCGTTTTCCATCGGCAATGAGTTCCGGCTGCGGGCTTTGAAGGAAACCGGGAAGCAGGCTGCCGTGATCGGCGTGGTACAGGCGCTGGCGGCGACGCTGCTGGTGGATCTGGCGCTGATGGCAGCGCATTTTGCCATGCCGGATAAGCTTTCCGTAGCGCAGGTGATCACCCTGGGTGCCATCGCCACGGCCACCGCACCGGCGGCGACACTGATGGTGGTGCGCCAGTATAAGGCGAGCGGCCCGCTGACGAATCTGCTGCTGCCTATCGTGGCGCTGGATGATGCGGTTGGCCTGGTGGTCTTCGCGGTTTCCTTCGGCATCGCGAAGACGCTGGTGTCCGGTGACCTGGACCTGGTGTCGATCATCGTAAACCCCATCGTGGAAATCGTCTGCTCCCTGGCTCTGGGCGCTTTCATGGGCTGGGTGCTGACGCAGCTGGAGAAGATTTTCCACTCCAACACGAACCGCCTGAACATGGTCATCGCCTTTGTTTTCCTGACGGTAGCTCTTTCCATGATGGAGTTCGAGATCGGCCCTGTGACGATCGGGTTTTCCTCTCTGCTGGTCTGCATGATGCTGGGCACGGCTTTTTGCAACCTCTGCCCGCTTTCCGAAGACCTGATGGGGGCAGCGGACAAGTGGACATCCCCGCTGTTTGCGCTGTTCTTTGTCATCAGCGGCGCGGAGCTGGAGCTTTCCGTATTCACCGATGCGGCGATCGTCATCATCGGCGTTCTCTACATTCTGTTCCGCTCGGCGGGCAAGTACATCGGCGCCTATGTCAGCGCCCGCGGCATGAAGTGTGGGCCACACATTTATAATTATCTGGGTATCACGCTGCTGCCTCAGGCAGGCGTCGCTCTTGGCATGTGCACCACCGCCATGGCGCTGGGCGAGCAGGGCAACCTGATCCGCAACATCACGCTCTTCTCCGTGCTGGTCTATGAGCTCGTCGGACCGCTGATGACGAAGCAGGCGCTGACGGCTGCGGGCGATATTAAGCCGATCCCGGAAGAGGTGAAGAACCGCAGACAGACGAAGTTGGAAAAAGCGGCGAAAAAGAGGGGTTAAATCCCCTCTTCCGCCACTTCTATCTTGCACCGATGAACTTTATCCTTCTTATAATATCCAATCCCCACCAGAAGAATTCTTCCGGTCGTTTTCGGCTGTTCTCCAAGCTTCCCCTGAAACTTCATCGCATACTTTTTATCTTTTATCTGTTGCAATGCCGTTTCAGGTGAGTCATCTACTTTCAGTTCGATGATGATTCCATCATCTGACCGATGATATGGATAGAAGATATAGTCCACATATCCGATCCCTGCCTGATCCTCGCGCTGCATATCATACTTTTTCCGCGCGGCAATATAGGCCAGCTTCACGCTGCCGGAAAGTTCGGCTTCGTCATTATAAGCCTTCAGCGGAGATTCCGTCGCATGAACAATAGCCAAAACCTTTCCCACCGTATCTTCATCCTGCGCCAGAGTAGCCTGCAAGATGCGGGCAGATTCCTTCTCCAGCTCACGCATGTAATTAAAACGCGGAGCCTGTCTGATAACCTTCTCAAATTCGAGCATGAGTTCCCTGTTCGGAATTCTCACACATCCGCTATAATAATTCAGGTAACCGTAAATTGTCATGACAGACAAAATTTCATCTCTTGTTTCCAAAGTTCCGGCAGTGGTAGCATACTCTTCCATATTTACCTGAATCGGCTCTCCCGCCGCCAGCAACATCACCGCATCTCTAACCCCATCGATATCATTCAGCACATAATCCTTTAGCTCATCATATTCTCCTGCTTTTGCCCAGTAATTTTTCATCTGATTTCTGCTAAGTGCCGATACGACCGAGTTTGGATTGTACATGCTGCTTCCGCTGTCTCTTTGATATCCATCATACCATTCTTTCAAATCTTCCCGCGAAATAATCGGATTCGGACAATTAGATCGATAACGTCCGTAAAGTTCGTCAACCTCTTCCGCTGTAAATCCGAAAAATTCACTGAATCTGTCACTGTTTGCCATATTATACTCATCGAAATGGTTCATCGTATCGCTGGCTGAATATTTCTTAATGGGAAGAACACCTGTCATGTAGGCCAACTCAACGTAGGCCATGCCTTTTGTCATGCCACCGAGAAACGAGGTAAATTTTCCTCTGTCCTCCTCCGTAAAATACTTTCTGTGGAAAACATAATCCCATTCATCAAATACCAGAATAAACTTCTCATTATTATTCTTTCTGGAAACCGTGCGCAGAATGCCGCCCATGGAATCCTCTTTATTTATCCTCACATTTGGATACGCCTCTTCCAGATCATCAAGCAGATTTCTTTTGATTCCCCGGATATACTGTTCATAGGATTCACAATCCTCCGGCACCTTGCTGAAATCAATATAAATGACGTTATGTCGATTCATGTGATTCGTATAATTCTTATTATTCGCAATTTTAAGATTCGAAAACACACCGCTGCTGTCGTTTCCTTTACTGAAAAAAGAACCGATCATGGCGGCCGCGACAGATTTCCCAAACCTTCTCGGCCTCGTTACAGAGATGTAATTCCGTCCGTGCTCAATGAGATAAATCATGTCATTCAGCATCTCTGTCTTGTCTATAAAATATGGTTTTTTCGTCTCTCCCTCATATAGTTCAAGAATGTCTTCTGAATTCAGATAATACCCCATAGCATCTTCCTTTCCGTATTGTGGCCGGTCATAATCTCTTCTATGTCTTCCTTATAATTGTCAGCATTTCGTTTATCGGCAGGATAACACACTTTTTCGGGTGAATCAAGCAGTTTAGAACTGTATTTTCAGTTCTGATTTACAAATCCTGTATATTCATCTTGTCCACCTGTCTCGCGGCTCGCCCTGCCCTCCTGCATATCGCATAAATCAGAAATAAAACGATAGTAAACAATGCCAGCAATACCGGCACCACCGCCGACCTGACTGACACATGGTCCGCACCCGCACCTGCCGGCATATCCAGGAGCATCTCAACAACCATAGGTACCGTAACAACCAGCGCGACCACCGGCATCACCAGCCCCGGCAGGGCCGACGGCCTGCGGGAGAGCCAGATTTCCAGCGCGACTATGGCCCCGATCACCAGCCCAAATAATAACCAACACAACAAATCATACATAATCAACTGTCCTCCTTCTTTGTTTTCCTATACTCGTCGATCAGAATTTTCGCCGTGTCAAAATCCAGCTTATCATTGATCGCAAGGCGCTTAATCAGTGCTACATATGGATCCTTCTCCGCGCTCTCGCTGATCTGCATTTTCTGGATGAGCCGGTCCAGCCGCAGACGCACCGTCGGATACGTCACATTATACTGCTTCGCCATCTCCTTGAGGGAACCGGATGCCAGGATAAACTTTCGAATGAAAGAAACATCCTCATCATCCAGGCCGGCCATCCACTCGGGAACTATTTGAATCGCCATACCGCACCTCCCTGATTAAATTTTATTCAATATAACATTTAACATTATTAATGTCAATACTGAATTTTACTTTAATTTCCGTTTCAGGGACACAGCTGCGAATAAATGCCGATGAAATTTATTTTCAGGCTTTCTTTTCTCTGCCTGATATGTTAAAATGGCATTATATGAATCAAAAACTTGCGTTTCTGCTGTCAATATACTTCACCCCGCTTCGCGGGCACCAGCAAAGATGAGAACCATTGCTCCGGAGTCAGCGCGAAGCGCTTACTCCAGTTTCCGCAAACGCCGCCATAATAAACGAAAGGAGGCTCTGTACAAAATGGAATTAAGAAAAATGATACCGACCGGGATCGAAGATTTTGCGGAAATTCGCACCGGGAACTACTATTATGTAGATAAGACCTCGATGATTCGCGACCTGCTCCGCGCGCTCGGAAAAGTGAACCTCTTCACCCGACCCCGTCGTTTCGGAAAGTCTCTGAATATGAGCATGCTGAAATACTTTTTTGAAATCGGCACGGACCCGACGCTGTTCGACGGCCTTGAGATCAGCAAAGATACAAATCTCTGTGAAGAGTACCTTGGACAGTATCCTGTCATATTCGTAAGCTTAAAGGATATCGAAGGGGCAACCTATACATCGGCAAGAGACTCCGCAGTAAGAATCATTTTTAATGAAGCCCTGCGACTGAATTTTCTCGCTTCCAGCGATCATCTTACCTCGGAAGATAAGGAGCTCTTTTCTTCCCTGAAAGATTTAAATATGGACGATGGAACCCTGAAAAGTTCTTTAAAGAATCTCTGTAGTCTGCTTGAAAAACACTACAGCAAAAAGGTCATCCTTCTGATCGACGAATATGATGTGCCGCTTGCGAAGGCGAACGACAAAGGTTATTATGAGAATATGATCGACCTGATTCGTTCCATGTTCAACCAGGCCTTAAAGACCAATAACAGCCTCTATTTCGCTGTAATGACCGGATGCCTCCGCGTGTCTAAGGAAAGCATCTTCACCGGGCTGAATAACCCGAATATTCTCTCCATTACAAAGGTTCAGTTTGATGAATATTTCGGTTTTACCGATACAGAAGTACGGGATTTGTTAGAATATTATAATTTTTCAGACAAATATGACACCGTGAAAGAATGGTATGATGGTTACCTGTTCGGAAATGTAAAAGTTTACAACCCGTGGGATATCCTCTGTTATGTCTACGATTTAATTTGGGATCCACAGGCCGAGCCTCAGGACTACTGGTCGAACACGAGCGGAAACAGCGTAATCCGAACGCTCATTGAAAAATATGGCAACAGCCAGACAAAGGAAGAAATCGAACTTCTGCTGGCAGGCGGAAGCGTAACAAAGGAGATCCACGAGGATCTGACTTACAACCGCGTATACTCGTCCATAGACAATATCTGGAGTCTGCTGTTTACGACCGGCTACCTGACACTTCAGACCCGCCCCTCCGGGAAACGCTACACGCTCGTCATCCCGAACCGCGAGGTCAATAATCTCTTCGCCGATCAGATTATCGAGTTGTTTAAGGAACAAGCCGCAAATGACGTGACTCCGCGCGACCTGCTCTGCGATGCCGTGGAAGCCGGTGATGCCACTGCGTTCGAGCAACGTTTTACAGATTATCTGGACGATACCATCAGCCTGCGCGATACGTTCGTCCACAGGGAACGCAAAGAGAATTTCTATCACGGCATTCTTTTGGGGCTTTTTGCTTACCGCGACGGCTGGGTTTCAAAGTCAAATCAGGAGGCAGGTGACGGTTTCGCCGATATCCGGGTGCGCATCCGCCGCAGGGGCATCGGCATTGTGATTGAAATGAAATATGCGGAAAACGGAAAATACACCGCTGCGTTAGACGAAGCTTTTGACCAGATCGAGCAGGAAAATTATGTGCATGAGCTGCGGAAAGAAGGCATGCGCACGATTTACCGCTATGGTGTCGCATGCTATAAAAAATCCTGTCGGATACGTTGTGTAAAAGAGGAGTTTGCGGCGGAAGAAGAATAGCTGTGAAATTTTCTTCTTTTTCGCCAGTCCGTGTGTCATACCCTTTTATCAATCACGATGATACCGGGATCAAAAGTAACAAACACTGAAATGACACCACGGGTTTCTCCCGAAGAAAATGCAAAGCATTTTCTTCAGTAACGCGAAGCGTTCACTTCAACTCCCGACTGCACCCTGGTGTCATCATGATATAATCTTAAAAATAACCGGAGGAAGAGTCAGAAGCAATGTCTCCTGACAAAAACAACATGAAACGAAACCGCCGCTTTTACATCATCCTCATCGCATGCATCTTCTGCGTCTACATGGCGCTGCTTCTTGTGCTGATCAAGGTGGAGATCCCAAACAAGAATTCCACCATCAACACCATCGGCGATGCCGTCTGGTACTCCATCGTGACACTGACCACGGTGGGCTACGGCGATATCACGCCGGGGACGCTGGCAGGGCGCATGGTTGGGCTCATTTTCCTGCTTTTATCCACCGGTATCCTGGTCACTTTGGTCAGCACGGTACTGTCCTTCATGACGAGCGAGGGGCTGCCGCTTTTTCTGCTGTCCTTTAAGCGGAAGCGCGACTGGTATTATTTTGCGGACACCGGGCTGGAGTCGAATACACTGGCCGGGCAGATTTACGCGGAAAACCCCAGTGCCGTGATTATCTTCGGATGCAATAAAAGCTCGCGGGAAGAGACGCCGGATTTCCCGTGCACCTACGCGAATGTCTCGCCGGAGCGCATCGCAAAACGCAAGCGCGACGTCGGCAGCCGCTGCAGGGTCTTTTTCATGACGGAAAATGACATCGGCCAGAACCCGCGGGCGGTGAATATTTCGGCGCTCCCGGTGGATGTGTACGCCCGCACCACCAGCGGTGAGGATAACCTGCCGGGCGCTGTTCATTTCTTCCACAGCTATGACTGCTGCGCAAGAGAATACTGGAGGAACCAGCCGCTGAAAGCGAATGAGCACACAATCGTGCTGCTTGGATTCGGAAATTACGGTCAGGCACTGCTTACCCGCGCGATCCTTGGCAACGTGATCTCCCCCGAGCAGCGCGTCGCTTATCATATCTTCGGGGATGTGGGAGATTTTCTTGATTTGCATGTGGGGCTTGGGCAGGTATTCGAAATTAATAACTTACACACCCACTTCACCGGCCAGGATTCCCTGATTTTCCACAGCGCCTCCTGGTCGAAAGAACATGCCCTCCTGGAATCCGCCGACCGCATCATCATCTGCGACGATGATGAGCAGGCGGGCTGGGATATTTTCTGGAAACTGCGGCAGTTTTACCGCGTCCGGGGCGATATCACCCTGCGCAGTAACCGCGCAGTACCGGGCGTGACGCACTTCGGGACGGACGAATCTATCTATTCGCCGGAAAATGTGCTGCGCACCACCTTAAACCAGGTGGCTATCGCCATGAACAACCTGTACCGCAGCGGCCACGGCGCAGGTGCGCTGGACTGGGACGAGCTTGGCGACTACCTGCGCCAGTCCAAGATCGCCGCCTCCGAGCACCTGTTCCACAAGGTGCGCATTCTCTTAAAAGATGAGTCGCTCACCGACCTGAACGCGGAGAATATGACCGAGGCCTTCCGTGTATATCAGGAGAACATAAAAAATACGCAGGTACTCGACCGCTACCGCCGGATCGAGCACCTGCGCTGGCTGCGCTTTTACGCTTATTATAACTGGTCTTACGGCCCGAGGCACGATGAAGCTCTGCGGCAGGATCCGCGCATCCGCGCCTACGATGAGCTGCCGGAACACTGTAAGGCGGATAATGACTACTCCTGGGAACTGCTGGGAGAAATTTCCGTCTGATACAAAATAGTTTTCACACATTTTAAGCAGATTTTATAACCGCATTTCTTAAGATTTTTACATGGCGGAAGAAGGCTTCGCTGCCTCCTTCCGCCGTTTTTGTCTGCTCAAGCTTTTCAAACTCTGAAACATCCCTGTGGACACTTCCGAAACTGACAGAAACTTTTAATGGCATTTTCCCTGTCACCCCTTACAGCTTTTTCCCCGTCAGCTTCTCATACCCTTCCAGGTAAATGGCGATGGTCTTGTCCTCCACTTCTTTCGGGAGTTCCCAGTCATGATCGTGGGTCTTCAGCCAGTCTCTGGCGAACTGCTTATCGTAGGACGGCTGACCGTGTCCCGGCTCATAGCCTTCCACCGGCCAGAAGCGGGAGCTGTCCGGGGTGAGCATCTCATCGCCCACCACGATGACACCGTTCTCATCCAGACCGAATTCAAACTTCGTGTCCGCGATGATGATGCCGCGGCTGTAGGCGTAATTCGCGCACTTTTTGTACAGCGCGATGGTGTAGTCGCGAAGCTTCGAGGCGTATTCCTCGCCCTTGCCCGGGAAATGCTTCTCCAGCACGTCAATGCTCTGCTCATAGGAAATATTTTCGTCATGGTCGCCCAGATCCGCCTTCGTGGAAGGCGTGTAAATGGGCTCCGGCAGCTTGTCCGATTCCCGTAAGCCCTCCGGCAGGCGGATGCCGCACACGGTGCCGTTCTCCTGATAGCTCTTCCAGCCGCTGCCGGTGATGTAGCCGCGCACGATGCACTCTAACGGCAGCATGGTAAGCTTTTTGCACATCATGCTGTTTCCGTCGTATTCCGAGGTACGGAAATATTCCGGCATATCGTTTACATCCACGGAAATCATGTGGTTCGGCAGGATATCCTCCGTCATCTCGAACCAGAACTTCGACATCTGCGTCAGCACCGTGCCTTTTTTCGCGATCTTGTTCTTCAAAATCACGTCGAAGCAGCTGATACGGTCGGTAGCCACCATGATGAGGCTGTCGCCGTTGTCATAGATTTCTCTTACTTTTCCTTCTTTGATTGGTTTCATGACTGTCTCCTTATCTCCTGTGAAAGTCCGCCAGGCGGCTTTCCTTCTTTTTCGTGTCAGCAAAGTGACATGTTTTTCCTTAAAAATCTTTTCCTGCAGCCCCAGACAGCATCAGTCTGACTGTCTGCATGACGCAGGGAAAACATGTTTTCTTTTCCAGTCGTGAAGCATACCACAGAAACATCATGTTCGCAAGTTTCTCTTTGGAAAAAGCTCATTTTTCTCTTTGGAAAAAGCTCATTTTTTCAAATCTCCCGTTGCTTTTCCCGCATATAATGGTATAATAAGGCCAAAATATACATTCAGGAGGCTTTGATATGATGCAAACATTACCGAAAATACTGCCAATTAACGAATTGAAGAATACTGCTCAAATTTCCAAAACCTGTCAGGAAAGCGATGTTCCAATCGTCGTCACAAGAAACGGCTACGGTGAAATGGTTCTTATGAGTATTGAACTTTACGAAAAGACTATGGCCGAAATGCAGGCTGCCACTCTGATCAATGAATCTCTTGATCGCATTGCGGCAGGAGAACCGCTTACAGATGGCTTCGCATTTCTTGATGAAATGGAGAAGAAATATGGCGGTTGAATATGATCTCAAGTTTTCCGGTGCTGCCAGAGAAGATATCGAATCTATAAACAAATATATTTCCGAAGAATTATGTAATCCTTTGGCAGCTACTGCTTTAGATCAGTCTTTTCGTGAGGCGCTAAGGCGGGTGTGCGCAAATCCTCATATATGTCCTTTAGTCAACAATAACTTCGTAAAGGATGCCACACTAAGGAAACTCCCGGTAAAAAATTACATTATCTTTTATCGGCCGGACGATATTCTTCATGAGATTCAGGTTATCCGTGTTTTGTATGGCATGCGAAATTTCAAAGATATTCTCTGACTTATATTTCCCCTTTTAAGATATACATCATGAATGCGCAGCTTTCCTCTCATCAGGAAGCTACGCATTCATAAATGTCCAATAGGGACTTTATATCATCATATAATCTACATTATACCCCCAGCAGGCTCTGGTCAAACGCAAACAATGCCTCGTTGATTTCGAAGATGTTGTAGTTCCCGTGCTGTATAAAATATTCAATGATAATGTCAAACTTATAGGCGTGTGACAGGGCGAAGCCTGCCTTCATGAGCATCTCTTTCGTCTCCTCCAGCGACAGCTCCAGCGCGATGGCGAAGGCCAGCACCGTGGGCTTCGACGGCCGGTAGAAGCGGTCGGAGCGGATTTTCGAAAACAGCTTTCGGTCGATGTTCGCCTTTTTGTAGACCTGCGCGTCGGTTAGCCCTTCCTCGTCGATCTTTCGCAAAAGCATTTCCGAGAAGCTCTCATCGATCTCACGGACGGCATCGTCCAGAGAAGACGGAAGAGCCGCGGTTGGGCGCGGAGCTGCAGCTGCTCCCATTTTCCCGGCCTGTGCCTGCTGCGGCATCCCCCGAAAATCGCCCGGCATTCGGCTGTAAGCCACGGCTTCTTCCGCAAGCCGCCTCCGCCTGCCTTCAAATGCTCTGTCTATATGGGCGTTTACATAGTTGTCATCGATATATCTTTTTATGTCCCGGTACAATTCTTCATTAATTCTGCCAGTCTTCATTCTCATTTCCCCCGATTTGCCTTTTCTGATTTCGGATTCCATCCGTCTGTAAATTCAAACGAAGAATAGCATATTCATGAGCACAGCGCAAGTGATTTTCCTTTACTGTTTTTCCGCCCTCTGTCCCCGCAAGTGATTTTCTTTACTGTTTTTCCGCCCTCTGTCCCCGCAAGTGATTTTCTTTACTGTTTTTCCGCCCTCTGTCCCCGCTTCTTTTTCCCTCGCTTTTCATAATCCTCGTCGATGCGCTGCTTCCAGCCTGCTCCCAGCGGTGCGCTGCTCCTGACAGCACAAATGGCCTCGCTCACCACCTCGTAGTTCAGCTGCGTCCCCGCATGGTCCGAATGATAATTCACCGCCCGGTCTTCGCTGATACCGAAGTGCTTCGCCGTCTCCACCGCGTCGATGTTCGCGCCGAGGAACAGGAATTCCCAGCCGTATTTTTCCTTTTGCCGTTCGATCATGCGCTTTACCTCGTCGGATGAATAATGGCGGCTGGCATTTTCCATGCCGTCTGTGGTGATCACGAACAGCGTGTGTTCCGGCACATCCTCCTCCCTGGCGTACTTGTGTACGTTGCCGATGTGGTGGATCGCGCCGCCGATGGCATCGATCAGCGCAGTGCAGCCGCCCACCCGGTACTCGCGGTCAGTCATGGGCTTTACTTCCTGCACGTTTACCCGGTCATGGATGACCTCACTGCGGCTGTTAAATAAAACCGTGGAGATCAGCGCCTCGCCTTCTTCCTCTTTCTGCTTCCCGATCATCGAATTGAAGCCGCCGATAGTGTCGGATTCCAGCCCGCTCATGGAGCCGCTGCGGTCGAGGATAAAAATGATTTCTGTCAGATTCTTTTTCATGGGGTTGCCTCCTTTTTCACATTCTGCCTTTTTGACAGTTATTGATAATGCATTGCTTTACTGCCTTTTCGTCACAGAGCTGCGGTAATCCCGGCTCACTGCCGTTTCTTTTCGATAACACTGTCCGGGGATCAGCAGTTTTTATGTTCTGCATTGTACATGAAATGTAAACTATTTTGGTCGCTTTCGAAGCGACACTTTTGATCTTCCCTGAATCGCAGAAAAAAGATACTATTCACGATCCTGCATTCGCAAAAACTTCGACCTAAATTTCATGAAAATGATACATTTCAGCTCATTGAAGGGGATGTGACTGTTGCACAGCCATCCTTAAGTGAATCAATAAATCTCCTTACGAGCAAGCTCGATGTAGATTTATTGATTCCCTTAAAGCCGACCGTGAATAGTAACAAAAGGGATAAAATATGATTCTTTTCTTGCAAAATTCGCATATTTGAGCTAAAATATTAGCCATGGATACCTTTCAATTATTTAAATTACCGGGTGATGTCAGCAACGAAATTGCGATGCGTGTGAGGGCGAGAAGAAAGGAGCAGAATCTTACCCAGAAAAGCTTAAGCAGGAAATCAAACGTCAGCCTCGGATCTGTTAAACGATTCGAACAGACCGGAGAAATATCATTATCTTCCCTCATTAAAATCGCATTTGCCCTGGGGTATGAGACAGATTTTGATGATTTATTCGCCAAAAAAAGTTATTCGTCCATCCAGGAAGTTATTGACGGACAGTTATAAAGGTGATACCCGGGTCAAAAATCGAAGTTAACGCGGATGCACAGAGCGATCCGCAGTATCACGATTTTTGAACCCGGAGTCATTATTTCTGTCCTGACAAAAGCGCATTATGGTTCTTTCTGTGCCGGACCTTTTCAAGGAGGTTACCAATGAATCATTATAAGTCTCTTCAGGTTTTCTTCGAAGGACAGCCTGTGGGCACACTGGCTGTCGCCCGGGATTATCGGGTTGCTTTTTCCTATCATGACAGCTGGCTTGCCGAAGGTTTTTCTCTGAATCCACTGTCTTTACCACTCCGAAAAGGAGTTTTTCTGCCAAAAAAATATGACCCATTTGAGGGCCTTTTTGGTGTGTTCGCGGACAGCCTGCCTGACGGCTGGGGACGGCTTCTTGTGGATCGCCTGCTGCGAAAGCGGGGAGTTGACCCATTTCAGGTTGACAGTCTGAACCGTCTGGCTATCGTAGGCTCCGGCGGCATGGGAGCTCTGACTTACCAGCCGGAGACCCTCCTGACTGATGAGACGGCGGATCTTTCACTGGATCAGATTGCGGTTGAGTGCAATCGAATGCTGACAGTCGATTACTCAGATAATCTTGATGAGCTGTTTGAAAAAGGCGGTTCTTCCGGTGGAGCCAGGCCCAAAATTTTCACACAGATTGACGGGGAAGAATGGATTGTAAAATTTCCGTCTTCTGCGGATCGGGCTGATATCGGCACGGAAGAGTACGCCTACTCCGTATGCGCCAGAAAATGCGGTATTGATATTCCGGAAACACGCTTGCTGCCTTCTGCTCTTTGCTCCGGTTATTTTGCCGTAAAACGTTTCGACCGCAGAAAAATGCAGCGAGTCCACATGGTGTCGGTCAGCGGTCTCCTGGAAACCTCGCATCGAATCCCCAACCTGGATTACAACACGCTTATGCAGCTTACCTTTCTACTTACGCACAACTATGAGGAAATCGAAAAATTATATCGTCTCATGTGCTTCAATGTATTCGCGCACAACCGGGATGATCATTCCAAAAATTTCTCCTTTCTATATGAGGATCAACATTGGCGGCTTTCTCCGGCTTACGATTTGACCTTCAGCAATTCCATGGGCAGGGAACACGCTACCACAGTTGCCGGGAACGGACGCAATCCGGGTATGCGCGATTTACTTGCAGTTGCCGGTCAGATAAAATATGATTCAAAAAAGGCGATGGCGATCGCGAAAGAAGTGCAGGAAATTGTAAATGAAGAGTTATCGCCATTTATGAAAGAAAGGACAACACGATGAATCAATTCTCCAGAACCGAACTTCTCTTAGGCCCCGATGCCATGCGCCGTCTTTCCGGAGCACGCGTCGCGGTGTTTGGCGTCGGCGGTGTCGGCGGCTATGTGGCGGAGGCCCTCGCCCGCAGCGGCATCGGTGCGCTGGATCTGATCGACAACGACACCGTGAAAACAGCCGGAAATGAACCAAACTCCCCCTGCCGTCAGGTGCCGGGCAGCACCGCCTTCGTCCCCGCCGTCGCGGGACTCATCATCGCAGGGGAAGTTGTGAAGGACATTGCCATGATATTTTGACTTTCCCTCAATCACCATAGTGCCGAAATTCGAAAATGTTCTCTTTATTTCTCCACCGGCCGCTCCACGGGCAATCCATAGGTAGGCTCCTCGGTTGTCTCCTTCTCGATGACCGTCCCCACTTCCGGAGCGATGACCGTCGCCCCCACGGTGCTTTCCTCCGCGGCAGATGTAGCGCCCTCTTCCCCGCCATCCTTCGACGAGGAACTGCCAGGGTCGCCATTCCCCTCCGTTTCCTCTTCGGATGTCTCTGTTATCCCGGTTCCGTCGCCACTTTCTTCGGTGTCTTCTTCTCCGTCCTGAGTATCGGCTTCGCTTCCGGCAGTATTCTCTTCTCCATTCTGAATATCGGCTTCGTTTTCTCCGGCGACTTCGCTATCCCCGCTCTCATCAGTACTTTCGTTCTCCAGGGCAGCATCGCCGTCATCGGCCGCACCGGCGTCTGTCGTACTCTCGGCCGCGGTGGTGGTAAGCTCTTCATCGGAAATCATAGCTGTACAGGCGATCCGCGCCACAAGAGGGATCACCACCACCGCTACGATAATAAAAATCCATCCGTTTTTCTTCATATCCATAAGATTTCTGCTCCTTTCCGTTCCGGACTTCTGCCCTTTTTTATTTCAGGACTTCCGGAATTTCTGATTCCACCATATAATGATTTGAGCGACAAAAAGTACATAATATCCGACCTTTGTGCCACAGATATTTTCTATAATGCCGCCTTCGCTCTGGCAAATTCTTTTAAGAATCTTAACATAAATGGTACCGTGTGTCAAACCGAATGATTTTCTGCGCCCGGGGCTTTATTGCGTCAAAGCTATTTCCCTGCTTCTTCTGCCAACGATAATTATGCCCTGACGATTTTCCGGTTCTCCCTCTTTTTCGGTTGATTTTTATAGAAATTTCATTATAATTATCCTATCTTAATTTTTATGAAAGTTCGTCAGGCGACCAATCAGGAGTCAGGAATTAACGCGTTGCGTTAACTTCATGATACAGAATGAATAGTCAGACATTTGACAGCTTTCGTTCCTTCATAATGCCCGCAACGCGGGCATAAGAGTTTTCACAGGAGGTTTTACCTATGGACAAGAATACTCGCATCTGCATCATCGGCGGCGGCCCGGCAGGCCTTTCCGCCGGCATGTACCTGGAGCAAAAAGGATATGAGAATTACACCATTCTCGAAAAGTCGGACCGCGTGGGCGGCAAGTGCTGGTCGCCGACCTACAACGGTCGCCGCTACGAGATGGGCGCCATCATGGGCGTGCCGTCCTACTACGCCGTACACGACGTGGAGGAATTCTGCGGCATCACCCACGACGGCCCACAGCTCAACCGCAACTATAAGGATAAGAACGGCAAAGTCATCGACCCGTTTGAGCCGAAAAAGAATATCTTAAAAATTCCGCGTCTTCTGAAGATGAAGAAACAGCTCAAGAAGTTCGGCGAAATTCTGGAAACGAAGTACAAGGGCTACGATGTAAACGGCCACCGCGGTGTCGCCGAGGGCCGCTATGACGGCTATGCCGTGACCCCGGGCCGCGAGCGGGTGCAGGGAGAGAACCCGAACCTGAAAGATCTCTCGCTTCCGTTTAGCGAGTTCTGCAAAAAGAACGGCGTAGAACTGGTGCAGGATATCTGGATCGGGCCCTTTACCGCGTTCGGCTATGGCTATTTTGATGAGATCCCGGCCGGCTATGTGCTGAAATATCTGGATTTCCAGACCACCATGAACTTCGTGCACGTAAATCTCTGGACCTGGAAAAACGGCACCCAGTATATCTGGGAACAGCTGGACGCACATTTGAAGAACCATGCGCGCTTAAACAGCAACATCACAAAAGTCGTGCGCAAGGACGGCAAGGTTTACGTGACCGTGAACGGCAAGGTAGAAGAGTACGACAAGATCATCGTCACCTCCCCGCTTTACGTTTCGGACAAAGGAAAACGCAGCGACGGTCTGGTGGGCATGGTGGACTACTTCGATGCCCGGGAGGACGAGAAGAAGCTCTTCTCGAAGATCGAATACGAGCGCTACGACGTGCAGGCATTCACCACCGAGCCGGACAAGCACCCGGAGATTTCCTACTACGTGTTCGACAACATGCAGAAGGAGCGTCTGGGCCATCTGATGGTGTACTACCGCCGCTGGAAGGACACGGTAGATCAGGTGCTGACCACCTACGCGTTGCGTAAACACAAGGACACAAAGGAAATCCCGTACGACACCTGCAAGAAGACGGTTCTGGAAGACTTAAAGATCATGGGGAACCCGGCGAAGGAAGTCATCAACGAGTGGTCCGTGTACTACTTCCCGCATGTGTTCTCCGAAGATTACGCAAGCGGCTGGTACGACAAGGTCGAGGCCATGCAGGGCAAGTACGACACCTACTATGCGGGTGAGGTTATGAGCTACGGCGACATGGACGAGACGGCAGAGTACTCCAGAGAGCTGGTGGAGAGGTTCTTCTAAAATCCCGGCCCATTTATTTCTTATTTTAAACTCAAAGAGGGACGCATATCTCTGCGTCGACGCGAAAAATATTATCTGTCATTGATACTTCGAATTTCCAAATCACTGACCGCAGATAAATTCCCTGTTGATGCACCGTTGCGTCCCTCTGTTTCTTTCTCCCGGAGGAAAATCTATGTCATTTTTTAAAAACCACTACGAGGTCGTCATCATCGGCGGCGGACTGGCGGGCATGGCTTCGGCCCTGGCCCTGCAGTCCGGCGGCGTGAAGGACATCCTCGTACTGGAAAAACACAATATGCCCGGCGGGCTGGCCACCGACTACGTGCGCGGCGGCCACGAGATCGAAGCGACGCTCCACGAGATGATGTCCATCGGCCCGAAGAATGACCGCCTGAAGGTGGGTAAATTCTTTGACGAGATGGGTCTTGACATCGACTGGCTGAAGGTGCCGGAGTGCTACCGCCTGGTGCTGCCGAATTCCGATATCGACGTGACCATCCACGACGGCTACGAAACGGTCGCGAAAGAGATCAACGCGGTGGTGCCCGGCACCTACGAAAAGGTGCTGGAATTTTTGCAGATGTGCCGCCGCGTGTACGACAGCGTAAACACGCTCTCCGTCCACCCGGCAGGCAAGGTGGAGATGCTCTTAAAGCACCCGGATTTCGTGAAGACGCTGGGCTACAGCGCCACCGAAGTGCTGGACAGCTACCACTTCCCGAAGAAGGTGGTGGAGATCCTCACGGCCTACTGGATCTATGTGGGCAACCCGATGGACACGCTGCCCTTTACCATCTTCGCGTTCCTGCTGGCGGATTATCTCACCGGCAGCTACGTTTGCCGCGGTTTTTCCCACGAGATGAGTCTGAAAATGCAGACGAAGGTGGAGGAAAACGGTGCGCAGTTCGAGCTGCGGCAGGAGGTAGAAAAGATCCTGGTGAAGGACGGCCGGGTGCGCGGCGTACGCACAAAACGGGGCGATGAGATTGCCTGCGACTACGTCATCTCCGCCGCCTACCCCAACAAGGTCTACTCCCAGATGATCGAGCCTTTGAACGAGGTTCCGGAGGGCGCCATCAAAATGATCAACGGCCGCAGGCTTTCTGTCTGTCCGGTTTCCGTCATGATGACGCTGGAAGGTACGCCGGAGGAGAACGGGCTTATGAACTACTCCACGTTCTCCGGCTCCACCATGGACACGAATGAAATCTGGAGGAACGCCTCCAATCTCACGGAACCTTACAACTATATTACCACCATCTGCATCAACTACGCGAACCCGGAGGCAGTGCGAGAGGGCTATACGCAGCTTTCCATCACATCCCTCGTGCCGGTGACGGCCTTTGAGGGGGCCTGCGAGGAAGGAGCTGAGGAAGATTACTTCGACTTAAAACGCCGCCTGGCAAATGAGATGATCGAAGAATACGTGAAAATATCCGGTGTCGACTTCCGCGACCGCATCGCGGAGATTGAGGTTTCCACGCCCATGACCATCTCCCACTATGTGGGAGCCTGGAAGGGCAGCATCTACGGCTATTCCCACTCCATGGACGACCATGTGGTGGCCCGCCTGCAGATGGCGGAGGAAGACCACTTCATCGAAGGCCTTGAATTTGCCGGAGCCCACAGCATTTCCGGCGACGGCATGGGCCCGGCCATCACCAATGGCCGCGCGGCCGCGAGAGATGTGCTGGCGAACAAAAAGAAAAAGGAGGCTGCGCGATGAGTAAAAGTATCAAAGTAAAAGGCTTCTTAAAAGATGTGTCCGGCATCAACCGCATCATGGCCGCCCGCCATGAGGTACGTGAAAACGCATCCGCCACCCCGGATCCGAAGGATTTCGTCGCGGATATCGCAAAAAGCCTCCACCCGGACGCCATGCGCGTGCGCGTGACCGAGGTGCGCGACAGCTCGCCCACCTCCCGCACTTACCGTTTCGTCTCCGAGAACGGACACATCCCGCCATTCCAGAGCGGGCAGTGTGTGAATTTCCGGCTGCAGATCGGGAAAAGCACACTGACAAGACCTTACTCTATTTCTTCCGCGCCGTATGAGGCGAGACCTGGGAAATCCATTTCATTAAACGAGTCCTCCGGCTTCGGCAGCAAAACAACAGCTTCCAGCGTCAAAACGTCTGCTTCCACCGTCAAGACTCCGGCTTCCGGAAACGCGGCATCCGATTCCGGCAGAAAATCTTTCGATGCTAACGGCGAACCCTTCTTCGAAATCACCATCCGCCGCACACCGAACTGCTTCGTGCCGGACTGGTTCTTCGAAAACGTAAAAGTCGGCGACGTACTGGACGCGAACCTGCCCTTCGGCACCTTCTACTGGGAGCCGCTACGGGATACGAAAAATCTGGTGGCCCTGGCGGGCGGCAGCGGCATCACGCCGTTTGTCTCCATGGCGAAGGAGATCGCGAACGGAAAAATGGGCGACTGCACTCTCACCATTCTGTATGGTTCGGTGCGGACGGATGATATTGTATTAAAAGATGGGCTTGAAGCGGTTGCGGCGAAGTGCGATAAAATAAAAATCGTGCATGTGATTTCGGGAGATGTTACAAAGGCAGCCGGAATTTCTGCTGACAACAGCTATGAGCAGGGCTTCGTCACCCGTGCCCTCATCGAAAAATATATGGGTGAGAACCCGACCTTCTACTTCTGCGGCCCGCTGCCGATGTACCGCGCCATGAAGAAGGCTCTGGAAGAGATGGGTGTGCCGGAGCGCCGCTTCCGCTGTGATGTTCTGGCAAGCCCCGCAGACCCTGCCGTGCTTCCGGGTTATCCGGCAGAAAACAGAGGTAAAACTTACCGCATCACCGTGGTGCGCGGCATTGAAGAGGATGTGGTTGAGGCAAAGGGCGAATGGCCGGTGGCCGTAGCGCTGGAGCGCGCGGGCATCCCGGTGGATACCCACTGCCGCGGCGGTGCCTGCGGCTTTTGCCGCAGCCAGCTGCTTTCCGGGGACATTTTCGTGTCACCACTGAACGATGGACGACGTATGATGGACAAGGAACTCGGCTGGTTCCATCCCTGCGCGGCGTGGCCGCTGTCGGATCTGAAGATTAAGATTCCGATCCTGTGACACAAAGTTTAAAAGGTCATGAATTCAAATGCGAGCATTCGAGTTCATGACCTTTCTATCACTGTTCCATTGTTATACCCATTGGTATTTCGGCCTGTTTTCCCATGGAATTAACTCGTATTTCATGAGCCTCCCCCGAACAATACATGCTTTCACATTTTGCGATTCCGCAAACTGCTCAATCCCGCCAGGCTGTTTATACGCCCCACTGTCAACAAACTCTCTGTACTCTTTCGGGTCAATTAAAAAATCGCCTGCCATACGGTCCGCCTTTGCTTCCATATCCCCAGAGACAGAGTTAAAGTCAACAAACACGCGCTTTGTATCTCCGTTAAGGATATGCGCAACTTCGTGGAATAACGTAAACCAGAAAATATCCTGAAACTTCTGTCTCAAAGTCATGCAGAGAATCAAAACATCATCTTCGGATTTCTTAATAAATCCCTGCACCGGAGCTCCGGTAAAGTTAGGTACAATCTTAAATGCAATTCCGCATTCTGAAAATATTTCCATTAATCTTTTCGGAATCTGATCACCCTGCAAAAACATTACCTGCTTAATCTCAGGAATCTTTTCCCTAAGCTTTTCCGTATCAACCTCATCTGCAATATCGACACTCTTTGTAAGCAGTTCGCACATTCTTTGCCAGGCAAACAGCACATAGGGATCTACATTTACATTTTTACTTTGAGCACGGTATGCTGCAGCATAAGTTATTTGAGGAGTATCAAGCAAATTACTGATTCCAAAGAGTTTTCGAAGATCCAAAACCAGTGCTGCCGGGCTTGCATCGCACTCCAGCCACCCAAAGTCAGTCCATTTCGCTATAACTTCTTTAAGATGTTTCAGAACGCCGATCTCTTCCTCTGTTATATTATTTAGCTCTTCAAACTCCAGAAGCTCACGGTCATAATTCGCCTGAAGATTCATCCAAAAAGAAGCTTCAATTCCCAGAGCATACTCAAGTTTTTTTGCGAACGCAGCTGATATATTTTTTTGCCCATGAATGACAGTGCTGATATGCTTTTCCGTCATACCTGTTCTGATCGCCAGCTCTCTCTGTGTCATCTCCCTGTCTTCAATGACTTCCGCTAATGTCTCTCCCGGATGAATAATATAATCACGGGATAAGCCAGCTGTATTTTTTCCCTTTACCATGATAATCAATCACCCCTTTGATAATTAGTGTGTCGCAGGCCTTAAGGCTCTCTGCACTTAAATCTTTCGCCTCAGGACTTACGATTAATCTATAATTTGCTGAAATTCTTAAGGAATAGGAACCCTTGTTTTCTCCTTCTAAAGATTCCATTTTTCCTATTCCTGACTGTTGCAACGCTGAAAATGAGGAAAAAGCCACGATTTGGTTATATCTCTTCTTCACCGCTTTCGTTAACTCTGCGCCCATTTCTTTTCTCATCAGGTTTTTCGAATTCTGAACGTCATTTAAATCGTCAAAAAGTTCTTTTACCCCTGAATCTTCAAATTCAATGTACAGTTCATGACACCTCCCATTCCTCACTCCTTCGCATTACTTACCTTTCAGGTAAGTTTATTGTAGCGCATGCCGGAACGTTTGTCAACCAATTTTTCTTTTTAAACGGCACTTTTGTTTTGTAAGGCCGAAGAAGATAACGTTAACCTGTGTGCGGGGAAAATCACTTACAACTGTCCCAAATCGAAACATTTATCAGACCCCTTCAACCAGAAGCATATAATTTACTACATTAACCGCAATAATCGCAAACCCTTCAAGCATTATAATCTTTAACATATCTTCCACTTCCATATCATAACCATCGTAGATATCTAATACAGGATACATCGGTTCCTCAGCTGCAATCACGTAAATAAATCCCGTTGGTATTAACGTTAAAATGCCGTTTATAAACTCTAAGAAGGAGCCATTCACTGTATATGACAGTATAAAAGCTACGCCATACAAGACAGTGTTCACGGCACAACCTTTCCAAATGCGGAAAAACCTGCTCTTCCAGAATATCGCGTTCTTCTTCAAATTCATAGAATACACTGCTGATAAATATTCGAATGATTCTTTTTCTCATATGCCAGCCATTGCCTTTCTATTCTTCTTCTTTTCTGTTCTTTATCCGGCAAAGCCTGATATTTTATCTTTTTTCGATAAATATCTGCCACAATCTTCGTCCCTACAAGTATTACAACGCCTTCCAGAAAGACAATTAGTGCTTTAAGCAGTTGATGAAATGGGCTGCTAAACAGCGAAGTCAGGCCTTCAGTATGAATAAACGCTTTGTCAATTATAACAATCACAATCATCCATGCGCAAAAAATGCCTAGTACGGCCAGACTTCTTTTTTTCACCAAATCTCTCAGGAAGAATATAGCGGGGCAAGTCCTGATTCTCTTGCCCCATTATTTTCTTTTCTATCTTCCTGCATGGAATCTCCTTTCGTGATACGAACCGCCCCTCTGAGGAGCAGTACATCTTCATTTTATATATATTTCATAACCCCAAAGGTTTCTCCGCTCTAAAATGTCCCCGAAAAACAATTCCTTCTAACAGTTAGTTTTATAACAATCCAAACCAGCATTCATGAAGTCGGAAGCACTAAAATTGTTATCATCCGAATTATATCACGGACTAATCTGACTATATATTTCAGATAAATCGGATTGATATCGCTCAAAATCCTCCAAGGTCATATATCGGGCATAGAATTCTGTCAAACCGTCCGAAACGTAACCTGCATATTCAACCATACTAATCTTCGTCCCATTTAGGGTGTAGGATGGAGAGTTGTCAGGAAAACTTGCTTCCAAGGTGTAAAGTTTACTGAAAACGCCATTTTCCAGGCTGTAAAAATCAACATGGGAAAGCCTGTTTTCCGAATAGCCATCGTAAATTTTGTAATATTGCCGTCTACATAAGTCCAAATCTCCACCCATGGGAATTTACAGCCAAGCTTGCCAATACACATATAATTGCTATATATTTCCATTTTGTGATGGTTTTCATGATATCTTCTGTAAATTATATTTTTCTTCGTATTATACTTAATCATATATTCAGGTAATCAGTATTGGTATGCATTAATATACAGCAAATAATCCTCATTCTGAATCCATATGGCAGGCCTTACAGACAATTCACCATTTGGATGATTATTTATACTTCCACTATTATTTACAAAATGGTCATCACGTAACCACCATCCCTTTATGTTTCCCCCGGTAGCAACACCGGTAATGCGCTCCTTTGCTGTTGGAAATATTTCCTCCGCTTCAGATTTGGAAAGCAAAAAAACCTTATCTTCCGTATCTGCACAGCCACTGGTAACAACGGTCGTCGTGAGAATCTGAGCAATTTCATTTTCTGTAAATCCTTCCGTCAAATATTCTCCGTTCAACCATTCACGCAGTGAACTTACATCCCATGTTCCTCCACTTGTATCAAATGCCATCTTTACATAGACGGTACCATTAGATTTTTTCAGACAATTTTCTGAGACAAGCATAAATTTATCATCCTCAATTTTGGCAACAATCCATTTCTGGGAGACACTTGAATAACATCCAAAAGTAACCGTGTCGCCCACCTGCGTATACGTGTGCGCTGTACTTCCAATTGCCGCCTTTGCCTCACTGTCTGCCGTCACACTTACCCAAATAGCCGGTCTTACCCCTGTCTCAATTGTTACTTCGAGGCTTCTCATCTCTCCACTATAAGAAGTACTTCCTGTATAATCCACATATTGTGCATGATAACGGATTGAATTTGAGCGCAACCAATCCTCTGCCATTCCGTCAACCACACTGGTATTCGGTGCATTTCGATCATCAGAATCCTCCCAGTACGTTACAATTTCCCCTGATGTCAAAATAAAAACCTTATCTTCCGTATCTTCACTGTTAACCGATTGCCAATAACCGCCGCCCTGTGTTGAAACAGTAGTTGTACAGATGTAACTTTGTTCAGTTTCAGTAAATGCTTCTTTTAAAAATGTATCATTGAGCCAGGTACGCAGATAGCAGGTTGCCCAGGTAACATTTTCAGTTGTAGTATGATATGGCTGCTTTGCCAGAGTATGTGTTGATGCCAGCAGGTAATTACCATCCTGTTCATCAATCACCTCCCACTCAATGCTTTCTTTTCCATTAGCATAGTCCCCATCCTGCTCATAGCTGCCAAAATATACGGTATCGCCTATGGAGAGATTATCAAAAGAGATTTCCACTGATACTTCAGTCATACTTTCCGTTTTTGCCTGTTGTGAATTTCCATCAACTTCATATGTGTTTGCGGAATTATCATTTTCCGGCTCATTAACTTCACCGGCAACTGTCGAATCATTTGAACCTGTGTTATCGCCACTTTCGCTTCCACATGCGATAGAGCACATGCAAAAAAGCATGATTAAGATTATAATAATATTTTGTTTTATAATCATTTCTTCCTCCTTAATAATATAATGCTGCGCGTAAATTTCTTAACATCACAGATTGCATTCTGCTTTCTTCACCCTGCGGAAAAGACTATATTCATCCAAACAAATGTTCTGTCAGAGTCAGTCTCATACATCCTGTAAAAAACGCCTGCTTTTATTGTCTACTTACAATTGTATCAGCACTGCGTGCAAATGCCATTATAAATAAATTAACTGTAGATATATTCGACGAATTCCAGTATTTATTTATATTGTCCCAGAAGACACCTAGTACTTCCTCATCCATTATAGAATTAATGTTGCTACCATTAATACTTGTCATATATCCCATCTCTGTATCCTCTTCTGCAAAATAAATAAAAAGGAACGCATTCTCATCATCAATATTTTGATTAAACCATTGTGCTGCATACGCATTTTTTTCTGCATCTGTCGTTAGCGATGCATCATAACTCTTAAAATAAATATAAGGCTGTATTCCCGTGGTTACATAAAAATCTTCTAGAGCATTTTCTATAGTTGATGTACTCTCTATCCATCCTAATTCATCAAATACACATTCACTGTTAAAAGTGGTTTCTGCTTCTGCACCTTGCTGATTTTCTGTCTGTATTGCTATTCCGAGGTTAACCTTTGTCCATGCAGTAATCTCACTTAGTGGCTGTAAATCTTCTTCAAAGGCAGCAAAAACAATCTGATATATCAGAATATAATCCCAGGCGGACTGGTCTGCTTCAAATTGTTCCTGTGTTACCTGAGTGCCGTCAATATAATAATAATTTTCCGATTCATAATACTCAATCGTACGAACCAGCTGAAATTCACCATCAGCATAACCATAGTAATAAAGCAGACAGGCATCTCCCAGATCACCCTGCAACATGTATATTTTCCCATCACATTCGGCACATACTACATAGAAGCTTGTATCGCCTCCGCAAACATTATTTGAGCCTGTAGACTCTGACTGCATATCAGGCGCATAAACTTTAGTAATATCTCCATCTACATAGGCCCATATCTCCACCCACGGAAATTTGCAGCCATTTATATCTGTCATTTGTGTATAGTTGTTTTCATCATAAACTCCAACTAGCAATTCTTCCAGACCATCACCGTCAAAATCAAGCAACTGCAACAAATACGTTCCGGTTACACCATACCCCGCAATTCCGTATTCCTGATAGCCGCCTTTTCCGTAGATATCCTCATATTCCTTCACAACTTCCGCGTACAAGGCATATATTTCCGTGGAAGATTCAATACTATCCAGTGTGCTTGTTGTTTGTTGTTCATCGTTTTCCACCAAGCTCGCAGACATAGATTCCACCGAAGCTTCGGTTGTACTTTCCGTTTCAGTTTGTTGCGAATTACCATCAACTTCATTTGTGTTTGCGGAATTATCATTTTCAGACTCATTTACTTCACCGGCAACTGTTGAATCATTTGAACCTGTGTTATCGCCACTTTCGCTTTCACATGCGATAAAGCACATGCAAAGAAACATGATCAATATTACAATAATATTTTGTTTTATAAACATTTCTTCCTCCTTAAAAACTCTCCTAACACCCTCCGTCCATATCATCATTTTCTTACACAAAAAGTTGCATAATCCTCGCTGGTTCTATAGTAGATTTTGACAATTTTCTTCCTTAGTAATATAGTACTACACGTAATTATCCAATGTCACTTAGTTAAGTGACTCCTCCATTTTCTTGCAATTTGTTATATGTTTTTCAGCATAATTATATTCTTATATTCATTTTTCCACATTACCAATCGTAATATTTATATTTCTTTTTTAAATCCAGAGATTGTCTGCAATACAACACCCAGTATATATAAATAAAACCCCAGGCCTAAAGTAAAACTGCTTCCATACGCTGTGGATGCGCCGCCACCCATGACAAAAACAATAAACAGCCACCATGCAGTCGCGATCCATATACCAATGCACCCTAAGATTCTCAGCTTACGAAATCCAGTAAACGTGCCAGCCAGAAATGCAATAACAAAGAGCAATACATATATAATATATGCGCGAAAAAGACCGCTTCCCGTGGATGCCAGCAAATTATACATCGAAAGGTAACCATGATCCCCTGACATCAGTTTTAATGGTATGCATACAACAAGCAATATACTTGATATTATTGCCATGATTATATTGGCAGGCATCTTTTTGCCAGTTGATCCGGCTTCCGAAGTATAATTTGCAGTCTCTTTTGAGTTGTTCTCTGTTTCTACAGAAGAGTTCTCTGAAAAAATCTGTGCTCCACATCTGCTACAGAATTTTTCTTCGCTACTAATCTCGTTCCCACAATTTTTACATGTCATAATAAAATATCCTCCTTCATAAAGCTTTCTTAATACTCTCCGTACCATATCAATATTTTCTCTTACAAAAAAGGCTTTTCTTTTTCATATTTCCAGCATGAGAATCTCCTTTCGAGATACAAATACCAAAGTAACTACATCTACAGAATTACTTGTATTGCTCAATACTAAATGTGCCAAAATAACTATCTGAATTTCATAGTTTCCTATATAATCCTCGCTGATTCTATAGTAGATTTTAACAACAAACTTTTTTCCTTATTAATATGGTGTTTCATGTAAATTTCCTGACATCATGGTTTGCTTTCTGCTTTCTTCATCCTGTGGAAAAGACCATCTGCTCATCCTCATTGTTTCTACGAAAACAAACTGAGAATTGGAGAAAAAATGCAAAGAATTCCTCCCAAAACCATAAGAGCTCCAAACGACAACATCGCTAATCGCTCCAAGATTCCACGCGGTTTAACTACCCCTGAATCAAGCGCACCGTTATAACTCACCGTGTTAGCGCCGGGAAGAATTAGCCACCCAGAGCCGATTAGAATTAGCCATTTTG
>JAJQBQ010000026.1 GCA_021203205.1 Lachnospiraceae bacterium | reverse complement strand
CTCCGGCTTCTCCTTCATTTGTATCATTCCCGTCCACTCCTCCATTTCCATCGTCCCCGACTTTTACTCCGTTTCCATCGCCCCCATCGTTCCCGCTGTTCCCGTTACCCGCCCCGTTTTCCTCGGTAACGCTTTTCACAACGTCATTTTTTATCGCAGTCACGCCGACGACCATCGTCCGGTCCGTCACAACCTGCCACAGGCCCGCCGTGAATCCGGACACAGACGCATCTCCCGCTCCTTCCTCCGCACCTGCCACAGCCGCAAATAAGCATCCGCACACAGGCAGGCTGTCCGCCGTCCATCCGAAAGCGATCCTGTAAATAAGGTTCTGCACCTGTTCGATGCTTTCCTGCGGAATCACCGACGAAATTCGTTTTGCGACATTTTTCGAACAGGAAACAACGGGAATTCCCAGTGCCGTGCCCAGCTCCGCCAGCAGGCAAAGCACCATGCCGAAAATAACTCCGCGCCAGACCGCACTGCCGACGGTTCGCTTTTTCCTGCCCCGGCCCGTCCGTTCGGAAGACCGGAACCGGTACGCGCTGTCTGTATCTGCCGTCCGGTCGAAGACCCGATGCCGGTGCGTGCTGTCCGTGTCTGACATCCGGTCGAAGACCCGATACCGGTACGCGCTGTCTGTATCTGCCGTTCGATTCAAAACCCCGGCCTCATTTTGAACCAGGCTGCCAATTTGTCCCAGAACTCTTTCCTCACCCCGCGTCGGTCCTGCAAACCGCGGAATCGCTTCTGTTTCGACGCGCGAATCTTCCTTTTGTTCCATTTTATGATGCGGGAGTAACGGATATTCTAAATTTGTTACTATTCACGGTCTGCCTCCTGAAGTTCGCGAAGCGAACTTCGGCACGCGCAAAAACTTCGTCCAAAACTTCATAGAAAACAAAGATTTCACGAAGTTTTTGCGCGTGTGGGGAGGTGACTGTTTCACAGTCACCTTTAAGTGATTCAATATGTCCCCTTACGAGCAAGCTCGCAGTGGACATATTGAATCACTTAAGGCCGACCGTGAATAGTAACACTATAGTAACATTTTTTCAAAAACCCTCTTGACGAGTCAGGACTTGAATGCTAGTATACGTGGTATTGAAAACCATGTTTTAAGGAGGCCATTTCCATGAGCTATCGTGTTGTTGTTGACAGTTGCTGTGATCTGCCGGATGATTTTCGGGCGTCACACCCGGAGATTGTCAGCATCCCGCTCACCATCGAGCTGGACGGTGAGACTTATATCGATGATTCGTCCTTTCCCCAACTGGAGTTTATACAAAAAGTAGCAGCGAGCTCGGATTATCCGCGCACAGCGTGTCCGTCGCCCCAGGCTTATCTGGACGCCTATACCTGTGATGCGGAGGATATCTATGTTGTCACACTGTCCGAGCGGCTGTCCGGCTCTTACGCCAGCGCGGAAACAGCCAGGCAGATGTATCTGGACGAGTACGGCGGTAAAAATATTTTTCTTGTCAACTCCAAGTCTGCATGCTGCGGCGAGGGACTGATTGCCATGAAAATCTGCGAGCTCGCGGGAAACGGAACATCTTTTGAAGAAGTGGTGAGCCGGATTGAAACTTTCCGCGAGGAAATGAATACTTATTTCGTTCTGGAAACTCTGGAAACCCTGCGCAGGAACGGCCGTCTTTCCAACCTTACCGCGCTGATCGTCAACACGCTGAACATCAAGCCGGTGATGGCCGCGACCCCTGAGGGGGAAATCTGCAAACGCAAACAGGCGCGCGGTATGGATCGGGCGCTTGATCTGCTCGCTTCCATCGCAGTCAGCGAGGTGAAGAATCCGCAGGAAAAGATTCTGGCCATCACCCATGTGAACTGCCCGGAACGCGCAAAGAAGCTGGGGGAAAAGTTCCGCTCTCTGAACATGTTTAAGGATGTCGTCATCGCGGCTGCCGGGGGCTTAAGTACCTGCTACGCGAATGACGGCGGGATTGTCGTAACCGTGTAGTTTTCGCGGCTGCCGGGGGGCTTAAGTATCTGTTACGCAAACGACGGCGGCGGCGGGATTGTTGTAACCGTGTAGTTTTCGCGGTTGCAGTCAGTCTGGATATCCGATATCTATTCCGCAACCGATATCGGATTCGCGGTGACGGTGTAATAATATAAAAATATCAGGGTACATCGACATCATTCGATGCACCCTGTTTTTATTTTGTGGCGTTCAAAAAATCCATGTGCAGAAAACTCCGTTTTCCTTCGATATGTCATATCAGAAAAACAGTTCTCCTTCGCAGATCTCCACCGCTTCCCCGGTCATGTAAATATGGTTGGTATCCGTATCATAAAACAGGCTTAAGGTTCCGCCGGTCATCTCAACCTCCACGCGCGTGTCAAGCCGCCCGGTCTTTACACCGGCTGCGACCGTCGCGCAGGCGCCGGTGCCGCAGGCCATCGTCTCGCCGCTTCCGCGTTCCCACACGCGCATTTTTACGTGTCCGCGGTCGATTTTCTTCACAAATTCGGTATTGATGCGGTCCGGAAAGATCGCGTTATTTTCAAACTCCGGTCCGATCACGGCGAAGTCACTGCGGTGAATCTCGTCAACAAATGTGACCGCATGAGGATTTCCCATGGAGACACAGGTAATGGTAAAATCTTCAATGTCGCCGTCGCCGTTTTTGATCAGAATCGGCTGGTTCACAAACTCCGCCTCCGCTTCGGCTTTTCCCTTTGCGCTCCCTGTCTCATTTTTTTCTTCGCCCGAGAGACCCTCCAGATGAATCGACAGCTCAGTGAGTTCTGTCTCCGCCTTTGCGAGGATTTCATCATCATCCGGAAGGATAATGGGGCTCTCGTCATCCAGATCAATGAAATGCTTCCGCTCGGATTTTGTATGGTTCGCATCCGTTTTTTTCCCGTCCTTCTTTCCGGCAGATGTCACTTCGCCCGCACCGCGGGCTGTTCCCAGAATCCCTGTCTCCGTGAGTACCGGAATATGTGACGCTTCAAAATCCGGGCTTCCCATATCCACGGTCGCCCCCGTGACCACACCGTTTTCCAGAACCACCTTCACAATCTTGATGCCGCTCTTTGTCTCGATGGAAAGTTCCTCTTTCCGGATGCCCGCGCGCTCGTACATCAGCTTCGCCAGACAGCGGATGCCGTTGCCGCACATGGCTCCCTCGGAACCGTCCGCATTGTACATGCGCATGCGGCCGTCAGATGTCTTCGAATCGTCCAACACGATCAGGCCGTCCGAACCGATGCCCTTGTTCTTGTCGGCCACTTTTTCCGACAAAGCCCCCAGATACTCGTTGCTCAGATGCTTCCCACGGACATCCATGTAAATGTAGGAATTCCCACAGCCGTGCATTTTGACAAATTTCATAGCTTCCTCCTTTCGAACCGCGCAAACTTCCTGTTTCGCGAAGAATCCGTCCCCCTGTTCCCGCCTTGAAACCTTCTGTTTCCCTCAAATCCGTTTATATTCCTGCAATTCTGTCTCTCTTCTTCGGTTCCGGTTCCTTCTTTCGGTTCCGATTTTCTCTTTCGATTCTGGTTTCTTCTTTTGATTCCGTTTTCTTCTTCGGTCCCGGTTTTTTCTTTCGGTTCCGATTTCTTCTTTCGATTCGTATTACTTCTTTGACTCTGTCTTCGTCTTCGTTTCGGCCTTATTCCTTCAAATCCGTTTTCTTCCGGTTCTCTATTCTTCTCCCAGCCGCTCCTGCTTCCACTTCAGTATCGTCTCCTGATCACTGAAATGATATTTCACGCCTTTAATCTCCTGATAATCCTCGTGTCCCTTGCCCAGCACCAGGATCACATCGCCCTCCTCGGCATGATCCATACTGTAATAGATGGCCTCCGCCCGGTCGGGAATTTCGATGTATTTGCCGTGACCTTTGTCGAGACCGATGCGGATGTCCGCCATGATGTCTTCCACTTCCTCAAAACGAGAGTTATCACTGGTGACGATGGAGAAATCCGCCATCTTCCCGCAGATCTCGCCGATCTCGTAGCGGCGCACCTTCGAGCGGTTGCCGCCGCAGCCGAACACGCAGATGACCCGGTGCGGGTTGTACTCCCGCATGGCGGTGATGACGCTCTCCGTGCTGACCGCATTGTGGGCGTAGTCCACCATGATAGAGAACTTCGGCGACACGTCGATCAGCTCCACGCGCCCCGGCACGCGGATGGTCTTTAGCGCCGCCAGCATGTCGGTTAACGGAATGCCGAGGTCTCTTCCGATCGCCAGCGCCGTCATGGAATTGTATGCGGAAAAGCGCCCCGGAATATCGGTCACCACGTGACAGGTAAGAGCGCCGCTTACATCAAACTCCACGCCCAGTGCGCCTCCATCCTTGCGGAAATGATGGTTGGACGCCAGGAGATCGGCCCCCTCCTCAAACCCGAAGGTCTCGATGGCACAGGTATGGCCCTCCGTCACTCCCTGCCAATAAGGGCTGTCGCGGTTAATGATGCCCACTTTGCACTGTCTGAAAAGCAGGCTCTTGCAGTAGAGGTACTCCGCCATGTCCTTGTGCTCCGTAGGACCGATGTGGTCGTCGGAGAAATTCGTGAAAATGCCGTAATCAAACAAAATCCCGGCGACGCGATCCATCTTGAGCCCCTGAGAGGACACCTCCATGACGCAGTATTCGCACCCCTCCTCCACCATCTGGGCGAAGAGATGATATATCTCATAGGATTCCGGCGTGGTGTTCGAGGTTTTCACCTCCCGGTCGCCGATGACGGCGCCGATGGAACCGATCACGCCCACCTTGTGCCCCGCATGCTCCAGCATGGCCCGCAGCATGTAGGAGGTGGTGGTTTTCCCCTTCGTTCCGGTAATACCGATAGTCGTAAGTTTCTCATCCGGCCTGCCGAAGTATTCTTTCGCCATCAGCGCCAGCGCCCGTCTCGCGTTTTCCACCCGCACGATGGTCACACCAGGGATCGGGTCCACATCCTTCGTCACAATAACGGCTGCGGCACCCTTCTCCACTGCCTGCGGGATGAAGGTGTGAGCATCCACCGACAGGCCGCTGATGCACACGAACGCGTCACCCGGCTGCACCTTTCTGGAGTCATAGGACAGGCCCGTCACCTCGATCTCCTGCGAACCGCCGAGCAGGGTGCAGGGGATATTTTGCAACATATCTTTTAACAGCATAGAAATTCCTCCATTCGGATACTGGATCATTCATTTTTTGATATTCTAATAGGAAACCGTGATTTTCGCAAGTTTCTTTTCCTTATTTTGCAAAGAAAACTCCCCCATAAGTTGCAGCTTATGGGGGAGTCCCTTTTTGGTGTTTCGTTCTGAATACATTTTATACTTTTATCTATGCCGTATAATAGCACATTTTTTTTCTCTGTCAAGCACAAAATTTTAACTTTTCAGCATTAATTTTAGCTTTTTACATGTTCATGCGCAAAATAAATTCTTACGCTTCTTCCGGCGTATGCCATTTCCAGTCGCGAACGATCGGGAGATCCTCGCCGTACTCGGCGATGTAGTTCTTGTGCTCTACCAGGATGTCGTTCATCTTCTGCGTCAGGTGAGCTCCTCTGGAGCCGAGCTGCGGCAGGTTCTCGAGAGCGGCCTTTACCAGGCTGAAGCGGTCGAGGGAGTTCTGAACTCTCATGTCGAACGGCGTGGTGATGGTACCTTCCTCGCGGTAACCGAACACATGCATGTTCTTGTTGTGGCGGTGATGCGTCAGCTCGTGGATGAGCTTCGGATAACCGTGGAACGCGAAGAGGATCGGAGCATTCTTTGTGAAGATGGCGTCGTACTCAGCGTCCGTCAGGCCGTGCGGATGACGGTGATGGGAGTCAATCTTCATAAGGTCAACTACGTTCACGAAGCGGATCTTCAGCTCCGGAATGTTGTCGCGGAGGATCGTGGTGGCTGCCAGCGCCTCAACGGTCGGCGTGTCGCCGCAGCATGCCATAACCAGATCCGGCTCTTCGTTCTCATCGTTGGAAGCCCACTCCCAGATGCCGATGCCCTGCGTGCAGTGCTTTACGGCCTGTTCCATGGTCAGCCACTGATAAGACGGATGCTTGGAAGCCACGATCACGTTCACATAATCCATGGAAGCGATGCAGTGGTCAAAGCAGGAAAGCAGGCAGTTTGCATCGGGCGGCAGATACATGCGTACCACGTCTGCCTTCTTCGCCGCGATGTGATCCAGGAAGCCCGGATCCTGATGCGTGAATCCGTTGTGGTCCTGCTGCCATACGTTGGAGGAAAGGATCAGGTTTAAGGATGCGATGGACTGTCTCCAGGGCAGCTGGTTGCAGATCTTTAACCACTTTGCGTGCTGCGCAACCATGGAATCCACGACGCGGATGAATGCCTCGTAGGAAGCGAAGAAGCCGTGACGTCCGGTCAGGAGGTAGCCCTCCAACCAGCCTTCGCACATATGCTCGGACAGATAGGAGTCCATGATACGTCCATCCGGAGCAAGCTTGTCGTCAGTGTCATAAATCTCAGCATTGAAGTCGCGGTTCGTCACCTCGAAGGCCTTGTACAGGCGGTTCGACATGGTCTCATCCGGTCCGAAAATGCGGAAGTTCTTGTTGTCATCATTCAGTACAAACAGGTCACGCACATAGCCGCCCAGTTCCAGCATATCCTGTGCCTTCACAGCACCCGGTGCCGGAACGTCCACCGCGTAGGACTTGAAGTCCGGACGACGCAGCGCACGTAAGAGCTTGCCGCCGTTTGCGTGCGGGTTCGCGGAAATGCGGTGATCGCCCTTCGGGCACATCTCTTTCAGTTCCGGGATCAGCTTGTAATCTTCCGTGAAGAGTTCTTCCGGATGATAGCTTAACAGCCAGTCTTTTAACAGATCCAAATGCTCCGGCTTCTCCATGGAGATCGGCACCTGATGCGCACGGAAGGAACCCTCGATGGTCTGTCCGTCCACTACCTTCGGACCTGTCCAGCCCTTCGGGGAACGAAGGACGATCATCGGCCAGCGGCGGAACGGGCGCTTCTGATCCTGATGCTCGCGGGCTTCTCTCTGGATGTCCTTGATCTCTTCAATACACTCGTCGACGACAGCCGCCATCTTCTTGTGCATCTTAATGTTGTCACGACCCACATCTTCCGCATCGTAGTCGACCAGATGCGGTTCCCAGCCGCAGCCGCGGAAGAACATTTCGCCCTCTTCCGGACGCAGACGTGAGAATACGGTCGGGTTGGAAATCTTATATCCATTTAAATGAAGGATCGGCAGAACCGCGCCGTCCGTCACCGGATTTAAGAACTTGTTGGAATGCCAGGATGTGGCCAGAGGTCCGGTCTCCGCCTCGCCGTCGCCGACGGTGCAGGCCACGATCAGATCCGGATTGTCAAATACGGCACCAAACGCGTGCGCGATGGAGTAACCCAGCTCGCCGCCCTCGTTGATGGAGCCCGGCGTTTCCGGAGCCACATGGCTGGAGATGCCGCCCGGGAAGGAGAACTGCTTGCACAGTCTCTTCATGCCTTCCTTGTCCTGGCTTACGTTCGGATAAACCTCGCTGTAGGTTCCCTCAAGGTAGGAGTTTGCCACGAAAAAGTTTCCGCCATGACCGGGACCTGAGATAAGCAGCATGTCCAGATCATACTTTAAGATGGCACGGTTCATGTGCGCGTATACGAAGTTCTGGCCCGGAACAGTTCCCCAGTGACCCACGATTTTCCTCTTTACCTGATCTCTGGCAAGAGGCTCACGAAGCAGCGGGTTGTCCAGCATATAGAGCTGAGCGGCGCCCAGATAGTTCGCAGCGCGCCAGTACGCATCCAGCTTGCCGATATATTCATCGGTGCTGAATCTGTCGATAGCATTTGACATATATTTCTCTCCTTTCAGCATACCTTATATAAGGAAACGTCTCATAAACCAGTACCGGCCTCCGAATCCGCGAGAGACTCCACAAACACACGCAATCGCCATGAACCTCGCGGTTCCTTTAAATCTGTGAAATGAAATGTGTCATGCCTGTTCAAAATTCACTGTAACCATCTCTTACTAAGATATGCACTCACATGACGGACTCTTTGCGGATGCTTATCAGACAGCCTCCATCTGATGTTCCTTCGCGAACGCCGATGGAACCCTGCCTGTTTTCTGCCCCGTCGCCCCGATCGCATGAAACTGCAACCGGAAGAAATTGCACCAGTGGCATCATTCGCTTTGCCCGCACTTCGCCCGTCCATTACTGATAAGGTGCATTATACGTTTTTTTCATAAAAATGGCAATAGAAAAGTTACGAAAATTCACGGTTTTTGTGAATTTTTTACAAGACTGTTACCGATTTTGAACACATTCTTCGTGCCATTTCACAAAATTAAATTTTTCTAAAATTTCGACTGGATTTCCGGAAAGAACTGTGCTATCATAACAGCCGTTGGCAAAGCAGCCGTGCATTAGATGAAGATGTGGTCGCTTTGCCCTTTTCTTTTTACGGGTTTTCCCTGCAGGGAGTATGGTACACATGATTTCTCACCAATATTGCGGTGGACGGAAATCATACATAGCAGATAGGGATTTCTTCCGTAAGAGCTGATACCGTCAGAACGAAGGTATCGAATATGGTATAACACTGTTGCTCCTCATTCCGAAGTCCGATCGATTTTGCTCGATCCATGAATCTCATGTCGGAATGTAAAACGGGTGTCTCCGTTTCATGAATTTTGCTGTCAGTGTTATTACAGTTTTCAGAAAGGAACAAGATTATGAGCGAAGTATTAAACGTGGAAGAGATTTTCAACCAGAACGTCTTCACGGTGGGCCTGATGAAGGAAAGGCTGCCGCGGAAAGTATTCGCTGAAGTGAAGCGTGTCATGGAGCACGGCGGCGAGCTGTCGCTGGAGGCGGCAGATGTAGTCGCGAAGGCCATGAAGGACTGGGCCGTAGAGCGTGGCGCCACCCATTACACCCACTGGTTCCAGCCGCTGACCGGTATCACAGCTGAAAAGCACGACGCTTTCGTGACCCTCCCGGATGAGGACGGCAAGATGCTCATGGAGTTCTCCGGCAAGGAGCTCATCAAGGGTGAGCCGGATGCTTCCTCCTTCCCGTCAGGCGGTCTGCGCGCCACCTTTGAGGCGAGAGGTTACACCGCGTGGGACTGCACTTCCCCGGCTTTCTTAAAGGAAGACGCGACGGGCGTGGTTCTCTGCATCCCAACGGCATTCTGCTCCTACACGGGCGAGGCTCTCGACAAGAAGACCCCGCTGCTCCGCTCCATGGAAGCGGTCAGCGAGCAGGCCATCCGCATCGTGCGGCTGTTCGGCAACACCACATCGACAAAGGTTACTGCGTCGGTCGGTCCGGAGCAGGAATATTTCCTGGTTGACCGTGAAAAATATTTGCAGAGAAAAGACCTGATTTACACGGGACGCACGCTGTTCGGCGCGCCGGCTCCGAAGGGTCAGGAGATGGAGGACCACTACTTCGGCGCCATCCGTGAGCGCATCGGTTCCTTCATGAAGGATTTAAATATCGAGCTGTGGAAGCTGGGCATCGCGGCAAAGACGCAGCATAACGAGGTGGCACCGGCACAGCACGAGCTGGCACCGATCTTCGACTCCGCCAACGTAGCGGTGGACCACAACCAGCTGGTTATGGAGGTCATGAAGAAGGTGGCGACACGCCACGGCCTGCAGTGCCTGTTAAATGAGAAGCCGTTTGCGGGCGTGAACGGTTCCGGTAAGCACAACAACTGGTCCCTGACCACGGACGACGGCATCAACCTGATGGATCCGGGCGACACGCCGAACGAGAACATTCAGTTCCTTCTGGTGCTGGCCTGCGTGCTGAAGGCTGTTGACACCCACGCCGACCTGCTCCGCCAGTCCGCTTCCGACGTAGGAAATGACCACCGTCTGGGCGCGAACGAGGCGCCGCCGGCCATCATCTCCGTATTCCTCGGCGACCAGCTGCAGGATGTGGTTTCTCAGCTGATTTCCACCGGCGCGGCCGAGACCTGCGTGGAGGGCGGCGTTCTTGAGACGGGCGTCAGCACCCTTCCGGATCTGGTAAAGGATGCCACCGACCGCAACCGTACCTCGCCGTTCGCTTTCACCGGCAATAAGTTTGAATTCCGTATGGTAGGTTCCGGTGACTCTCTCGCCAGCCCGAACACCACGCTGAACGCCATCGTTGCAGAGGCCTTCTGCGAGGCGGCCGATGAGCTGGAAGCGGCGGAAGATTTCGATCTGGCCTGCCACGACCTGATCAAGCGCTATCTCACCGAGCATCAGCGCATTATCTTCAACGGCGACGGCTATTCCGAGGAATGGGTTGCCAAGGCTGAGCGCAGAGGCCTGCCGAACATCAAGTCCATGGTGGAAGCGGTCGAGACGCTGACCACGGATAAGGCAATCGACCTCTTCGGTAAGTTCCACATCTTCACCGAAAAGGAGCTGTACTCCAGAGCCGAGGTCCTCTACGAGACCTACTCGAAGTCCATCAACATCGAGGCGCTGACCATGATCGACATGGCCGCGAAGTCCATCATCCCGGCGGTATCCGATTACACCGGTGTGCTGGCCGACACTGTAAACTCCGTGGCAGCCGCAGGCGTGGAGCCGGTAAGCCAGAAGGAAATGCTCATCGAGGCAAACGACCTCCTCACCGAGTCCGTGAAGGCTTTGAAGAAGCTGGAAGAAGTTCAGGCTGTGGGCATCGCCATGAGCGAAGGCAAGGAGCAGGCATTCTACTATAAGGATGTGGTAATGCCGGCCATGGCAGCACTCCGTGCTCCGATCGACAAACTGGAAATGATCGTGGATAAGGAAATGTGGCCGATGCCGAGCTATGGCGATCTGATGTTTGAAGTGTAATTATTCTCCTCCTATATATGATGATGAAAGCCCCTCTCCGGGATATCCCGGGGAGGGGCTTTTGTAGAATAATTTACGTTTTCGCTTCGTATACGGACGACAGGGGACGGACAAAAGATTTATAGTCTATTTAGCACGTCGCTCCGCCAACTAAATGCTTCTGCGCGCTGATGTTCTCCTGCTTTCTTGCGAGGAGGTCATCCGCAAGGAGCTGGCGCTGTACTTCCTCGAATCCGATGCGGGCTACGGTATCAGCGAAGCGCTCGCCGGTGATACCCTGCTCGCGGAAAAGCAGGATGGCTTTCTCGATGACATCCAGGACTTCGTCCTTATCGGTGAATACTTTGTCGAGATAGCGGCCCTGGGCTACCTTCTTGCCCCAGCGTCCGCCGATGTACACGCGATAACCGTCGGTGTGGTCGGAGACCGCGCCGAACGGGCACTTGCCTACGCAGCGTCCGCAGTGGTTGCAGCGGGCGTCGTCGATGACAATCTTGCCGTTCTTTAATTCTGCCGTGTTCAGCGGGCAGTTCTTCACTACCTGGCAGACCTTGCAGCCGCGGCATTTTTCCGGATCGATGAGCGGGATGCGCTGGCCGATGACGCCTAAGTCGTTCAGATCCGGCTTTACGCAGTTATTCGGGCAGCCGCCCACGGCGATCTTGAACTTGTGCGGCAGCTTGACGGCGTTGTAGCCGTGGTAGAAGCGCTCGTGGATCTCTTCCGAAAGGGCGAAGGTGTCGATGAGGCCGTACTGGCAGGTGGTTCCCTTGCAGGAGACCACCGGGCGAACCTTCGAACCCGTGCCGCCGGTTTCGAGGCCCGCGTTCTGCATCAGGTATTCGCGTAAGGGCTCGATGTTGTCGAACGCCACGCCCTGAATCTCCATGGTCATGCGGGAGGTCATGGTTACCTCGCCGCTGCCGTAGAGGCTGGCAGCCTCGGCGATGACCCGGGCTTCCTCCGAGGTGATCTTGCCGTTGCGGGTGATGACGCGGCCGTTAAACTTGTCCGGTGTGCGCTTATCCTTTAAGAAACCGAGGGCCTTTACGCGGGTCTCCTCCGTCTTGGACACCGCGGTGTCTTTCATTTCTACTTTTACTTCATTAAATAATGTGGAGCCTTCCAGCACAACCGTGTTTTTGTATCCAAAGTGCTGCATGCGGTTCTGCAGGAAGTAGGCTCTGCGGCCCCGGTTGCACACGAGAAGGATCTTTTCATCCAGACCAAGGCCTTCGATCTCGCCGTTTACCTTCGTCAGGTCAACGAAGACTGCCCCGCGGATGCCCGGCTGAGGCATGGCGTCCACCACCCGGTAGCCCTTCGCGGCGCCGGCGGCGTATTCCGCAGGAGTCATGCTCACCATCACACCATCCAGCTTGTTCTGGAGGCAGTTTACCGCCTGCACCAGCGGGTGCATGGCCGTGGAGAACGGCGGCGCGTAGGCAAAATCGGCGTTTTCGATATCCTCGAGAGTGGCTCCCATGTTCAGGGCCATGACCACGATATCCGTCACCTTGTCCACCGCGCCGGCTCCCAGCACCTGAACGCCCAGCAGTTTGCGGCTGGCACGGTCTGCCAGAAGCTTTACGAAAAACAGGCCCGCGCCCGGCATGTAGGCCGGCTTGTCGTCCACCGGTGCAAGGACGGTGACAACATCGTAGCCCGCCTCCTTCGCCTGCGCCTCGGTTAAGCCGGTGCGGCCCACGTTTAAGTGCGGCAGCTGCAACACGGCTGTTCCAAGAACTCCCGGATACTTCTTCGCTGTTCCCGCCGCGCTCTTCGCGCAGCTTTCCGCATCGTCTGCCGCCGAAGCTGCGGGATTCATCATATTCATCGCCAGCGTGCGTGCCTCCATGTTGGCGGAGGAACCCATCGGCGACCACTGGGGTGCCCCGGTGATGCGGTTCTTCACGCGAACGCAGTCGCCCGCGGCGTATACATCTTCCAGATTTGTCTTCATCTCATCATCCACGAGGATGAGGCCTTTTTCCATGGCAAGGCCGGAATCCTGCAGGAATTCCGTGTTCGGGCGCACGCCCGCCGCCATGACTACGAGTTCGCAGGGCAGCATCCCTGCGGAAGTGCGGATGCCCGTCACTTTGCCTTTTTGCCCATCCGCCGCGCTTCCGTCACACATCGAACCTTCCGATGCCTTTGCTGCACCGTCGCCCAAAATTTCTTCCGCGCTGGTCCCGGTGATGACGCGGATGCCTTCCTTCTGCAGATGGCGCTTTACGTAGGCCGCCATCTCCGGATCCAGCACATTCGGCAGCAGCTGCGACGCGAAATCAATCACCGTCACCTTCACACCCTTTGCGGCCAGGTTTTCCGCCGCCTCCAGGCCGATAAAACCCGCGCCGATGACCACCGCGCGGCGCACCTGCTGTTCCTCTATGTAACTGCGAATGCCGACCGCATCCTCCGGCGTGCGCATGGTAAATACGCCTGTCAGATCCGTGCCCGGCACCGGAAGAACCGCCGGCCTTGCGCCTGTCGCAATCACCAGCTTATCATAGGAACATACTTCCTTCTCACCGGTCTTAAGGTCGCGCACCACAACTTTCTTTCCTGCCGCACACAGCGATACTGCTTCCGTTTCCGTGCGCACGTCCACACCGGTAAGCCCTGCGAACTTCTGCGGCGTGTTCACCACCAGCGCAGCCGCATCCTCGATGACGCCTCCCACATAATAGGGAAGCCCACAGCCCGCGTAGGAGATGTCCTTATCCTTCGTGACCAGCGTCACATGCGCAGCCCGATCCATTCGTTTTGCCTTCGCCGCCGCCTTCGTGCCGGCAGCTACGCCTCCAACAATTAAAACTTCCATTTTCCTCTCTCCTGTTCCTGCAGAAGCAGCTCTCCGCGTACTCGCAGACCTTATAATCCCCGCCCTGAATCGTCAGTGCCTTTCCGTTCACGATACAGTCCGCAATCTTTTTGTGCGCGGACTCGCAGCACTCCGTCACGGTGGTCCGGGATACCCCCATCTGCTTTGCACATTCTTCGTGTGTCAGCTTCTCCAAATCAATCAGGCGGATAATCTCGTACTCATCTACTGTCAGAATGACACTCTCCTCCGCATCCGCCCCCTGCGGTGAAAACATGTCAAACGCCGGCATGCGGCATACTGTTCTGCATCTTCTTGGTCTTGGCATAGCAGTCCTCTTTTCGGTGCCGGCTTCCGCTCATTTTCCGTTCACCTCCGGTTGTACTTTCAGGCAGTACAACACGGCTGAATATCGCCGGAATTTCTTTGCGAAGCCTGTTCCGTTTCCGACATATGTCGGAAATAAGTATACACGATACAGGATGAGAAATCAATCGGAAATTAATCATATTTCACATAATCGCATCCGCATGGCTAATTTGTCCTGCATTCTCCAGCAGTGGTCTGCCCCCGGAGACAAGTATTTTAATATCTTTTTTTGAAAACCTCCAGTATCTCCCGCGCCGTCCCCGATGCTTCGGAAAATCCCTGTGCGCAAAGTTCTTCCGCCGACTGCGCCAGCGCATTTTCAAATTCTGAATGCATCCGGTCATAATGCTCCATGGCAATGCCGACACCCAGTCCGACATTTCGGGCTTCTTTTTTAAAGTTTTCTCCGGTAATTTCCCATATATTATAAGCACCATTGATACCGAGCGACATCTCATCCGTGCTGCTTTCATAAATCAAAGTGCTAACAATATCATACGCCGGAGCAAGACGTATTTTCTTCCGGTCTTCACTGTAGAGCAGCGACAGGTTTTTTATGTGATTATCTGTGTTCCCGATCAGATAATTGAAAATGCAGATGTCCCACAGCTTCAGCGTATCCTCCAGTGGATTTGCCGAATAATTTCGAAGCAACCGGAACATTTTTTCAAGATATCTGTCGCCTGGTTTTTCATATTTAAAGGCGGAGGGAATCCCCAAAGCCTGAGCAAAATCTTCCTGATGCAGACGATATGGAACCGGGATGCCGTTTAAATTTCGGCTGTCGGCGGAGAACTTTCTGTCATAACGCCTTGTTGCAAACAAGACACACACTTTTTCTCTTTTATCATCAGACCAGGCACTCTCTCCCGGTCTTTTTTCTGACGATTCGTCCTTTTCTCCTTCGTCATAAAATGATACAACGAAGCTTTCCGGAACATCCATCCCCAGCTTCTCCGCTGTTTTCAGGCACAGCTGTTCGTTTGTCACGATTTTGTCAAGTCTCACATGGCTTTGCTTCACGATATGTGTGCTGGGTGCACTGCCGACCGGCAAATACCACTTTTTTTCCGAGTATGAAAAATATAATCCCGCTTTCCCCGATGCTCCGGTCAGAGACAGATGTGACTTCGCCACAAGCGCCGCCGATTCTGTCGCTCCCTCCATGGCAAAACGTTTCAAAAGATCGTCCGGCATTTCCTGATACGCAGCCATCGGCGGCTTCTCGCCCTCCTTCACGATCCGGATCGCGCCAAGACACTCATCGCCAAGCTTTTCTAATATTGAGATATAGTCCTGCGCGTCCACATGCATCTCGCTCGCGACGCAACGTCTGGTGTATCCCTCCGGAAGCAGCCCGTCAAAGAAACAGCGTGTCTTTTCAGGAGAATACGGTTCCTCCGAAAAAGGAAGCGCAATGGAAATCGGCCTGTGCTCCGGTTGCGACTGATAGTCCGGATCATAAACGAACCTTGCGTCCTGTGAGCCTGTTCCCTCGATCCGTCCGACCAGGACTTCCTGCCCCCTCTCTTCCAACATTACCAATAGTGTCAATTTCTTATCTCCTCTTAAAAACCCCATTTCAGCCGTCAGTCCGTTGCTATATTCACGGTCAAACGAACTTTGCTATTCACAACCGATGCGTCCAAAACTTCCGTTCTGCTACCTTCTCTCCACAAATAGATCCATCCCCAAAATCTGCAACAACTGTATCACCTTTTCCAGTTCCACAGTGGGCTTACCGTTCTCCACATCGGAGATGAAGCTGATACTCAAACCGGTAAATTCAGATATATACGCCTGTGTGTAATGCAATTCTTTTCTTCGGCTACGGATGGCTACGCCGAGATCAGAAGATTCCAGAATTTTCATAGGCTAACACCTGCTTTCATTTCTTCCTGCAAAATAAAGCCGTTCGGCATGATTTTTACTTATATAGTATAAATCAAGCCGAACGGCGAAGTCAAGAGTAAAATATATAAATTTAAGTCGAGCCATTCTCTAAATAGCACCAGGTGAGTAAATTCGAAATTTTTGCGAGTGCAGAAGTATCGCTTCGCGAAACTTCGAGCGGTGAATTGCGAATAGAAATGATCCGAACTCACTCTTCCACCAACCCAACCTTCGCACAGTAGTCCAGCCTCCGAAACCCTTTTTTCGAGCAATAAAATATCCGATAGACCAACGCCAGGATCGCACCGCAGACTGCTGCGAAGATCAGCGTATCCCAGAGCGGGATCCCCTCCTGCGCATTTGTCACTCCGATAAAAACCGTCTCAACACCCCAGATCACGGTATAAAGGATGAGCAACACCCGGTTCATCCTGTGGCGGGTGCGCCGCTCCGCTTCCAGGAATTCCCCGTAAGTGCGGTTCTCTTCTCCCTTCCTGCTCCTTTTTTCGCATTCTTTTCGATATTTCTGTGAAAGCGCTTTTGGCATTTCCTGATCTACAGAGTCATTGATCAGTTGAAGGAAAGATTCCCCGGATGTGTCTTTTTTGAAGCTGCCGGTTTTGCGATACCGCAGTCCCAGCTGTACCGCCTTATAAATCACCACGTATCCCGCACAAATCAGGGTCAGGGCGGCGAGCGGCAATTCAAATGTCCATCCAAACCGGTCAGTGAGAAGAACGATCAGGACGACGACCGCCACCGAAATTCCCAGGATCACCCAGGAAAGAACGGCCGCGCTGATGCGTTTTAACTGAAACAGAAAACGTCTGGAAAAGCCCATTGACGCAAATGAAACCAGGGCTCCGGCAATAAGTCCTGCCAGCAAGCCTGCGATCTCCGTCTGCGCCGTCCAGAATGTTGTGCCGTCCTCCATCGTCCAGATATCGATCAGGCAAAACACAAGCATAACCCACGCAAGCCGGTAAAATCCTGTCGGCATGTCGCGGCTCCAGCCGTCCAGACCGGTCTGCTCCGCAAAATAATCCCTGCAAAACCGTTCCACATCCGGCCCTGTGATCTTTGTCGCAGGCTTACCCTCTGTCTGCGCCGTATACAACAGATCCAGCAGATTCGCCAGCATCTCATCCTGCGCGTTCTGCCCCACACCCTCAAGCATCGCGTAGCTCTCCACGCGCTCAAACACCTGCCGGTACTCGCCGGTCAGTAAATCTTTTTCAATCAGATAGCTTGCCATGATAAATCACTTTCCTTTCCCATTCCCATGTATGGAGAATCTTCCAGATCCTCCGCTTTCACTTTCAATTTCGGTTTTCCACTTTTTCTCCTGTCAGAAACGGTGTCTTCCGGCTTTCCGCTTTTCCTCCTCTCAGAACAGGTGTCTTCCGGTTTTCCGCTTTTCCTCCTGTCAGAAACGGTGTCTTCCGGTTTTTCGACATTTTCGATCACATCCTCACTGACACCATATATCTTCTGCCTGTCGGCTTTTGGACTTTCCTTCTCACAGATACCAGGCATCTTCTGTCCGTCCTTATTTGTGCTTTCCCGGCCACTGGTTTCAAACGATGCTTTTCCCCTGTCAGCTCCCGCAAATTCCCGTCCGCCAAAGTTTAACGCGTCCTGACAGCTGACAGTTACTGTTTCCTGCACCGTGTCGACACTTTTCACCAACTCCTCCGGTCTCGCCAGCGCCCGCTCTGCGGCCGCCGTTACCTTTCGGTACTGCGTCCGAAAAACCTCCAGCCGCTCTTCCCCCACCGGCGTGATACTGTAATACTTCCGGATGGGGCCCAGCGGCGACTTCTGCTTCCGGCACAAAATGCAGCCGCCTCGCTCCAGACGGGAGAGCAGCGGATAAAGCGTCCCCTCACCCGGATTTTCGAAGCCGCACTCCTCCAGAACCGACAGGATTTGATAACCGTAGGTCTCGCCGCGCCGGATAATCTCCAGCACACACCCCTCCAGTATACCTTTCATCAGCTGCGAATCATCCATCTTACGAAATCACCTTCCTTTTATGTCTGCTACTTTGCTTTGCGATGTAGTCTGGCAGGATAATATCATATCTACTTTGCCATGTCAAGTAGTCCCCTATGTTTTCAGGTAAAATCTGCGTAATATTATTGTAAAATCAGCATGCCTTAAGAACAGCATAGGAACCGCACAAATGGATTCCATGAATTCGAAAGCGACCTTCTGCTTACTGAAGTAAATGACTTTTCGAAGCAAAATGCCGTTTAAGTTCCTCACAGCGGCGCTTAAGCGGCAAACACTTTAACTTCAAAGTTTCTTGCTCTCGACATCATTATTTCCTGTCTTTCCGAAAAAAGGAACCGAAACGCTTCCTTTATCAAAAAAAGCCGAGCGGCGAAATTTTCCGGCTGTCTGCAAAAATTTCGCCGTTCGGCTTTTAATTCTCGTCTCATTCTTAAATAATTGACATATGTTAAAAAATGGTTTATGGATTGTTCCTTGCCTTAGAAGAGCATACGAAACTTTAACTTTTGTTTCCTCGTTCCTGCCAAATTTTTCAGTCCATTCTCATTCTTCCACCAAAATATTCTTCCCATCCAGCACTGCTTCGACCAGCCGTTCTCCCTCATACCGCAGCTTCAGCGAAAAGAACTCCCTTCTCCCTTCCAGGAGCCGAAAGAAAATGCGGTCGCCCTCCCAGATGGGCAGCCCATACACATCTTCCTTCCGAACCCATTCCAGCTCTCCTTCATCGCACTCGCTTAACGTACCTTCCCAGGCATCCGCCGTGTACAGGCACATGTACTCGACGAAATTCATGTCGGTGATAAAGGTGACGATACCGCGAAACTGCCAGGATGTCAGCAGAAGTCCGGTCTCTTCCCTCGTCTCCCGGAGCAGACACTCCTCTGGGCTTTCCAGGCCCTCAAAATGCCCGCCGATGCCAATCCACTTGTCTTTGTTGATATCGTGCTCCTTTTTTACCCGGTGCATCATCAGATACATGCCATCTTTTTCAAGATAACACAGCGTCGTCAGTTTTGATTTCATGTCTATCCCCCATCTCTGCCGTCATCACCAGGATGTCCGGCGCAGCGGATTTTTATCCACATCCCCAATTTGCGAAACCCGCCTGCAATTTTCCGGCAACGCCCCCGCCGGCTTCGGTGACTGCTTTGTATACAGATAAATGCTGTCCATGCCACAGTTATGCGCACCCCAGGCATCCGCCAAGTCATCATTGCCGACCATAACCGACTCCTGCGGATCCAGGCACTGCTCTTCGAGCAATTTCCGGTAAAAATAAGCCGAAGGCTTGACGAAACCCTCATCAGACGAGTAATACACGGCATCGAAGCAGTCCCTGATCCCAAGAATGGAAAGCTCCGGCTCCGTGAACAGGCGCTGGGCATTTGTGAGAAGGAATACCTTTTTCCCATCCTCCTTCAGTCGGATCAGAAGCTCCTTTGCCCCTTCATACAGAGCGAGATGCTGTATGGAAAGCGCGCGAAAAAGCGCCGCCCAGTCCTTTGCCTGCTCTTCCGTAACGGTCACACCTGCCTTAAGATAAAGCTCCGGGATCAGTTCTTCGAAAGACACCTCGATCTCCTCCTCCAGAATGATGCGTCCCATTTTTTCTGTGAAGACACCTCTTTTCTCCCTGCGCTGCTCCCGGATTCCTTCGTAATACGCGCGTTTCAAACTCTGAGCGGTATAGTCTGCGCCCTGAAAGCGCATGTACAGGGCTGTCTTTTCCCAGAGATAGCTCTTGCGCTCGTTGGTATGAATATCTACTAGTGTTCCGTATAAATCAAATATGTAATTTTTATATGCCATACTTCTCTTTCCATTTTCCGCCCTTGATCGCCGACTGAAATACCTCCGCCACCTCGCGGTTGGGAATATACACTTCCTTGTTTTGCTGGTCATAAGCCAGATAGCCCAGATGAATCAACAGCGTCAGCACGTCATCCTTATTTCGGAAGGATGTCATATCGTTTTGGAACGTACTGACATCGATTTTCACACGCTGCCCGCCAAGCATCAGGACGACCGCATCCTTTAAGCCGTCAAAATTTTCTTCAATATAATTCTTCAGACTCTCAAATGTCTCTGTCTTCGTCCAGTAATTTTGGATTTCTTCTTCCTGTATCGCGTTCATCACGGAATTGGGGCAATAAACATGTTTTAGACGGCTGAAAGAATAACCGTCATACCAGGCACTTGCCTCATCAAAATCCAATTGATATTCCGAGCATAATTTTTTTACTTCCTGCTCGGTAAACCCAACATATGACGCCAGTTTTGCCGGGCTCACCATGGTATATTCCTTAAAATCCGATAATGCAGACTCCGAGCCGTATTTTTTTACCGGGAGAATCCCCGTCATATACGCCGCGGCAACTACTTTTGGGGTAACATCCTTGTTTTTAAACAGACTTCGAAGGAACAGAATGTAATCCTTTTGCATGGCAGCATCATTCTTAAACTCACGAAACAGTGCGTCCCATTCATCGATCACGAATACGAATTTTTCATTTCCATTCGCGACAATGGCGTAAAGCGCATCTGCAAGATTGTCTTCTGCCTCATCCACGCAATCCGGGAAGTTGTCGCGAAGTTCGTCGATAAGTGCAGATTTTATCTTCTTTAAAACCTTCGTCCCACTGTCATCGGCTCCCGTGATAAAGCCTGTCACATCAAAGGAAAGGACATTGTAGCGATTTAAATGTGTTTCAAAACTGTCTGACGTTGAAATTTTCAAATCTTCGAACAGAAAACGGGAGTCGCAGCTTTTATCGTAATAGGCACACAGCATGTTCGCAGCATAGGTCTTTCCAAATCGTCTGGGTCTGCTGAAGCATACCAGTGGCTTTGGCTTGCCGATCCGGCTGTTCATGACCTCAATGAGCCCTGTTTTATCAATATATACGTCCCGCCGGATCTCTTCAAAACCATCATATCCAGGATTCAGATATTTTCCCATTTTTCAGGCCCTCCTTATGTAGTAACTTTCCAAAGCCCTTACAGCGACTACGCCCCACTACGCTTAATTTTCTCCTCAGGTTTTTTGTGGCTAATGGCAGCATTATAACCTTATCGGCTGTTTTTCTCAACCTAAAATAAAAAAGAATATAAAAACAATCCGTGCAGCCCACATCTTGCAAACTGCACGGACGTACTCCTCTATTTTCAGTTTTTCATGCATTCGCCACCGTATATAGCGAATACAGCAACCCCTTCTTCTCCATCAGTTCCTCAAAAACTCCCTGCTCCGCCAGAAGGCCGTCTTTCATGACAAAGATTTTGTCATATTCGCGCAGCAGACTTTCCTCGAGGCGGTGCGTGACCGTGACGCTGGTAATCCCGGGAATTTTCAAAATTGCTTCGGTGACACTATGTGCGGTTTCAGCGTCAAGGGCGGCAGTCGCTTCGTCCACCAGAAGCACCGGTGTCCCACGAAGCAGCGTCCGTGCGATGGAGATGCGCTGACGCTCACCCCCGGAAAGCCCCACTCCGTTTTCGCCGCAAAGGTAATCTTCTCCGCGCTCACGGAAGAGTTCCGAAAGTCCCGCCTGTTCGATGGCCCGGTCTACGCGCTCCGCCGGGAAATCACCGAACATGGTGATGTTGTTGCGGATCGTGTCATTGAACAGGAATACTTCCTGGCCGATCAGGCTCATGACATCGTACAGGCTGTCCGCGCTGATTTTCTTAAGTTCGCATCCGTCCAGGGTGACAGAACCGTCATAGTCATCATAGGAGCCCATCAAAAGCTTCAATAAAGTAGATTTTCCGCTGCCCGAAGTTCCCACCAGAGCATATTTTTCTCCGGGGAGAAATTCCATTGATACATTCTGAAGCGCCGGCTTCGAATCTGCTTTTCCGCCGTCACGATTGTAGCAAAACGATACGTTCTGAAGCTTGATTTTTCCGGCAAAATTTCCGGCAGCATCCGTGCCATCCATTTTTCTTCTGTCGTCTATAGAAATCTCTGTGACACTTTCCTGCATTTTTCTCCTGTTTACATCTGAAATCTCTGTGCCGCTTCCCTGCCCGCCTTCCTCCGGGATTGCTGCTTCGTCATCATGTTCATGTCCTTCCGCAAGTACCTCGCCGCCGTCCCGCATATTTTCCTCTGTCACCGCCGCCAGCTTTTCCACCAGCGCCGCCGCTGCCTTGCGACCTGCTATGAGCTGCGGCACCATCTGGATCGGCTGCATCAGATAGTTGCAATTGTTAATGAAAATAACCACCGTGCCGATCGTGATGGACCCGCGCAAGGCCAGCACCACCGCCGCCAGCATCGTACCGCACTGCATGAGCAGGGATGTGGATAAGGCCGAAGCACCCAGGAACTTCTTATACCAGCTTCTCTGGAATCTCGTCTCCTCCAGTGCCCCATTTTCCCGGTTGAACAGATCCTGCACACGGGCCTCTGCCTTAAAACTCTTGATCACGGAAAAACCTTTCAGCAGATCCTGCAGAGATGCGACAAAGCTCTCATTCTGTCGGCTCAGGCGCTCCTCCCTGACAGTGAGTTCCGTTCCCATGAGCATCATGACTGCCAGCGGAAGAATGCACAAAACCAGCGCCAGCAGGGTGAGCGGGATGTTGTACCACAGAAGTACGCACATGGTACCCATGAACAGACAGGCATACTGCACCAGATCAAAGGAGCCACTGAGATAATTCTCTTCAATGCTCGCCGTGTCATTGGTCAGAACGGAAAGATACCGCCCCGTGTTCTCTTTCGAGAAGGCAGAGATGCTCTTCTTCGTCAGCTGTTCAAAGGCCGTTTCCTTATACTGGTGCATGGCCCGCTCAAGGAATCGGCTCCGAAGCCGCCCGACAAGAGATTCTTCAATGAAATATAAGATCAGAAGCACTGCCAGTGTCACACCGCTCCGGATTAACTCAGACATGGTGCCGCCCGCCGCAATATCCATCAGGCTGCCCAGATTGATGGACAGCGCCAGCGGGAGCGCGTCCGCAGCTACGCTGATGATCATGATCGCCGCGTAAAGTAGCCGATTTCCGCGATAAAACGCCTGAAAATATGGTTTTGAGCTCGTATTTTCCATTCTAATCATTCTCCGTCTCCATTCGTTTCTTCCTGTCTTTTCATTTTCGTCGATCCATCTCCAATTCTTTTGTTCCCGAACATAGAATTTTCTGACACCAGATTCAAAAATCATGGATTTAAGACCCGTGGTGTCAGGGTTTTTGACCCCAACATCATTTTCCCTGATTCAATCATTATTTTCCCTGATCCAATCATTCTGATTTTTTTTATTCACAAATCCCGAATTTTCTCTGATCTTTCAGTTTTAAATCATCTCACACATTCTTCTCCCCCGTCAGCCACGGCTTCTCCCGCGCATTCCATCCATAGAAATACAGATATTTTTTCTGCATGAGCCAGCGGGCCAGGTACAAAAACGGCACCAGCGCCTCCCCGTTTTTCTGCTGCCAGGCTTTTGTAGTCCCGTCCTCTGTCTGGATATCCAGGGATGCGAGCAGTCCACAGTCCACCATGCCTGCCAGCAGCCGCTCCGTCTCCTCCACGGAGCAACCGCATCCCTTCGCCACCGCAGCGGTCGATATGTAGGTATCCGCCTTGCAGTGCGCCATCCACAGGAGGATCTCCAGCGCATGCTCCTCTCCCAGCAGCGCAAACAGCTTTCGATATTCCTCCACAGGCGCAAGGTTCTGCTTGTAGCCGCCCTCCGGCTCCGGCAGCAGAAAAAACAGCGGGAAATCCTCCGCAGTTACCATCATCATGGTCCCGCTGTCGTCCGCAATAAGGGAACGCATCCAGTAAGACGGCTCTTCCTGGTCTTCCATGGCAAACCAGGCAGTTTCACTGACACTCACCAGTCCGTCCAGTTCCCTGGCCAGTCTGTCCGGGATTCCCAGGCCCGGCATGGATGCCGTCAAAAGCCGGTGCAGTTCCATCATCCGCCGCTCCGCCGGGAAACTTCGCAGGTATTGGATGACTGTGTGGCTGACATCGGTCGCAGGGCCCGTATCTCTCCCGAACAGCCCGTCCAGGCTCACGCCCAGCACATCCGCGATCACAGGCAGCAGCTCCACGTCCGGTGCGCCGCCATTCTCCCATTTGCTGACGGCCTGAGAGGACACGCCCACCTTCAGCCCCAGCTGCTCCTGCGTCATGCCGCGCTCTTTTCTCAGTTCCGCGATTCTTTCACTGATAATCATACAGACCCCTTTCGCTAATTCTTTGTCTGGTACCGTACCTCATTTTCTGATTCATTAACCATTTTGTCTGGCATAGTTTCCGCCTGCTGTGTTGCTTTCGGTCAGCGATACACCAACTCGTCTCCCTCAAGCGCAATGTATACGGGTTTCCATAAATAAAACGCCTCCATCAAATTCAACTAATGATTGGATTTTAGCACAATCAACGGTTGTATTCAATGGAGACATTTTTTAGTTGTTGAAACTCACAGTTTCATTACTGTTAAATTCGGACGGCTCCCATCACGAAAGCCGTCCGTTTATTTTCCCACTTATTTATTTTTTTGCTCCGCGGATTTCTCCCGAAGAAAATGCGAAGCGTTTTCTTCTGTAACGCATAGTGTTTTCTTCAATAACGCATAGCGTTCACTTCAGTTCTTCCTGACCCTGGTATCATTTCACCGGCAGTTTCGCCACCAGCTTCTTCAGGCACCCGTCCTCAAACGGATTGTCCAGCCCCACCTGCGCCAGCAGCCCCGTGAAGAAGTCGCTCGCGGAGAGCTTGCAGAGCTTCAGATAATCTGCCCAGGCGCTCTCATAGTCCTCCTCCATCTTCACCTTGAACTCCAGCGCGCAGGTCTGCGCGAGACAATAGTCTATGTAATAGAAAGGACTGTTGAAGATGTGCTGCTGTCTCTGCCAGTAGCCGCCGTTTTCGAAGAACGGGTAGCCGGTGTAATCGAGATGCGGCTTGTATTCCTTCTCCAGCTTCGACCACGCCGCCCGGCGCTCCGCCGGTGTCAGGTCCGGGTTTGCGTACACGATGTGCTGAAATTCGTCCACCATGCAGCCGTAAGGGATGAAGGCGATGGCATCCTCCAGATGCATCTGCACGTATTCGTCCGCCCGGTCGCCAAAGAAAAGCGGCATCCAGCGCTCCGCGAAGAATTCCATGGACATGGAATGGATCTCCGCAGTCTCCATGGTGATGTCCGCATGCTCGCGGATCGGATCCTTGCCGGAAATGTATCCCTGGAACGCGTGACCGCACTCGTGGGTGACCACGTCCACATCCCCGCTGGTGCCGTTGAAGTTTGCGAAGATGAACGGCGACTGGTAGAGCGGCAGATAGGTCATATAACCGCCGGCCTGCTTGTTCTGGCGGCCCAGCACGTCGAAAAGCTCATTTTCCATCATAAAACCGAAGAATTCCTTCGTCTCCGGGGAAAGTTCGCTGTACATCTGCTGTCCGGAAGCCATGATCTCCTCCGGCGTGCCGATGGGCTTCGGGTTGCCGTTTACGAACCATACGCTGTTGTCCACGCAGGACAGCTTATCCAGGCCGAGGCGTTTGCGGCGGTTGTCGTGAATCCTCTCCGCCAGCGGCACCAGGTCACGCTTCACCTGGTTGCGGAAGCTCTCCACATCTTCCTTCGTGTAGCTGTTACGCCACATGCGGTAGTAGCCAAGCTCGCAGTAATCCTCGTAGCCCATCACCCGCGCCTGCGCGGTGCGGTTTTTCACGAGCTTATCGTAAATCTCGTCCAGCTTGTCCGCGTTCGCAACAAAAAACTCATCCATCTTCGCCCAGGCGGCCTTGCGCACCTCCCGATCCTGCCCGGTGGTGTAGGGTGTCAGCATGGACAGATTGCACACCTTCCCGTCAAACTCGATCTTCGCGCCGGCGATCAGCTTGTTGTACTCCGCAGTCAGCGCGTTTTCCTCCTGCGACAGGGTGATCACCTTCTCGTTGAAGGCCTTCTTCGACAGTTTCATATTCTTAAAGGCCACCGGCCCGATCTTCTGCTCCAGATACGGGCGGTACGGGGAATTGTACAAAATATCCTCATACTGCAGAAGAAGATTCTGGTAAATCGGCCCCTGCTCGTCATAATATTTGCGCTCGCCGTCGTAAAACTCGTCCGCCGTGTTGATGCTGTAGCGGATGTGCGCGATGGTCATCATGGTGTTCACCCGGTCGGTCAGGCGGTAATACTTCTCGTGTACCGCAAACTGCTCCTCGCCGCTTGCGGCTGCCTTCGATTCCTCCATCAGAGCCTTCAGTTCCCGTTCCACCTCGGTAAAATCTACCCGTTCGTAGGGCATGTCCTTAAATTTCATGATACTTTTATCCTCGTCCTTTCCTGTAAAATGAGTGACAGCATGGAAAGCTCCGTATGCTGTGCATAAAACTTAGAGATTCTACCACAAAAGGCGGCGGAAAGTCAATGTGTCCACGCTATGCAATCACACTTGTAAATCGGGGAAGATTCCAATAAACGTCCGAAAAAACTGCACATACAATTTAACAAAACGCTTGCAATCCGCTTGCGAAACGTTTATACTGTGCACGAAAGGATGTGATGATATGGCAAAAACATCAAATGTATTCACCCGGGTAGAACCCGACATAAAAGAGCAGGCCGAACAGGTACTTGCAGAACTTGGGATTTCAATGTCAAATGCTGTGAATATGTTTCTAAGACAGGTAGTACTTCAGCGTGGTATTCCTTTTGAAATGAAGCTGCCTGCGACTACACCTCTCGCGTACAGTTCTATGACTAAAGCGGAATTTGACGCAGAAATTGGCAAAGGGATATCTGATATAGACAGTGGCAGAGTCTATTCAGCAGACGAAGTGGAAGCAGTGTCCCCAATACAATAATTTCCGAATAAAAGCTCATGAAACAGAAAGAGTCATATTTCCGTTTCATGAGCTTTTTGTGGTATTATCAGACACATCTCATCAGCTACTCCTCCATCAGTTCCCGTATCTCATCCCCGAGCTGCTGCCTCACATCCCAGGTCAGCAAGCCCTGATTATATCGGAAATATGGGTCGCATCCCCACTGCTCGATAAATTCCAGGCTGTCGATGCCGTTTGTGAGTTCTGTCACGAACAGAACCATCTGCTACTCAAAATATGGACAGATATACCCATACCGAGATTATTCCTGCTTCAACCTATATGCTTTTGATTGTCCGAAAACATATCTACTCGCAAGTTCCTGTATAGTCCACAGGCGTAAATTCCCGACTAGCCATCGGTACATACTTACAATCGCTTTTCTATGCTATTTTGTAAGTTTTGACATCCCTTAAGTTAAGGCTTGCATTAAAATCCCTGTCCGCCCTGTATCCGCATCCACAGATATAGATTCGGTCTGACAGCTTCAGGTCATGCTTTATGCAGCCACATGCATGGCATACTCTGCTTGAAGGATACCATCTGCCCGCAACCCTGAATTCGATCCCGTTTTCCTTGCTTCATAAGTTTCTCTTCGTTTTCGCAAATAGCGATTCATAGATCGATTCGACATTCCAATAAACATTAGATAAACTGAACATACAATTTAACAAAACGCTTGCAAACTGCCTGCGACCACACCTCTCGCGTACGGTTCATTGACGAAAGCGGAATTTGACGCAGAAATTGGTAAAGGAATGTCCGATATAGACAGTGCAGAGTCTATTCAGCAGACGAAGTGGAAGCAGAGATGAAGCAATAAAATACCGGCGGTATGAATCTGTAATTCATATCCGCCGGTATTTTCTCACATAATTTTTACTATCGCTGTTCCCGGATGACGCCTGCCGGACGTCACTCATAAGCCCCCAGTTCATCCACCCGCACAAACTCGTACCCCTGTGCCGTCAGCTCATCGATCACCTGAAGCGCCGCCTCCACGGATGACCGGAAAATGTCGTGCAGAAGGATGATCTCTCCGTCTTTTATGTGATTCAGAATATGCTTTACAACGAGAGAGGTGTTCTGGCTTTCCCAGTCGCGCGGGTCAATGTCCCAGAGCACAATCCGAAGGTTTAATTTTTCTGTCAGGCTCTCCGTAACGGAACCGTAGGGCGGGCGGATGTAAGCGACCGTTTCTCCCGTAATGCTCTCAATCAGGCGGCTGTCTTTTTCCACCTCGGCCAGCGCCTCCGCTTCGCTGACCGCCGTCAGCTGCACGTGAGAATACGTGTGGTTCCCGATCAGGTGCCCCTCATCGCTCATCCGCTTCACAATTTCCTCATTTCCCTCGATATTCTGCCCCATCAGGAAGAATGTGGCTTTCACGCCGCGCTCTTTCAGGCCGTCCAGCAGGATGGGCGTGTAG
>JAJQBQ010000042.1 GCA_021203205.1 Lachnospiraceae bacterium | reverse complement strand
AGCAGTATTTTATACACGAAAGGTACCTCTATAAGTATAAGTACACAAAACGACACAGTTTTTGCACGAATTTCGAGAATTTTTAATAGTTTTTTTCAGTATCACGGATTCACCCGAGCTTTCACCATCAGCACTTACATCGGCAATATCCTCGCCGTGGGGATCCACATCGCTTCTGCTCTGCATGAAAAAACGCCGGATGATACACTTGTCACCCGGCGCCTGTCGTTTAAAAACGGTCGAATATTATATTTTGATTCCCTCATTGTTCAAAGCCTGAGCAGTTTGGGTAGTAGCTTGGGTAGTTTGGGTAACCGAAACATTGCCAAAAGTCAATGCATTCTTTAAAATCCAGAGTGGAACGTTCCCATGGACAGACCGTGCGTGATTGATATAATGATAATCCGTATTATGCGTGACATATCTTGTCAACACATGATCAACCAGCTTATCAATGTCTGCTTTGTTTCTCCGGCCAGAATAATTATAATTCTGCTTGCTTAAATACGCATTCTGAGAATCGCCATATTTTTCGCAAAACGCATATGACAGCAATGACTTGATGTGGTTCTCTACCCGTAAGATATAGCTCAGAAAAAGTTCTCTGAGCATACGGTCAAAATCATACAGCGCTACAATGTCTTCAAAGCGTGTGCCATCTCTGTATGACTTTGTTGTAGGATTTTTAAACAAGTCCTTATAGCCGCTGATTAACGAATAGTAACTGGCTCGTTTTAGCACATCCTCCGCATATTTACGATCTGCAATCAGCAGTCCTTTTTCATTTATCAGCTTGTCTAACTGCTGCTCGTATGTCAAAAAGCACTTTGCCATAAAACCACCACCTAATCGTAAAAAAAGAGGAGCCCCCGCAGGTTCTCCTCCGGTCACAGGCCTCACAGGTGTCTGCAACGCATTCACTGGCTGTATAATACTTGAAATCACTCGGAAAGTCAAGCGTTCTGCCAGATATTTTTAGTATATGCGAAGGCCCCATTTTTTATTCACAGATCCATCTAAATGTCGAGATTTCCGACAGAGCCGGTATGAAAAGATGCGCCGGATGATACATGAATCAGGGTTGGAAATCTCTTCCAGCATCAGGAACATGATATGTCGGATATGCTGCAAATCGACTTCCAGATAGCGCACTTTCAGAATTTCCGGATGATATGTATTTCTGCCAACAACAATCTGCCGCCCGTCACGGCATTTATACAGCATTTCGGCTATCAGCTGCGGGAAGATCGATACTTCCCTGTCGCCATAATCCGAGACTACTCTCGCTAAAGTCGAAAGTGCGTGGCGCCGCACCCAAAAAGAACGGGCAGGAAAAATTCCCCGCCCGCCTTTCATTTTGCACTTGAGTTCATTGTTACATTGTTGCATCCCCTGTTTGACAGCAGAATCGTACTCAATCTTCTGCGAATAGTTTCAGATGGTACACCAGCAGTACACCAATCTCAAAAATTTTATGAAGACTTATGAAGAGTTATGTAATTTCACGGTTCAAATCAAAGCGTTTTTCTACCGAATCTTAGTGATTTTTATGTAGATTTATATAATAAATACGTAGGTTTATGCAACTTTTCGCCCGTTAAAAAAACGCTTTTTGCAAAGCCCTTCCCTCGTAATGATGGGGTCGCGAGTTCGAGTCTCGCCGGGAGCTTTTTATAGTGGAAAAATCTCCCACTTTCGCTTAATTTTGAGAGTTTTCTAAGCATTTCGCCGCCATTTTCATCCAAAATGGCGGCATTTTTATGGGATAAGCCTCCACAGGTTTTTAAACCGTTTCACATATTCTCCAGGTACACCTTTTCGTACACGAATTTCTCACGCGGCAGCCGCAAGTAACACTGCAAGCTGCATCATGAGGAGCCGGCATTGATCTCCTAACTCACCCTTCCGGCACCTGTAACGGCATCCACTGCTTAAGCCACTCCCCCGCCATCGGCACCCATTTGCCGGCGCTCGGCAAGATCTGGCTCTTCCGCTTCGCCGTTGCCTGCGTTGCCAACGCCAGACCGTGGTGGCCGCGCTCGAAGATATGTACCTCAAACGGGATCTGATGATCCGCCAGCCCCTGCGCCATGGCCAGAGTGTTCCGGATCGGAACCAGCTCATCGTCCGCCGTGGCCCACAGGAAGGTCGGCGGCGTCTGGGCGTTCACCTGCAGGGCCGGACTGATTTCTTTCAAAAGCTCTTCAGGCGGCTCCGCTGTCCCCGCAAAAGCGATGTTGATCGCGCGAAACAGGGCTTTCGCCTGATCGTCGCACTTTGGAATGAGCCTGCTGATGTAAGTAAAATCCGTGAGCGCGTAACCCAGAATCATGGCGGCCGGGCGATATGCGCCTCCGAGATAGTCCGTCACCATCGGGCTGTTCCAGTAGACGCCGTACATGGCGGCATTGTGTGCGCCGGCGGAGAAACCGCAGACCGCGATGCGCTCCGCATCCAGGTGCCATTCTGCGGCGTGCTCCGTCAGATACTTCATGGCAAGACCCACCTCCCGCACAGGCGTCGGGTGCACACGCTCCGGCTTTACCACAAACTCCCGGTTCGGATTCATGTCGCCGCCCTCGTCCGCATAGACCGAATAATTCAGCACAAAGGCATGATACCCCATGGCGGCAAAGGCCATGGCGATCGGCTCCGCTTCCCGCTGCGAGCAGTAGAGATACGCGCCGCCCGGGCAAATCAGGATACCCGGGCGCGAGTCCCATGCCGGATTTTTCGGGGAACTGTCGAGGATGTAGGTTGTCAGTGTAACATTTGGGCGGTTTTCATACAGAAAGATTTTTTTATTCAGCATAGTTTCTTCCTTTCTTTTTCATACATAAACTTCATTTCCAGCAATCCTGATGTCACAAAATTATAGTTGAAAAAATCAAAATACAACTTCATTTCCACATATTATTTGATAATTTATGGCTTCTCCCGATCATTCTTAAACATTTTTATTTACATATGACAGATAAGAAAAAGTGTCTCTGCCGTAAGCAGCGACACTTTTATTTTCATTTTAACATTTTCTTTTTCAAATCGCTTCTTTTCGCCAGGCCGAGTTTATGCAAAATGACCGATATATCCCACTTTACCGTATTGGCCGAAAGGCCCATATGCGCCGCGATTTCCTGGTTCGTCCAGTTTCTGGAGGCAAGCATGGCGATGGCAAATTCCGTCGTGGTGAGGTTGTCCGCCACTTCATCCCCCGTGTCCGGGTTGTGAATTTTGCGCCAGCCGGCCGAAAAACCGTAGGTGATGTCGATCATGCGCCGAAATTCTTCCGGCCAGTCTTTTTTGATCACGCCTTCAAGCGAACCGCCGAGCAGGCCGTGATGCTCCCCAAAAGGTTCCAGCAGGTTGTCCGGCCTCGCGAGATCCCATGCCTTCAACAGATGCTCCTTCGCCTGTTCCGGCTGTTTTAAGCTCATGTAATCCATGGTCGCGGCCAGATGAAGGTAAATCAATGAAATCGGACAAACCTGCGGCGTGAGTTCAATTGCCGTATCAATAATGCCGATGCTCCTGCTGTAGTCCTGCTTCAGATAGGCCTGGTGCGCCCTCACGTAGCAGGCAAACAGGCGCAAACCGGGAGGCAGCAGATTCAGATTCACGCTCTCCGTCTGCTCATGTTCTGTTCCGCCATCCAGAGGCAGGTGCAACAGCGTTGCCGCGGAGCGGGATATGAAAAGAGCCATATTTCGCTCCTGCGGCGAGGTACCCTCGCCTAAGCCTGAAATTGCCATCCTGATCTGATCCAGCGCATAGCGCGAGTTCGGTATACGGTTCATGGTAAGGTTCGCATAACCATACACAAAGCAGGCCGAGAGACGAATCCCCAGGTTCGGCTCCGTTAAAAACTTCTCCGTGCGGGCGGCCGCCTCCTCCGGATGGCCGCTGAAATAATAGTATTCTCCAAGGGCGATCTCGCGCTCCTTTTTATCTTTCATAGCCTGCGCCGTTTCCAGGCAGTGCCCCGGAACATAAACAGAGCCAAGCAATGGCATCAGTGTGTGCAGTGATTCTGTAAATACTTCAGACATGTTTCCCCAATTCTTCCCCCGTGCTTTTCATTTCTGCGTTATTTTAGCACCTCTGAAAGATTGTTGCAAGCACCTGATCCGGTATATTTTTGCATACAAAAAGACACCCGGCGTTTTCGCCGCCTGGCATTCTTATAAACCTGTTTCTGCGTATCCTTATCTTTTCCGATTTTTGCTGTTGCGGTCACCTGTTTTAAAAAGCACATACCACAACATATTTCTTAAGCTTTCTTTGCATCCTGCCCACAGCGAACGTATGTCTTTCAGGTTCCCAATAACGCAGTCTGTCCGCCAGATATCACTGCTTCCTGTGCCCACAGTGGACGTCCGCCTGCAGCATTGTCTGTGTTTTCGTATTCTATTATGTCAGCGACACGGATCCCGGATGCTGACTGACAGCGCTCACGAACTTCCAGCTTGCGGTAAATTGCCTCCACGCTGTCTCTCACCGACTGTTCCGTTATATGTAATGCTGCGGCAATCTCCGCATCACCGCTCTCTGTCAGCATCTGAGCAATTTCCAGCTCACGTGCGCTCAGTCTTTCGCGCAGCGCATCCTGACAACCTTCTATCTTTGAATTTCGGAATAAATCGCAGGCATTCTGCAGTCTGCCAAGAATGTCACCTTCCATAATTATCCTCTATTGTCCTCGTTTTCATTCGTGTGAATGTTTTTCACACGGGTCTCTGAAACATTTCTACAGACTTCAACGGATATTATATCAGATTATTTTTCATCAGACACCTTCCGTTTTAACAAAATTTCGGAAGGGTTACTTTTACAGACAAAATTATATTTATTTTTAATATAATCAAAATTCATGCTTAAATATAACGTTGCCGGCGCATGCACCCCCATATTTCGTACTTTCACAGATTCGATGATCGGCAGTACATTTTATGCTGCTTATTCAGACGTATCCGCATCTGCCGCCCCATAAATCCGGCAGAACATGAACTCATCCTGTGTTACTCAGACGCATCTTCATCTCATGCCACTCCTCGCCGCCCCAGGAAGAACCGGAGATGCCTTCATCCTCAAAGCCCATCTTTTCATACATGGCAACTTTCGAGCGCAGGCAGGTCAGTATCAGGCTTTCTCTTTCTTTCGCACGCTCCCTGTCGGCATAGCGCTTCACAAGCTCTCTGGCGATTCCCTGATGCCGATACTCAGGTAATACCCCCAGCCCCAGAAGCATGATATTCTTTCCGCCCGGCTGAAACAGATCTGCGTTCGTGAAAAATTCGTCCCGGAATGCGTTCTCGTCTGTCGCCAGGCCATTCAGGCACCCCACGATTTTCCGACTTTTGCCATCGACCGCCACCAGAAACAGTTCCGGCGCCGTCTGGACGCGCTCCAGCATTTTGTCCCAGGCACAGGCTTCGTTCGGCGGAAAGCAAATTTGTTCGATCTCTGCGGCCTGCTCCGCTTCTTCGGCATGAATTGTACGATATAGATAGTCCTTCATAAATTATTAATCCTCACAGTTCAGCAAACAACTTTAGCGAATATGGAACCCGTACTCCGACTCCACTGGTATATTCTCCTGTCTGATGTCCTCAATTCGCACGAATCTCCTCCCTGCCAGCTGATCCACAAACTCGGAAAGAGCCTGCGCATCTCCCTGCGCTTCCATCACGACCGAGCCGTCCCATTCGTTTTTCACCCAGCCGGTGATGTCCATCCGCTCCGCCAGATATTTTGCGCTGTAGCGAAATCCCACTCCCTGCACCCAGCCGGTAAAAGTATAGCGTTTTCTTGTCATTTTTATCTTCCTTCCAGCCGTTACACAAATTACTTAAGTCCCGCTTATCTCCACTCTGCTCCTCTTCATACAACAACTGCAAATCCCTTATATGGCAGAGGCAAACTGCTTAAGCCTCTCGCACATCTCCACTCTGCTCCTCCTCACGCAGCAATTGCTAATCCCAATACGGCAGAGGTAAACTGCTCCAGCCATTCATTCATCCCCGGCCTGCGCCTCTTCCTGCGGTTCTTCCTTAAGTGCACACAGCACCTTTTCCAGGTAAATCTTATGGGAGAACGAGATGATAATGCTGCGAAGCATGATTTTTTCTTCCGCTGTGGATTCGCCGATCTCCTCCGGCGTGGCCTTTAACCCGAACACGAATTCCAGCAGATTTTCCAGCTCGTCACAGAAATAATTGTACGCGCGTTCCGGCTCGTATTTGCCTTTTTCAAGTTCGATGAACTGCCGCAGCTGCTCGAGGCTCAGCACATTTTTTGCCACGGCGATAAAGATCAGATAGCCGATCTGGTCGCGGCTGTACTGCTTTTTTACCGGATTTGTGATCAGATCTTTCTTAACATAGTTCGATATCATGGTGTCCGTGATGCAGTCCGTCTCCAGCGGGGCCAGACAGTCCGATATGAACTTTGTCACCTGCTTTAAATAAAGCCCCACATCCGGGATTTCCCTGTAGCGCGGGAGATGAAAATTCTGCACGCAGGCGGTTACTTTCTCTTTGCTTTCGTTGGTCATATTGTCTCCTTAGGAATCAAATCTTAACACCTGTTTTCTAACCCTCTGACATCATACCATGTCCCGTCAGGATTTTCAATGCCGGATGTGAAGTTTCTGTAAACTTTTAATTTCCCCCATTGACTTTTTATCTTGTTAGTGATACGATTTCATCGGTTTTTAAATAACCTGTTCTCTGGTTTTGGTAGTGATTTCATTATTACAAAAACCATCTGTATCAACTGTTAAATCAAACAATGAAATAAATCAAAACTGCTGAATTCGCATAGGAAAATTTGCAGTTCTTCGAAAGGAGTTGGTCTGTATGAAAGCAAATGTATCAGAAAAAGACACGATGACATGCATAAAAAAACGCCAGGTCAAGGATCCGGGCAGCGCCATCACGCATTTTATCGGCATGCTGATGGCCATTTTCGCCGCTGTCCCGCTGCTGATCCTGGCGGCGCACGAGGACGGGCCAATCTATGTGGTCTCCTTCCTTATCTTCGCCCTCAGCATGATCCTGCTGTACGCGGCAAGCACCTCCTACCACACGTTCGACATCTCCGCTCGCGTGAACCGGGTTTTAAAGAAGCTGGATCACTGTATGATTTACGTGATGATCGCCGGGAGTTACACGCCGATCTGCCTGCTGGTGCTGGACCGCAGAAGCGGACTTTTCCTGCTGACTCTAATCTGGGCCCTGGCCGCCGCGGGCGTTCTGTTCAAACTTCTGTGGGTGAACTGCCCGAAGTGGGTATCTTCCGTGCTCTACATCGGCATGGGTTGGACCTGCGTGCTGACATTCGGCCAGTTGTACGAAAATCTGACCTCGAAGGAGTTCGGCTGGCTGCTGGCGGGCGGCATCATCTACACGATCGGCGGAGTGATTTACGCGCTGAAGGTGCCGATTTTACGGACGATTCATGAGAATTTCGGAAACCATGAAATCTTCCACCTGTTCGTGATGGGCGGGAGCGCATGTCATTTTGTGGTGATGTATTTGCTGGCATAAAATCCGTTCCCGGATCTGCGGCTCCATCTCTTTCCCCGTCCATCCCCGCCTCCGGCGTCTGATATCTGGCCGCCTGGGTGGAGAAGAGCTTGTAGTATACGCCCCGCTCCTTCATCAGTTCGGCGTGATTCCCGCTCTCTACGAGCCGCCCCTGCTCCAGCACGAGGATGCGCGTGGCGACGGTGGCGCTGGAAAGACGGTGCGACACAAAGAAGGTCATCTTGTCCTTGCGAAGCTTATCGAACTGGTTGAAGATTTCCTGCTCGGCGATGGCATCCAGCGACGCCGTTGGCTCGTCCAGAATAAGAACATCCGAATCCGAGTAGAAGGCCCTGGCGATGGCCAGCTTCTGCCACTGGCCGATGGATGGCTCGATGCCGTCCACCTCAAAGTAGCGCATGAGGGGCGTGTCGTAACCCCGTGGCAAATTCTGAATAAATTCGTCAGCTGCGCTGGCGGCGGCCGCGGCGTGGATTTCGTCCTCGTTTACAGGCTTATCCACCTGCCCGAAGGCGATGTTCTCCGTGACGGTAAAGGCGTATTTGCCGAAATCCTGGAAAATGGCGCCGTACATGCCGTAGAGTTCCTCCACATCGTACTCCCGGATGTCATGGCCGTCTAAGAGAATCACGCCATCGGTCGGGTCGTAAAGGCGGATCAGCAGCTTCAACAGCGTGGTTTTCCCCGCGCCGTTTAGGCCCACCAGCACCACCGTGTCGCTGGAATCCACCGCAAAGCTGACATCATGAATCACATCCCGCTCCGTGCCCGGATAGCAGAAGGAAACATGGCGGAATTCGATGGTGTGATAGCCATGCCGCACTACCTGCCGTGGCTCGGGCAGGCTCGGTTTGATATGCTTTTCCTCATTTAAAAATACCATCAGGTTCTCGATAAAGAGGGTCCCCTCGTAGATGGTGGACGTGGTGGACACCAGTGTCGCCACGCAGGAGGCGATGGAGGTCAGCGCCCCGGTATAGAGGGAGTAGTCACCGATCTTTCCGCTGCCGGAAGCCACCGTGTAGGCGATGAAGAAGAACAGGCCGCAGTTCACCGCCGTCGTCACCAGCGTGATGGCGATGTTCCACACGCCCTCCTCCACGATCAGCCCGCGGATGCCGGCGAAATATTTCTTAAAAACATTTTTGTAATTGACAATGAACAGGTCGGACAGGCCGAAGAGCCGCAGCTCCTTCACCATGTCCTTGTTCATGAGCATGTCCGAATAGTAGGACATCTGCCGACGGTCCTTCGAGCGGCGGCGCATGTAATTGAAATTCTTCTTCCGGTACGCGAACATGATGATGGCGGATGGAAGTGACAGAACGATGACGATGAGCGGTGCAAACCAGGCCACGGCGGCCAGGATGATGATAAAGCTGACCGTGGAGATCATGGTGCTGACAATGGAGAATGTGGAGCTGATGACATTGATCAGTCCGAAGTCCGCCTCCCGGTTCGCATTCTCAAACTTCTCGTAGAATTCCGGCATGTCAAAGGACGCAGCGTCGATCTCCTTCGCCTTGTTCATCATCTTCACCTTGACATGATTGGTCACAAGTTCCCCGGAGATGCGCGTCACCATGTTGCTGACGCGATTCACCAGGCTCTCAAAAAACATATAGCCGAACTGCAGCAGCATGGCCGGAAGCAGCGCCGCCGTCAGTGCGGAGAGCATCGTCACCCCGCCGGTCAGCACGTCCGACACGTGGTTTAAGAGGTTCGCGGAGATGTACGCAGAGATCACCGGCGACACGCCGTTAAAGAGCGCCATCAGCGCCATCACCACCAGCAGCGAACGCCTCGCCTCCCACACCAGCTTCATGATATAAAACAGCCGGAAGAAGGTGCCGTGCACCGTGCGGTACAGGTAGCCTGGCACCTCTCTTATGGAATTCGGCTTCGGTTCTTTCAGTTTCTCCAGTTGTGCGTCACGTCCGGACGGCCCAAAGCCGCCCGGGCCTCCCGGTCCCGGCATAGCAATCCTCTCTTTCCTGTAATATGACACCAGGGTCAAAAGTCCATAAATCGGAAGCTTGCTTCCTGAATTCCGGAGTAAATGCTTCGCACGGATAACCCCGCAGCGTCATTTCAGTGTTCGTTACTTTTGGCCCCGGCATCGTAACATATGTAATTATTTTACGGCAGATGCGGAATATTTTCAATATAAAACAAATCTTTTTCTTCCGGTGAATCTGCCGGATGTTATAAGAATTCTCTTGCACTTCTTCCTTTTGGGGAGTATAATCGCGCCGAATTGAAACTCTGGTTCAGGCGCCGAAAATCTTCCCCGCCATATGCGCTGTTTTTGTGCTTATGTCAACGGCGGACATTTTTACAACCCCGTGAACCGGTTTTGACATCTGAATCATCAACTTTTTAAGGAGACTTTATGGTTCATAAATACACCACCACCATCCCCGCCCTCACCGGGGATGAACCGCGCGGCGTGTATGTGTATCTGCCGGATTCCTATGAGTGGGATTCCGGAAGGCGCTACCCCGTGCTCTATATGTTTGACGGTCACAATGTCTTTTTTGACTCGGACGCGACCTACGGCAAGTGCTGGGGCATGAAGGAGTACATGGATTACACCGGTACACAGATGATCATCGCCGCCGTGGAGTGCAACCACAGCCCCGACCACGGGAGGTTGAAGGAGTACACCCCCTTCGCCTTCGAGAACCCCTCCGTCGGAAAGATCGATGCCCGCGGAAAGCTTACGATGGACTGGATGGTGCACGAGTTTAAGGAAGACATCGATCGGCGTTACCGGACGCTCCCGGACCGCGACCACACGTTTATCGCGGGGAGTTCCATGGGCGGCCTGATGAGCCTGTACGCGCTGCTGGATTATCCGCAGTATTTTTCCAGGGCAGCGGCACTCTCCCCTTCCCTCTGGGTGGCACCGGAAAAGCTGCTGCGCATGATTCGGAATGCGGAAGTCCGGCCCGGCACCGTCCTCTACATGGATTACGGCGAGCAGGAGTTCGGCAATCACGCGGACATGGCGAAGAGCTTCGCAAAGATTCAGGGAAAACTGCTGGAAAAAGGCATTCTTCTGACCGGGCGCATCGTCCCCGGCGGAACCCACTGCGAGGCCAGCTGGGAGCGGCAGATTCCGATTTTTATGAAGGTGCTGGAGGGATGACCTGCTCTAAGTAACAGCTATCTGCCCCGGCTATTCCAAAACTCATTTTTCTGTGTTTTCGGACGCAACTGTTACGTATGTCATTATTCGCACTGCGTACTTTAAGGCAACATACCGTGAATATAACTTCGTATTTTACTTTTCGACGGCAGAAGGAGGCCGTCTGACATGGAAACCCAATATTTTAGCAACTACAGTCCCGCCCTCGGGCGACAGATGGAATGCAAGGTGTACGGCCACGCCGGCCGCCCGGTGCTCTTTATTCCCTGCCAGGACGGGCGCTTTTACGATTTCGAAAATTACCACATGACCGACGCCTGGTCGCCGTGGATTGATTCCGGCAAGGTGATGGTATGCGCCATCGACACCGTTGATAAAGAGACCTGGTCAAACAAGGGCGGCGATCCGGCCTGGCGCATTCGCCGCTACGAACAGTGGATCGCCTACATCGCCGATGAGGTGGTGCCCTTCCTGCGGAACCTTGTGAACGAGCGCAACGGCTGGACCGGCTACCCGGATGTGATCGCTTTCGGCTGCAGTCTGGGCGCGACCCACGCGGCAAACCTTTATTTCCGCCGTCCGGATCTGTTCGACGGACTTCTGGCCTTAAGCGGCATCTACACGGCAGAGTACGGCTTCGATTCCTACATGGACAATCTCGTCTACCAGAATTCGCCGATCCACTGTCTTGGCGGCATGCGGAAGGATCACCCCTATATTGACCTTTACAACCGGAAGAAAGCGGTCATCTGCTGCGGCACCGGTGCCTGGGAAATGCCGGATTCCACGCGCATCTTAAAAGGAATTCTGGAAGAAAAGGGCATTCACGCATGGGTGGATCTGTGGGGTTCCGATGTCAGCCATAACTGGGAATGGTGGTATAAGCAGGTGGCGTATTATGTGCCGTATATTCTGGGGCTCGATTCACAGGAGAATTCATAAAAATACCTGTTTTAAAATCAATTCCATGGCTTCCGAATGAATCGAAAAAACTTTGTCTACCGTAATATTTGTAAAATGATTCTTGTCAGGGGTTTATAACATCTCGAAATTCATGGATCTTCGAGACTATCGCGAAAAACCTCTGTTTCAAAAAAAGTGTTTAAAATCGAAACTTCAGGTTGAAAACGAACCCGGATGTCATCGTAATATCCGCCGTGAAGTTTCGAAATGAGGAGACCATATGCAGAATTTTATCTTTATCTCACCGAACTTTCCGACCAACTACTGGCATTTCTGCCGTGAGCTGCGGAAAAACGGTTTAAATGTGCTGGGCATCGGCGACCAGCCCTACGACGAGCTGTCACAGGATCTGAAGGACAGTTTGAATGAATACTACAAGGTGAGCAATCTGGAAAATGATGATGAGGTCTACCGGGCGGTGGCCTTTCTCACCTACAAGCACGGCCGCATCAGCTGGCTGGAGTCCAACAATGAATACTGGCTCGAGCGGGACGCAAAGCTGCGCACGGACTTCAACATTAAGAGCGGATTTCAGGAAGCGGACATCCCGAACATTAAGTTTAAATCGCGGATGAAAGCTTTCTACACAAAGGCCGGCATTCCGGTGGCCCGCTATCACATGGTGGACGACCTGGAACACTGTCTGGAATTCGTAAAAGAGGTTGGCTACCCGGTGGTGGCCAAGCCGGACAACGGCGTGGGCGCATCCCACACCTTCAAGATCGAGGACGACGCGCAAATGGCCCAGTTCTTCGACCTGAAGTGGCCGAACACTTCCTATATCATGGAGGAGTTTGTGCAGGGTGAGGTCAACTCCTACGATGCCATCATCGACTCTCACGGCGAGCCGATGTTTGAGACCGGAAATGTCACGCCGGAATCCATCATGGACATCGTAAATAAGTCCGACAACTCCATCTTCTACATCTTAAAAGATCTGCCGGACGACACGCGGGCAGCGGGACGCGCCATGATCAAAAGCTACGGCGTGAAGAGCCGCTTCATCCACTTCGAGTTTTTCCGCCTGCAGGCGGATCAGGAGGGTCTCGGAAAGAAGGGCGACCTTGTGGCGCTGGAGGTCAACATGCGCCCGTCTGGCGGCGTCACTCCGGACATGATCGACTTCGCCCACAGCACGGACGTCTATAAAATCTGGGCCGACATGATCGCCTTCGACCGCTCCACCATGCCCGTGGGCGACCATTCCTACTGCGCCTTCGCAGGGCGCCGCGACGGAAAGGATTTCCTGATGTCAAAGGATGAAATCCTGCAGAAGTACGGCAAACATGTCAAGATGACCGAGCGCGTTCCCGATGCCCTCTCTGGCGCCATGGGGAACGAGATGTATGTGGCCATCTTCGACTCCCGGAAGGAACTGATGGAGTTTTATGACGATATTTTGAAGAACCGGTAATTCTTTGAAGACAATTCGGCTGATGTCAGGAGACAGCAAAAATCCCCGCAGCTTTAAATGCGCGCTTCAAATGAAAACAAAAGTTATAAACGTTACGTTTTCGGTTCGTTTCGAGGTTTTCACGAATCGATCGGAAAACGGAATCCGAAGTGATAAGTTCGACCGCTGACAGATATTTCGTCTGAAAGCGGTCGTCTTTGTCTCAATATTTTACTGATATTGACAGGGAGTGACAGTGTAACAGGCGCCGCATGTGAAATGATCATCATTTTTCTCTGTAAGATAATCATCATTTTTTCTATTGACATAGGGAAAAGAAATGTTACAATAACACGCCGATATAAGAAATATGAAATAATTTATCGAAAGAAGGAGTGTTTTTATGAACAAAAATCAAAATGCACAGTCCGCTCCCACGGAAAATAAGATGGGAACCATGCCGGAGAACCGGCTTCTGATCACCATGGCCCTGCCAATGATGATTTCCATGCTGGTGCAGGCACTCTATAATGTTGTCGACAGCATTTTCGTTTCCAGAATCAGCGAGGACGCCCTGACGGCCGTATCCATGGCCTTTCCCATGCAAAACCTGCTGATCGGCATGGGCACCGGCATCGCCGTCGGTATGAACGCCCTGGTTTCCAGAAAGCTGGGACAGAAGGATTCCGATGGGGCCAACAGCATGGCCATGCACGGCGTATTTCTTGCCATCTGCAGTTACCTGATTTTCCTGCTGCTGGGACTCACCATCTCCCGCTGGTTTTTCGTTGTGCAGGGTGCGTCCGATACCATCGCAGATTACGGCTCCCAGTACCTTTCCATTGTGCTGTGTTTCAGTTTCGGCATGTATATCGAAGTTATTTTCGAGCGACTGCTGCAGTCCACAGGAAAGACGATTTATACCATGTTCACGCAGGGATTAGGCGCGATCCTCAATATCATTCTGGATCCGATCCTGATTTTCGGCAAATTCGGCGCACCGGAAATGGGCATCGCCGGCGCCGCTGTAGCCACCGTCATCGGTCAGATCGTCGCGGCCATCCTCGCCGTGGTGTTTAACATGCTCTTTAATGAAGACCTGAAGCTTCGCTTCCGGGGATTCCGCCCGAACCTGAAGTCTGTCGCCAATATCCTCTACATAGGCGTTCCGTCCATCATCATGGTGGCCATCGGCTCGGTCATGACCTTCAGTGTAAATAAGATTCTGGTTGTCTTCTCCTCGACGGCAGTCGCAGTGTTCGGCGTTTACTATAAGCTCCAGAGCTTTGCCTTCATGCCGGTCTTCGGTATGAACAACGGTATGGTGCCGATCATCGCCTATAACTACGGTGCCGGAAAGCCGAAGCGCGTGACAAAGACAAGAAATCTTGCCATGATTTACGCTACGGCCATCATGCTGATCGCGCTCGCCATCTTCCAGGCGATTCCGGGGCCTCTGCTTCGCCTGTTTGACGCGTCCGATGAGATGCTGGAAATCGGCATCCCCGCCCTGCGACTGATCAGCTTAAGTTTTATTTTCGCAGGCTTCGGCGTCATCTCCGGCTCCTATTTTCAGGCACTTGGGAACGGTATCTACAGTATGATTATTTCCATCATGCGTCAGCTGGTGGTGCTTGTGCCTCTGGCTTACCTGTTCTCACTGAGCGGAAATATCGCAATGGTGTGGTTTGCCTGGCCGCTGGCGGAGCTGGTCTCGCTTGCCTGCTGCATTTTCTTCCACACACGGATAAATAAAACGGTGCTGCAGCCGCTGATTCGGAGAACAGAAAGTGAAAAGCAGGGAATAAAATGACAGGCAAATAAATGTTTATGAACCGGACCGTAAAATCAGGTTATTTTGACTGCAAATGAATATGGGATCAAAATATTTTGCAGGAACATATAGAGAGCCGGGCAGTTGATTTCCATTCAACTGCCCGGCTTTCCATTTTTAAGTTTTATTCCTTACATTACTTCGATTTTACACCGATGAACCTTATCTTTCCTGTAATATCCAATTCCAACCGCGAGAATCCTTCCCGTAGTCTTCGACTCCTCTCCGAGTTTTCCCTGAAATTTCATGGCATATTTCTTATTTCTGATCTGTTTAAGCGCGTTTTCCGGCGAATCATCACATTTAAGTTCCAATATGATACCATCATCTGCCCGGTTATATGGATAAAAGATATAATCCACATAACCGGTTCCCGCCTGATCCTCACGCTGCATATCATAACGATTTCTGGCAGCGATATACGCAAGCTTAACGCTTCCGGATAATTCTGCCTCATCGTTGTAAGCCTTTAGTGGCGACTCGGAATTGTGTACAAAGGCGAGCACACTGCTGATGGTGTCCACGTCGCCCTCATAAGTTGCTTTCAGAATGCGCATGGATTCTTTCTCAAGCCTGCGCATATAATCAAATTTCGGTTCCATGCGGATAATCTTTTCGAACTCCGTCTGAAGTTCCCGGTTCGGGATTCTCACGCAGCCCTCGTAGTAGTTCAGATATCCATATACTGTCATAACAGACAAAATCTCATCCCTGTGCTTAAGCACAGGCGCTGTCGATGCATATTCCGAGATATCCACCGCGATCGGCTCTCCCGCCACTAACAGCATCACGGCATCCCGCACCCCGTCAGTATCATCCAGCACATAATCAGCCAGTTCATCATACTCTCCCGCCTTCGCCCAGTAGTTTCCCGGCTGGTTTTCAGTGAGCGCTGTCACGACAGAATTCGGATTGTACATACTCATCTTTCTTTCGTTATGGTAACCGTCATACCACTGCTCCAGATCCATGCGGGAAAGCAACGGTTCCGGAGTATTATTCAGATACCTGCGATATAACTCATCCACCTCTGCGCCCGTAAAACCAAAATATTCGCTGAAACGAAGGCTATTCGCCATGTTATACTCATCAAAGTGATTCATGGTATCGCTGGCGGAATATTTTTTGATCGGAAGGACTCCTGTCATATATGTCATCAGGGCATAGGCTCTGCCTTTCGTTAAATCGCCAAGAAAAGCGGTGAATTCCCCTCTGTTTTCCTCACTGAAATATTTTCTGTGAAAAACATAGTCCCACTCGTCAAAGACCAGGATAAATTTTTCGTTGTCATGCTCCATGGAAACGGTTCTTAAGATTTCGCCCATGGAGTCGCTATCATCAAATATCACATCCGGATAAGCTTTTTTTATGTCGCGGACGAAACGTTTTTCAAAATACTCAATATACTGCTCGTAAGATTTGCAATTTCTGGGGCCCTTGCTGAAATCAATATAAATCACATTATACTGGTTCATGTACTTTTTATATTCTTTGCTTTCACCGATCTTCAGTCCCGAAAACAGGCTCTCGCCATCCACACCCCCGCAGAAGAAAGAACCGATCATCGCAGCAGCCACGGACTTGCCGAATCTCCGCGGCCTGGTCACGCTGATATTGCTTCCGCCCTGTTTCAAAACCAGTATCAATTCTTTCAGCATTTCTGTCTTATCCACAAAATACGGCTTGATCGTCTCTTTTCGGTACAGTTCCAAAATATCTGTCGGATTTAAATAAAAGCCCATAGAATTTCTCACCCCGCTTTCTTATCACATGAATTCTTGTGCTCATACTCATTAACTTTTGCGGAACAGTTTAACATGTTTCCATAGATAAATCAACGGGGCAAAAGTAATTCTTGACACCGGGCAAAAGCAATTCCTTAACATGCTTATCTAAAAAGGCTATGCTTCTTTAAGCACAGCCTTTTGTAGCAACTCCATCAGAGTTACTATCGCTTTTAGCAGTCACACTTTACAGGGTAGGACTCACCACTGATAAAAGCTTAACCATATCTGACAGTTTTGTCAAGTTCTATTTTCATAGCGTAATCGTATCTCTCAAACTCTAATTTTCCGAATTTATAACCCCCTCATCCTCACCGCTCTCTTCTGTGATCTCCTCACTCTCATCGCTCCCATCCGTAATTTCCTCACGCTCCCTGTCCGCCTCCGAAGTCTCCTCACCTTCATTCAGGGCGCTTCCGCTGGTACCGCCAAAATAGCTGCCGATAAATGCACCGGCGATAAAAATCACACACACGCATACCAGGGCTGTCACAACAGTCCTGCCTTCTATTTCCGCATCTTCTATCGCTTCTGCCAATGCATCCTTCGCCTGTTTCATCATTTCATTCAATCGCATAATAACTTTTTTATGTAATTTCATGCGATATGGTATGTTCTCCGCCGTTGTTTCCTGCACCCGCCCCTTTGTTGTTTTCTGCACTCGTTCAAACGGTGTGTCATGCTTCTGATCAATCGTTACATCCTGTACCCTTTCAATCCCTGGGTTCTGCGCCCGTTCAATCAGATCACTGTCGATATTTGTAATCGCCTGATAGAGTTTTTCCACTCTGTCAAATTCTTCATCGGAGAAGATACCTGTCTCTCTTTCCTGTTTCTTCATAACACATATCCCTCCTCCTCCAGCATTTTTTTCAGTTTTTCCCGCAACAGTTGAAGGCGTCTGGCTATGTAAGCCGCCTTCATACCGCGTTCCCGCGCCAGATTTTTTACCGGTTCGCCGTTCCAGTAACGGCGCAGAAAAAGGTTTGCATCGTCCTCGGATAATGTACCGAGCCATGTGTTTATTAATTCCGTCAGTTCTTTCACTTCCAGGGTGTGCTCCACATTCTGCGCGGACGGAATGCATTCTGCCAGTTCTGCAAGCAGCTGCTCCATGCCGGTTTCTGTTTCTTTTTTCAGACTGCGCTTCCATCTGTGCTCCTTTTTAAAACAGTTGATCGCAAGATTTCTCACCACCGCGCCCAGCCATGCCCGAAAGTTTTGCGGTCTTTGCGGCGGTATGGATTCCCACGCTTTCATCCAAGTGTCGTTCACACACTCTTCCACATTTCTCTCATCGCACAGAATGTTCCCTGCAATGCTGCGGCAAAATCTGTCATATTTCGCAATTGTCTCCGAGATTGCTATCTCGTCCCGCCGCCAGTACAGGTCTAATATCTGCGAATCTTTCATTCTGTCCTCCCATCTGTTTTCCCCCGTCTTTTGTTATATCCCCAAAATTACTTCCTCTTCCCCACCTTCATCCCATACAAATCGCCCATTCTTATAGTCTATACAGAATACCTTACTGTATTTCTCCTCCGCAAACATATCACATGCGTCTACTTTGATTTTCTGATTTTCATAGTAGATCTCCGCTGTCCCGTCCGTGAATCTCTCATAAAACTCACATAACTCTTCGAACGTAAGATTCTCAAATATTTCTTCTACAGCATCATCGTTCGGAATATGACCAAAACCGACCGCCCACATCGGAAAAGGAACATACCGGTCATATTCTCCTGATAAGGATACCTTGCAGTACAGAGCCTGCGCCATATATGTATGCATGCCGTTGTCGGTGTCAGAGCCAAAATCATACAGGATATAGTATGCGTTGTCATGAAAATACAGATTCGCAACCGTAAAAGTGCCGCCAGTGGCATACGGATCCCGGATCCTTCCCACATAATCCTCGTTTTGCCCGGCAAGCTTGCTCAGGCTTTTCCCCGATTCAAAACAGGCAGTCCGGTATGTACTGTCCTTCTGCACGGTGAGATCTTCTGCTCTGCAGATTTCATAAAAATCATGCTGTTCGTCCCAGCGTGAAACAGAGACCGGAATACCTATATAGTGCGGGTAAATGACGAACACACTAAAAGCTGCGCTCAGGGCTGCGCTCAAAATGATCAGTAGTTTCTTCATACCGTCTCCTTTCCTGTCTTCGACAATCCTCTGCGTCAAGATTTCGCCGCCAGTATTAAAACCATTCAGAATTGGCCTGAAATTTCTCAGTGTTTCACAATTCTGCGATTTCGATGTTCTTCTACTATATAAGACAACTTTTCAAGGAGAATATACAGGTCTGAAGAAAATATTTTTATAATTGAACAGGGAACCTTGTTGCCCTGCTCGTAGCACTGAACCGTGTTCGGCACAAGCTTATATATTTCCTTCTGTGTCCCGTGTGCACAAAAAACCGGGCAACTGTTATAACAGCCACCCGGCTTTTCGAAAATTTACTGCAATCTATTTCGTTCGCTGTGCGCAACATTTCGCAACCCGCAGCATTTCATAAAACAGCGCTATTTCATAACGTTATGATTCGCTTATCACCAGCCGCGAATAAAAATTATTTCACAAACTCGACCGTCTTCGCATAGATGCCGTCCGCATCCAGCCCGTACTTCTTGATGAGTGCGGTAGCCGCGCCGGACTCGCCGAAGATGTCGTACATGCCGATTTTCTTAACCATAGTCGGGCACTTCTCGCTTAAGCAGTCGCAGACCGCGCTGCCCAGGCCGCCGATCACGGAGTGCTCTTCTACCGTGACGACCTTGCCGGTCTTCTTCGCAGATGCGATGATGAGCTCTTCATCGAGCGGCTTGATGGTGTGGATGTTGATAACTTCCGCGTCGATGCCGTCCGCCGCAAGCTTTTCCGCGGCAGCCAAAGCTTCCGCCACGCAGAGGCCGGTGGCCACGATGGTAACATCCTTGCCTTCTTTTAAGACGACGCCTTTGCCCAGCTCGAACTTGTAGTCCGGGCGGTCATTGATGACCGGGGTCGCAAGGCGGCCGAAGCGGATATAAACCGGGCCTTCGTGCTCGATGGCAGCCTTTACCGCAGCCTTCGCTTCCACGTCGTCCGACGGGTTCATGACTACCATGCCCGGGATCGCGCGCATCAGCGCCAGGTCCTCCAGGCACTGGTGGGAAGCACCGTCCTCGCCGACGGAGATGCCTGCGTGGGTCGCGCCGATCTTCACATTGAGCTTCGGGTAAGCAACGGAGTTGCGCACCTGCTCATAGGCGCGACCCGCCGCAAACATGGCAAAGGAGCTCACGAACGGAATCTTGCCGGCGGTCGCGAGACCTGCCGCGATGCCAACCATGTTGCACTCCGCGATACCGCAGTCGATATGACGCTCCGGGAATGCTTTCTTGAAGATGCCGGTCTTGGTGGCCGCCGCAAGGTCAGCGTCAAGAACGACAAGATTGTCATAAATCTTACCCATTTCTACCAGAGCGTTGCCGTAGCTCTCTCTGGTCGCGATTTTCTTTACTTCTGACATAACGCTTCACCTACTTTCTCCAGATCTGCCATCGCAACGGCATACTGCTCATCGTTCGGCGCGGTGCCATGCCAGGAAACCTGATTCTCCATGAAGGAAACGCCCTTGCCCTTGATACTGTGTGCAATGATCGCCGTCGGCATGCCCTTCGTGGCTCTCGCCTCGTCGAAGGCCGCCTTTAAGGCGTCGAAATCATGTGCGTCAACATTAATCACATGGAAATTGAATGCTTTGAATTTCTCATCGATCGGGTACGGGGAGCAGACATCCGACACCTTGCCGTCGATCTGCAGGCCGTTGTTGTCCACGATCACTACCAGGTTGTCCAGCTTTCTGTGGCCGGCAAACATTGAAGCCTCCCAGACCTGGCCTTCCTCGATCTCGCCGTCGCCCAGAAGCGTGTATACGCGATAATCCTTCTGGTCCATCTTGCCCGCCAGCGCCATGCCGACTGCCGCGGAAACGCCCTGTCCCAGGGAACCCGAGGACATGTCTACACCCGGAATGTGCTTCATATCCGGATGGCCCTGCAGATAGGAGCCCAGCTTACGCAGCGTTACCAGGTCTTCCACCGGGAAGTAGCCTCTCTGAGCCAGCGTCGCGTACAGCCCCGGTGCCGTGTGGCCCTTAGACAGGACAAAACGGTCACGATCCGGATCCTTCGGATTCTGCGGGTCGATGTTCATCTCTTCAAAATACAGATAGGTAAAAATGTCGGCAGCGGACAGCGATCCGCCCGGATGCCCTGCCTTCGCAGCGTGAACAGCGGTGACGATGCCCTTGCGGACCTCGTTCGCCGTCTTCTGAAGCGCTAATTTATCCATGTTAGCCTCTTTCTTCCTTATTAAAACCGAAAGAACACCACGGTCTTCCGGGCTGCCGGGAAACCTTATATTTTAAGATTTTCCGGATTTCCATGCCCGTTCAGACCCTGGTGTCAACTATTTCTAATTACTCACCGAAAACAGCCTTGTAGTCAGCCTGGAACTTCGCGATGCCCTGATCAGTCAGCGGATGCTTCGTCATCTGCTCGATTACCTTGTAAGGAATGGTCGCGATGTCAGCGCCGGCCAGTGCGCAGTCGGTCACATGGATCGGGTTGCGGATGGAGGCAGCGATGATCTCGGTCTCATAGCCATAGATATCGAAGATCTCAGCGATGTCGCGGATCAGGTCTACGCCTGTTACGCTGATGTCATCCAGACGGCCTAAGAACGGAGATACATAGGTAGCGCCAGCGTTTGCAGCCAGAATGGCCTGGTTTGCGGTGAAGATCAGCGTTACGTTGGTCTTGATACCCTCAGCGGAGAGAGCCTTCACGGCCTTTAAGCCTTCTACGGTCATCGGGATCTTGACAACCATGTTCGGATGGATCTTCGCGATCTCTCGGCCTTCCGCGATCATGCCTTCCGCGTCAACGGTGGTAGCCTTTACTTCGCCGCTGATCGGTCCGTCTACGATGGAGGTGATCTCCTTGATAACCTCGTTAAAGTCACGGCCTTCCTTTGCGATGAGGGACGGGTTGGTGGTAACACCGCAGATCACGCCCATGTCATTTGCTTTTCTGATGTCGTCAACATTCGCTGTGTCGATAAAAAACTTCATGATAAAAATCCTCCTTGACGGCTTTCTTTCTCTCAATGATCATTTCATTGTCAGCCGTCCATAACTCTTTCTTTGACTTTTTAGTTCTGTCCATAGTACGCATTCGCGCCATGTTTCCTGTAATAGTGCTTGTCCTGCAACTCCTGCGGGGCCGGCTGGATACGCGGGTTGATGGTCTCCGCACGGTAAGCCATCTTCGCCACTTCCTCGAGCACCACCGCGTTGTGAACCGCTTCGTGCGGATCCTTGCCCCAGGCAAACGGGCCGTGGTTCTTGCAGAGCACGGCCGGAACCGCCATCGGGTCCTTGCCCATGCGTGCAAACTCATTCACGATCAGATGTCCGGTGTTCTCCTCGTAAGCGCCGTCGATTTCTTCCTTTGTCAGGCAGCGCAGGCAGGGGATGGAGCCGTACATGTAATCCGCGTGGGTCGTACCGTAGCAGGGGATATCTCTGCCCGCCTGGGCCCAGCTGGTGGCGTAGGAAGAGTGTGTGTGCACCACGCCGCCCACCTCCGGAAATGCCTTGTAGATCTCCAGATGGGTCGGGGTGTCGGACGACGGCTTGTAGCGGCCTTCCACCTTATTGCCGTTTAAGTCCATGACGACCATGTCTTCCGGCGAAAGCTTGTCGTAATCCACGCCGCTCGGCTTGATGACGAACAGGCCGCTTTCGCGGTCGATGCCGCTGACATTTCCCCAGGTAAATGTGACAAGACCATAGCGCGGCAGATCCATATTTGCCTCATATACCGCTTTTTTGAGTTCTTCTAACATATTTGCCTCCTGATCGGAGTTACTTCTTCTAAAAATCAAATATCATTTCTGAAAGTTTTCTCTGCTCTCTCAGCCTGAATCTTTCCTCTGAAGAAAAACTCCAAAGCAATCATGAAAATAAGATATGATCTTTTTCATTATCCTTACCTCGTCCACATCGTGGAACGACATGGACGAGGTTTTCTTTTATATTTTATTTATAAGCGATCGAGTTCCAGCGAAGCTCGTTCTTGAAGTCGCGGATGTTGGTGTTCTCGTCGATCACCACAGCCTCGATGCCCATGCATGCCGCCCAGTCAACCATCTGATCTACCGTGAGGTCATAGGAGAATGCGGTGTGATGTGCGCCGCCGGCCAGGATCCAGGCCTCTGCGCCAACAGCAAGATTCGGCTTCGGCTCCCAGAACGCGGTGCCGACCGGAAGGTTCGGCATCGGCTTTTCAACCTTCTTGCACTCAACAGCGTTGATGATGAGGCGGAAGCGGTTGCCGAGGTCGATGAGGGAAGTAGCCACTGCCGGGCCGGTCTTCGCGGTGAAGATCAGGCGGGCCGGGTCTTCTCTGTTACCCATGGAAAGCGGGCAAACGCGAATGTTTACCGGGCCTTCCGCTACGCTCGGGCAAACCTCAAGCATATGTGCCTGCAGGATTCCCTGCTTGCCCGGAACCAGGTTGTAAGTATAGTCTTCCATCATGGAGGTACCCTTTGCGCCCTCGATGCCCTGCGTCATGATCTTCATCAGGCGAACCATGGCAGCTACCTTCCAGTCGCCTTCTGCGCCGAAGCCGTAGCCCTTCTCCATAAGTCTCTGGATGGCCAGGCCCGGAAGCTGCTTCATGCCGCCCAGCATGCCGAAGTGGGTAACCACTGCCTGGTAGTTGTTCTCCACCAGGAACTTCTCGATACCGATCTCCTGCGCTGCCTGCACTTCCACATGCTTACGGAACTCAGCCGGATCTCTGCCGTCCAGGATGATGCCGTACTTGCTGTAATACTCGTCCGTCAGCGCGCTGATATCGCCCTGCGGAACCGCGTTTACATATTCCACAACATCATTGATATTGTAATGATCGATCTCCCAGCCGAACTTGATCTGAGCTTCTACCTTGTCGCCCTCGGTCACGGCTACGTTGTTCATGTTGTCACCGAAACGGCATACACGGATGTGGCTGGACTCGATGACACCGATGGCGGTGCGCATCCAGCTGCCGATCTTCTCCTGAACCGCCGGATCTTCCCAGTGGCCCACCACGATCTTGCGCTCGATACCCATGCGGCTCACGATGTGGCCGTACTCACGGTCGCCGTGTGCGGACTGGTTCTCGTTCATGAAGTCCATATCGATGGTGTCGTACGGAAGCTCCTCATTGAACTGGGTGTGCAGGTGAAGCAGCGGCTTGCGGTACTCCTTTAAGCCGAGGATCCACATCTTCGCCGGGGAGAACGTGTGCATCCAGGTGATCACACCTGCGCAGTCATCGTCAGCATTTGCGTCATTTAACGTCTTGCGGATGGAAGCCTGGCTGATGAGCGTCGGCTTTAACACCACTTCATACGGAAGCTTGCCCGACGCGTTCAGGCCCTCTACCATCTTTGCGGAATGGTCTGCAACTTTGCGGAGACATTCGTCGCCGTACAGATCCTGAGAACCTGTGCAGAACCAGAACTTGTAATTCTTTGTCTCTAACATGTAAAATTCCTCCTTGTCCATGACATTTTAGAAAACGACGGGGCGGGATGCTTTCCTGTGTCCTGTGCACTGACTGCCGACAGACACGTTGCCTGCTTCTGCCTTCCTTACAAATGTGAAAGGCATACTGCCTCTGAAAAATCACCTTTTCAGAATGTTTTTCAGACTATCCCCTTCCCCCAACCTTCTGACTGCTTAGTATAATACCTCGACCACTTTTCGTCAAGTTGGAAATCATCCGATTCGAGGAACAATTGGAAATCGTCTGATTCCGGGGACACTTGGAAACCTCCTGATTCCGGAAAAAGAAAATAACAGGCGGAATTCCTCCGTTCTTCCTGCCTGGCCGTAAATCCTCCGGAAATTTTATCGCTGCTCAATATAAAAAATTCCCCCGGATAATGGACATCTGCATGACAGTTCACTGTATTAGGCATTGGTGAACTGCCCATCGTCTAAAGTCACCGAAATCGTGGTCGGCTAATTTCAATACAGAGCACCTCAGGCATGCCGCGTATTAATTCGAACTTCAAACAATTTCGATTCGTCGGAGTTACAAAGAGCAAAAAAATGTGGATAACTTCCTCAAAAAAAGTTCAATTTCCTATATTCAATTCAAAAAAACCGTGCTATAATCCCCCACAAATTACGCCTGTCGCCTGCCTGACTTCACTTAAAGCGGCTCACGCGCAGGCCCGAATGCCTTAAGTTAAATCCGACCGGCCTGGAAGCCTGTCTGATCTGATTTGAAGTATTACATTTTATTTTAGGAGGAGCATTTACATGGTATTCGAAAAGGTAAAACAGATCATCGCCGACCAGTTGGACAAGGACGCGGCTGAGATCACTATGGAGACCAGCGTGAAGGAGGACCTGGATGCAGATTCTCTCGACCTTTACCAGATCATCACCGAGATCGAGGATGAATTCGGCGTTGAGTTTGATGATCCGGAATCCATCGAAACCGTTGAGGATGTCGTAAAGTACGTAGAAGAGAACGCGTAATTGACATCCCACTGTCCCGTTCGCTCCCGCGAATCGGGATGAAGGAATTCGCGCATCGTTTTTACAGTTGTCGATTTTTTTCGATACTACTGTTCACGGTCGACAACCGGATACTAAATTCTGATGTGCCCTGGCCGCACCCAAACAGGGTGCGGTCTTTTCTTTTATCTTAATAATGAGGAGGTTTTATTTATATGAAGCGCAAGGACCCGGTTTTCAAAGATTTCCCCCACATGATCTACGGCGGCGACTACAACCCGGATCAGTGGCTGCAGTACCCGGAAATTTTAAAGGAAGATGCCCGGCTCATGAAGCTCGCAGGCATCAACTCCGCCAGCGTGGGCATTTTTGCCTGGGCAGCGCTGGAGCCGGAGGAGGGTGTGTACACCTTTGACTGGCTGGATGAAACGATGGATCGCATCGCCTCCATCGGCGGCAAAGTGATCCTGGCGACGCCCAGCGGCGCACGTCCCGCCTGGATGGACAAAAAGTATCCGGAAGTACTGCGCGTCAATCGCAACCGCACGAAAAATATTCACGGCGACCGCCATAACCACTGCTTCACATCGCCTTACTATCGGAAAAAAGTGCATGAGATGAACACCATGCTGGCAGAGCGCTATAAGGATCACCCGGCGCTGGCCATGTGGCACATTTCCAACGAATACGGCGGCGAGTGCCACTGCCCGCTGTGTCAGCAGGCTTTCCGCAACTGGCTGCGTAAAAAATACCACAATGACATCAGCGAGCTGAACGCCCAGTGGTGGACCGGCTTCTGGAGCAAAACCTACAACGATTTTGACGAGATCGAATCGCCGTCGCCGCTTGGTGAGAACGCAATTCACGCCCTGAATATCGACTGGATGCGTTTCGTCACGCACCAGACCACCGATTTTATGGAAAATGAAATCGCAGCCGTAAAGGCGGTCACTCCGGACGTCCCGGTGACGACAAACCTGATGGGCCTCTACGCGGGCTACGACCCCTGGGTTCTCTCAAAAAGCATTGATGTGGTTTCCTGGGACAACTACCCCGAATGGCACAAATCGGATGACCATGACGGGCGGCTGGCCTCTGACATCGCCTTTGTGCACGATCTGAACCGCTGTCTGAAGCAACAGCCCTTCCTGTTGATGGAAAGCACCCCCAGCCTGGTGAACTGGCGCAAAATCAATAAGCTGAAGCGCCCGAACATGAACATCACTTCCTCGCTGCAGGCGGTAGCCCACGGCGCGGACTCCTTACAGTATTTCCAGTGGCGCAAGGGCCGCGGCGCCTCCGAGAAGTTCCACGGCGCGGTGGTTGACCACGAAGGCAGCGAAAATACCCGTGTCTTCCGGGAGGCCGCAAGGCTTGGCGAAATCTTAAAAAATATGGATGCCGTGCCCGGTACCATGGTTCCGGTGCAGGCAGCCGTCATCTGCGACTGGGACAACCGCTGGGCCATCGATAACATGCAGGGTCTGGTGGCGCGAAAAAATTATGACACCACCTGCCGCGACCATTACTACGCCCTCTGGCAGCAGAACATCGCCGCCGATGTCATCGACAGCACCCAGGACTTCTCACCCTACCGGCTGCTCATCGCGCCGATGCTCTACATGCTGAAGCCCGGTGTGGCTGCGCGCCTGCGCGAATTTGTGGCACAGGGCGGCACGCTGGTCACCACTTACGTGACCGGCTATGTCAATGAAAATGACCTCTGCTTCCTGGGAGGCTTCCCGGGCGACGGCCTGAAAGATGTCATCGGCATCTGGGCGGAGGAGATCGACGGGCTGTGGGAAGATGAGACGAGACGGATCCGCGTGGTGGCGGATATGGGAAACTGCCATGCGAAAACCGCAGCGGAGTCTGACACGGAAAGCTGCCATGCAAAAACCGCAGCGGAGTATGACGCGGAAAGCTGCCATGCAAAAACCACAGCGGAGTATGACAAAGGAACCGGCCTGTTGCAGGCAGCAATGTCAGGCAGCGGTGTCGGATCCGACCGCGTGTCTGCGGAACCGGCCGTCGGGAAAACATACGAAGCCAGGGATCTCTGCGAGCTTGTACATCCGCTTGGCGACTGCAAGGTGCTTGCCATCTACGATGAGGATTTCTACGCCGGCATGCCCGCCGTCACGGTAAATAAATTCGGCACCGGGCAGGCATATCACATCGCCACCCGCACAGGCGATGACATGCTTTCCGACTTCTACCGCCGCCTGGCAGACGAGCTTGGGCTTTCCGGCCCGTCCGGCGTTCTCAGCGTGACAGATGAAAACGGAGAACCGGTGTGCGGTGTCAGCATCCGCGAACGCGCCTGCGATGAGGAATCTGTCCTCTTCTTCCTCAATTTCACGGAGAAAAAAGTGATTGCGGAGCACGACCGCATCGGCCTGGTGGAGCTGGAGCCCTGCGGCAGCGCGGTCTTCTCGCTGACGGAAGAAGCGACCGCAAAAGAGTAAACTCCCCATGCCCGCCTCACGGGAGCCACCAAAGATACCTTTAAATTTATACGTGCAATTTCACTGAGTATGTGCTATACTCTGCACATCCTTTCGGATACCTCCTGTCGTATACTTGATATGGCCTGCGAAACCAGTATCATAATACTTCAGGAGGTTTTTTTTCCAAATTTTTCCCTCCCCCACAGGTTGTCCAAAAACTCGCATTTTAAGTTCCTGCTGACACAACATGAGTGATTCGACTTTCTCTGGGACACAACATGTTGTGTCCAAAGATGCAGAATAACGATTTATGGACGGCCTGCTCTATTTCGGATCCCTCAATCATGCCAAAACCGTTTTTCACCAGGTTCCGCTCATTAAGTAACTTTTCCGATGAGATTCTTTATTTCGTGAAATGCAACTTTTATGTTAAGTAACATGTTACATGCGATGCAACACGCTCCCAGTTGATTTGTGTGACAGAGCGGGTTGCATCGCATGTTGCATTTTATTTTAATAAAGTTTTAATATTTGAATTCTTGACTTATTTTGATTTTTGTCGTATTCTCCTTTTGTTGTTTCATCCTCTCTTACATCTTAACAAAAGGGGGCGGA
>JAJQBQ010000001.1 GCA_021203205.1 Lachnospiraceae bacterium | reverse complement strand
AATCCCCGGGTGACGGCCATTATAGCAAGTAAAACATGATTGTCAATATGCATGAACGAAATTTATAAACATTTAATCGTCGTAACGTGCGATGCAACACGATCAAAATTTTATATGTTGCAAGGGCATGTAACATGTATAGTAAATTTGCGTATATTATATATAATGCAACAAGCAGACAACAGATCGACTACTGAACAAAGATGGGAAAAAGAGCTATATTTTTATAAAAAAATAAGCACGAAATTTGATGAAAGGAATGGAGAAAAGACACTGAAATTCTGTGGAAATGGATTTTTCCCGGTCATCTTTTTCTATCAGTTTCGTGGAAATTTCTGAAAACCTTCTATACGTTGTCTGTCTGTAGTCTGTCTTCTGCTGCCGCAGCCGGTGATATTGCACAGGAAAAAGGGGCAAAAAGAGGCTCCCAACCCGCCAGGGTTGAGAGCCTTCCTTGTTCATCTGCACATTATGCAGTTAAATTCTAACCTTTCAAAACCTCGACCTTGCACCGGTGCTTCTTTGTCTTCTTGCTGTACCCTATTCCTACCAGCCTGATCTGCCCGGCACGTTGCTTCCTGTCAGCCATCTTTCCCTGAAACTTTATTACATAGCCCTTGTCTTTGATCTGCTGCAACGCCTTTTCCGGTGTCGAGTTTACTTTTAACTCCAGAATAATGCCATCCTCTTCCGGATTCACGGGATAGAATATAAAATCAACAAATCCCCTCCCGTCTTTATCCTCGCGCTCCACAAAATATTTGTCTCTGGCAGAAAGATAGACCAGGTTTACAATCGCGGTCAACTCAGACTCATTGTTGTAGCTTAAGAGCGGTGTTTCCGAATCGTGCGCAAATTGCAGGATTTCCGCCATCGTTTTTATGTTTCCCTTCAGTGTCGCCTCCAACATGCGGTCGGATTCCATGGCGAGACGGTTGATGTAACCCAGGTCTTCCCTCTCCCGGATAGTTTTCGCGAACTCATCCATCAGCTCTTTATTCGGGATGCGCACCTTTCCGTCCTCATAGTTCAGAAAACCGTACACCACCATAGCGGAGAGGATTTCGTTCCGTGTCGTCAGCTGCATGGCCGTGGCCGCATACTCTTCCACGTCCGCCGGTACGGCTTCCCCGGTCACCATGAGAGCTACATCTTTCCGGATATCCGCCCGGTCGTTTTTGATATAAATGGCAATTTCGCCGTAGGTACCGGATGTTGTCCAGTAGCTGGCCAGGCAATTATTGGATAACGCTTTGACAACGGAACGCGGGTTGTACAGTCTTTCTCCCCCCGCTGTGTGGTAACCGTCGTACCAGAGCTTCAAATCCTCACGCGTAATTGTCGGAGTCTCCTCATTCTTTAAATAACGCTGAAAAAGCATATCCACTTCTTTCTCCGTAAATCCGAAGAATTCGCTGAATTTGGGCTGCACGGTCATCGTGTATTCATCAAAATGGTTGATGGTCGAGCCGCTCGAATACTTTGCTATGGGCAGCACACCTGTCATGTAGGTTAATGCCACATAGGCCTTGTCTTTCGTCAGGGCGGCAAGCCAGTTGATATAGCTTCGCCGGTCTTCATCTGTGGTGTAGGTCTTGTGGAAAATACAGTCCCACTCATCCAGTACAAAGATAAATTTTCCCTGCTTCTGTGCAAAGATGAGATCCATGTCCTGAATCGCTGAACCGTGTTTGCGGAATCGCACGTCAGGATACGCTTCCCTCAAATCTTCCTGCAGATTTTCTTTAACTATGGCAATGAATCCCTGGTAACTGTCGCTGTCGTTCGCGGGCCCGATGAAATTGATATAAATCACATTGTACTGATTCATGAAATCCCGGTAATTATATTCTTCTGATTTTTCCGCACTTTCAGTTTTATCTGCAATCCTTAACGAATCAAAAATATTGCTGCTGTCCGCTCCTTTGCAAAAAAACGCCCCAACCATCGCAGCCATGACAGATTTTCCGAAGCGCCTTGGTCTGGTGATACAAACATGCTTGTTGCCTATCTTTACGAGTGGAAATAACTCCTTTAAAAGTAAAGATTTATCGACAAAATATGGGCTGTCTGCCTCGCTTTTATATAGAGTAAGCGGCTGTGTACTGTTCAGATAATACCCCATCTCTCTCACCTCCTAAGGTAATCGCTATGCCAAAACCCTACAGCGACTACACGAATTGTTGAATGCGAATTTTCTGTATTCCGGCTGTTTTTTCGTCTAAAACGCTAACATGCATTTTAACACAGGATCAGCAAATTTAACACCCGCTTTCTTTATATTTTTCCGGCTCGTAACGGAACTTATTGACTCACAGAGGGCTCCCGTTAATATACCCGAATTTCCCCTCAATAATTAGATTGCTTTTTCTGTTTGCCTGTTGTAAAATTGTTCCATTCGCAACAGGCAATTTGTTGTTTTAGAAACTGTCACGAAATAATATGGTTAGATGGCACAAAACGATCAGGCTATTTTTCAGCTCCTTACGTTCTCTTCAGGAGCAGAGGGATATAAGGGTATCATAAATGAAGTACAGCAGTTGGGAACAGCTCGGCGACGAGCTTAAAGATTCGATCTGGGAGGCGGTGGAGACCGGAAATTTCAGCAGCCTGAGCCAGACCGTCGCAAATACAATCGACCAGGCCATCGACAGCATCGCCGGGGCGGGCGGCGGACAGAGTTCTTCCGATAATCAGTACGGGGACGGCAGCTCCGGTCAGGGTTCCTCCGGTTATCAGTACGGTCCCGGCAATAGTCAGGGCTCCTCTGATTATCAGTACGGCTCCGGCAGTAACCAGGGATCTTCCGATTACCAATATGGTTACGGCGATTCCGGAAACTCCGGAAATTCCGGCAATACCGGACAGTCCTCTTCCGGGTATCAGAACAGCACCGGAAACGGTGGCGGACAAAACTCCTCCGAGTACCGATACGGATACGGCAATTCCGGCGGTGCCGGACAAAATTCTTCCTATTATCAGTATGGTTACAGCGGCTCTGGCAGTTCCGGAAATTCCGGAAGCTCCGGCGCTTCAGGCACGGGCAACGGTTTTTCCGCAGGTTCCTCCTCATACGGTCAAACCTCCCGCCGCCCGTCAAAAAAGATTTTCGCCTCCGGCACCGGCGCGAAAATCGGCGGGTCGTTCATGGCATGGGGCGGCGGCTGCATGGCACTTTACTTTCTGCTGGGTCTGCTGGCGACGATTACGGATCCCGGTATTGCGGTGAGCGGTCTTGTAAGTATTGCCGCTTTTACCGTCGGGTTCGGCGCGGTTTCCGTTGCCGGGTTCCGCAAACTTGGCCAGGTAAAGCGCTACCGCAAATATGTCTGCCTGCTGGAGGGCCACGAATATTATGACGTGCAGAAGCTGGCCGACCTTTCCGGCCGTTCCGTGAAGGCGGTGCGGGATGATCTGAAAAGCATGATTATACACGGCTGGTTCCGCCAGGGCTATCTGGACAAGAGCGGCACCTGCCTGATGCTGACCGAGCACGCCCACGAACAGTATGTATCCCTGATGGATCAGACAAACAGGCGCAAGGCGGAGGAAGCCGAGCAGGAGCGTCTGCGTGAGCGCGCGAAGGAGCGGGAAGCCGAGGAGCGCGCCCGGAAGGAAGCCGCGCAGGCGAAGACCGAGGAGGAGCGCAGACAGAAGGAAGCGGAGCTTCGCCGGAAGGAGGAAGAGCTTCGCAAAAAGGAGGAGGAGCGCTACGCGCACCTGCCCGAGGAAGTGCGCGATATCATCCGCACCGGCAATGATTATATTGAAAAGGTTCATAAACTGAACGATGAGATCCCCGGTGAGGAGGTCACCGCAAAGATTTCCCGCATGGAGCTTCTGCTGGACCGCATCTTCGACCGGGTGGAGCATCACCCCGAGTCGGCATCCGATGTGCGCCGTCTCATGGATTATTACCTTCCCATGACCGTGAAGCTGCTGGAGGGGTACCGGGACATGGACGCGCAGCCCATCCAGCTGTCGAACATCACGGCGTCGAAGCAGGAAATCGAAAAGACGCTGGACACGCTGAACGGCGCCTTCGAAAAGCTGCTGGACGACCTGTTCACGTCCACCGCCTGGGATCTGTCGACGGACATTTCCGTGCTGAACACCCTGCTCGCGCAGGACGGGCTGGCGGGGAAGGATATAAAGAAGAACTAATTTTTAAGCACAAAGCGCGAAAACACCATGAAAAATCCGTATATAAATATGGAAGAGATTTTTTACCGAAAAGAATCCACGTAGCTTCCAGTTTGTGAGAAGACTGAAATAATACAAAAATGTGGTTCATGAGAAAACGAAGATATCATAAAAACGAGATTAATGAAAAAACGAAAACATCATAAAAACGTGGTTTATGAGAAAACCGAATCACCACAAAAATAAGGAGGAAACTATGGCTATTGATTTTACCAACATCGACACAACCGCCACCCCGACGCTGACGCTCGATCCCTTCGGGGCACCGGCACCCGCGCCTGCCGGAACGACACCGGCCGCGAAGCCGGAGGAAGTTCCCGTTGAGGAGCCGCAGCTCACCCCGGAAGAGCAGCGGATGGTGGACGCGTTCGCCGCGCAGATTGACCTGACCGACACGAGTCTGGTGCTGCAGTACGGCGCCGGTGTCCAGAAAAAGATGGCGGATTTTTCCGAATCCGCACTCGAGAGTGTGCGCACGCAGGATCTCGGGGAGATCGGGGCGCTTTTGACCGGCGTTGTTCAGGAGCTCAAGGGCTTCGATGCGGAGGAAGAAAAAGGCCTGTTCGGATTTTTCAAAAAAGCATCCAATAAGATTGATCTGATGAAAACCAGATATGCGAAAGTGGAGGTCAACATTTCCGAGATCAGCAAATCCCTCGAGTCACACCAGGTGCAGCTGTTAAAGGACGCGGCCCTTCTGGACAAGATGTACGAGGTAAACCTTGCTTATTTCAAGGAACTTTCCATGTATATTCTGGCCGGTAAAAAGAAGCTGGCCGGGGAGCGGGCGACCACACTGCAGGATCTCCTGGCGAAGGCGCAGAAGTCCGGGCTGCCGGAGGACGCGCAGGCCGCGAAGGATTTTGAGTCCATGTGCGTTCGCTTCGAGAAGAAGCTGTATGACCTGGAGCTCACCCGCATGATCTGCATCCAGATGGCGCCGCAGATCCGCCTCGTTCAGTCGAACGACACACAAATGGCGGAAAAAATCCAGTCCACCCTGGTGAACACCATCCCGCTCTGGAAGAGCCAGATGACCATCGCCCTCGGCATGGAGCATTCCATTCAGGCTGCCGCCGCGCAGCGCGAGGTCACCGATATGACCAACGAGCTGCTCCGCCGCAACAGCGAGCGCCTGAAGGTCGCCTCCGTGGAGACCGCCCGCGAGACCGAGCGCGGTATCGTGGACATCGAAACCTTAAAGCAGACCAACGAAACCCTCATCTCCACTCTGGACGAGGTGCTTACCATCCAGAAGGAAGGCAGACAGAAGCGCCAGGAGGCCGAGAAAGAGCTGGTTGCGCTTGAGGATGATTTGAAGAAAAAGCTGCTGGAGATGAGTAAGTAAACCGGATTCACGAAAATACTTTAAGCCGGAAAAGCATGTTTAAATGTTGCCGTGAATACCAACATTCAGACGAAATAAATTTCTTACGTTGCATGCAAGCATTAAAGAACCGACAACAGTCATTTTCGACCGATGTCGGTTCTTTTTCTGCATTTTTACCCCACAACCACCTTCATAACAATATCCCTCAGCGCCGGATCCAGATCCCTCTCTTCCGTCATTTCCAGATACGGATATCCGTTCGCGGCCCAGTGAACCCGCCGGATGCCCGCATGGCGGCCGAGGCTTTTACCCTTTTCATCGTGAGGAACCGCGTGGTATACCATCAGGTCGTCGCCTGTCTCCGCGTCCCGGACAAAGTTGTTGTGGCCGGGACCAAACTCGCCCGGTACACTTTCCTTCGTGAGCACGGGGTACGGCATCCAGTCCCAGTTCTCCGGGCGCAGCAGGTCGCTTCCCGCCCGCGCGTGCAGCAGGCCGAGACAGTAGAGATCCGCCACTCCCGTGCTGGATCCGGAGATCGTTACAAACAGGTCATCACCATGGCGCAGCAGGTACGGCCCTTCGTCCACCTCGGTGTTCAGGCGATCCCAGCCGTACTGTGGGCGGAGCACCCGCACCGGGTCAGATGTGAGCTGCCACGGTGCGTCCGGGTCGATGGTGGCGATGAAGATATCCGCGGGCTCACAGACGACCACATCCTTCTTTTTCTTCTCTTTTTTCTGAGCTGCTCCGCAAGCCGAAGACTCACTCTGAAGACCTTTTTCTCTCTCCTTCTTTCGGTTTTTGCCGGAATCCTCTAATTCCGGCAAATAATCGTTTGAGTTTTTCTTCTGCGGATTTTCATTTTCGCCGGAATCCAGAGCTTCAAACAACTTATCTTTCTCTTTTTTCTTCGCCTTTGAGTCCGTACCTTCTGAATCCGCCTCACCCATATATCCCGGTTCATTGATATGTATCACCCGGTTTGACCACATGACGTAATGGATGTCATCCACGCAAAAGTATGTCATGTCCAGCGAAATTCCGTGTTCCTCCAGAGGAGTACCGTCCGTTTTCACGCAAAGCCTGGGTTCCTCCCAGGCCTTCGGGTCGGCAATATCGCCCGTGCAGCGCAATATGTGGCTCCGTACCGTGTACCATTCGGGGCTTGCCACTGTGGTGAACACATACGGCACGCCACGGATGATGTGCAGCTCCTGTGCCCAGATGTTCGCGTGCTTCCGGTCTCCTTTCGGAAGGCTCCACACGACTTTGCGCTTCGCCCTGAAGCATCCTTCGATCGTGTCACTGATGCGGAAGGAAACGTCGCGCATTCCGGTGGCAGAAAGGTAATACTTTCCCTTATAATATGTGATGCACGGGTCGGAGATGCCCTCTTTCATCATCGGAAACGGCCAGTGTTTCTGACGAATGTGGCCCGGAACCTCATAGATGCCTGGCTTCGTGAAATCAATCGCAGCCAGGGCAGACGCATCCCAGTCCACCGGCTTCTCATGCACGGAACCGTCGCTGTAGCGGCAGAGGGCACGGGGGGGAGTTCTGCCACTTGCATTATTCAGATGATTGTCCACACCGGCGTGATTCTGACTCGCGCTGTTCAAATTCCGGTTCTCTCCGATCGCCACTTCCCACACTATCGGATCCACACTGACGTGGCTGATGACGCCGAGATATTTTTCCAGCTGATCCGCGGCTTCTTCCGAAATCTTCAGAACATTTCCGCAGAGGATATTTTCTTTCTTCTCTTCTACAGTGTGTACTTTTCCTCTTGTCTCCCCCTTCAAAGTATTCGATTTCCCATCTTCTTTCCCGTTCAAAACGTTCGTTTTCCCATCTTCTCTCCTGTTCGGAACAATCGAATTCCCGTCCTCTTCTTCGTTCAAAACGTTCGTTTTCCCGTCCTTTTCCCAGTTCAAAACGTACGCTTCTCCTTTTCCCTGCTCGTCCGGATTTTTCTCGTCCGGATTCCGCCCTTTCGAAAGGCATATCTCCGTTACCGTTCCGAATTCTCCATTTCCGCACGAGATCTCCTCAATCACAGCGTTTTTCAGTGTAAACTCCCGAATTTTCCGAACCTCATCCACACACACAAAGTCCGCCGTATATCCACAAAAAATCCCCTGCGCCGTACCGTATTCAAGGTAATATTTCCCCTTTTTCTCATCATACCGGCACCGCGGCGACATGACTTCTTCATCCGCCACCTTCAGGAATCCGACTTCTTCATAGCGAATCAGGTCTTTCGAGGAAAAGAGCATCACGCACCCGATACTTAAGGGATCCGGCCCGTCCTCGTTGCGCCGCACACCGCACACGCCATAAGTACCGTCCGCCCGGTCAAACATCCAGGTATAACGAAGCGTTTTTGTCGTTCCCTCCGGTTTTCCCTCCGTAAAGGTTGCCTTCGGGAAAAGAATACCAGTGTTGTTGCGCAGCGGAACGAAACGGCTCCCGTCCCGCGAAAGCGCCAGATGCATCGCCTCGTAGACGTCGCTGAAATACAGGTTGCCGCTCATGTTTTTCGGGCGATCCACCAGGGTGGAATATATGTCATCTTTCTTCGTATAACTTAACAGGTAAGGCATAATTCATGTTCCTCACTCACAAATATACTATATTGGCAGGCTGTTTTCGCCCACGAAACAGGCACGATATTTACTTCATCCTACACCAGCACCAGCTCCACCGGGCAATGATCCGACCCGAAGATTTCCGTATGTATGCGCGCGTCCCCGATCCTCTCCCGCAGCCGATCGGACACCAGAAAATAGTCGATACGCCATCCGGCGTTCCGCGAGCGCGCCTGGAAGCGGTAGGACCACCAGGAGTAGATGTCTCTCATGTCCGGATATTTGTAGCGGAAGGTGTCCGTGAAACCGGCGTTTAAGAGTTCCGTCATCTTCCCGCGCTCCTCGTCCGTGAAACCGGCATTTTTGTGGTTTGATTTCGGGTTTTTCAGGTCGATTTCCTCGTGGGCGACATTCATGTCGCCGCAGATGATAACCGGCTTGTCCTCATCCAGCCGTTTTACATAGGCCCGGAAGTCGTCCTCCCAGACCATGCGGTAATCGAGCCGGGCCAGGTTGTCCTGCGAGTTCGGCACATACACGACAATAAAATAATATTCGCCCATGTCCAGCGTGATGACGCGGCCCTCATGGTCATGCTGGTCGATGCCGAGGCCGTAGGTCACCGCCACCGGCTCCTGTTTCGTGAAGATGGCCGTGCCGGAATAGCCTTTTTTCTCGGCGTAATTCCAGTACTGGTGATATCCGGGCAGGGTCACCTCCAGCTGCCCGGCCTGCATTTTCGTCTCCTGCAGGCAGAAGATATCCGCGTCCAGCGTCTCGAACGCTTCCATAAAATTTTTGCCCATACACGCCCGCAGGCCGTTCACGTTCCACGATACAAATTTCACCTTACATCCTCCTTGTTAACTTTCTCTCCGCTATATTATTTTCGTTATTTCCCGTCAATCTCTGTTTAATTCTTCTTTCAATGATTGATTTTCCGTCAATAATCAACTCCCCGTCAACCACTGTTTGATTTCTTAACTGTCGCCGACCGTTTTCCGGTATCAGTCGCCCATCTCCTCCAGTAACACCTCGATCGCCGCCTCCAGCTGCTCATCGTCCTCGGTGGTGTCGTCCGGTTCCACCACCACATCCGGCGTGATGCCGATGCCGTGGATGTTGTTTCCGTTCGGCGTGTAGTAATTGGACACCGTGATCTTCATGCCGGAGCCGTCGCCCAGCGAGAAGATACTCTGCACGATGCCTTTTCCGAAGGACTGAGTACCCACGACAGTCGCGCGCTCATAGTCCTGCATGGCGCCGGTGAAGACTTCCGATGCGCTGGCGCTGCTCCCGTCGATCAGGATCACGATGGGGATGTCGGTCAGGTTTGCGTCGGCATCCGAGGTGTACTCGTCCCGATTCCCGTATTTATCCTCCGTGTAGACCAGCAGGCCTTCCGGCAGGAGATAGTCCAGCATATCCACGCACACATCCAGGTAGCCACCCGGGTTTCCGCGCAGGTCGATGATGAGCCCCTGCATGCCGGCCTCCGCCAGCTCTTCGAGCGCCGTCTCAAACTGGCTTACAGTGACCGAATCAAATTCCTCCACGGCCACATAGCCTACAGAATTGTCCAGCATCTCGCTGGTCACGGTTTCATTGTCCACCTGGCGGCGCTCCACGGTCATGGTGATTTCCTCGCCGTCCCGCTCCACCGTGATATCCACGGTCGTGTATTCCTCGCCCTTGATCCAGGTGACCACCGTGCTTAAGTCCGTATCCTCCGTGCTCACGCCGTCCACCGCGATGATGATGTCGCCGACTTCCATACCGGCCTCCGCCCCCGGACAGTCCTCAAACACCCGCGTGACGGTGATGACGCCCGTCTCCGTGCTCTGCGTCACCTCCACACCGATGCCGTAATAGGTGCCTGAGCCGCTCTCCATCAGATCCGCGTACTCCTCCGCGGTGTAATAGACCGAGTACGGATCCCCCAGCGAGTCGAGAAGGGCCGCGTAAAGGCTCTCCACCACCGTCTCCTCATCCACATCGTACAGGAAATACGTGTCGATCAGCGCCTGAATGGTCTGAAGCTTCTCCAGAATTTCATCGCCGTTTGTTAAGAGCGTGTCGTTGGAAGTGGATGTGCTGCTGTTTGCCGAATTGTAGGTCTCCTGCTGCAATTGCAGCCGGTAATAATCCACGCCCGCGAAGAGCAGAAGACACGCGAGAATCCCAAACAGGAAGCCCCAGATCCAGCTGACGCGCTTCTCCGAACGAATCAGTTTTTCCTCCGGCGTCAGCTTTCCGCGCTTTCCGGCCCGTTTTTTCTCCTTCGCAGCCTCCGCCAGGGCCTCGGCCTGAACTACGATATCACCGAAATTCTCCTCTGTATTTTCCGAGCCATTTCCGGTATAATTTCCCGACTTATCTGTCGGTTCACATCCGGATTCCGTTTCCGACATGTCTTCCATCTTATTTTTGAAACCATTTCCCGAATCACTCCAGGATTCATTCTCCGACATTCCTATTCCTTCATTCAAATCAAAAATATCCTGACCGGAATTCTCCACAACTTTTTCGCCGTCTGTTTCCTCCAAACTTATTCCCTGATTTTCTTCTCTCCCGTCCATCCCCTCCGAACTCACTCCCAAAGCTTCCTCTCTCCCGTCATTTCCCTCTCCCGTCTCTCCTCCCGCAGCAAATGGATCATTTTCCCTGAGATCACTCATTCTTTTAAATAATTCCTTTCCGAAAAAGAAGTGCCGTTATCCGGCACTTCTCTCCTGCTTGTGCGCTTTCCTGTATACAAACAACAGCACAGATTCCCCAGAGTCAACACAAGATGCAGACTCTGCTCCCGAACCCGGCAAATCGTTCGAAAATAAACTTTCGAATCACAAAACATTCTTTTCCATGCATTCTATGCTTCTGTGTGTCACATCAATACCCGACATACGGATGCGGATTCACATACGAACCGTTCAGCCGGATCGCGAAATGCAGGTGCGGCCCGGTCACGCGCCCGGTCGCGCCCACCAGAGCGATCACCTCGCCCTGCGATACTGTCTGTCCGGCGGACACGTACAGCTTGGAACAATGCATGTAAACGGAGTATACTCCACCGCCGTGGTCGATTCCGATCCAATAGCCGGCCGTGGAGGAGTAGCTCGCCCATGCCACGGTTCCGCTGGCCACCGCCATGATGGACGTGCCGGTCGGCGCGTAGATGTCGATGCCCTGGTGATAGGAATAGGCCTCACCCGTCACCGGATGCGTCCGGTAGCCGAACTCCGATGTGATATAATGGTAACCCGACAGCGGCCAGATATATCCGGTCGATGATGTGGTCGTTGTCGTCGTGGTGGTCGTGGTATCGCCGGAGGAAGAGCCTGTTGTGGTGGTCGCAGCTGCTGCCGCAGCCTCTGCGGCTGCCTTCGATGCCGCCTCCGCAGCTGCCTTCGAGGATGCTTCCGCCGCCGCTTTCGAGGATGCCTCCTCCGCGGCCTTGCGGCTGCTTTCGATCTCCTCGATCTGCTTCTGCAGCGCCGCCTCCTCGGCAGCGATCGCATCGCTCACCTCATCGATCTCATTTTCCGTGCTGGCGATGGTGGTGTTGTAGTTTTCCACCTCTTCCTGCTTGGCCGCCAGCAGGATTTCCAGGTCATCCTGCTTTTCCTCGACTTCCGCCTTCAGCGTCTCGAGCTCCGCCTGCTGTGCCTCCAGGGCCGCCTTTGAATCCTCGATCAGCTGTTTCGTCTCCTGCATTTTAACCAGCATATTGCGATCATATTCAGATATCTGCGTAATATATTCCGCTTTGTTCAAAAAATCCGTGAGCGTCGTGGATTCCAGCAGAAGCTCCAGAATCTGCGTGTTTCCGTTCTCGTACATGTACTTGATGCGAAGCTTCATGGCGGCGTACTGATCTTCGATATCCTCCTCCGCCTCCGCCAGCTGTTCCTCGGTGTCGGCGATCTGCGTTTCCACCTCGGCGAGGCTCGTCTGCAGCGCCACCAGCTGCTCCGTGTAGTCCGCCATCTTGCTGTCGATCTCAGCTATGTATGCCTCAGTGTCGGCCTTCAGCGCCTCCAGCGACTCGATGTACTCCTCCAGATCCTCTTTCTGATCCTCCAGGTCGCTGATATTCTGCTCCTTCTCCTCCACGGAAGTGGCGTAGACCGGAACCACCGCCCCCACGCTCACCGTCACCGTCAGAAGCAGCGCCAGCTTTCCCATCAGACCGCGGTAAAACTTACGGCTTCTTTTTCTCGTAATCATTTTTGAAATTTCATGCCCCTGCCATGATTTCAAATCCATTATCGAAATTCCTCCTTAAAATTTACTGTTTTCGAGCCCCGCAGATATTTTCGGATTTTCCACTCATACACATTTCTTATCCAAAACATCTGTCCGTGCACTCGTCTTCCCTTCCTCCGGAGCGACCTGTAACTCCACTCATCTATTTCATCCTCTATTTCCAGCCTCTCACAGACGTAAACACTTTCCTGTCCGCCTGTACCGGCAAAAGCCGTCTTATAAAGTGCTCTGTCCGGAAATCCCCGGCCGCCAACCGCTAATCACTAACCGCCAGCCACCAGCCACTAACTACCAGCCACTAACCACTACACCTGCAGATGCTTATGCAGCGTAATCCTGCTCCCGACGTACCCGATGCCCGCACCGATCAGAAGCGCCATGGGAATCAGTACCTTAAAGATCTGCGATACCGGCAGCATCGTGAGCAGCGTCGTCACGCCCTCAAACTGGGCCAGAATATAGTTCGTCACCCGGCCGTACAGCACATACACGATCAGCAGCGCCGGCAGCGCGCCCAGCATGCCGATGACCACACCCTCAATCAGGAAGGGCGCCCGCACATACGAATCGGTGGCTCCGACCAGCTTCATGATATGAATCTCATCCCGCCGCACGGAAATGCCGATCATGACCGTGTTGCTGATGAGGAAGATGCCCACGCCCAGCAGAATGGCGATGATGGCCGCCGAAACGTAGCCCACAATCTGCCCGAACTCCGTCAGGAATTCCGCCGATGTGGCGGAGGCGTTGACCTGCCTTATGCCGTCCAGGCCCTCCAGATACTCCACAAATTCCTCCTGGTAGGAGATGTCATTCAGATAAATTTCGAAGGATGCCGAATCCGCCAGCGGATTGTCGTCCGCGTAGCCTTCCGCCAGCTCCGGGGCAGAGGCGAAATACTCCGCCTTGTAATTTTCCCAGGCCTCCTCCGCGGATATGTAAGTCACCGACTCCACGATGTCGTTCGCCTCGATGGCTGCCTTGAGGTTTTCGATCTCCTCGTCGGTGATCCCCTCGTCAAAAAAGGTGGTGATGCCGACCTGTTCCTCCACATTCTGCACAATATGCTGTACATTCACCACAATCGCGTAGAACATGCCGAGCAAAAAAATGCAGGCAGCAATGGTACAGATCGACGCAAACGAAAACATCTTGTTGCGCCGAATATTTTTCAGGCCCTGTCCGAGCGCATCAAAAAAGGAATGTATTCTCATGCCGATTCCACTTCCTTTCCGCTGTCACTCACGATATTGCCCTTTTTCATGGTAATTTCTCTCTTCTGGAAGGCTTCCACGATCTCATTATTGTGCGTCACCACGACCACCGTAGTGCCCATATGATTGATCTCCTCCATCAGCTTCATGATCTCCCAGGAATTCTTCGGGTCAAGATTTCCCGTGGGCTCGTCCGCCAGCAGGATGGACGGATTATTCACCAGCGCCCGCGCCAGCGCCACGCGCTGCTGCTCGCCGCCGGAGAGTTCGTCCGGAAATGAGCGGTACTTCTCACTCAAACCAACCAATTTTAACACGGACGATACCTTCCGCTCGATCGCCCGCGGCGGCGCGGAAATTACCTTCTGCGCGAACGCAATATTCTCATAAACATTTCGATCTTTTAACAGCCTGAAATCCTGAAACACAAACCCGATCTGGCGGCGGTACTTCGGAACCTGACGGTGCTTCATCTTCCCCAGATTCGAACCGTTCACGATAATCTCGCCCTCCGTCGGCTCCAGCTCCTTCAGCAGAAGCTTGATCAGCGTAGACTTGCCGGACCCGCTTTTGCCAACCACAAACACAAATTCCCCCTTTTGAATCTGCAGATTGATGTGATTGATCGCAGGCACCCCCTGTGTATATGCCTTCGTGACATTCTTCAACTCAATCATATTTAACTCCTTGTAATTACTTATCTCATTTTCGCGCATCTGTCCGGAAACCTTCCCGGCTTCCGTCCTTCTGATGAATCAGCCTGTTTTTCATGCATCTGTCCAATATCTTCCCGGGCTTCCGTAGTTTTAATGAACCAGCCTGTTTCTTTCCATACCTCTGCCTGAAACATCCCCGGTTTCTGTCATTCTGATAATTCGTCCCGTTTCTTCTCATGTTTTTCCGACTGTTCTTAAAACATGTTCCCCTCAGTGAAAACAGCCGTTTTCTTTTATGATTTCAATTCTCCGGTATTATTTCTGCTTACGTCTCCTCCATATAATTCATATACTTCACCACCATCAGCGCGATCTTGAACGTGATGGCGTCATCGAACACACGCAGATCCAGTCCCGTGCTCTTCTGCAGCTTATCCAGCCGGTACACCAGGGTGTTCCTGTGGATGTAGAGCTGTCTGGAGGTCTCGGAAACGTTCAGATTGTTCTCGAAGAACTTGTTGATGGTGAGCAGTGTCTCCTCGTCGTAATCGTTCGGTGACTTTCCGTCAAAAATTTCCTTGATAAACATTTTGCACAGCGGTACCGGAAGCTGATAAATCAGACGACCGATGCCGAGGTTGTTGTACGCCACAATATTTTTGTCGCTGTAAAAGATTTTCCCGACTTCCAGCGCCATGGAAGCTTCCTTGTAAGAGCGGGAAATGTCGCGGATCTCGTTCACGATGGTGCCGTAAGCGATCTTCACCCGGCTCATGGCTTCCATATTTAACATATCCAAAATGACGTGCGCCGTCTTTTCCAGATCGTCATATGTCTCGTTTTCCGCCACTTCGCGCACCAGAATGATGTTTTTCTCATCCACCACCGTGACAAAGTCCCGGTTGCCCGTGGAATAGAGCGTGCGCACCGTCTCCAGCGCATTCATATCCTTCTCATTCTTCGTCTCGATGAGGAAAATGCAGCGTTTCGCGTTGATGTCTATATGAAGCTTCTTCGCGCGGTTATAAATATCCACGAGAAGCAGGTTGTCAAGAAGCAGATTTTTAATGAAATTATCCTTATCATAGCGCTCGCGGTAGGCCACGACCAGCCCCTGCAGCTGGAACGCCGCCATCTTGCCGATCATATTCACGTCCGCGCCGGAACCCTGCGCCACCAGAATGTACTCCAGCTGGCTCTCATCATTTACCTTAAAAAACTGATAACCGCGAATCTGCTGGCTGTCCGCGGAGGAACTGATAAACTCCAGCGCCGCCGTCTCCAGAATATCCTCCGGCTGAAACGTCGACACCAGAAGCTTTCCGTCCGTATCCAGCACGCAGAGATTTGTCTTTGAAATATCGTACAGACCGTCGATGGTACTCTTTAAAATCTGGTTTGAAATCATGTGTGCCCCACCTCACTTATATTACTTTTGATTCCTTCCTATTATCAGAAACCCAACCCAGCCTATACTATAATCTATTTTCGTGAAAAAAGAAAGAGAAAAAATACGAAAAGTTGTGAAATTTTGTAACACGGTTGTAACAATTATAACTGCACATGTCACTGTGCAGGCTTTCCGAACCTCGAAACACAGGCCACTCCCGGACTGAGAAATTCTGTCAGTCCGGGAGTGGCCGTCAGCGAAGCTATTTCTGTAAATATGAATCGGCATCTTTTCATCACGAAGCCAGTTTCACCCACAGCATAATCACCGCAGACACCGTCAGCAGCGCCCCGATGATCCGGTTGCTGCTCTTTTCCGTAATTCGATTTGCCGCCACCGCCGAAATCTGCGCGGCAGCCAGCGTAAACAGCACGCAAACGGCCAGTCGGAACAAATCCGGCGAGCCGTTGATGCAAAAATGTGAGGCAGACCCGATCAGGGCGGTAAATGTCATGATAAATACGCTGGTGCCCACCGCGGTTTTCAGCTCATAGCCCATGACGAGCGTCAGGATAAACAACATCATCATGCCGCCGCCCGTGCCCTGAAAACCGCAGACAAAACCGGTATAAATGCCGAACAGCACAGCGAGTATTTTCCTTTTTACGTCAGTGCCGTTTGCACTTCCGCCGCCTCTCTCTTTGTCTGTCCGGCGCACAAGAAACTGAATGCCCAGAAACAGCGACATCACCACCGACCAGTAGGACAAAATTGTGTTCCCGGTATCGGATACAGAAAAGAAATACCCGGCAATGCTGCCGATGATGGCAAAGCCCAGCACCGAGGACAGCAACGGGATACAGTGTTTGAGATCAATATTTCCGTGGCGGTAATAGGTCAGCGACGACACCCCCGACGCCAGCACATCAGACGCCAGCGAAATGCCAATCGCCTCATAGACCGGCACATCCAGAAAAGTCACCAGAATCGGTGATATATAAACTGCGGCCGACAGCCCCGCAAACCCGGTAGCCACCCCAGCCCCAATCCCCGCGATCGCGCAGATCAAAAATTCATACATCTCTCCTCATTCCTCCCAGAATTTCCTTTTTTATTTCATCTCACGTTTCCTTTGCTGCCGGTTTTAATTTTCCATTAAATGCGGTCATCGCTGTTTTTTGTATTTTTCTTTGTCTCTCTCAATTCTATTGTTTTTTCTTCAGTTCTCTTTTCGTCTCCCCTTCGGTTCCCTTATATTCTTCCTTTCGGCTCTTCCGTATCTCTCATTCGTATCCGGCTCCTCACCACCGAACCCCCGTCAATTTCTCCAGATGATTCAGATCCTTCTCAAAATACCCCATCAGGTACGTGCGCGTGGACGGCAGCACCCCGCTCCGGTCCGAATCCTCCGCGAGGCATTTGCTCCGTATCTTTCCGTAAAATGCGGCATAGCGCTCATAAAGCTTCGGCGCCCAGTGCGGCATGGCGATGAGATCGTACAAAAAATAATTGATTCCTTTTATAATACAAAATTCCCGCGCGCGCAGGCCGGAGGTCGCCCTCTCCCTGCCCTCATTCGAGCGGAGATTATACTGTATGCCTTCCGCATCTTCCACGCCGATAAACTCATAGATTTCCCGGCAGACGCGGTGCTGGTCGCGGATAAAATCTTCGAAAACCACAAACTTCATGTTGCGGATGTCAAATTCTTTCAGATAATCGCTGATGCAGGCCGCGTAATTGCTCTGGGAAAATACCAGGTATTTCATGCGCGACGACATGATTTTCCCCCGCTGCCCAGGGTCGTCCAGCACACTGTGCGCATAGTGGTCGAACCCCCGCGCGTGTCCGTGTACGGCATCGTACGCCACCGCCTCCGCCGGGAGAAACCCCCGCGCCAGAAAATATTTATAGGCGGAATAGCTGCGGTCCACCGGATTGCGCAGCATGAAAATCATCTTCGTATCCCGGGGAAAATCCTTCGCCAGTTTCTCTGCACAGCCGCCAAAGGTCAGGCCGGCGTTGATTTCGCCTTTTTTGCGCCGATCACCCCGCCCGACGTGGCCGAAATATCTTTTTCGGTAGTAAACACTCCCGAGACCAATCACAGACAGAAACGGCACACGGTAATACATCGGCTCCTTCACGTCCCGGCACAGTGCCACCTGCGGGTGCTGCGCCAGAATATCATACAGGCTTGTGGTGCCGCACTTTTGAAATCCCATACATACAAAATCCGGATACGCCATTCTCTTTTCTCCCCCCGTCAGAATAATGAGGTCAGTATATTTATGTCCTTCTGCACCAGCGACACGATGACCGCCACCATGAACGCCGCCACGATCGGCTTCACGATCTCCTTGATAAACTTAAAAATCGCCATTTTTTTCGATGCCATGTACATGTTTTCCACCAGCAAATATGTTCCGCAGGAGGTGTAAGTTGCGCAGCCAAACCCCGCCACCGCCACCGCAATGCCGCCCCACACGCTTCCGGTGGCCGCCGCGCCCAGAAGGTATCCCATGCCGGTCAGCATTTTCACCAGAATGGATCCGGGCAGGATATTGGCCACCGTCACCAGCTGGACATAAAACTCGTCCGTCGTGAACATGCCGCTCTCCACGAACAGATCATCGGCGATACCGAGGTAAGCGTCGCCGCCGCCGAAGGAAAGAACCGCCGAGAGCATGCCGCGCCCCAAAAACTCCAGAGCCTCCGAGCAGAGGATGACTGCCGGGATAGCTGCCGCCACGAGGATCAGCCCACACCAGCTCTCATCCAGCGCCAGACCTCTCAGATTCATTTTAACGCCGCCTTTTTCGCGCTTCGTCAGGATCGCGTACACCAACACACAGATCATAATTGCGGCAGGCGACGCCTCCGGAATATATGTCGTATCAATTCCCACCATCTCACAGAAAGAGCTTCCGGAGACAAACAGCGTAGTCACCAGAAAAATGGCAATGTGCTCCCGCCTTTTCCCCGCTTCCGCCGCCTCGCGCAGCATGGTTATAATGTAGGAAACCAACAGATAAATGATATACACGCTGACCGCCACCGAAAACAGCTGAACGCAGCTTCTGGCTGTCTGACCGAGCCTCGAAAAGCAGGCGAGCATCAGCACCACCAGCGCGGCGCCCGGCAGCGCCATGGCCACCGGCGCCAGCACCATACCCAGCCTTCCGGCCACCTCGCGCCCCACACCGCAGGCCACTTCCACCGGCAGAGCCCCCGGCGTAATATTCGCGATAAACACCTTGTCGTGATAGCTCTGATCGGAGATCAGTTTTCTCTTTTCGACTACGGTGTTGCGGATGACAGGCACCAGCGCATTACCGCCGCCAAAGCCGATCAGGCCGATCCCAAAGAACGAGCCCAGCATGGAAAGCAGGCCTTTCCTCTCCTGTTTCGTTATGACTTTTCTGTTTTCTATGAGGCCGGAGTCGTACATAATTTCCGTTCCTTCCTTAACAAATCGCAGGTTTCTTATTGTTCCCTGCCGAAACAATCTCACCTCTCGATTCCAGCAAAAACTTTTTCATTTTTCTGTGGAATCATCTCACCTTCTGACTCTTGCTCCAATAAATAATTATTATTCACGGCTTCTGAAGTTCACAAAGCGTACTTCAGAACTCGCGGAAACTTCGTCCGCAAATTTCACCGAAAAGTTTTATTTCGCAAAGTTTCTGCTTTTTTGCAGGAAGGTGGCTGTTCTACAATCATCTTCTTCAGCACAAAATATTTACTCATCCGGTTGGCGTGGATCGTGTCCTTCAGCTTAACCGGATCAGCGGCTCGATCTGCTTCAAAATCTTCTCCACACACTCCTTCACATCCGTCTCGGATGTATCCACGCGCATCGCGGCATGCTGCGGCTCCTCGAACGGGCTGGAAATACCTGTGAAATGAGCGATCTCGCCGCGCCGGGCTTTCGCGTAAAGGCCCTTCACATCGCGCCGCTCGCATTCCGCGAGGGGTGTGCTGACATGGATTTCAAAAAAGCCCTCCCCGATGATCTCTCTGGCGCGCCTTCGGTCGCTCTCAAACGGCGAGATGAAGGATGTCAGGACGATCAGCCCCGCATCGTTCATGAGCTTCGCCACCTCTGCGGCGCGGCGGATGTTTTCCACCCGATCCGCCTCCTGAAAGCCCAGGTCGCGGTTTAAGCCCAGGCGGACATTATCGCCGTCCAGAAGCATGGTGTGATAGCCCATGGAGGTGAGCCGCTGCTCCAGTTGATTTGCCAGCGTGGATTTTCCCGATCCGGACAGGCCGGTGAACCAGACCGTGAGAGGCTTCTGGCCCTTCTGCGCCGCCCGTTCTTCCCTGGTGACCGCAAATTTCTGGAAGCCCACGTTGCGCTGGCCGGGCTCTGTATTTTCCACCGTTCCGCAGGCGGATGTCATGTTCGAAACGCGGTCAATCAGTATAAAGGTACCCAGGGCACGGTCGCACGTGTCGGCTGTACCTCCTGCGCCTCCTGTACGACTGTCCCCATTTCCCGACGCGCTGCGGAAGCTGTGAAAGGCGATTTTATCCGATACCGCGATCTCGCAGACCGCAATTTCATTTTTATAGAGGATATCCGTCGGTGTCGGCGACCCGTCCTGCAGATTCACCTTGTGGCGTATTTTCAGGACCGTTGCCGGTATCTGCTTTGTGCCGAGCTTCAGGATATAGTTTCTCCCTGCGGAAAGCGGCGCGTCGTCCATCCAGAGAATGGTGGCCGCGAACAGGTTGCCCACCTGCACGGACGCATCGTGCACCAGAACGCTGCCCCTGGAAATGTCGATCTCCCGATCCAGCTGCACGGTGACAGCGGTTCCGGCGTGGATCTCCTCCACCTCCCGGTCCATGAGATAAAGATGACTCACCGCCGCCGTCTCTCCGCCCGGCAGCACACGAACCTCATCACCCACGCGAAGAGTTCCCCGGGAGGGCTGCCCCTGATAACCCCGGAATGTGCGGTCCGGCCGGCTCACCCGCTGCACCGGCATGACAAAGCCCGTCTCCGTCTCGTCCGACCGGACATCCACTTCCTCCAGCCAGGACAGCAGCGCCGGTCCCCGGTACCAGGGCATGCGCAGGGATTTTTTCGTGATATTATCGCCCTCCGTCGCCGAGACTGGGATGACCGTCACGGAGCGCGGCGCAAACTCGGCCGCCAGCCGCCGCAGATCCCGCTCCAGCGCCAGGAAAGTCTGCTCATCGTACCGGGCCAGATCCATCTTGTTCACCGCAAACACAAAGTGTCGGATGCCCATCAGCGCACAGATGCGCGTGTGCCTGCGCGTCTGGATCAGCACGCCTTTCGTCGCATCCACCAGGATCACCGCCAAGTCGGCGAAGGATGCGCCCACCGCCATATTTCTCGTGTACTCCTCATGCCCCGGCGTGTCCGCCACAATAAAGCTTCGGCGTTCCGTGGTGAAATACCGGTAGGCCACATCTATGGTGATCCCCTGCTCCCGCTCTGCCATCAGGCCGTCCAGCAGCAGTGAATAATCAATCTCTCCGCCCCGGCTTCCCACGCGGCTGTCCAGCTCCAGCGCCTGCTCCTGGTCGGTATACAAAAGTTTCGCGTCGTAAAGCATGTGGCCGATCAGCGTGGATTTTCCGTCGTCCACGCTGCCGCAGGTGATAAATTTTAGCAGGCTAGTTCCCGAATTATTTTTTTCCTTTTCGCTTTCCGGCATGGTTCTCCCTTTCCTGTATGGTCTCAAAAGTACCCTTCTCTCTTCCTCCGCTCCATGCTGCCCGCCGCCTCATGGTCGATCACGCGGCTGGTGCGCTCGGACGACACCGCACCCAGCACCTCCGCCACGATGGCATCCAGCGTGTCCGCCTCCGATTCCGTCGCTCCGGTGAGCGGGTAGCAGCCCAGCGTGCGGAACCGCACCTTCCGCCAACGAATCTCCTCGCCCGGGCGCAGCTTCATGCGGTCGTCATCCACCATAATCAGGTTGCCGTCGCGCTCCACAATGGGCCGCTCCTTCGCGAAATACAGCGGAACAATCTCAATATTTTCCCTGGCAATATACTGCCAAATATCCTTTTCCGTCCAGTTGGAGAGCGGGAACACGCGGATGCTCTCGCCCTTTTTCAGCGCCGTATTATAAAGCTGCCACATTTCCGGGCGCTGATTCTTCGGATCCCAGGCCTGGCTGCTGTTGCGGAAGGAAAAAATTCGTTCCTTTGCCCGGGATTTTTCCTCGTCACGTCTGCCGCCGCCGAAGGCCGCCGTGAAACCGTACAGGGTGAGGGCATCCTTTAATGCCTTTGTCTTCATAATATCCGTGTAGGCCGCGCCGTGGTCGAAGGGATTGATCCCCTGCTCTACTCCTTCCCGGTTCGTGTACACCAGCATCTCGATGCCCTTTTCCTTTGCAACACGGTCACGAAACTCGATCATCTCATGAAATTTCCATGTAGTATCTATATGTAAAAACGGAAACGGAGGCTTCTCCGGATAAAATGCCTTCAGCGCCAGATGCAGCATCACCGAGCTGTCCTTGCCGATGGAATACAGCATCACCGGCTTCTCGCACTCGGCCGCCACCTCGCGCATAATATAGATGGCCTCCGCCTCCAGTTCGTCCAGATGTGTCATAAAAATCTCCATTCTGCTGCCGAATCGACGGCACAAAATCTCCGTTCCGCTGCCGAATCGACGACACAAATAGTAAGGAAAGTTCTGCTTTCTTTCACAATATTCCCTCTTTTCCAGGTCTATCCGCCAATATCAGGAAGACCGATCGCAATGTAACATTTTTCTTTCATAATCATATGCGAAACACGTCACCCCCAGATCGTGTGAAGAAATTTCCCGAGTCTAAATCTCAAGGGATATCTATCAGTTTTATATTATCGAAATTTGTTCAATTTGTGTCGTAATTGTGAAATAGGAAAAGTTATGAAAAGTTAAGATAATTTTATAATATGTTAAGATAATTTTTATTTTCCACAAAAAAGAAGAGAGGGAATGCATCTCTTCACATTCCCTCTCCCCTTGTATTACACCCTTTTCACAAGTCAGGATTAGTTCGTAATAACTCTCTCTGTCTCCTTGTCGAAGATATGTAACTTCGTAAGGTCCATAGCTACCGTGATGGTATCGCCAGGTCTTGCGGTCGTTCTCGGATTTACTCTTGCCGTGCAGGAGAAGTCCGCAACATCGAAATACAGATAAACCTCGGCACCGAGCAGCTCGTAGATACGGATAGTAACATCGAACGTGCTGTCCTTGGAGTTTGCGATGAAGGATTCCTCATCATGGACATCTTCCGGACGGATACCCATGGTAACAACCTTGCCTTCGTAGCCGCCGTCCATGAGAACCTTTGCCTGTGCTTCCGGAACCTTGATGCTGGATCTGCCGAACTCAAGCGATACAACGCCGTTCTTGTTCACAACCGTAGCATCGATGAAGTTCATCTGCGGGGATCCCATGAATCCTGCAACGAACAGGTTCACCGGGTTGTTGTAAAGGTTCTTCGGGGAATCTACCTGCTGTACGATACCGTCCTTCATAACAACGATTCTGGTACCAAGCGTCATAGCCTCGGTCTGGTCATGGGTTACATAGATGATGGTGGTTCCCAGGCTCTTGTGCAGCTTTGCGATCTCAACACGCATCTGTACACGAAGCTTCGCATCCAGGTTGGACAGAGGCTCGTCCATGAGGAATACCTTAGGATTACGTACGATAGCACGTCCCATAGCAACACGCTGTCTCTGACCACCGGAAAGAGCCTTCGGCTTACGGTCAAGCAGCTTCTCAAGGTCAAGGATCTTCGCAGCTTCCTTTACTTTGATATCAATCTGATCCTTCGGCGTCTTTCTCAGCTTAAGGCCGAACGCCATGTTGTCATACACTGACATATGCGGATACAAAGCGTAGTTCTGGAAAACCATTGCGATGTCCCTGTCTTTTGGTTCTACGTCGTTTACCAGCTTGTCGCCGATATACAACTCACCGGAGGAGATTTCCTCAAGTCCTGCAACCATACGAAGTGTGGTAGACTTACCGCATCCGGAAGGACCTACGAAAATGATAAACTCCTTATCGGCGATCTCAAGGTTGAAATCCTTAACAGCAACGAAACCGTTCGGATAAACCTTGCTAATGTTCCTCAATGATAAACTAGCCATATTTTTCCTCCTGACTGTCCTGCGCCCCCCAAATGATACAGGAAACGCCCGTGGTGTTGAATGATGGTGTTATTCTACTCGAATCGGCAGGATATTTCTATTGAGTAATTCCACAAAATTTAATTTTCTTTTTGTGAAAATTGTATATTTCGCGGATTTTCGGCCGGTTTTTTGTGCAATTTCACATAAAATCGGTGGCATAGTTGTGAAATCTGCCCAATGAAACCGGCAGACGGGGGATATTTGGTTAAAATTACCAGAAATTATATCCCCTTACGGATACACCATCTCCCCGGTATAGGCATCATAGACGAGTTGAGTGCTCATCTCTGTACCGTTTTGCTCGCAGCTGTAGCTGACCACCCAGTACGGGGCGTATATGATCCGGTATTTCCCGTCCTCATCCTGCACCGGTGTCTCCGCCATCGTCAGCATGATTTCTGTCACTGTGGTCTCTTTGTTCAGCAGCCGAAACGCGCCCACCACTTTTCCCAGGATTTCATTGATATCCACGACGGCCGCCCACTCCTCATAGAGTTCATACGTATTGCCACTTGCCAGCAAGCCGCCGATCCCATCCTCTGTGACATATATTTTGGCCAGATAATACCCCGCCGTGTTTCCGAATCCGTAATCCCGCGTCTCGTAGAGTTCCTTGTAATTGTAGGAGTCCTCGGACATTTTCCCCGCCTGTATATGGTTTGACACCATTGCCGGCCGTATGCCGATCTGCTCGATCGCCTCATAATACCACAGACTGTATCCCAGCTCACTCTCATCTTCCGCACTGATCAGGCAGTTTTTCAGGTCATACCGCGCTTCCAGGTTCGGATAAATCTCCGCCAGCATGTCGGTCACCGCCTGCACAAGCACGTCCTTCGACAGATAGTCCTGCTCCGCCTCCTCGTCGGTCAACACCACCTCCTTCGGCCAGGTTTCCGTGGCCTCCCCCTCCTGAGTCTCCGTGTCTGAGGTCGCCTCGATCACTGTATCGTCCCCCGCGGCCGCGCATCCGCACAGGCATGCGGATAGCAGAAGAAACAGGACCAGAAATGCAGGACATCGGCTTTTTTGTGGCTTAAATTTTCTCATTTTGATTCCTCCCATTCCAAACTCCCCTGCCCACTTTGCCGGTGCCACCCGAAATGGCATCCTATGACTGGCAGCAGTCATGATGCTGGGGCAAAAGAACTATAAAACAGGATTTATTATAACTCGATTGCGTTAGTGTGTCAATATTGTTTTGCTTATATTATTGCTCTGAGATCTTATTTTTCTTTTGTTCCATTCACTGTAAAAAGCATAAAACCTCCGCTTTCCGCTCTCTGACAAATTTTGACACAAGAATCAAGACTTGTTCCCGCACATACAAAAACAGGGAAACCTTTTGTTATTTCCCTGTTTTTTGTATGATATTCCCTATTTTCACGAAATACTCGCTTTTACAAGGCATCTGCCTTAAATATTCTGCTTTTTACTTTCTCTCTATTACACACTGATGCCTTTTCGCGTCTTTCCCCTCCGCATCTTTATCGTAATTAATTCCGACCAACAGTAACTCTCCAAAGTATTTCTTCATAACCCCACCATACCGGTTATCATGAATTTGCCGGATCGCCGTGTCTGCATTCTTATCGTATTTTAATTCTACGATCATAGCGGGCTTGTCTGTTCCTCTTCGGGGTATGAATGCGTAATCGGCGAACCCTTTTCCCGATGGAAGCTCCCTGACGATCATATAATAATTCTTTGCCGTAAAATATCCAATATAGATCGCGCATGCAAGAGAATTCTCATCGTTATATTTAAGCACAGACGTACATTCTTCATGAACCAACTCCAGTGCTTTTGCCACACTGTCGCTGTCACAGCGGATGGTGGCTTCCAACAGTTCCTCCGCCTGACCGATCGCACACTCTACTTCCTTCCACTGCCCGCCCCTGGTTGCCACGCGGAACACTTCGGAGACTTCCCGGTTCGGGATGTAAGCCTCTTCTTTTTGCTGATCATACGCCAGATATCCCAGATGAATGAGCAGCGTCAGCACATCGTCTTTATTATCAAAAGAGGTGAAATCATTCTGAAATGTATTGATATCAATTTTGACGCGCTGTCCGCCCAGCATTAATATGATGGCATCCTTTAGCCCATCATAGTTTTCGCCGATATACTGTTTCAGACTTTCAAATGTCTCTGTCTGCGTCCAGTAGTTGCGAAATCTTCTGAATTTTATGGCACTCATAACGGAATTCGGGCTGTAGACTGATTTCGTATCCTCAAAGGAATACCCATCATACCACTGCTTCATTTCTTCAAAATCTATATCATACCTGCTGCAAAGTGTGCAGACTTCCGCTTCTGTAAAACCGACATATTCTGAAAGTATGAGGGGATCGGCCATCGTAAATTCTTTAAAGTCAGATAGCGCGGATTCCGTTCCATATTTTTTGATCGGCAGAATTCCTGTCATGTACGCTGCAGCGATCGTTTTTGGTGTGACATCCTTATTTTTGAAAATCCCCCTCAAAAACAGGATATAGTCCCTTTGCAGCTGCTGATCCTCCTTGAATTCACGGAACAGCGCATCCCACTCATCTATGACAAAAACAAATTTTCTGTTTCCCTTCGTTACTACAGAATAAAGAGCATTTCCCACATCGTCTTCCTCTTCGTCCACACATCCGGGGAAAGTCTCTTTCAGCTCACTCAGCAAAGCTTTCTGCATTCTTTCCAGAGCATTCATTTTCCTGTTGACAGAGGTTTTTATAAATCCGGTTACATCAAAGGATATCACGTTGAACTGATTTAACATGGTTTTGAAGCTGTCTGCATGTGCTATTTGCAAATCTTCAAACAGCTCGCGGGAATCACAGCCCGCATCGTAATATGCGCACAGCATATTTGCCGTGTAGGATTTTCCGAAACGTCTGGGTCTGCTGAAGCTGACTAATGGCTTCGGTTTTCCTATTAAATCATTTATATATGCGATCAGGCCTGTTTTATCAACATAAATGTCCCTTCTGATTTCCGCAAAGCCCTCATTTCCGGGATTTATATACTTTCCCATTCGTTTTAACCCCCTTTGCCCATATTCCATCCTCTGGGTTGATCTCTTTCTGTAGATTTTCTGATTTCATTTTATTATATCTTAAACCCGCTGTTTTCTCAACCTTATCTTTCGGTTTTTCTAATACTCCAAACGCCCCTGCCCGCTTCGCGGGCACCACCAGAAATGAGAGCCGATTAACAACGCTTTCATAGTAAGCTTGCAGGGGTAGTCTGCGCTTTTTTGGGGCTATCGGCTACCCGGAGGGTTTATGTTTTATAGTAATATATCAGACGTCTTCTCTGGCTTCCTCAGCCAACGATAATTATACCCTGACTTCCGTTTCATTTCATGCGTATGATACGCAAAAATCCAGGAAAATCATCGTTATTTTCCCGGATTTTCACATCTATATAACTCTTTACTTCGTAAACACCAGCGTAGTCACCGATTTTCTCGTCACTTCCACACTGTCCGCATAATCCCCGTCATAGGTGCACTCGAGGTCATAGTCCGCATCCGTGGTGTGCACCTGCATGGCAGTGTAGCCTTCGATGCCCGTAAGATTTATGGTGGCCGCCGTGTCGTTATCGTTGATGATCACGACGATCAGCTCGCCGTCCGTGCCGAGGAAGGCCGAGGTGTCCACGTCTTCCGAGTCAAAGGCCGCGTCCACGCGCACCGCGCCCGGACGGATAAATTTGCTGTAGTTGCCCATGGCCCACAGGCGCTTCGGCACCGTGACCGTTTTTCCGGTCTTATTCACGTAGATCAGGCCGTCCCGGTAGTCATAGCAGCTCACCGCGATCCAGTACTGCCAGGAGACGACGTTTAAGATGGTCAGGTCGTCATTGATCTCCTCGGCCAGCGGCAGGGCGGATGCCATGGTCACGTTTTTGCCGTTTGTCATCTCACACCACTCGGTGGTGCGAAGTGAGCCGGTGAAGCCCAGGGTGGACATCAGGGTCATGAAGGACTTTTTGCCGGAAGCGTCCGTCCAGTAAGAATGGCTGTCCAGCGTGGTGAAATAGGAGGCCAGCTCCTCATCCGCCAGGATCGCCTTGAAATACGCCGTGCCGGTGTTGCTCCACTCGCCGGATTCCGGCGCGGAGATGGTGACGCCGTCAAGCGCATCCCGCTCGGAGATAGCATTGATAAAGACTTTCAGCACATCCACCATTTCGGTGGTGGTATAGTGGCAGCCCTCCTGGCCGCTGGTCCACTCCCACTGAGGCTCGTTGATGGGGGAGATGGTAGTCACCGGGATGCCTTCCTCCGTCACGAAATGCTCCGTCACGTCCAGCACATATTTTGCGAAGGCCTCGTAATTTTCCGGCGCAAGATTCGAAGTGTTGCCGTCCTCATCCGCCGCACCGTAGGAGGAACCGGTGATGGTCAGCCGCTCGATGGGGCTGTTGACGAAGAAGACCACGTCCTCCACACCGTACTCCACGGCTTTCTTTAAGAACCAGACGGAATTTTCGTCCTTCGTCCAGTCGTACACGCCGGGCTCCGTCTCAAAATTTTCGCCGCGCCGCCAGGAATCGGTGATCCCCTCGGTGCTGTTCTCATAGCCTGCCGCCAGATTGTAGCGGTAATTAGTCAGGCCGATGCCGGTCTCCGGGTCAAAGAGAAGCCTGGCGATGTACTCCCGCGCCTCCTCGCCGGTGTCCACCTCGTTCGTCCAGCCGCCCACGTCCTGGCTCCACCAGGCGCCGCTGGCGCCGAAGCTCTCGATGGTCTGGTAGGTGATGCTCTCGTCCACGGTGAGCGTGTATTCTGCCGTGGCGGCGGTGGTTTCCTCTTCGGCCGCTGTTGCCGTTGTCGTTGTTTCCTTCACGGTCGTCGTCTCCTCCTCATCCGCGCTGCCTCCGCAGGCCGCGAAGACAACGAGAATTGTGCACAGAAGCAGGCAGATCAGGGCTGTCTGGATGCTGTGGTTTGCGATTACATTTCTTTTTTCATTTAATTTGTTTTTCCTCATAAAGCCCTCCAAATTAGTGGTTGGTGGTTGACACCTCCAGCTTATCCCTCACATGCTTCTCCTCCACCTTCTCATAGGCGGCGGTCTTGTCGATGATGTGCTTTAACAGCACATCCAGCTCCGACCCTTCCGTGTAGTCGGCCGGCGCGATGTAGCGGATGCGGTCGTCCCGCATCATCTGGTACACCTTGCGCTTGTCTTTCGAGTCCGGGTCGTACACGCCGATGGAGTGACCGCCGTAGGAGTTCACCAGCTTCATGCAGGGGATGTCCGTGTCACTGTCGCCGATGTAGACCATGTTGCGGAAGGGCACGCGGATATCCTCCGGGGCGAAATGGTCGTTGACCCCGTTATCGTTGACATCCAGCACACCTTTCTCGATGCGGAAGAGAAACTGTGTCTTGTTCGTGAAGTTGATGGCCTGAGCCGGCCACTTCGCCAGGCCGCGCTCATTAAAATAGAAGGAACTGGCGTAAATCTTCTCGAAAGTGCCGCGCTTCGCGATTTCCGTGCCCTCGATCATTTCCAGAAGCCCGGAGGAGATGATATAGTGTTCCACCAGAACCTGATTTTTCGCGCCGTAATCCCGGACACGCTCGAACCAGCCGTCCACGCCGGGGTAGAGCCGCACCTTACCTCCGTACTCCTCCAACGCCCGCCGGTTCAGCACGAAGTTTCCCTCCGCCTCCTGCACCATCTTGTACATGTAAGCCAGGTTGCCGTCCATGTCGTTCGCGCGGGCGAAGGCATTCGCCTCCTCCCAGAACTGACCCACATCATACCCCACGGACTGTATATATCCCTGCGCCTGCATGTCTTCCGGCGACAGGGTGCGGTCAAAGTCGTAACAGACCGCAAGGACGGGAAGCGTTTCCTTGTGCTTCCGCTCGAAATTTTCCATAGGCAGATTCCTCCTGTTCCCTTCTTTTATCATTATCAGTCTGCATTTTCATACCAGCTGCAGTCCTGTCCGAAGACCTCATTTTCGCCCTGTTCGGTCACCTTCGACTCCGCGCCCTCGCCCTGCGCGGCCATCTCCGCATGCTCCCCGCTCCTGCGGTAACGCAGCTCCTGGTTCTTGACGCTCACGCGGGTGCCCGGCGCAATGGATGTGGTGATGAAGCAGTTACCGCCGATAACCACATCGTGCCCGATCACGGTCTCGCCGCCCAGGATGGACGCGCCGGAGTAGATGGTCACGTTGTCCTCGATAGTCGGGTGGCGGCGCACATTTTTTAACAGCTGCCCGCCCTTGGTGGACAGTGCGCCCAGCGTCACGCCCTGATACACCTTCACGTGGTCGCCGATGACCGTGGTCTCGCCGATAACGATGCCGGTGCCGTGGTCAATGCAGAAATACCGCCCCAGCGTTGCCCCCGGGTGAATGTCGATGCCGGTGAGGCTGTGAGCGTGCTCTGTCATCATGCGCGGGATCAGCGGCACCGACAGCAGGTGCAGCTCGTGGGCGATGCGGTTCACCAGAATAGCGTACAGGCCGGGGTACGAGCAGATGATCTCGTCCTTATTGTAGGCGGCCGGGTCGCCGTCGTAGGTGGCATCCACATCCATGTTGATCATCTCGCGGATCTTCGGGATGGTCTTTAAGAACTTCATGCAAATGTCGCGGGCGGTCTCCCGCACCTGCTCCGCAGACAGCCCCTCAAATTTCGGGTTATATTTCAAAACACGCTCGATCTGCCGACTCAGGTTGTAGGCCACATCCTCCAGCAGCATCGTCAGGTTATTCTTCGCCGTGTAAAAGCGGTAATGTTTGTTCCGAAAATATTTCGGAAATATGATCATCTGCAATTTATTTAAGACATCGATGATCATCTCCTTATCCGGCGCGTCGAACAGGTAGTTCATATCCACCGCATCGTTCGCCACGTAATCTGCGTAGATGTCATCGGCTATTTGGGTGATTTCTTCCTCTATCATAATAATATTATCCTTCCAATTTTATTCTGCCGCTCACAGCGGGGCGAACCCGTGCTCATATCGGTTTGGTCGTCCGATGTCGATACGTCCATATCGCACACCGTCCGACGCTTTTATTATATGATAACATCTTAAGTTAGTTCGTGCAATCTGAAAATAGGGGAAATTTTTCTCTTAAAGAGCAACGAAATATGAACCCTTTTTTTCAGTTCATCTATTTTGTACTTGCACAATTATCTAACGCATGCTAAAATACGAACATCGAGGAGGTGATATTATGCCAACAAATGCAGAAGTTATTGAGTCCTTAGCCCGTAAGCTCGAACGCGTGCGAATTCTGAACGATTTAAAGGAATGCTCCAGCCTCGAAGATCTTCAGCAGCTGATAAAAAAGTACGAAACATTATGCGCTGATGACAAGAATTGAACATTGTACACATGAGGCCGTGTTTTCAACACGGCCTCATATCTTACGCACAAAGTTCCACCAGAAAATCAATCATACATAGTTGCTTTTGTCGATGATTTTCTACAGGATTATTGAGCCATTAAGAAAAGGATTCCGCCCCATGACTTCTTCCCCCCGCGCCTGCATCTGCATCGATTTAAAATCTTTTTACGCCTCCGTCGAGTGTGTCGAACGGGGGCTTGATCCATTGACGACCAACCTGGTGGTAGCGGATCCGACCCGCACGGAAAAGACCATCTGCCTGGCGGTCACGCCGGCCTTAAAGGCCTACGGCATTCCCGGACGGGCCCGCCTGTTTGAAGTGGTGGAGGCGGTGCGGCGCATCAACCGGGAGCGGTTAAAGGCCGCGCCCGGGCATCGGTTTACCGGCTCATCGTCCAGCGCGCCGGAACTTGCGGCAAACCCGTCGCTTTCCCTCGACTATATCGTCGCGCCGCCGCGCATGCAGTTTTATATTGACTACAGCGCACGCGTCTACGAGATTTACCTGAAATATATCGCGCCGGAGGATATACACCCGTACTCGGTAGATGAGATCATGTGCGAGGCGACGCCCTACTTAAAAACTTACGGCATGACGGCGGAGGAGCTGGCGGTGGCCATGGTGAAGGACATTTACGAGTCCACCGGCATCACGGCCACGGCCGGCGTGGGTACAAACCTGTACCTGGCTAAAGTGGCCATGGACATTCTGGCAAAACACGCGGAGCCGGACGCGTACGGCATCCGCATGGCAAGCCTGGATGAGATGTCCTACCGAAGGCTCCTCTGGGCGCACCGGCCTATCACGGATTTCTGGCGCGTCGGCCACGGCTACGCCAGGCGGCTCGCCGAGGTAGGCCTCTACACCATGGGTGATGTGGCCCGCTGCTCTGTCGGCGAGTCGACCGACTATTATAATGAAGATTTGCTTTACAAGCTGTTCGGCGTGAACGCCGAGCTTCTGATCGACCACGCCTGGGGCTGGGAGCCCTGCACCATGGCCGAGATCAAAGCCTACCGGCCGCAGTCGAAGTGCTTAAGCTCCGGTCAGGTGCTGATGGAGCCCTATACTTTTAAGAAGGCCCGCATCGTTGTACATGAAATGGCGGATGCGCTGGCAATGGAGCTGGTGGAAAAAGGACTGGTCACGGATCAGGTGGTTCTCACGGTGGGGTATGATGCGTCAAATTTAGAGGACAGCTTTCCGAATCCGTCCGTAACTGACGAAACATTTTCCGGAAATTCGTTCGTTCATAAGAATGATCCGGTTTACGATAAAAGTTCGCCCGTTCAAAAGAAAAATATGACGCAGCGCAAAGGATCGAACGCTTCCACTCAGGAAACCAAAACCGACCGCTACGGCCGCCGTATTCCGAAGCACGCCCACGGCACGGAAAACCTCGCCGGTTATTCCTCTGCCATGAGCGAAATCTCCGCCGCCGCGCTCGCTCTGTACGACCGCATCGTGAATCCAAACCTTCTCATCCGCCGCATCACGATCGATGTCAATCATCTGATGGACGAGGCGGAGGCCGCGCACGCGGCAGAAAGTGCAGCCGCTTATGAGCAGCTCGACCTTTTTACGGACTACGAGGCCAGAGAGCGCGAAAAAAAGGAGGCCGCGGCCGCCAGGAAGCGGGAGCATAGCCTCCAGAGCGCGATGCTGGATATACGAACCAAATACGGGAAAAACACGCTGGTCAAGGGACTGAACCTGGAGGAAGGCGCCACCGCCCTTCAGAGAAATCAGCAGATCGGCGGGCACAAGGCGTAAACCTCAATGATTTCGGAGAACATACGAATTGCGGCCCGGTGTCCGGAAAGTGCAGATAAATGTCTTTGCTGTAAGCATCAAACACAGCAGAAAGGAATCTCATGAAAAATCAGACTTTTTCCCAGTCAGACTACGAAGATATCATACATCTTCCGCACCACGTTTCCAAAAAGCACCCGCACATGTCGCCCGGTGACCGGGCGGCACAGTTCGCTCCCTTCGCGGCCGTGGCCGGTCATCAGGAAAAGGTGGACGAAACCGCGCAGATGACAGCCGAATCCTACAAAGAAACGGTTGAACAGGCATTTGAACTTCCCTGACTATTTTCCGGCATTTCCTAACGCTTTCTCCGCCCTTTCCCCCGGTTTAAAGCAAACCCGAACACCGACCCGGTAACACCGCCGACGATATGCGCCATGTTGGAGATATTATCCTCCACAAAAACTCCCTGATAAATCTGTTGTCCGAGGAAAATCACCGCGATCAGGATAAAAGTGAGCGGAACCTCCCCGCCATTCATCCCCGTAAATGATATGAGCAGGATAAATGCAAACACCACGCCGCTCGCTCCGCAGAGCGCGATATTCGGGAAGAATATGTAATTCACAAGCCCCGTCACCAGCGCGGTCACCGCGATCACGGTGATCATCATCTTCGACCCGTGCTTCTCCTCCAGCGCCGGCCCCAGCAGAAGCAGGTACATGGAATTATTGATCACATGCTCCCAGCCGGAGTGCCCGATCACGTGGGTAAAAAACCGCACATACGTCAGCGGATTTAACAGCGACGAATGGTAAGTCGAAAACAAAAGCGTGTTGCTCCTTCCGGCAGTGAGGTAATTCAGGAGTGTCGCTGCAAAGCACAGGAGCACGTAAGTCAGCACTACCGGGGAGTTAAATGTGATTGTAATTTTGTTCTTTTTCATAAAACGGATCGTTCCTCTCTGATTACCTCCGATTTCTGTAATCAAATTCATTTTTCAAATATAGCACACGAATTTCAATCTCCGCTACGTCATTTCTCATTCAGGGCATTGCTTTAAGTCTCAATGCGTGAATGATTCGCTGTAAACAGGACTCACGGATTACAGTTCCCGCAGGGTGAATACCCCTCATCTATCAGTTCTTCCCTGCCTGCAGTCACCGTTTTTTTGTTCGCATCACTCATTTTAGATACGCTGGAGCAATCCGGATAATGGAATTTCATCGTGCGCGTATTCAATACATACTCCCTCTGCTCCGATGATCCTTCAGCGACAGATGCTCCCTCTAAGATATCCGTGCCTGCTTCCGTTGTTTCATCTATAGAGATATCCGTATCTGCTCCTGTTGTTTCATCTATAAAAATATCCGTATCTGCTTCTGCCGTTTCATCCACAGATATTTCCGACCCTGATAACCAGTTATCGCTGCTATCAACATTGAACCAACAGTCGGTGCCGTCTGAGTAACAGATGATTTCACCCTGTACATCTGTGCGGTACAGCGCTGCTCCGGCATATTTTAATGTGGAGAGTGTTTTTTCGGTTGGATGGCCGTAGGAATTTCCTGCCCCTGCGCTGATTATCACACAGTCCGGAGATATGGCATTCACAAAGGATTCCGAGGATGACGTTGAGCTTCCATGATGTCCTGCAATGTATACGTCTGAATCAAGCGTGTATTCTGATGCAAGCAGATCCGCCTCGGCTTCCTCGCCGGCGTCCCCTGTAAGGATACAGCTGAAGTCCTCATATACAATGCGTATGACGATGGAATTATCATTTTCATCTTCATAGGAGTAACTCTTCGGCCCGATCACCTGTATCTCCGCAGAGCCAAGCATATATACATCACCGGCTGACGGATGAATCTCCGGCGCACCATTGCGTTCCAGCATGGAGCGGAACGACTGGTATATGTAACTGTCCGTTTCATAATCCGGCGTGAGCACCGTTCCCACGGTCGTGGTGTTCAGCACGCCCACAAGGCCGCTGATATGATCCGCGTCATAATGAGATGCAATGAGATATGACAGCGTGCCTATATCATTCTCTTTCAGGTATGCTACGACATAGGATGAGTAATCACTTCCGCCTCCATCATACAGCAGATAGTTCCCGTCTAACCCCACCAACACACTCAGTCCCTGTCCAACATCCAGGACTCGCACTTCCAGAACGAAAGTGGTTTCTTCCTCCGCCTCATTGGTATCCGAAAGAACACTGATCCGCTCTGTATTCTCTCCTGCTTCTTTTCGTGCATCTGCAAATGCGCATCCGGGCAGGCATAAAATCAGTGATATGCATAGCAGGAGCATTATGCACTGCAAACTGTATATTTTCCAGTAATTTTTTTCATTAACTCTTTCCGGCAACTTTTTCCGCCAGTTTCCAGGATCAGCTTTTTCGCTTACCTTATCCGGCATTCCTATACCAACCTCTTTCATTGTTCTAATCATTCGTTTTCGCTCGCATCATCCGCTGCACTTCCCTGTCAAAATCCGAAATGATCTGCTGAGTTTTGTTAAATTCCACATACTCCGCCTCCGCTTTTTCCTTTGCCTGTCTGGACGATATGCGTCCTTTGTCTCGTAAGATGTCATACCTGCGGAAGGCCAGAAATTCATTCACACTGGCGGCGAATTCTTCCATGGTAAATGTGTTCTCACGCTCGATCAAATCTTCGATATAATCAAAGTAACCGCTGACCGCCCGCTCCAGCTGACGGATCTGCTTTTCATCCAGATAGTTCTTTGCGACGGTCACATCTGACTTCAGGATTCTTCCGTCCGGTGAGTTTTTCCATGTGGTCAAACCCATGTGTTCCTTTTCTCTATCCGCCCTGTCATAAATAATCTCCGCTGCCGTCTGTCCGGTGATGGCGAAATGAAATTTATTCTGCACCATGGCATAGAAACTCCGCGTTGTCGGAGAATCCTTATCGTAGTCGATGCTGCATTCTGCGAAGATGTCAGTGATCTGCTGCCAGATTCGCCGTTCACTCGCACGGATAGAGCGAACCCGCTCCAGCAATTCTTTAAAATAGTCCTTGCCGAAGGCTGTCGTTCCCTGTTTCAGGCGCTCGTCATCCATGGCAAAGCCTTTGATGATGTATTCTTTTAAGATACCGGTCGCCCAAATGCGGAACTTTGTGGCTCTGCGGGAATTTACGCGGTAACCTACGGAGATGATGGCATCGAGGTTATAGAACATTGTCTTTCTTCTGACTTGCCTGTTTCCTTCTGTCTGAACTACCGAGATTTCCTCGACAGTTGCCTCTTCCCTAAGCTCTCCCTCTGAAAATATATTTTTTAAATGTAACGATATATTGTCTGTCGAACAGCCAAACAATTCCGCCATTCCCTTTTGTGTCAGCCAGATACTCTCATCTTTTATGGCGGCATTGACCGCCACATCGCCTTCGTCTGATTGATACAGCACAAATTTAAAATCTTCTTTCATATATTCACACCCTCCTTCCGCAGGTATGGAAGCCTATTTACTCATCACACCACCGCCTCCACCAGCACACGGTCGCCCAACAGGATCTGCCTCATGCCAGTCTGCTTTTTCTTATTGAAATTGAAGCTCAGCATATACCCCTTCTGCAAATGATAATAATCCATATATTCCAGCAGCTGGTTTTCGCCCCGCCGATTGTATTCCTGTCCGTGGTAGATTTTCATCTCCAGGACAAACTGCGCACTCCGATAATCAATAATCACATCCGTCCGCTTCATGTTGCGCGTTCTGGCCTCGACGTAATAGTTTCCGCTCCCATTGATGATCGGTTTCAAAAATATCAGGAATATTCTCCGCCCATTATCCTCGATAAACTTATCATCCGCGTCCGCATAAATATCCTCGAAATACTCGCAGAATTTCTGCAGTACCAGATCCATCTGCAGGCAGCCGCCTTTGACAAACCGGCTTTTCTCCATGTCTGCGGATGAGAACATGCGGTTGCCCGTCTCGTCCTCAGACAGGAAGAGATTATACAGTTTCATTTCAAAAATCCGATTCGATACGGCGACTGTACCATTTACATCCTTCAAAAAACCAAACATTACACCGATGCGAATGCGGTCATTTTCCGCTTCATAGGTGTATTTCTGCCCCTGAAATAAGATGCTGTAAATCATCTCCTTAAGCTTCGGGTAATCCTCCAGTTTTTTGCTCATATCATCAAAAAGCGTATTCGGCTCTTTTAAGATTCTTCTGACGGCATCCTGGATTGCGTCGTCATACCACGCATTCTTTCTTTCCTGCTTCGTGCTGTCCTCTTTCACCTTTTCCGCAAGAAACTGGCAGAGTCTGGAAACAAGATACGGATATCCGGAAGTGTAATCATACAGTGTCTGACTGACACTGTCGATTTCCATACCTGTATCCCAGTCTTCCTCATACTGCGTGAGCATAGTCGAAATATCTTTCGGAGAAAAACTCATGTCAATGGTAAAATCAGCAGCGATGTTCCAGGGACTGTTATACTTAGACTCTTCCTCCGGATGAATTTTCTGCTTTAGGTTCTTTATATCATACACGCCGGCCAGTATAACGGACCAGAATGTTGTGTCTTTTCCCGCCATCTGATTCAGATATTTTTTACGAAGCAAACCGAGAAAGCTTAAGAATAACTGATTATCTGAACTCTTGTCCACTTCATCGATCATCAAAACAATTTTTCGGTCTATATTTTGACACAGCCAGGTAATTTTATCATCCAGATCCACCATAGGATAAATTTCCGAAACAGGTGATTTCCACTCAGACAGAAGAGTTTCCTGTACCTTTTGCCTGCGCAACTCGGATGCGATCTCCATAATCAGCCCATCAGCAAATATTTTTTTCGTTGTAAAAAAGTCATCCGCAGCTTCGAAACTCAGGCTCAGCACAAGATAATCCTGCTTCAGATTTTCTTCCAGCATAAAAAGAGTGGTTGTCTTTCCATATTGTCTTGCACGGTTGATGGTGAAATACTTGCCCGGCGCGACATACTCATCCGCGATCTGCTTTACCCTGCTGCTTAAATCCACCATATAATGTCTCGCCGGTACGCAAAGTCCTGTAACCGTAAATGATTTCTTCATAAAACCTCCCTTTCTACCCACTTCAAACTTCTTTCATAATCAACCATACTTTTTTTATAGATTACCATATATAAGAAATTTGTTAAAGTAGACATTTAATCCAATTTTTTATTTCGGTATTACGGAGCCAGACTTATTCTACTTTAATCACCGTAAGTTTCTCCCCTTCTACCCGAAACTTCACCTCATACCCCGCAAAGTTCAGCCCGTACACACGCTCCGGGTCATTCTGGTAGGACGGTCTTGGATCATTTTCAAGGATTCCCATAAGCGCGGCGCGTTTTTCTTCCGGCATGAGATTCAGATTTTCTTCCGATATGGCAACTTTCAGGTGATACGCCGCTGTTTTTCCGGCGAACCCTGCTGCCGCGTTCGGGTGACTGTCCACATGGGGCAGATAGGGCTTGATATCAAAAATCGGTGTGCCGTTTTTTAAGTCCGCGCCTCCCACAAGGAGTGCGGGGCCGTCCGGCGTGTCGTAGTCGATATTCAGAAGGCGCACTGAGGACAGCCCCAGAGAGTTCGGTCGAAAGGGACTGCGGGTCGCGAAGACACCCATGCGGGTGTTTCCGCCCAGGCGAGGCGGGCGCACGGTTGGGTGAAACTTTTCTATTCTTCCGACCTTTTCTTCTCTTACCTGACGTTCCTCTTTTTTTATGACAGCTGCTTCTTTCTCCCTAATGGCTGCTCCGTTTTCGTCTTCCACTGTCACCTGTTCACGATTTGAAAACCCTGCACTGATTTCTTTATGCGTTTCCGATTCGCCGGAGATTTTCTTCTTTTCGCCCCCATATCGCTTCGCTTCATCGAACCCCCAGATCAGCCAGATATAATCATATCCCTCCAGCCCCCGCAGTGCATCCGGGTTGCGATAAACAGACTCGAACACGATTCTTCCCGTGAGCTCCTCCACCAGTCCGCTCTGGCGCGGGATCCCGAACTTTTCGGGAAAATCGTTTTCCATGTAAGCAATCGGGTGTATCTCATATGTTTCTGACTTCATCTACTACTCAACCTCATTCCATAATCATTTGACATTGCTCCGTGAATAGACAATAGCACCAGAGTCAAGAAGTCTTAAAGTTGGCGCTTCGCTCTAACCTCAGAAAGCGGGAGTTTGCTTCCTTAAATCTGGATTAAATGCCTCGCATTAACTCCAGATTTAAAATCCTCAAGACATGAGGTTGTGGCCGTTTTTAATCCCAATATCATATCCTCTCATCAAAGAGGCTTTCCAGCTTAACCCCTTTTCTGCTTCCGATATCTCTTTCGCCCACCTGATTTCTGATTGCTTTGCTTCTGATTATTCTGCTTTTGGTTTTCCGTTTTTAAATAGTCTCGCTTCGCATATTCCCGTTCGCCGCTGTTTTGCTTCGAACTGCTCTGCTTCACACTCCCCTGTTTTGTGCTGTTCACCTTCCCACTGTTCTGCTTCCCACTTCCCTGTTTCGTACTCCCCTGTCTCGCTGTATTTTGCTTTGAACTGCTCTGCTTTCCACTGCCCTGTCTGGAGCCTGAGTTTTCCTGTTTCTTTTGCCCATTCTGTGCGGCGAACGGATCCTCATACAGTGCATAGGCCTGGTCATCATACGTAGTATAGTTTGATCCATCATACGGATCATCTCCATAGATTCCCTGATCAAAATCCTCCTGCATATATCCTTCGTCGCGATATGTCTCCCTGTCGCTCTGATTCAGACTTTTCTCCTCTGCCAATTTCTGCGCAGACTCCGTCTGGCGCTTCCGGTTTTTCTTCCCGCGCCTGTCCTGCCGGATGCAGCGGTAAGCCACGATCGTGACCGTACCTTTTCCGCGGTAACGTGTCATTTCATAGCGATCCGGGAAGTCCTCGATCAGGTCCGGCAGCTTTAAGTACCCGTAGTTTTGCGCGTCAAAGTCCGGTTTCACACGCTTGATAAAGGTTCCGGCAGAGCTGACATTCACATAGCCGTCCGCGTCCTGATATTTTTCGTGGGCGATCCGCAACAGCTTGTGGATTTCATTGATATTGTCCCGACTCTCTGACCGTGAATTGTCCGCGCCATTTGCAGATCCGCTCTTTTCCGCAGGCTGAGATTCTTCCTCATCCTCCGCAACCGTCTCTTCCTTGCGGCCGAGATTTTCCAGAAAAATAAATTCGTCGCAGGCATTTCGAAACGCCTCCGGCGTATTTTTTTCACCGACCCCGATCACATAGACGCCGGATTCGTGCAGCTTGATCGCCAGCGGCGTGTAGTCGCTGTCACTGGCCACAATGACAAAGGCATCGTAAAGTTCGCGGTACAGTAGCTCGATGGTGTCGATGACCAACGCCATATCAGTGGCATTTTTCCCGGCCACATAGTCAAACTGCTGCTCCGCGCGGATCGCCAGCCGCTTGATCTCGCTCTCCCAATTTTTCAGATTTTCTTTTTTCCAGTTGCCATAGGCCCTCTTTACAACGATGCGGCCGTATGCCGAAATTTCACGAATCACATACTCTATTTTCGACAGCTGCGTGTTGTCCGCATCGATCAGCATGGCGATGCTCTGTAAATTTCTTACGCTTTCGTTTTCCATTCAAACCTCCAAATTTATATTTCAAGCCTTTTCGTTAATTTCTACATGAAATGAGCAACCGGGACAAGTACCGAAGCGATAGTTGTTATTCATGGTAACTATTGATACATCGTCCTGTTCAAAATATCTGTGTTAAGTCATAATTATTCACGGTATATCAAATGATAATCATGGGAATCGCTGATCTGTTATTATCTGAAATACCTGTTCTCTATTTACCGGGTTTATAAATAGCAAAATAATCTGTCTCGTCTATCCTGATTGCGATAAACAACAAGATATAAACTCTGTCATGTACACATGTTCTATTCTACTACACTTATATAAAAAAGAAAAGTTAATTCTTTTTTGTCGAGCAGGGGATTTGCCCTCCTGCTCGCCGCGCCAAATATACAAATTATGCATTGCTTTCCAACCTCTGCTCCGCCTCTTTCCCTGCACGGATTGTCAGAAACGTGGGACTGTAGACTTCATAAGATTGTCAGAAAACGTGGGACTGCAGACTTCATAAACAAGAAGCCCCACTTCCGATTGAAAACCGGAAAATGAGGCTTCGTATAAACTAATATCAATTGTAATCTGGCATCACGCATAATGGCTGTAAAACCGTATGCGAACAACCATATGCAAACGACCGTATGCGAGCGATCTCCTGTCTTAAAACGAATTCTAAAACGAATACAATCTCGACTACATGGTTTCAAACCTGTTTCTGCTTACTCCGCATCCGTGTCACTTGCCAGATAAGCGATCTTGCCCTTCACATCCTCCACCGGCATGGACTCCTGAATTTCCTCCAGCAGATCCGTAAGGTAGGCGGTGGTGAGATTATTTTTCGCCATAATCTCGATGGACAGCGTATCCGAAGTACTTACGAGATACACGATATGCGTACCGTAGGAGGATGTCACGATAGTCGTATCTCCGGCCTGGCGGCTCTCGTCAAGCACCCAGTCATTGATAACATCAACCATCTCGCCGTTATATACATCTTCATACAGGCCGCCTTCCGCACTGTCTTCGGAATAACGATCTGCCATCTCAGCGAAGGTTTCCTCGTCGCCGTAGTTTTCTTCCCAGTACTCCAGCATGATCTCGGCGTTTTCTTCCGCATAGTCATCTGTCAGAAGAATATGGCGGAAAGCTGCCGACTTCGTGTCGTCCAAAGCACAGCTCTTGAAATATACCAGGTAATATACGCTGCTGGATGTATCGTCCAGAATGGTCACATCGCCCTCGGTGCGCTCTGCCTCCATCAGCCAGATTGCAATCACATCTGTCACATCGCTGACGGTCGCATCTTCCGCCAGAGTCGAGCTGTCCGCATCGTAGTCGTCATCCGCCTCATAGGCAGCTACCATCTCCAGGTAGGAATCCTCATCCGTGATCTGAGCGGCAATCAGCTCTGTGTTTGTGAGCACATACTCCTGATACTCCTCCGCTTCCTCATCGGTGGCATCGCTGTCCGTCGCGTAGCTGATGGAATAGTAGCGGTAGGTAGCAAGCGTGTAATCCTCCGCGTTGTCCTCCAGTTCCGTCTGGATATCTTCATCGGTCACCTCGTAGGTTTCCTCGAGATAATCGTAATATTCCGTCGCAATCACGGTCTTTTTAATATACTTTTTAAACTTGCTGACAGAAACACCGTAGTACGCCTTTACATAGTAGGAAAGCGACACGTCGGAATCGTCCGCACCTTCCTGCAGCGCGTCAATCTGCTCCTGCACCAGCTCGTCCACATCATAAGTGAAGTCTTCATCGTCCATCGCGGCATCATACCAGGCATAAACCGTCTGCATCTCTTCCACCGCACACTCAATGAAATAATCTTCCCAGGTCAGGTCATCGCTGTAATACTGCTCCGAATATTCCAGACTCGTATCAATATAACCCAGATATGAGTAATATGTCAGATAGGACGACTCCCAGCTGGTCACATAACCGTTGTAATAGAAATCAAGCTCTTCCTTGCTGATCTCATAATCGCCGATCTTTAAATAGGTTCCCATATAATCTGCCGTGTTCCGAAAGATCAGAATTCCAATGGAAATCACGATCGCAACCACAACCACAGCGACGACACCATGGTATATATTATTGGAAAACTTTCTCTCCCTTTCCTCCCGGGCGGCCCGCTCAGCCGCGGTCTCTGCCGGCTTTTGTCTTTTCGCCTGCTTCTCTTCCTTTGCCATTTTTAGCCTCCATGTTTCGTTTAAATCTAACATCCGTACCACTTGAGTGTGGAGTTCTTTCCACTGCTCACCGCGCCGGGTCAGATAACTCCTTACGCGACCCGTGTGCATAAAACACGGCACATTGACGCATTCTATCACACAATTTTTATTATTACAATCTAATTTTTATATTTTTTACATCAGCCCCAGCCCAATCTGATAAATATAATCTCCCAGCACACCGGAAAAGAGCCCGGTCGCAAGGATCGCAGCCGCCAGCACCACCATCGGAACCAGCATCTGCGGACCTGCTTCCTCTGCCTTTTCCTTTTCCGCATAATCACTCTTCGGGAAAAATGCACCTGCGACAGACGGATACAGACTTAAAGCTGCCAGAAAGAGAAAAGCAAACACGGCCGCCATGGAAAGATAGTTCAGACCTCCCTGTCTGGTGAAAGCTTTCGCGAGCTTCCACACACTTAAGAATCCGGCAAACGGCGGGACGGCGCAGACACTTAAACATGCCGCCACATAACATCCGAAGGTCACCGGCATCCTTCTCCCCAGTCCGGCTGACATCTCTCCCTCAGAGTTTTCTTTCTTTTTCACGGCTCCGGGGAAAAAGATCAACAGCAGCTGTGTGAAGGCGAATGCGACCGTCATCCACACCGCAGCCGTATAGCCGTGCGAGGTCATCACCGCAATTCCGGTCAAAATCAAAGCGAAGGAGGCTGCGGACAGATGGGCCATTTTCTTCCGGAATCGTTTTTCACGAAAAGCCAGAACAGAGTGAACCATAATTCCCGCAACCGAAAGCAGCATCACAACCACCTGCGCCCAGGTTCCGCGAAGCAGACTGATGCCGAAGACGGAGAAGGTCAGACGAATCAGCAGAAAAGCATATATGATATCCAAAAACAGATTTTCCGGTTTCTCTTCTTCCGCAAAAAACGGGCTTGCAAGTTTCCTCACCGTGCATCCGCAGAAGCCGAGGATATACAGAATCAGAAGCACCTGGTTTGAGATATTCCCCGACAGATACCCGTCAAAGTAAAACGACGCACCTCTGCCGCAAAAAACAGCTGTCATCAGCACAAGAATTACGGCCACTGCCCCGCCTGCATGGAAAATCCAATACCTTTTTTCCGGCTTTCCGTTTCCTAAGACAATCCATGCGTCAACCAGCAACAGTATAATAAGGAAGAAACTCATGGTCGCCGCATTTTTTGAAAAGGCGATGCCCGTCACCGCGGCAAAAAGATAATTCATCCGGGCGGAGAACACATCTCTTTTTCCCTCTGTTTTCCGGATATCCGCCTTTTCTTCCCCCGGATCTGCCTTCACTTTCCCGCTATGCGTTCTCTTTTTTCGCTCATCCGAAGGGGACAATGTATTCTTCTGTACCGTTTTCTCTGCTTTCCGCCTGTCTTCCCCGAAATCCAGCGAATAACAGAGAACCAACGGCACCAGCACGGCCATACATCCCGCAAGCACGGTTCCCAGGCCATCCGTTGCCAGCCGGAAAGTGACTGACCCCGCGATTGTGACCTGCAAAGCTTCCGAATACTGCGCAATCAGAAATCCCAGCACCACAGCGGAATTTATAATGGCGGAAATCAGAATAAAACGCGGCCTGCGCCACGGTTTTTTCTTCCATGTTTTTATGAGAATTATGGATCCGGAAATTACCGGCAGCAAAACAGGAATCAATAACAGCATTTGTGCCTCCAATTTATGCTTTTCGTAATAGTTTAAAAATACTCAATCCTTCATCAAAGTATAAAGCGGAATCAGGATCGCCATCAGCATATGTACCGCCGCATAGCCCAGCGCCAGATAAAGCCCGACCGGCTGAAATATTGCCAGCAGAAGGAAAGCATAACCGGACTGATTCAGAACGATATAGAGCATTCTTCCACTCTGTTTTGCCTCTGATTTTTTTTCCGTTTTTCCGTCAGATGTACTTTCCTGTTTTTTCACAGTTTCTCCGTCAGATACCATCCCTGCTTTTCTGTCGGATGTCATTTTCCGCTTTTTCTTCGTTTCTTTTCCCGGTTCTCCATCGGATATTATCCCGGTTTCCCCGTCGGATGTCATTTTTTGCCTTTTCTCCGGTTCTATCCGGCCAAGCCTTATATCCTCGCGGTTGCCTGTCCTCCACATAAGAAAAATTCCCGCGCCGGACATCAGTACCGCAAACAGAATCAGAAAAACCTGCGCCCCGCTTCCGAAAAGATAGTCCGCACCAACCAGGTAATACACGCTTCGAACCGCTGCAAACACGCCGAGGTTTGCGATCACACCGGCGCTCTGCGCCTGAACCGTGACCGGAATATCACGCTCCACCCCAGGCAGCCAGCCGCACTCCGAAACGACATGGGAAAACATACCGAAACCGGCAACCATGAGAGCCGCGGAGATCAGTATCACGATCCTGTTTTTGCCCCCGGCAAAGGTGGCATCCAGCGCACCGCCCGACACAAACCCCAGATCCGATACATACATGGAAAAACAGCATGCTCCCATGAGGGCAACCAGTCCGCTTAAGAATGCACCGAGAAAATATCGTCTCCCTGCCTCGGCTGAGGCTTCCGTCTGGTAATGCATAATCAGAGGGAAAAACAGGAAGATGGTTGCCTCGAAAAACAGAAACATGGTCATGAAGTTCGCGGCGTAAGAGAGCCCTGTTACCGTACAGGATATGAGCAGGGTGCATATAAAAAACCGCGGCTCATGTTTCCCTGGTTCCAGACATACACTTAAAAATACTTCAACTCCCGCCCAGGCCGTGACTGCCACTGCGGCAAAATACCTGCCGAACAGTTCTGCCGCAAAGGTTACCGCAAAGTCTTCCGTGAGGGAAAAAAGGGTCAGTGTCTCCGTTCCCCGCCCGGTAATCGCGAGATACCACAGAAGTACCGCCATGACTGTAAGCGTCCCGCAGGTCACGATTCTCAGTTCCTTTTGTCTCCTCAAATCCCACAAACAAATGATTGCAAGTGCCGCGACGAGCGGAAGAAGCAGCACACAAATCAGTAATTTTTCCGTCATCTACGAATCCTTACCTCCTATAATATTTACAATTCAAGCAACAAAAGGTGGACACACAGATTTCTCCTCGCTCAGGAGTCATCGAGAAACGTTTACTCCATCTCCCCTTGCGTCATATTTGTAATTCACACCTTCATCTGCTGATAAATTTCCCGCTTCGACACCCCGCGGTCTTTTGCCACCAGCTTCATCGCTTCCTTTTGTGTATAACCTTCGCTCTCATAGTATGCCATGTGTTCTTCCACAGAAAGTTCCTCCCATTTTTGAATTTCTTCTTTCCGCAACTCCTCCACCGGTTTTCCTTCTATTACCAGTACATACTCGCCGCGCGGCTCGTTTTCACCCAAAAATTCCAGGTATGAGGACAGCTTCCACATTTCGGCGGATTCGTGAATCTTCGTGAGTTCCCTGCAGACGGTGACCGTCCGGTCGCCGAGCGCATTCAGCAGCTCTTCAACCGTATTTTTCAGGTGGTGCGGCGCCTCATAGAGAATCATGGTTCGCGTTTCCCGCTTCATCTCCTCCAGAATCTGTTTCCGCTCCTTCTTATCCGCCGTCAGAAATGCCTCAAACGCAAACCGTCTTGTAGAAAGCCCCGACATGGTCAGCGCCGTGATGCAGGCCGCCGGTCCCGGCAGAGATGTCACCCTCACTCCGGCGGCAATGCTTCGCTTTACCAGCTCCTCGCCCGGATCCGAAATGCCCGGTGTGCCCGCATCGGTCACCAGCGCCACTTTTGCGCCCTGCTGCATCTTTTTTACGAGAATATCCGCCTTTTCATATTTGTTATATTCATGATAACTCGTCATCGGTGTCTTGATTTCAAAATGATTTAACAGGTGTATCGTATGGCGCGTGTCCTCCGCCGCGATCAAATCGACTGTTTTCAGCGTTTCCAGCACCCGCAGCGTGATGTCGCCCAGGTTTCCGATGGGAGTCGCACACAGATACAGCATTCCCAGGTCACCTGCCGAACCATTTACTTCCGATTCCGCGCTTTTCCTCTCATCCTCTCTCTTTTCTTCCGTTTCTCCTTCTGACAACTCACTCATTTTCTGTTTTTCCGGCTCTCTGTTTAAATTTTCAATAACCATACGTCTCCGTAATCTGCTTCGTATATTTTCCGTTCTCATCAAACACGATGACCGGCGCTTCCACCGTCATCTGGCTGCCGCCGTCCTTTACGGCCTCGATCAGAACCATGTTTGCCTCGCGATCCACATAGGGATGCACAAATTTCATCCTCTTCGGTTCCAGACGGTATTCTTTCAGGAGTTCGATCTGCTCGACCAGCCGGTAGGGCCGGTGTACCATGTAGAATCTTCCTCCGCTTTTTAAAACCTTCGCGCTCTCCCGCACCACATCGCGCAGCGTACACAATATTTCGTGTCTGGCGATTGCCTTCGCGGATTCCGGGTTCTTCAGCCCGCCCCCCGAAGCCATGTAGGGCGGATTCACGGTGACCACATCCAGCGATGCCTGAGAAAACAGTTTTGACGCTTCTTTTAAATCTCCCTCCAGAATGGTGATTTTTTCTTCCAGACGGTTCAGTTGAACGCTCCGCCTCGCCATATCGGCGCTCTCCGGCTGTATTTCCAGCCCGGTAAGGTGAGAAGCCCCGGTCTTTGCCTCCATCAAAATCGGCACAATACCCGTCCCGGTTCCCAGATCCAGCACCTGCTCCCCGGCAAATGCCTTCGCAAATCCGGAAAGCAGCACCGCATCCATGCCAAAACAGAACTTTCCCGGGTTCTGAATGATGTGATATCCGTTTCGCTCCAGATCATCGATCCGCTCTCCAGGCTTCAGGATATCTTCTTCCTCAAATTCTGATATTCTCTCCTCTTTCCCGTCTGATCTCACTCTGTTTTCTGTCATATAATCCCGTTTTCTGCTCTGCATCCTTATATAGCTGCTGATTCATAAAAAGTTGATTTTGATGTCAAAACCGATGATTTTCGGCAAATATGCCTTCAAAAAATCATCCATTCTGTCTGTTTCCTATTCTCTCGTCTTCTTCCGTTCCTTCTTTTCGAGCGCCTCGAGCTGTTTGATCTCCTTTGTCTCATCCTCCGCGCCCTGCCCGTGGTCTCGGCGCCGTTTCGGCCGGAATTTCAGCTGCGCGGTAGTATATTCCCGAATTTCTTTCTCATCGTTCTCCGTCACGATCACATTTACCCGCTGGCGGAGCACACTCACGCTCTGAACCTCTCCTTTGTAACCGTCATACGTTGTGACAGTTTCTCCGATATTCGGCAGCTTGGAATTCAGCCATTCGTAGGTGTCCTGCTCGTTTTTCAGGCAGCACATCAGGCGGCCGCAGACACCCGATATTTTCGTAGGATTCAGTGACAGATTCTGCTCCTTCGCCATTCGAATGGACACGGGCACAAATTCCGGCATATAGCTGGCGCAGCACAGAGGCCTGCCGCATGTGCTGTAGCCGCCCATCGCCTTCGCCTCATCGCGCACGCCGATCTGGCGCAGCTCGATCCGGGTGCGAAAGACCGCCGCCAGATCCTTTACAAGCTCGCGGAAATCGATGCGTCCGTCTGCGGTAAAGTAAAACAAAACCTTGTTTCCGTCAAAGGTATACTCTGCGTCCACCAGCTTCATTGCCAGCCCGCGCTTCGCGATTTTTTCCAGACAGATGTCGTACGCATCCCGGCTGCGCTTCTTATTCTCCTCATAAATCCGGTCGTCTTCCGGTGTCGCCGGGCGGATGATCTTTTTTAAAGGCTGCACAACCTCTTCATCGTCGACTTCATGTAAGCCGACCGCCACTTTTCCGTACTCCACTCCGCGGATCGTCTCCACGATCACATGGTCTCCCGTCTTTATCTCATAATCGCCCGGCGAAAAATAATAAATCTTTCCTGCCGTGCGAAATCTCACGCTGATCACTTTAGCCATAGTTTCAACCATTCCTCCAATTTCGTCTTTCCTTTTCGGAAACATATCCTGCTTTTATATTTTCATCCTTCATTCCATCCTTCATCCCCATCAGCATCAGCTCCATGCCTGCGTCCGTGTTCACATTGGATGAAATTCTGACTCTCTCTTCTGCGATTCGCTCCAGATTTTCCTGAATACCCCGCCAGGATTCGTTTTCGGCGTACTGTTTTAAAAGTTCCTTTTCCTCCGTAAAATGAACTCCCGAAACATCGCCGGCTGACTTTACATAAAGTACATCCCGGAACCAGAGCTCGCAGAGATTCAGAAACTCCGGAATATCTTCCTTTTGCTGTGTGATATTCTTTGCCTCGCCCTCTGTCTCCCAATCACTCAGCTTCGGAAGCTTCTTCATCACGGAGACGACCTTGTTCTTAAGTTCAAAGAAACCGTCCCCGTTTGCAAGGCGCACCGCTTTTCCCAGGTTTCCTCCGGCAAAAGCCGCCACTTCTTCTGCGCGGTAATCCGTCACACCGCACTTCTGCATCAGATAATCCACAATCACAGCATCCGACAGAGGATGCAGTGTCATCTTTACGCAGCGGGAGCGCACAGTCTCCGTCATCAGAAAACGGTTTTTCACCAGAAGAAAGATAATTCCGTACGGCGGCGGTTCTTCGATCGTTTTTAAGATCGCGTTCTGCGCCTGCGGGTTCATCTTATCCGCATCCGGGACGATATAAATCTTGTGGGCATTTGCGTAGGGGCGAACCGGCATGTCCTGCACCAACTGTTCCCTGACCTCATCAATTTTCAGTACATTTGGTTTTTCGTGCACGATTTCGCGCACATCCGGCTGTTTTCCGGTCATCATCTGGCGGCAGCTTAAGCATTCGCCGCAGGCGAAGCCATCCTGGCGTTCACACTGGATCGCCATGGCCGCGGCCCGGGCAACCATCCGCTTTCCCATGCCTTCCTCACCCTCGATCAGATAGGCGTGCGCTACCCTCCGGCGCTGCACGGCACGCTGAAAATGCTCCTTAATATGCTCCTGTCCCAAAACTTCTGAAAAACCGGCCATTTATTTTCCTCATTGTTTATCTACGAATTAAGATCAACCGCAGATATCCTTCTTTATCTCATCCATGCAGTCACTTAAATTTCCGTTGTTTTGATACCTTTTCCGGATGCCGCAGCGTCTCAGGTTTTCCTCCGAGAAGTCCGCCTCATCCGCCAGATACCTCCGGCACAGTTCCGCGTACTTTGGTTTTTCCTGCTCCATCTCACGTTTCAGGGCCCGGGACAGCCGCTTCCCATCCTCCACCTCGATGTAAACCGGCCGCACCTTCTCCTCCCCATAATAATCGCGCAGCTTCACATAAGAATCGAGCGTGCCGATGTACAGGTACCGTCCGTTATCCGCAACACTTCCGTCGTCCACGGTAAAATAATCCCAGTCTCCGTGAACCGTATGGTAGGTGCGCCGCTCAATCACCTTTTTCTGCGCTTCCAGCTCCAGCATTTTTTCCCTGCTCACAAAAAAATATTCGCGCCCGTCCATCTCATGGCTGCGTTTCGGCCTCGTCGTGTAGCCGACCATTCGGCGGATGTCTGCAGACGTATCCGCGAGCATCTCTTCAAATATCGTATCTTTCCCTGTGGAACTCTTTCCCATGATAAGGTAAATCATACCGTCTTCTCCGTTTTGGATATTATGCTGCAAAATCATTACCGAAGAAAATGCTTCTCATCTTCTTTGCTCTGGGATCCATCGGCTTTTTTCCGGATAGTGTCGCGCAGCGGGCATGAGGTATTATTCGGCCGTTATATAATTTACCGTAATTTTTCCCTCTTCCTCCCCGCACCCGATCAGAGCACATCCGCTATTATAGTCGCAAATAATTTTTTTTGCCACCCCTTTTGTGATTATTTCTCCCGGGGCAATGATTGGAATTCCCGGCGGATAAACATAGATATATTCGACGGAGACCGCCGCTTCCCCGTACTCCCATCTTTTCTTTTTTTCAGAGCCTTTTCGAAATGAAAAATTCTCATCTTTTCTCTCTGCATCTTTCGGCAAAGTACGGTTCTCTTCCTTCTTCTGCCAAAGCAAAAGATCCATTTTCTTTACCCTTTGCGGATAACGCCTCGCAATGGACAGAGCATCTGCGATCGGCATGGCAATTTGAGCCTCCGGGAATTTCTCCGCCGCCACATTTTTCTCCGGCACCGGGTCATATCCGTCGGAGGCAGCTTTCACTTTAAAAAACAGACGTTCTGATTCAGGCCGTATTTTCATTGTCGCATCAGTTTTCCCGGATTCTGCGGCCGGTATTTTTCTCATGTCTTCATCACAGGCCAGCATCGCGTCCGCAAAATGTTTCAGTCCTTCTTCCGTATCAAATACGGAAGTCATGGCGATGATGTAATCTGCCGAGGCCATCTCTGTTTCGATCTGATACATTTCCCGCAGCCTGTCCGCCAGTTCATTTCCCGTGATTCCCGTTCCCTTTGTGGAAATGACCAGCTTTCCCGCATCATACGGCGGCATATTCTGTCTTTTTCGGATAAAATTCTCTCTCTTTTTCCCGATTTCTAACTTACTTCCGCCTGACGGTTCTCTTTCCGGAAACTGACGAAATTGATTCGTATATTTTTCGCTTCCATTTGAGGGCTCTCCTTCCGGAAACAGCCGGAACCGCTTCATCTTCAGGAGTCTCCTCCGCGTTTCTCCCAAAACCTTCCGATATTCCCGCGCACTCTTTTCCCTGTTCCGCCCGGCAATCTCATAACTGCCGTCCAGCCAGTGGACACATCTCGAAATGCTTCCCATCAGCACATAGGAGGGGCTTGAGGATTCATAAATGCCAAGATATTCATCCAGCACCTTCATAGAAACGCGCCCGTCGCGGATCGCTTCCCGGCTCACCAGAAGCAGCGCACCCTGCGTCAGCACAGGCATGGTTTTGTGAAGACCCGAAATTACAATATCTGCCCCGGCCTCCACGGCATCTTCCCCCATTCCCAGCACCTTAAGATGCGCGCCGTGTGCCTCATCCACAATCAGCGGTATGCCGTATCCATGGCAGATTTCCGCGATTTTCCTGATATCTGACAGCACTCCCTCATAAGTCGGTGATGTGATAAAAACCGCCTTTTTTCGCTGATACTTCTTTTCCGCTGCAGGAAGTTCATCTGTTTGCTCTGACTGCTCCGGTTCCCTGGCTTTTTCCTTTTCTTCTGTCCGCTCCGGCTCCCTGACTTTTTCCTTTTCTCCTGTCTGCTCCGGTTCCCTGACTTTTTCCTTTTCTCCTGTCTGCTCCGGTTTCTGTACTTTTTCTTCTTCCAGAAGCTTCCTCACCGCTTCCGGCGGAATCGGTCCGTCGATGCTCCATTCTTCATACAGTGAAGCGTCCGGGTAAACATATTCCGCTTTCAACCCCCGCAGCTGTATGGCGTGATATGCGGATTTGTGTGAATTTCTTCCAAGCAGAACAGAATCCCCGTACTCCGTCACCGCGCTGATCGCCGCCAGAACACCGCAGGTACTTCCGTTCACCAGAAACCTGGCTTCACCCGCGCCGTAAAATTCCGCGGCCTTTTCCCTGTCGCTTTTCAGAATGCCTTCGCTGTGGTGCAGGTTATCAAAACCCTCGATCTCGGTGATGTCGCCGTCATAGGGCTTCTCCCCCAGCTGCCTCTTATGCCCCGGCATATGCATCGGGTAACGGCCGTTGTTTTCATATTCTTCCAGCTTTTCATGCAGATACATGATACTTTCACCATCTTCCGATACTGATTCACGGCCACCTCTCCCTTCATTCGCAAAAAATTCGCTTTTGATAAAAATAAATAATGAAGCGAATTTTTTGCGAATGAGGGGGAGATGACTGTTACACAGTCATCCTATGTGAGTTCATAAATCCCCTTACGAGCAAGCTCGTCGTGGATTTATGAACTCACATGGGATGGCCGTGAATCAGTAACTACTATTAACACTTTATGAAATATGTTGATTTCTTTTCTTTTTAATGCTATGATGCCATGGCTGTCACAAACTGCCCGCCATTATAAGGCGCAGACATGCGGCTGTCAAGCGCCGCCAACTGCCAAACAGACCAGAGTAACCAATGGAGAAAATTCATGAGACTGAAAAATGTGCCCGGTTCCCGGGAAATGATCGCTGAAAGTGAATATACGGTTTCAAACCCGGAACAGTGGAAAGGAAACTGGCACTCCCTGTTTGAAAATAACCACCCCATCCGCATTGAGATCGGCACGGGAAAAGGAAAATTTATCCATGAGCTCGCCATGCGGCACCCTGAAGTAAACTTTATCGGCATCGAAAAATATTCCAGCGTGCTGATCCGGGCCGTGGAAAAACAGGAACAGAATCCTCTCCCCAACCTTCTTTTTGTGAGGATGGATGCGGAGTACATCACCGATGTGTTCGGCGAGAACGAAACAGACCGCATTTACCTGAATTTTTCCGATCCCTGGCCGAAGGACCGCCACGCAAAGCGCCGGCTTACCAGCAGAGAATACCTTTCGCGTTACCGCATTCTGCTCCCGGCAGGAGGATGCATTGAATTTAAAACGGACAATACCGATCTTTTTTCCTTTTCCCTGGAGGAGATTGCCCTGTCCGGCTGGACGCTCCTCGCCTGCACGCATGACCTCCACGGGGATGAAGAGCTGAACCGGGACAATATTATGACGGAATATGAGGAGAAATTTTCCGCAAAGGGGAATCCGATCTGCAAGCTGATCGCACAGGTTCCTTAAAATTTGTACCCTTTGATAATCAAATGGCCAGTTGAACTCATATGCCCTGTTCATCTGGCCGGCTGGCAGACTTTTATAGTAAAGTAACGTCTGTTCACATAGGCCGACCGTGAATAGTAACAAAGTGACAATTTTTTCAGCCTCAATTCCCGAATTTTTGTTGCTTTTTTAAGTGCCCTGCTTTTAAAAAAGTTCTTGACATTTCTGCGCTCGGGCGCTATAATCTCCATCGTTCCTCGGGGACATAGATTTTTCACAGATTTTATCTCCGGTTTACAAATTAAACTGCATGCGCTTTTAGCTCAGTTGGTAGAGCACCTGACTCTTAATCAGGGTGTCCAGGGTTCGAGCCCCTGAAGGCGCACTGAATCGCTTTTGGCAAAACGGAAGGCTTTGCTGGGGGCGATTTTTTTGAGCGTTTCGGGGTTTCGGGCAAAAGCTGCCTCCGCCAGCCTGAGTTCGTCGCTGTCCGCATAGCAGAAATTCCTTCTTTTCCCATTTCCGGGGTTGATTTTTCTTTTATTACGCTCTATAATCATTTAGTAAACCAGACTACCACATGCCTGCTTTTTCAGGCACTACAGGACAGACAGCCGTCTGCCGGATTTCCGACCATTCCTTCTGTTTTGCAAAACAGTTTTTTCATCTGTTTTTTCATCCATGGCCGGTCGCCCGAAAGACTCTCACAGTAAGGTTTTAAATATGATGCTTCGACATTCTCTTCGCGTCGTCGCCCTGATTGCGATGATCACACTGACAACGGTTTTCTGTTTCGATGCCTATGCCTCCCAGACCGGCGGCACAGGCTCGGAAAACAGCAGTACAACCGCAGATACTTTCACCGGCAACTCGGAAGAGGAGAACGAATCTTCTTCTGAAGAGGAAACCACCGGGGAGGAAGAATCCACAGCGGATCCCCTCGGTCTGGTCAGCGAGGCTGCCCTCGTGATGGACGCGGACACCGGCGCCGTTCTCTATGAAAAAGACGGTTACAGCGTACACTACCCGGCAAGTATCACGAAAATCATGACTGCTATCCTCGCCATCGAAAACCTTTCTGTTGATGATGAAATTACTTTTTCCGATACCGCGGTAGATCTGGAATACGGCGCTTCCAGCATCGGCATGCAGTCCGGCGAAATTTTAACCGTCGAAGACTGTCTCTACGCGATGCTTCTCGCATCCGCCAATGAGGTAGCCAACGCGCTGGCGGAAGAGATGGGCGGTTCGATCGCCGGGTTCGGGGAAATGATGACCGAGCGGGCAAAAGAACTCGGCTGTCTGAATACGAATTTTACCAATCCAAGCGGTCTGTTTGATGAATCTCATTACACCACCGCCTACGATATGGCACTGATCGCCAGTCAGTTTCTGCAGTATGACACGCTTCTGGAAGTGGAACAGACGCTTTCTTATACCATCGGTTTTACCAATCTGGTGAGTGAAGAGCGTACCTTCCAGCAAAAACACAAAATGGCTTACTCCGGCAATAAGTACTACTATGAAGGCGGTACTTATCTGATGGGAAAAACCGGTTACACGGATGCATCCGGCACCACACTGGTGACATGCATTGAAAAGGACGGGATCACACTCATCGTCGTACTCTTTAACGCCAGCGGTACAAACGCCTACCTCGACACTGCAACCCTGCTGGATTACGGTTTTCAGAATTACACGCACGCGAATATCGCAGATTTGGACGGTGTTTATATCGACAGTCAGGGCATCCTGACATCCATCAAATCGCAGCTGAACCTTTCCGTCGACGGAATTTCTTATGATGCTGATGTGACGGTTTCCATTCCGGCGGATTACGACGCGTCACTCATCTCCACGGAGGTGAGCCTGTTGTCTGCCCTCGAAGAGGACGGGCATGCCGGCGATATACTTATTTTATATGACGGCTCCTCGCTGTGTACGATTCCTTTTTATATTGATGTGGACACGGCTGTGACAATTCCGACGACGGATGAATCCGAAGCTATTTCAGCCGCGGCCGCCCTCGATTCGGGTTCCGATTCGGATGTGGTATCCAAAAGCGGCTTTCCCACTGTTTTTGTTCTGCTCTGCGTAATTGTGGTTCTTGTTGTGGCGTTTGTCGCCATCCACTCCGGTGTCGAGCGAAAACGCAGAGAAAAAAGGCGGCGCAAGTACAGCCGGTTTAACCGACCGAATGTTAACCATTCGAATGCCAACCGTTCAAATGTTAACCGGCCGCAATAATGCTTATAAACCGGATTCCGGCAGGATGTGGCAATATGTTTTTATGCCTTTCACTGACATGAAAACAGGGGATTTCCGATTTTCCTGGAAGCGTGAAAATCGTGCGGATATCCAGTCAGACATACATCCGGACAGTATTCGGTTTCAATCGGAAAAATTTCTGTTTCGGAAATTTTTCCTTACGCACAGATTCTTCCAAAGGCCGTACCCCGGTGCTTGGAAACTGTGCCTTAATATATTTTAACGCTTCAGAATGGAGGATAACTATGAATTGGGTTGCACCCATCAAAGACGAAAAAACCCTGGAAGAATTTAAGGCTGCTCTGAAAGAAGTTGATGTAAAGTATTATATCATGTTTGAGATCGGCGTGGGCACCGGCATGCAGCTGGTGGAAATTCTGAAACTGAAAAACAAGGATCTGATCGGAAAAACGGAACTTACCGTTGAGATCGGCACCCGGAAGCTTACGACAAACTTTAAATTCACGGATGAATTTAAGGAGATCGTCGACAACTTCGTTGCCAATAAAGATCCGGAAGGCTATCTGCTGATCGGATATCCGGGTTCTGACACCCCGCTTTCCAGAGAGCAGGCTTACCGTGTGTTCAAGCAGGTGGGCCGCCAGATCGGCCTCGGCTCCATCGGTGCACAGACCATGCGCAAGACATTCGCGTGGCGTTATTACAAACAGACCGGAGATATCTACTATCTGCAGGAGCTCTTCAACCACGCTTCGCCGTCCATCACCTACCGCTTTATCGGCGAAAAGCCGAACGTACAGGTCGTGCTTCGCAAGATGACTCCGGAAGAGAACGAGCGCAGCCGCTACATGCTCTACCTGGATGACAACGGCAAAAAACGCCTGAACAAGGCCATTGATCTCCTGACAGATATCCGCGACCGTTTCGACAGCCCGGCAAACAACGATGCCTTCTACGGCCGCGTCGACTGCCTGCTGGAGGAACTCGATGAGCTGATCGATTCCTACGAGAATCAGTAAGCCTTATTTACATCTGTATATATGCGGGCATCTTTTTTAAGAATACAAAAATCCGCTCAGCTTCAGATGCATGGCTTAAAACAGATTCGATGGTTGCATATTGTTCAGAGCAGTCATGGATTTTCCCTGCATATATATTGAATAATATAAAAAACTTCTCAGAGCATGGCTTTGAGAAGTTTTTTCATAAAAACAGTCGAATTTTCAAAAGTAAGTTCTTTCACGAATTGCCGGAACTGGAGTTCATGCAAAACAATAACTTCTGTTCCGACAATCCCGGCTCATCCCTGTCTTTCCTCATGCCGGTGGTTTCGCCGTCTCTCCTGGATCGACCGCTTTTTCTCGCGGATCGCCTCCATCTCCGAATCTCCGATCAGTTTCAATGTTTTGATTCCGAAATATCTTCCGTCCATTGATTTTCTTATTCGTATCTTTCCTTTCAGCCAGCCGTGTTCCGGACAGAACGAGACGGAGTAACAGGCGCGGGAATTGTCCGAAAACCAGCGAATTTTCCGTTTCGCGTTTTTTCCGCAGATATAACATTTCGTAGAAAACAGCTTCCGATCCTTCATCAGCTCATCTCTGGTCTGGTAGGACATGGATACATCCTTTGCATAAGTATCAAATACAAGATGTATTTCCTCTTTCCGCCCCCGGGGTACCCGGTAATAATCCACCGATATTTTGCTCCGTACACGCTCAAAGTCAATTTTCTCCATCACCTTTGCGGTGTACAGGGCATCTGACATGGCGCGGTGATACCCTTCTGTCTCTTCCAGTTTCAGGTACTCCACCGCATATTTCAGGCTTTTACGGCTTCTTCCGTCCTCACAGCTCAGACTGAACAGCTTTTGAACATCATAATAAAACAGCGGATAAGAAAAATCCATTTTCAGGTGATGAAAGGCCGCATTTCTCTGCAGTTCCGTGAGGTCCGACGGCCCCCAGGTACAGAACACCGGCTCCTCGCCGCACCATTCCGTAAATTTTTCATATACTTCCGTAAAAAGCTCTCCCTGCTTCAGTTTTGTATTTGAAATTCCCGTGACCTCTCTCACGGCCCGGCTCATCCTGTGGTAAACTACCGGCTTTACCAGATGCCAGAACTCATCTACAATTTGCCTGTGTTCATCAAGTTTTACCGCCCCGATTTCTATAATCTCGAAAGGCAGTCCCTCGACCTCAAAATTTTTTCCGCCCGGAGACTGATTCCACTCCAAATCAAATACGATATAATTCATAACTGTTTCCCAAACTGTTTTTCACTTTTCCATCTACAGCGCTTCACTGAGTGCCATAATTGTAAGCGACTGCCCATACGCCATCGGTGCCAGAAAAATATCCCTGTAATGCTGCGCGTCCATCCCGATGCGCGTGCCTCCGGATACCTTCAACACGGTTCCGTCCGGCAGAATCTGATTCATGATACCGGAAATCGCTCTCCGGGCGCAGGTTCGATATTCCTCCCCCAGAATTCCCAGGCGAACTCCTTTCAGCATCCCTGCCGCGATCGCTGCGGAACCGGAGGTTTCCGTGTAGCTTGTGTCATCATCCAGAACCGTGTGCCACATGCCGTCCTCCGCCTGCAGTTCCTTTAGTTTGGAAACCTGCGCACGGAAAACCGCCAGTATATGCCGCTCCAGAGACTTTTCCATCTTTCCGCCATACATTTCGATCAATTCGGGGATTCCCAGCGTGAACCAGCTGTTGCCGCGGCACCAGAAAACGCCGCCGAAATTATTTCTTTCTTTAAATGTCCACCCGTGGTAGAAAAGGCCGCTCTTCGGATCCCACAGATAACGTATATGCGTCAGCACCTGATACTCCGCCTCCGCGGTCCAGTCCTGCCGCCCGCAGATCTGCCCCATTTTATCCAGAAACAGCACGGCCATAAACAGTGTGTCAATCCAGAGTTCCTGCTCATTCAGCGTCACAGCATTGCGGTCTCCCGTAACCGAACTCGTCACATGCTGGAAACCGCCCTCCTCTGTGCGTGGCAGCTCCTTCATCAGCCACTCCGCCCAGTCGGTACATAATCTTTCATACGCTTTCCATTTTTCTGTGTTTTCTGTTTCTTCTGCGGCATCCTTTTCTTTTATTTCTGTCTGCGAATCTTCTCCCGGCATCCGAGGCTGCGTACTTTGTATTCCTGTTTCAGTCGACAGCTTTATTTTTTCCGCCTCCCTGTTTCTGTCCGCAAGCAGCTCCGCCAGCGTCAGAAGCGGCGCGGTCGTGTTGATGTTTCTGGATGGCAGCCCACGTTTCAGGTTATCCTCAAACCAGCGCTCCAGAAAATCCACATATGCGGTACTTCCGGTCTTTTTCATCACCGAAAGCAGGCCGTAGAGACCCACTCCCTGAGGCCAGTCCCACTCCTGAATGCCGAAATCTCTTTTATAAAAACCTTTTTTCTGTCCCTGGTCTTTCAGCGAGGTCTCGTTCGCCGGTTCACCTAAGTGCATCAGCTTGCCGATCACCAGATCCAGCTTGCAGGACACCTCTGCCGGGTCAATCTCCGGCTCTTCCTTCGACTCCGCTGCTTTCGCACTTCTGATACCGGGTATCGTAAATTTTCGTTCTCCTGCACCGGAACCGCCTGTTTTCTCTGTTTTTTCCATTTTAAGTTTCCCTCACGATTCGATTTTTACTGGTCACGATTCACAACTGGCTTTCAATGAATTATCGTTACTTTTCACAGCCGCCTGGGTCACGCTCACCCCCGTCACGGCCTCCTGGAACTTCTGTTCCTCCGTAAACGTCTCATTTTCATAAATACTCTGATCCACGAGGTAAGCCTTCACCTCGGTATACGCGCTGCCACTCGCATCCGTCAATGTCTCGAGATCCCGCCACAGCACGGTGACCATATCGCTCTGACGGATATAACATACGTGGTTTTCGTCTTCCTCCTCCGAAATTCCCGCCACCGGGAAGATGCCGGATGCCAGATCCGTCTCGCTGATCAGTCCGTCCTCATTTTCCCAGATCAGCACATAAGCGGTATCGTCGCTCTCCACCACGATATCCGCGTTCGTGCGGTAACGGAGCGTAATGCCGTCCTCATCCTGACTCACCACGTAGATCTCCGACCAGGTGTCGGACACGCCTTTTTTCTGCGGATTGGAGAAGTAGTGATCCTCATCCTCCACCTCCGTGACAGTGCCATCCTCATCCACGCGCAGCGTGATAGTGAGCTGCATTTCCACATTGTCACTGTTTGTCTTGATATAATCCTTTGTCTGGCCTTCCGTGATATAGTAAATCGTCGCCCGCACGGTCGCCAGCTCAAACTCATCGCCGGTCGCATCCAGCGGATCCCAGCGGATGCCGTCGTCGCAGTAGGTATAGCAGATGTAATGGTACGAGTCATCAATATGGGAGAAATCCTCATCCTCCACCAGCGGTGTCACGCTGCCGCCGTCGGTCTCCCAGAGAATATAGATATCGTCCCGGGTGCCATCCAGAGAAATGCTTAACTCGCCGTCCTCGCCCAGCGCGATTTTCACCTCGTTGATCGTCTCATCCATGTAATTTTCGCCCATAAGCAACAATTCATACATGATAAAAATCGCCACAATGAACACCGCCAGCGGCCCAAGAACCTGGAGAAAGAAAGCTTTTACTTTTCTGTCTTTAAAAAATTTTTTTATATTATTCATGCATTTTTCCTGTAAAAATACTTCATTTATACTTCATCCGTAAACTGCGGTTCTCCGTCTTCCCGGATCCTGGCTACGCTGGAAACGTACGCGTTGCTCTCCTTATCTACGGTCATCAGCTTCACGCCGGAGGCCGCCCTCCCGTTGACGGAGATGCTGCTGGCCGAGATGCGGATCAGGATTCCCTCCGATGTGATTAGCATCACCTCATCGTCATCGAATACGGCCTTCGCGCTCACCACATCGCCGGTTTTCTCTTTAATCTTATAACCGATGACGCCCTTTCCGGCCCGGCCTTTGCGCGGGAATTCCGAAAGCTTCGTGCGCTTGCCCATGCCCTTTTCGGTTACGAACAGGAGATATTTGCCCTGGCGGTTTGTCTGCATGGCCACAACTTCATCGCCTTCCATGAGTCGAATGCCCTTTACTCCCATGGAAACTCTTCCGCTCGGACGCACACAGCTCTCATGAAAACGAATGCACTGACCTTTTCCCGTCACAAGGAAGATATCGTTTTTGCCGTTCGTCACCTTGACCTCGATCAGGTCGTCGTCCTCCCGGAGCACGATGGCGATCAGTCCGTTCTTCTGGATTCTCGAAAATGCCGATAGCTTCGTGCGCTTGATCAGACCGCGCTTCGTGGCCATCACCAGATACATATGATCCTCCGGATTGGAACCGTCGACCGCATCACCGTCTTCTGCATCCTCCGTATTTTCCCCATCCGAAATTTCTCCGTCATCTTTCGAATCGCCGTCATCCGCATCGAAAGCATCTGTCGCTTCATCCCGGGAATCATCCACGAAAGCTCCGCTTTCCGCAAAGTCATCCGCTTCTTCGTCATCCGTATATGCGGAAATTATCTCTTCCTCATCCTCCCCGGCATCATTCCTCTTCTTTGTGCGCTGCGTGGGAATAACAGCGGAGATTTTCTCATCCGGCATCAGCTGCAGCAGGTTCACGATGGCCGTGCCCCTGGCCGTGCGGCTCGCCTCCGGAATCTCATATACTTTTAGTCTGAAGACCCTGCCCCGGTTCGTAAAGAGCATGAGACTCTGATGCGTGGTCGCCGCAAACATTTCTTTTACAAAATCGTCCTCGATGGTCTGCATGCCGCGAATGCCGCGCCCGCCGCGGCCCTGGTTCTTAAAGGTATCCGCCGGTGTGCGTTTAATATAGCCCAGGTTAGTCATGGTGACCACCACATCCTCATCCGGGATCAGATCCTCCGACGTGAATTCCTCCGCATCGTCGATACCGATCTGCGTGCGCCTCTCATCGGCGTACTTTTCTTTTACGATGCCGATCTCCTCGCGGATCACCCCCAGCAGCAGTTTTTCGTCCGCCAGAATGGCCTTCAACTCCGCGATCTTTTCCTCCAGCTCCTGATATTCGCTTAAGAGCTCTTCTCTGGCCAGACCGGTCAGCTGGCGCAGACGCATGTCGACGATATTCTGGGCCTGCACATCCGAAAACTCGAACCGCTCGATCAGCCTGGCCTTCGCCTCCGCCGTTGTCTTCGAGGATCGGATGATGGAAATGACCTCATCAATGTGATCCAGCGCCTTTAACAGGCCCTCCAATATATGTGCGCGCTCCTCGGCGCGGTTCAATTCATACTGTGTACGGCGGGTGACAACGTCCTTCTGGTGCTGCAGGTAATAATACAGCATTTCATAGAGGTTTAACACCTTCGGCTCATTGTTCACCAGAGCCAGCATATTCACGCCGAAGGAATCCTGCAGCTGTGTATGCTTGTAAAGCTGATTCAAAATGACGTTCGCGTTGACATCACGTCTGAGCTCGATGACCACCCGCATGCCCTGCTTGTCGGACTCGTCGCGCAGTCCCACGATGCCGTCGATACGCTTCTCCTTCACCAGGTCGGCGATCTTTTCGATCAGTTTTGCCTTATTTACCATGAAAGGCAGCTCGGACACCACAATTCTCGTCTTGCCGTTTTCCATCGGCTCCGTATCTACCACAGCGCGCACGCGGATCTTCCCGCGCCCGGTGCGGTAGGCCTGCTCGATGCCGCGCCGCCCAAGGATAATGCCGCCGGTCGGAAAATCCGGCCCCTTGACGATCTTCATCAGCTCCCCGATGGAAGTCTCCCGGTCTTCCTGCACGTAATTGTCAATCATTTTGATGACGGCATCGATCACCTCACCCAGATTGTGGGGCGGGATATTCGTGGCCATACCCACTGCGATGCCGCTGGTGCCGTTCACCAAAAGATTCGGAATTCTTGCCGGCAGCACGTCCGGCTCCGTCTCCGTCTCGTCAAAGTTCGGAGAAAAGTCCACCGTGTTCTTGTTGATGTCCGCCAGCATTTCCATGGAAATCTTACTTAAGCGTGCTTCCGTGTAACGCATGGCAGCGGCGCCGTCGCCGTCCACCGAGCCGAAATTTCCGTGGCCGTCCACCAGCGGATACCTGGTTGACCACTCCTGCGCCAGATTCACCAGCGCCCCGTAGATGGAACTGTCACCGTGCGGGTGAAATTTACCCATCGTATCACCGACGATACGCGCACACTTACGGTGGGGCTTATCCGGCGTATTGTTTAACTCGATCATGGAGTACAGCACTCTGCGCTGCACCGGCTTTAAACCGTCCCGCACATCCGGCAGAGCGCGCGCCACGATCACGCTCATGGCGTAATCGATGTAGGAAGTCTCCATGGTCTCCTTCAGGTCCACATGCTGAATTTTGTCAAAAACATGCTCGTCCAGCGTGTGCTCATCCTGTCTTTCCTCATTTTTATCATCCCTGTTATCAGCCATTCTATCCTCTTTTCGACGAACGCTTCAGCGTAATTCAATCCGAAGTTCAGCTCTGCCAAACTTCGCTGAGACAATTGCGAAGCAATTTTCTCAAGCCACCCGACTTCGACGCCAGCCAAATGTCACGAAGCGGAACTTCAGTCCTCACAATTAAGCGGAACGATCCAGATTTTTCACAAATTTTGCGTTTTCCTCTATGAATTCCCGTCTCGGCTCCACCTCATCGCCCATCAGCGTGGTGAATGTCAGGTCAATTTCCGCCGCGTTCGTCTCGTCAATCAATACTTTCTTTAAAATTCTGGTCTTCGGATCCATGGTAGTCTCCCAAAGCTGATCCGCATCCATCTCGCCCAGTCCCTTATAGCGCTGAATCTTATTCTGATTGTCGCGGCCCACTTCCGTGAGAATGGCGTCCAGTTCCTCGTCGCTGTAGGCGTACCAGACCTTCTTGTTCTTCGTGAGCTGATATAAAGGCGGCGTCGCCAGGTAAACATGCCCCTGGCGGATCAGCTCCGGCATAAACCGGTAGAAAAACGTCAGCAGCAGTGTCGCGATATGGGCGCCGTCCACATCCGCATCCGTCATGATGATGATCTTGTGATAGCGCAGCTTCGTAATATCAAAATCCTCATGGATGCCCGTGCCGAAGGCGGTAATCATAGCGCGAATCTCGGCGTTCCCGAGAATGCGGTCCAGTCTGGCCTTTTCCACGTTTAAAATCTTGCCTCGCAGCGGCAGAATAGCCTGTGTGGCCCTGGTGCGTGCTGTCTTTGCGGAGCCGCCTGCGGAATCTCCCTCAACGATAAAGATTTCACAGTTTGCCGGATCCTTGTCCGAGCAGTCGGCCAGTTTTCCGGGCAGGCTCGCACCGTCTAAGGCCGTCTTGCGCCTGGCCATGTCTCTGGCCTTTCTGGCCGCGTCCCTCGCCCGCTGGGAAGAGATGGACTTGTCGCAGATGGTTCTGGCAACCGCCGGATTCTGCTCCAGATAGTACCGCAGCTGTTCCGTGACCACGCTCTCCACCGCGTTTCTTGCCTCGCTGTTGCCCAGCTTCTGTTTGGTCTGCCCCTCAAACTGCGGATCCTCCAGCTTCACGCTTACAATCGTCGTCAGGCCCTCGCGGATATCCTCCCCCGCCAGGTTCGGCTCGCTGTCCCGCAAAAGTTTATTGTTTCTCGCATATTCGTTGATTACCTTCGTGAGCGCACGCTTGAACCCTTCCAGATGCGTGCCGCCCTCCGGTGTGTTGATATTATTCACAAAAGTATAGGAATTCTCCGTGTAGGCGTCGTTGTGCTGCAGCGCCACCTCCACCAGAACCTTATCGCGCACTCCTTCACAGTAGATGACGTCGTCGTAGAGCGCCTGCTTGCCTTTATTTAGGTAAGTCACAAATTCGCGGATGCCGCCCTCATAGTGGAAGGTCTTTTCCGGCTTGCCGATATGCCTGTTATAGTCCTCATCACCCTCCCGCTGGCTGCGCTCGTCCTTCAGAACAATCTTTAAGTTTCTCGTAAGGAATGCGGTTTCCCGCAGCCTGGTTTTCAGCGTGTTATAGTCAAACAGCGTCACCTCAAAGATTTCGGAATCCGGCAGGAACGTCACCTCGGTTCCTGTTTTTCCGCGTTCGCAGGAGCCTGCAACTTTCAGGGGCTCCGTCACCTTTCCGCGCTCAAAATGCTCCTCATAGATTTCACCTTCGTGGAACACCCGCACTGCCAGCCACTCTGAGAGAGCATTCACCACGGACGCGCCCACGCCGTGCAGACCGCCGGACACCTTGTATCCCCCGCCGCCGAACTTTCCGCCGGCGTGCAGCACCGTAAACACCACTTCCACGGCCGGAAGCCCTGCCTTCTCGTTAATTCCCACCGGAATACCGCGGCCGTTGTCCGTCACAGTGACGGAATTATCGTCATTTAAGCGCACAATAATCTCCGAGCAGGCACCGGCCAGCGCCTCATCCACGGAGTTATCCACGATCTCATACACCAGATGGTGCAGACCTCGCTCCGATGTGCTGCCGATATACATGCCCGGGCGCTTGCGAACTGCCTCCAGCCCTTCCAGAATCTGAATCTGGTTGGCGTCGTAAGCGGTATTCTGATCAGGCTCCAGGATTTCTTCCAGCTCTTCTTCCGAAAACTCTGCGGCGGACTCATGCCTCTGGGACATCACCCCTGCGGCATCTTCTTTTTCCGCAGTTTCCGCCGGAAAACTTCCGCTCTTTTCTCCGTTCTTCCCAAAATCTTCTGACTCGTCCGCCTGAATTGTTGCGGAACTTCTCTCTTCCTCCGGTAATTCCGACTCGCTCGCCGCGATTAATCTTTCCAAATCTTTTTCCATGCTTCTCCCTGTCGCCTTCTTTCCTTAAAAAGTTACTGTCCACGATTCTGCTCTCTCTTTTCTTCCGCTTTTCCTCCTGCCACGTAATAAATTTTATCCATCCTGCACCGGTTTTCCACCAGCTCATCCAGACCCGTGCAGGTAATAATCGTCTGAATTCCTTTCAGCTCCCCCAGCAGCCGGTTCTGCCGGTTTGAATCCAGCTCCGAAAAAACATCATCCAGCAGCAAAATCGGCGTATCCTTAATCCGCCGTTTCACCAGCTCGATCTCCGCAAGCTTCAGTGCCAGTGCCGCCGTTCTCTGCTGCCCCTGGCTGCCGAAACGCCGCAGATCCGTCCCATCCAGCGAAAAACAGATATCATCCCGATGGGGTCCGATGCCGGAATTGTGATATTTTAAATCCCGCTCGCGCCCCGCCGCAATCGCCTGTTCCAGGTGTTCCTCATCGCTGGATTCCTCGTAGGAAAGCCGCAGATTTTCCCGCTCACCGGAAAGCTGCCGGTGAATCGGCCCGGCAATACTGCCCAGCTCCGCGACAAAATCGCGCCTTCTTTTAATCACTTCCCTGCCGTAATTTGCCAGATGCGCGTCCCAGATATCCAGCGTGTCGATCAGCTTCGGCCGAAATTCCAGCTCCTTGAGCAGTTTATTTCTCTGGATCAGCGCCTTATTGTACTGAATCAGGTGATAAACATAGATTTTGTCCAGCTGGCACAGCTCCATGTCAAGAAAACGCCTGCGGTCCGCCGGCCCGTTCTTTATGATAAACAAATCCTCCGGCGCAAAGAAAATCACATTCACCACACCGAACAGTTCGGAAGCCTTGCGTATGGGAATTCCGTCGATGGCGATGCCCTTTGAACGGTTCTTTTTCAGATGGATATCAATGCGCGATGAGTGTACGCCGCGCTTTACAAACATCTTGACATGCGCTTCCTCCTCGCCGAAACGGATCATCTCGCTCTCTTTATTTGTCCGGTGAGACCGGCTCGTACTGCCGACATAGACAGCCTCCAGAATGTTCGTCTTACCCTGCCCGTTGTCGCCGTACAAAATTGTGGTATTTTCGTCAGGTTTCAGAGAAAGCATCTCATAATTTCTGAAATTCTTTACCTCAATCGAATCAATCACCATAGTCCGCTTAGATTATCCCTCACCATTCTGAAAATCTTCTTCCGCCGACATGTATTTTTCCGCTGCCTTCCAATGGCTCTTCCCTGATTTTTGTGCAGCGGCACTTCTGCATTCAAAAAATTCGACCGGAATTTTCTTAAAAATGATATGGAAATTCAAAGATCAATTGTCACCGTCGGCCCGTCGTTTGCGCAGACGGCAACTCTCTCCCCGTCAAATTCTGCCACATCGCCGCCCCGCAGTTTTCTTCCGCGCCTGACCTCGACTTCCCCGTTCACCAGCACTCTGCCCTCCTCGATCACTTCCTTCGCCTGTGCGCCGGAATCTGCCAGACCCGCGGCTTTCAGAAGCTGACCGAGTTTTATGAACTCATCTTTCAAAACAAATTTCTGCATGTTACCTCCGCAACCCTGAATTTACAGAACAGTTTACTGTTCACATTACTCACATGATACCGGTGTCGAAACCTCTGACGCCACGGATTGCTGCGCAATGAGGATGCAATGTGAAGCGTTTCCTCCGGATCCCTCAATCCTAAATCACATGTCCACAAAATTCACCGGCAGCAGCAGATAAAGATAGCTGTTCGCCTCATCCCGGATCGTGCAGGGCGCCTTCTGGTTGATCAGATACAGCGTAATACTCTCGTCGTCGATGGCCCGCAGCGCATCCAGAAAAAACTTCGGGTTGAAGGCGATCTTCATATCCTGCCCCTCTTTTTCGATCTCCAGCGAGTCGTTCAGAGAGCCGGCGATGGACTGAATCCGCACCTTCATGATATCCTCCCCGATTTCCAGAATGATCGGCTTGCGGTCGCTCTCCCGGGTCATCAGCGTTGCGCGGTCAATGCAGTTTAAAAACATGTTTTTGTCGAGCTTAACCTTTGTGGTATAATTTGGGGCAATCATCCGGTCCACGTCGAAATAGTCACCGTCGATGAGCCGCGACACCACGATGGTGCGGTCAAACTCAAACATGACATAGCTGTCCTCAAAATAGACCTGAACCATGTCTTCGATACCGCCGTTCAGAATTCTGCCGATCTCGGCCAGCGTCTTTCCCGGGATCACGGAGCGGATATTGTCACATTCCGACGCGAGTTCCACGCGCCGTATGGCAATCCGGTGTCCGTCCAGGGCAATCAGCCTTAACACATTGTCGCGCACTTCAAAAAGTTCACCGGACATGATCTTGTTGCTCTCCCCGTCGGCCGTGGAAAAGATTGTCTGGCGGATCATGTCTCTCAGCGTAAGCTGGGACAGCTCCAGACAGATATTTTTTTCGATTTCCGGTATAAACGGAAAATCCTCTCCATCCTGTCCCTGGATGTGGAACAGAGCGCTTCCGCTGGTGATAGTGATGCGGTAATTCTCATCGCTCTGAAAATGGATGGTGCCCTCCGGCATCTTTCTGGCGATATCCGCAAAAAACTTTGCTTCGACAGCGATGGAACCGCCCTCGATAATTCTGCCCTTCACGGTTGTCTCGATGCCAAGCTCCGTGTCGTTTGTCGTAAAGAGGATGGTATCTCCTCTGGCATCAATCATGATGCATTCCAGAATTGTCATTGTCGTTCTGGATGGGACAGCCTTTAAGGCAATGTTGATTGCATCCAGCAGATCCTGTTTTTCAAAATCAATTTTCATGCCCTGTTCTCCTTCGGTATAATTCCTGCTCTCGTCGCTGTAAATTACAGCATTATTACGATTCGAAATCGCTGTGATTTACAGTATTGTTACGGTTCGAACTCTTTGTGAATCACAACATTGTTTCAATTCGAACTCTCTGTGAATCATAGCATTGTTTCAATATCGAAATTTTTCTGTGTTCAACGTGTACGGTGGAAAAACGGATGTTACGTTTTTCGTTCTTTTTCCGTATCATCGCTTCGCGCGCGATAAATAAATATATATTAAGTTTATCTTAGTAATAATAATAAGGGGTGTGGATAAGTTGATAACTCAACTACATCCGGCTGAAACGAACCGTGCTGTTGTTCTAAACAACGGGAATGTCCGGTCAGCTTTATTGTAAATAGGAACAAACCCGGTAAAAATTCCCAAATCCCAGGAAAGTCAGTCAACCACGCAGATCGCTGTTGTATTAAGCAACACTTTTTTCTTTGGGGAAAACCCGGGGAAAAGGTCTGGAAAACCTGTGAATGGGCCGGGGAAAACTTTTCCCGGCCTGCGAACCGCCGAAAAATCATTCGGGAGGAAAATTGTGGATAAAATAAGCGTTATCCACAGCAATCCACACAGTAATCCACAATAAATCGTGGAAAACTATCATTCCGGCGTAAGCTTTTTTGTCAGCGTCTCCACCAGCTCGATGGTTTTCTGGTTTGGATGGTCGGTCAGTTCATCGGTCACGCGCTCGATTCCGTGAATTACGGTGGAATGATCCCGCTTTCCAAGCATCATGCCGATGTTGTCGAGGGAATTATCCGTGAGTGTGCGGCAGAGATACATGCAGATATGCCGCGCATAGACGAGGTCCTGCGTGCGCTTCTTGGATGTGAGATCGTTCGGGGAAATACCGAACTCGTCCGCCACCGCTCTTATAATGTAGGAAATCGTGATCTTAAACTCGGATCCCGGTGATATGATATCCTTCAGGGCATTCTGGGCAAAATTCAGATCCATTTCAATCGGGCTCAGTTTTGAGTAAGCCACAATCTTCGTCAGCGCACCCTCGAGTTCACGGATGTTCGAGGTAATGTGGTTGGCAATGTACTGGAGGATATCGTCGCTGATATCGTAATGCTCGGAATCCGCTTTCTTCCTCAATATAGCCATGCGCGTCTCGTAGTCCGGAGACTGAATATCCACGGTCAGTCCGGACTCAAAGCGTGTCGTCAGGCGGGCATCCAGTGTGTTCATCTCCTTCGGCGGCTTATCGGAGGAGATGACGATCTGCTTCTTCTGAAGAAACAAAGTATTAAAAGTATGGAAGAACTCCTCCTGACTGCGGTCCTTTCCTATGATAAACTGAATATCGTCCACCAGAAGAACATCAATGTTTCGATATTTGCTGCGGAATGCGGCAATGGCTTCCTGGTTCTGGTTACGGATGATATTGATCAGCTCATTGGTGAAGGCCTCACTTGTGGTGTAGAGAACCTTGACATCCGGATTATTTTCCAGAATAAAACGGGCGATGGAGTGCATCAGGTGCGTCTTACCCAGACCGACACCCCCGTAAATAAAAAGAGGGTTGTAGATTTCCGCGGGGGATTCCGCCACAGCCAGCGCGGCCGCGTGGGCAAAATTATTGTTTCCGCCGACCACAAAGGTGTCAAACGTATATTTCGAGTTGATATTGGCCTCCAGCATGCGCTGTTCCAGGGAAGCCTGCACTACGGGAGCCGGATTCGACTGTCCGCTGTCTTCCGCGGCCGAGACACTGGTATCCAGAACAAAGTTTACCTCAATTTCCTCGTCCATAACCTCAGACACCACATAACTGAGCTTTGCCTGATAGTTTTTTTTGATAAACTTTAAAGCCTGAACCTGGGAAGGCACTGTGACAGTAAGCTCATTGCCCTGCAGAGAGCATGGTTTTAAAGGCTGAATCCACGTCCGAAAAGAAACAGAAGTCAGCTCAAACTCCTGCTTTAAGGTATCCAATATCACATCCCAGTTATCCAGAATCTTCTGAAACATACAAACCTCACACGAAAACTGCCGGCCCGCTTTGCGGGCAGAAACATGTATAAAAATACGGAAAAAACATCCCATACAAACACAAAGTGCCTGAAAAGGCAATCTTCGATATTCTACTATAAAACGTAGAAAAAGTCTATAGTCTTTTTTCCCGGGGAAGCGGCAGCGGGAAGCGTTTTTTATCTACCGACTATCCACGGTGGAAAATGTGGATAAATAAAAGAAGGTGGAAAAACGGTCGAATTTTGTCGCAGAAATCCACAAAGGCATGTGAATAAGGTGGAGTTGGACTGAAAGATATCCACATGAATAATCCACTTTTCCACAGAATCAACAATTGAAAAATTATCCACTTATCCACGTGAAAACCGGGGAAAAGTGGATAACTTCCCGAACATATGTAGGAGTTTTCCACGTTATCCACGAACTTGTCCACATTTTTCGGATGAATAAATGAATACACAATGTGGCTGAATAAGTTGTGGACAATTGTTTTGTGGATATTGTGGATAAGTTTTAAAAAAATAAAAAAAAGTCGCTTGACTCCCACACCCATTTTTACTATAATTGCACAGATGTTTTACTATCCGATAAGTAAGGAGGTGCATAGCAATATGAAGATGACATTTCAGCCGAAAAAGAGGCAGAGATCGAAAGTTCATGGTTTCCGCAAAAGAATGAGTACGGCAAACGGAAGGAAAGTTCTTGCGGCCAGAAGAGCGAAAGGTCGGAAGAGATTATCAGCGTAAAGAGCAGGCCGCATTGAAATGATGTGGCCTTTCTTCTTGAAAGAAAAAGAATGGCAAAGTTAAATTCGCTTAAGAATTACGGGCAGTTTAAAGAGGTATACGAAGAGCGGAGGTCGAAGGCAAACCGCTATCTGGTAATGTATATTCACCCGAACTGTGAAAAAGAGAATCGAATCGGAATCTCGGTGAGTAAAAAAACAGGAAATAGCGTAGTAAGACATCGCATTACCAGACTGATCAGAGAAAGCTACCGTCTGAACTGTCAGAAGTTTAAACAGGGATATGACCTTGTTTTTGTCGCGAGAAGCGACGCAAAAGGAAAGGGATACCGCGAAATCGAGGGCGCCATGCTGCACCTGGCGAAGCTTCACCGGGTGCTGAAGGAAGAGGAAGGACAGGGTCTGATATGAAAAAAATCATGATCGCATGCATTCGCTTTTACCAGAAGTTTCTGTCACCTTTAAAGAGAACATGCCACTGCAGGTACATTCCGACGTGTTCCCAGTATGCAGTGGAAGCGATTGAAAAGTATGGAGCGCTGAAAGGCGGGTTTATGGCCGCAAAAAGAATCTTAAGATGCAACCCGTTTTCACCGGGCGGATATGACCCGGTACCGTAATCATAGCGGTTAATGCCTTAAAAAACATGGCCGATGGGAGAAAAGTGTGAGTTATTTTTTAGTTGCAACAAAGTATGACGGAACTTTTATCGGGCCGATCGCAAAGCTGTTAGGTTATGTCATTGATTTTATTTACACCGCGTTGAGTGCCGTCGGCATCGAAAATGTCGGCATTGCGATCATTGTATTCACGCTTCTGGTGCGTCTTCTGATGCTGCCTCTGACGGTAAGACAGCAGAAGTTTTCAAAAATGTCCGCCATTATGAATCCTGAGATTCAGGCAATTCAGAAGAAATACGACGGAAAAAGAGACGACCAGGCCGCAATGATGAAGATGCAGGAAGAGACGAAAGCCGTTTATGAAAAGTACGGCGTCTCTGCTTCGGGAAGCTGCCTGCAGATGCTGATTCAGCTGCCGATTCTGTTTGCCCTCTACCGTGTCATCATGCTGATTCCGGCTTATGTGAGCCAGATCAACGCATACTATGCAGAAATTGTGACCGTGGCCGCAAATAACGGTGTGATCTCAAAGATTGACGAGATCTACAGTGCCGAGACCGTTTATCTGGAGGATTTTGCGTCGGTGACGGATGCCGCATCTCTTTCAACGGACAACATCAACACGGTCATCGACTACATGAGCAATTTCACGACCAGTCAGTGGGAACAGGTAAAGGCTTTGTTTGAGGGGGCGGATCTCACAACCGTCACCAATGCGATTGAGAACATCAATCACGCATACACCTTCTGCGGTATCAATCTTGCGCAGACACCTGCGTCTGCCATGGGAATCTCTTTGCTGATCCCTGTGCTGGCAGGCGTGACACAGTGGCTTTCCGTGAAGATCGGAAATGACGCGAATCAGATGAATCAGAGCAATCAGCAGGGCGGCGGCAGCATGAAGGTCATGATGTACACGATGCCGCTGATCTCGGTATTTTTCTGCTTCTCCCTGCAGGCCGGTATCGGTCTCTACTGGGTAATCGGTGCGGTTTACCAGATTCTGTTCCAGCTGGCGATCAATGCCTACTATAAAAAGGTAGACATGAATAAGCTGATCGAGAAAAACGTGGAAAAGGCGAACAAAAAGCGTGCAAAGAAGGGTCAGCCGCCGCAGAAAATTGCTTCGAACGCGAATCTGAATTCGAAATACAACACGAATTCACCTGCCAAAACCGGAACAGGCAATTCCGGCAGCAAAAATAACAGTCAGAAAAACGCATCGTCCGAAAGCAGTCAAACCAAAAAGAATTCTTCCGACAGCACATCCGGCAGCGGATCGTCCGGATCAGGCGGAAGCATTGCATCCAAAGCAAATATGGTGCGGGATTACAACGAAAGACATAAGAAAAAATAAAACAATTATGAGAAAACAGGGAAAAAGTATAAGGAAGGATTAAAATGGATTATCAGGAATTTACCGGAAAAACAGTGGAAGAGGCGGTGAAAAACGCGCAGCTTTCGCTGGGGATTTCGAGTGAACAGATGGAATGGCAGGAGCTTGAGAAGGAAAGCAAAGGGTTTTTCGGAATCGGTGCGAAGCCGGCCAGAATACAGGCCAGAAAAATTGAGACGCTCGAGGATATTGCCAGAGATTTCCTGCTGGAAGTAACAAAGGGAATGAACATCGAGGCTCAGGTTGACATCGCATATGATGAAGAAGAAAGCGTTATGAAGATCGAGGTTTCCGGACCGGAGATGGGTACGCTGATCGGAAAGCGCGGCCAGACACTGGATTCTCTCCAGTACCTTGTGAGCCTGGTGGTGAACAAAAAAGGGGACAAGTATGTCAGAGTTATTCTTGACACGGAAGACTACCGCAATCGCAGAAAGGAAACTCTGGAAAATCTTGCAAAGAACGTAGCGGAAAAGGTAAAGAAGACCAGACGCAGAGTTTCACTGGAACCGATGAATGCGAATGAGCGCAGAATCATCCATGCGGCTCTTCAGGATGACAAGTATGTGACTACAAAGAGCGAGGGCGAGGAACCGTATCGCCATGTGGTTGTGTATTCGAAAAATTCCGGAAAGAGTTATTCCAGATATGACCGTGACCGGCAGGGTTACCGCGGCGGTTACGGAAAGTCTTCCTTTGAGGAGAGCGACAGGGCTGAGAAGAAATTTGCCGGAACGCTTGCTGAGGAAGAAAAAGCTGCGACAGAAAATGAGGGGGCGGATGAGGCAGTCGCGGATGTGAAGTCCGACAGAGAAGAAAACCGTACCTCCGGAAAATACGGCAGCTATGGCACAAGAAATTATGGCGGACGCAGCTACGGTCAGAAGAGCTACGGAACAAAGAGTTACGGTGAGAAAAAGTACGGCGGCAGCGGCTATGGCGGAAAGAGCTACGGCGGTAAAAAATATCCCGGAAAAGGTTACGGTGCGAAGAGCTATGACAAGGACCAGAACGGATATCGCGGTTACCGGAAGTATCAGGACACCGAGGTGAGCGCAAAAGAGGAAGTTTCAGAGAGTCCGAAGCCGGAAGCGGAAGCAGCAGGCACGGAGGAATAAATGATGGGATTCTCCCGCAATCGCAGCGGGTGAGCCACGAATTTCTGACCATGGTGTAAAAGGTGACATGATTTGAAAAAATCGCAGCACGAATCAGGCTGTGTGTCATGTTTTATGTTGCCCGAATCATAAGATTTTAAGGAAACCCGGATTTTAATTTCCGGGTTTCTTTCAAAATATCATGATATGATGTCAGGGTCAAAAGTCCATGAATCGAAAGTATACTTTCTGAATTCAGGAGTAAATGCTTCGAATTGGCTCCGGATTTGGAACCCGCAAAACATGAGGATACAGCCATTTTTGGTCAAATTTTGACCAAAAATGAGCAGAATCCGGATGTTTTAGTATTGCGCGAGTGCATGAGTAAACGCTTCGCGTTGACTCGGCACGCAGAACTCCGTTCTGTCATTTCGGTGTTCGTTACTTTTGACCCCAGTATCATGATATTTTGCAGTGAAGAAAGAACAGGCAGAATAAAAAAGAGGGGAGCATGAATTATAATATAGCGGACGATACCATCGCGGCGATCTCTACCGCATTAAGTCCATCGGGCATAGGGATTATCCGGGTGAGCGGACCGGACGCGATCCGCATTGTGGACAGGATTTTTTGTTTTGCACATCATTCAGAAAAAGAAAGGTCGGCGAAAAAACTGTCCGACGTAAAATCACATACGCTCCATTACGGAAAAATCGAAAAAGACGGCATTCTGTATGACGAGGTTCTGGTTTCAGTCATGCGTGCGCCGAGCACCTATACCCGGGAAGATGTTGTGGAAATCAACTGTCACGGCGGCCCGTTTGTGTGCCGGAAGGTGCTGGATCTTGTGCTGGCGGCGGGGGCAAGGTGCGCGGAGCCCGGCGAATTTACCAAAAGAGCGTTCTTAAACGGCCGTCTGAAGCTGACGGAAGCGGAAGCGGTGATGGATGTGATCAGCGCGGAGAATGATTATGCTCTGCAAAACGGTGCAGCGCAGCTTTCCGGGAGCGTTCAAAGGAAAATTCAGAGTTTAAGAGAAAACCTGCTTTCGGAAATTGCCTATATTGAGGCCGCGCTGGATGACCCGGAGCACATGTCGCTGGACGGTTACGCGGAGGAACTGGAAGGAAAGACAGAGCAGATTCTTAGCCGGATGGAAAAACTCATACGTCAGTCGGAAAACGGCCGCATTATGAAAGAGGGCGTAAAGACGGCGATCGTGGGAAAGCCAAACGTCGGAAAGTCTTCTTTATTAAATGCTCTGCTCGGCGAAAACCGAGCGATTGTTACGGATATTGCCGGAACGACGAGAGATACCCTGGAGGAAACCGTTTATTTTCACGGCATCACGCTGCACCTGATCGACACGGCCGGAATCAGGAAAACCGAAGATGCGGTGGAAAAAATCGGCGTTGAGCGGGCCGTGGAAACCGTGAAACAGGCGGATCTGGTACTGTTTGTGGTGGACGGAGCAGAAAAAATCACACAGGAAGATATGGAAATCCGGAATATTATCGGAGAGAAAAAAGCTATCCTGATAAAGAACAAAACAGACCTTATTATGGAACATAAGGAGCCAGAAACAGAACAGAATCTTAAATATGTAAATGAACGTAAACTCAAAGATGAATCTGCGACATTTTATATTTCAGAGCATGTGATGAATGAAATAAAAAATGATCCGGAAAATGAGAAAAGTGATTTAGCAGATAATTCAAAAGATAATTTAGAAAATAATTTAGAAGATATGTTAAGAATATTATGTCAGAGGGATGGAATTCCGGTAATTGCGCTTTCCGCCAAAACACAGGAGGGAATGGAAGCGCTGGAAGAACAGATTGAAAAAATGTTTTATATGGAAGACATTCGTCCCAACAGTCAGGTTTATCTCACAAATGCCAGACAAAAGGAGGCATTGTGCCAGGCTTACGAAAGCATGAAACTGGTAAAACAAAGTATTGCGGACGGGATGCCGGAAGATTTTTTCTCCATCGACCTGACCGACGCCTACGAATACCTCGGAAAAATGATCGGGGAGACGCTGGAAGATGATGTCGCGGAGCAGATTTTTTCACGATTCTGTATGGGAAAATAAGCGAGGGAGAAGGATAAAAGTTTAAAGCAAGGCCTTGTTCGAAAAATATCAGGTTGCAGGAGACTATTATTTACGGAGAATATGTCAGTCACAAAGGATATTACAGATACTGGAATGATGTAAAGATGCAGTGGAAAATATCAGGTTGCAGAAAACTATTATTAACGGAGAAAATGCCAGTCATAAAGAATAATATGGAAAAAGACGGGATGATGTGAAGAAATACCGGAAAATATCAAGTGTCGGTAAAATACTATTCACAGAGAAAATATTAGTCGAAAAGAATATTACGGAAAAGGATAGAAAGATATGAAGAAACTGCGGAATAAGGGGATGAGACGGAATGAATCATGTAGAAGAAAGCTATGATGTTTTGATTGTGGGCGCCGGACATGCGGGATGCGAGGCGGCCCTCGCTGCGGCAAGGCTTGGGCTGGAGACAATTGTGTTTACTGTGAGTGTGGACAGCATCGCGCTGATGCCCTGTAACCCGAATATCGGCGGCAGTTCCAAGGGACACCTGGTGCGCGAAGTTGATGCCCTGGGCGGCGAGATGGGAAAAAATATCGATAAAACCTTCCTCCAGTCGAAAATGCTGAACGTTTCCAAAGGGCCTGCGGTGCATTCTCTGCGCGCGCAGGCGGATAAGCAGGCATATACGCGCGAAATGCGCCGTACACTGGAGAATACGGATCATCTCACGATTCGCCAGGGGGAAATCTCGGAGATTATCGTAGAGCAGGGATGTCTTACAGGGGCAAAAACCGTGTCCGGTGCGGTTTATCATGTGAAATCCATGGTGATTGCCACCGGAACCTATCTCAAAGCCCGCTGTATATACGGTGATGTAAGCAATGAAACGGGGCCGAACGGGCTGCAGTCGGCGAAGCATCTGACGGAATCGCTGAAGCAGCACGGAATCGAGCTTCGCAGGTTTAAGACAGGCACCCCGGCCAGAGTTGACCGGAGAAGTCTGGATTTTTCAAAGATGGAAATACAGGAAGGAGATGAACGGATTGTACCGTTTTCCTTTTCAACGGATCCCGAATCCGTACAGAAGGAACAGGTCCCGTGCTGGCTTACCTATACCAACGAGGAAACACACCGCATCATTCGGGAAAATATTGACCGCTCGCCGCTTTTTTCTGGTGCAATCGAGGGAACCGGTCCGCGCTACTGTCCGTCCATCGAGGATAAAGTCGTAAAATTTGCGGATAAGGAGCGACATCATGTTTTTGTGGAGCCGGAAGGTCTGTATACCAATGAGATGTATTTAAGCGGAATGTCCAGTTCACTTCCGGAAGATGTTCAGTACGCCATGTACCGAACCGTACCGGGCCTGGAACATGTGAAAATCGTCAGAAATGCCTACGCGATCGAATATGACTGCATTGATGCGAGGCAGTTGAAACCTACGCTGGAATTTAAAAAGATCAGAGGCCTTTTTGCCGCCGGGCAGTTTAACGGCAGTTCCGGGTATGAGGAGGCAGCCGCACAGGGGATTATCGCAGGAATTAATGCAGCCAGGCATGCGCAGGGCCTGGAAGGGATTGTAATTGATCGTTCCCAGGGATATATCGGCGTTCTGATTGATGATCTGGTAACGAAAGAAAGCCACGAGCCCTACCGCATGATGACATCCCGTGCGGAGTATCGTCTCCTGTTACGGCAGGACAACGCTGACCTTCGACTTTCCGCTATCGGACATGAAATCGGGCTGGTTTCCGATGAGGCGTATCAGAAAACAGTACGCAAGGAACAGCTCATCAACAGCGAAATATCCAGACTGAAAAGCGTAATGGTCGGCGCATCGGCGGATGTTCAGAATTTCCTGATGCAGCACGGAAGTGCTCCGCTCAAGACTGCGGCTTCGCTGGAAGAGCTGATTCGCCGTCCGGAACTTGATTACGACGCAATCGCTCCGCTCGATCCTGCAAGAAGTACAAAACAACAGGAAACGAACAGTTCAGGGACGGATGGCTGCTTTATGCCGCCGGAAGCAGTGGAACAGATTAACATTCATATTAAGTATGAGGGGTACATTGAAAGGCAGAAGCGGCAGGTTGAACAGTTTCAAAAACTGGAGAAGAAAAAGCTGCCTGAAAATATTGATTATGCCGGCATATCTGGCTTAAGAATTGAAGCGAAACAAAAACTTGCGTTATATCGGCCGATAAGTATCGGACAGGCCTCCCGGATCAGCGGTGTGTCTCCTGCGGATATCAGTGTCCTGCTTGTTTATCTGGAGACAAGATCGGCTGGCAGAAAACAGTAGCCTGGGAAAATAGATTGGATAAAAAAGGAGTGAAATGTCAGAAAGAGAATTTCTAATTCAGAGAATGAATGAGATCGGGTTGCCTGTCTCTGACAGGCAGGTAGAGCAGTTTGAACTATTTTTTTGCGATTTGGTTGAAAAAAATCGCGTTATGAACCTTACAACTATCACAGATTGGGAAGATGTTGTTGTAAAACATTATGTTGACAGTCTCGCGATTATAAAAATCTGTGATTTGCGTAAAGGCTCTTTTCGGGTATTGGATGTGGGGACAGGCGCGGGCTTTCCCGGAATACCCTTAGCAATCATGTTTCCGGATCTGAAAATTGTGATGGCAGACTCTGTCGGCAAGAAAATATCGTTTATAAGAGAAGAAATTGAAAAACTTCATCTTACCCGGGCTGAGGCATTACATGAACGGGTTGAAGAAATGGCCAGAAAAGAAGAATACAGGGAAAAGTTCGATTATTGCGTATCGCGAGCTGTCGCAAATCTTTCTACGCTTTCCGAATATTGCCTGCCATTTGTAAAAACGGGAGGCAGCTTTATAGCTTACAAGTCCGGCAACTGTCAGAAAGAAATGGAAGAGGCACAGAATGCTGTGCGCATGTTGTCAGGAAAAATAATCAGAACGGAAAAATATGTGATTGGAGGTCATGAAAGTCCGGAACTGAATTCGGCTTTGGAAAACGGGCAAATTCAGGTGTTTAATGTAGAAAAAGAAAATTTGAGAAAAGAAGACTTGAAGAATGCTTCTGTGAACAGTTCATTTTCCCGAACATTAATTGAAATAAAGAAGGTTGGAATTACCTCTGCAAAATATCCGCGGAAAGCCGGCATTCCTTCCAGAAGTCCACTTTCGTAGAAAAACATGATTATACTTAAATCAGTATTCCTGGCAGCGAAACTTTCAGTGAGCCGTGATTGAATACCCAAAAAACATATTTATAATCAAATCAATATTTCTGGCAGCAAGAACTTTCAGTGCGTCGTGAGCGAATACCGAAAAATATAATTATAATTAAATCACCATTCATGGCACCATGAGTTTAAAATCAGGAAATTTGTGCAAGGCACTTTTTCCTGATTTTATGACTGTGGTGTCATTTTCCTGTTCATGTCAATCCATGACTTTTTGAAATAGCAGATGTTCTGGCCTGCCCTCTAAAGTTTATAAATCGAATTTTGCATTTGCAAAAATGTTGTTCGATATCGATACGTTCTTGTGTGTGAGAATGCTATACGTATTGCGGCTGTCCGACGCTTTTGCAGTAAAAACTTCCTTTAAACAGAAGTTTTCATTTGCAATACGAAAAAAATGTGGTATCATATCGTAACCAGGCTAAATTCGATTCTTGCTTTTATCCTGCCTGTCCTACAGGCAGAAAAGCGTATGGCTCGAATGGCAACTTTGTTTTTTTAAATTTAATTTTTAAGGGTGAGTATGAGTAATATTAGTAACTATTTAAATGAAAGATTGAAAACGGTTGAAGTTCAGATTGAACGGTTAAAAAATGCACAGAAATCGATTGACAATGAAATAGCAGCCATCAATGAAAAACAAAAGAATATAAGTGAAAACGTTGATGCTACTTATGAATTGTTTTCACCAAAACCTGTAGCAATGAAAGAAAACCGCGAGAGTGTGCAAATACTCGAGGTTAATAAGTATGAACTTATTAGTCACAAAAGGCAGTTACAGGAACAAGTGGAGGGGTTGACAAAAGAAAGTGAAAACATAAAAAGCTCCATGACTGATTTGCGCAGAATGGAAGCTTTTATCAATCAGGCTGTTTTAGAGTATCATTTAAGTCAACCATAAAAAATGTTGAAAAGATGTTTTCGTTCCTCTTCACAGTCTTGTTTACAAAAAGATATCAACTATATACACATTTTCTTTCGTTTACAACTGTATTTTTTCTGTGTTTGAAGCATTGATTTGGTGTGATTTGTGGATAAGTATGGTGGAAAACCCTTGTTTTCGTGGAAAACGGTAGTAGTGATTTTGTGGAAAACTTTAATACTAAGTCAATGTTTTACGTGAAACAATTGAGGTGAAATAAATACCAAGAGAGGAGAAAATGTTTCACGTGAAACAATTGAGGTGAAATAAGTACTGAGAGAGGAAAGAAAATGTTTCACGTGAAACAATCGGGGTGAGATAAATACTGAGAGAAAAAAGAGAATGTTTCACGTGAAACATTTGAGGTGAAGTAAATACTGGGAGTGAAGAAAATGTTTCACGTGGAACAATCGAGGTGAAATAAATACCGAGTGAGGAAAGAAAATGTTTCACGTGGAACATTTGAGGTGAAATAAGTACTGAGAGAGGAAAGAAAATGTTTCACGTGGAACAATCGAGGTGAAATAAATACCGAGAGTAAAAAGAAAATGTTTCACATGGAACAATTTAGTTGAAAAATTACCGAAGAGGGAACGAACATGTTTCACGTGAAACAATCGAGGTGAAATAAATACTGAAAGAGAAATGACCATG
>JAJQBQ010000008.1 GCA_021203205.1 Lachnospiraceae bacterium | reverse complement strand
GGGATTTTTATCCTGTGCCGTTCACATGGGATGATCACTCGTGAATCTGTTTTGACAAAGTACATTTTTACATCGGACTTCCCCTTCTTCTTAAAACGGGGGAATCCGCCCTGTCCCTTGAAGAACCTTTTATAAGCCTTTTCCGCATTCATGATGCTCTTCTTCACGGATTTGGAGCTGACTTCTTTCACCCACGCCTTATCTGGATTCTCTTTCAGGTAAACATTGTTCAGCCATTTGGAAAAATCCATGCCGGAGACAAAACGATGCTCCTTTTCGTACATTTCCTTATTATACGCAAGATAAAAGTTGTAGACGAATCTGCAGGTTCCGATCGTCTTATGGATGATCTGCATCTGCTCCGGCGTCGGATTTATTTCCGTTTTGTAACTCCTTTGCAATCTCCTCGTCCTCCCTTATCTGGTTTTTGTATTTTCTTAAACCATATAATCTGCAGCTGAACACATGAAGTATCGATATGATATCCTGCACTAATTCCTCATTGGGCGAGAGCGCCTCATTATTCACAATAAGGATATTCGTATGGAATTTCTGGCAGAATTTTTCAAACCAGTCATACCCGAAACGGATAAACCTGTCCTTGTTTGATATAACGATCGTCTTAACCTTCTGTTCCATTACCATATCCAAAAGGGCGTTCCATTTTTTACGGTTATAATTCAGGCCGCTCCCATAATCTTCCATACATTGATTTACAATAATTCCCCTTGCATTACAAAACTGTTTTAAAAACTCGGTCTGATTTTTTAAATCGTCTTTTTGGTTTCTTGTAGACACCCTCGCATAAATAACTGTCTCTCTTGTATCATCTTCATTATTTATTCCCTTGAATTGCAGATACTGGTCATAAGTATAATATCTTCTGTCAGTCGGAGTACGATTGGCTTTCAATATCCCTTCCCTGTCCCAGCGCTGTAGTGTTTTGACAGAAACTCCTACCAATTCAGCAAAATCCTTTGGCTTGTAGTTTGTAATATTCGATGTGTTCATAATTATAATCCTCCCAATGAACACATTTTATCACATTTCTACATCTCTTTCAACGTTTTTTGTAACTTAATTTGTCCTCCTTTTTCATTATGATGACCCTGGGGATCGCAAAGTGCGGGAATATCCGTGTAGCATAACCTTTTTTCGCTCGTATCATTATGATAGTTAGTATACCATCTTTTGAGTGGTGTATTCCTGTAAGATAAGCTTGTAAGGCTCTATCGAAAAACGAAAATGCTGCCGCTTTAACGTTCAAAAAATCATTTCGTGCGACAGCACCTCCGTAAACACACAATATAATTCAAGCAACAAAAGGTCTTGACACACGAACCCCAGGGACACAAATTCGAATGCAAACATTCGATTCTGAAGTCAATGCGAAGCGTTCACTTCAGGCTTTCTTGTCCCTTGTATCATAATATCTCATTTCTGCTCACTGACATGTTAAGCAGATTAGCTATTGAGCGTAAACTTCTCGAGGCTATTATTCCTCTCCTGTCACCCCTGCGAACTCGTTTCCTCCGCCGGCTCGATAAAGGACTGCAGATAATTCTGCAGCGAACCGCCGGCCGAGTTCAGATTGTTCATGAAAATGACATCCTGGATGCCGTAGGTGTCAACCACATCCTCCAGATGTCCGCTGTAGTAGCGGAAGTCTATCACATATACGTACTGGTAGTGATCCACCAAAAACGGCGCGAAGGCGTTTCCGAAGCTTTCCTTGACAAGCAGTACGGAGGAACCGTCCGTTATTTCCGGATTTTCGATCACCGAGAACGGGTTGTCGCCGCCGATGAAACAGCTGTACTTCGAATCGTTTCGCCAGGTCGTCACATCGTAGATGACCCGCCAGTCGAGGATGGAGCCGTCCTTCTGGGTGATGGTCATCTTGTTTGTCCCGTGCGGCACATAGGCCGTGATAGTGTCCGGATTGTTCGCCAGGGCCTCGGACTCGTTGCTCTGCGAGTAGAGAGAACCCAGATAATTCTCAAAGGTCATGGTCTCGAAGGAATCGAGGGCATTTGCCGTGATCCCCTTCACATCCGCGAAACACTGGTAAGCATAGTAAGCTCCCAACGCTGTCCAGTGGTGGTCGGTGCGGAAATAAATGTACTCGTCTTTGTGCGCCAGCAGTGCCTGATAAACAGATACCGTTTTCACTTCATCCGACATCTGGCTGTACATATATTTGATGGCTTTTTCCTCATCGCTCCACCCCATGCTCTCCCACAGGTCGGAATCCAGCTGAATTCCGTAGGACAGGGGCACCAGAATGTTGTAAACCGTGGCCTTTCCGGCCAGTTCCTCGGCCGCCAGACTGATCATTTTGGCGTAATTGTCCGACATTTCCAGAGAGAACCCGTAGACGCTGAAAGCCTGGTCGCCGTATATGTACACCGAGCCGATCTGCTCGCCTGCAACCGAAGAATCGGAACCGCCGGTTGTGGAGGTCTGAGCTTCCGTCGCTTCTTCGGTAGTTGTTTCCGTCTGCTCCTCAGTGGTCGTCTCCGTCGGCGCTTCGGTAGTTGTCTCCGTCGGCGCCTCGGTGGTGGTTTCCTGTGTCGCCACCTCGTCGGCATCTGTCCCACTCGCATCCGTGACAGTCGCCACGGCCGTTGTCTCATCCTCATCCGGGATATCCGGAATGTCGTCCGCCACGATCACATCCCCGATGTAGACCTCGTCACCCTGAATGCCGAACAGCTTTTTAAAATCCGTGTACCAGCTAAGCAATGTCTCCCGGAACGGGAATGTGTCTGCGTACCAGGTGGAAATCTGATCCGTATAATCACCGGAAAGGAAGCTTTCCCAGGTAAATTCCGGGAATTCCGTCAGGGTCCGCTTCTCAATCTGGGATTCCGTGGGTCTTAAGGGCATGCAAAGCCCTACGATGCTGATTCCAAAGAGCGCAACGAAGAATACCGTGATCTGAATCAGCCTGGCTTTTTTGGGCAGGCCGGACTTTCCGGAGCCCTCCGGACCCTCGTCCGTATCAGCGCTGTCTTCAGGTTCATCCGTGACAGACGGATTCTCTTCCTTCGCCGGGAAAGTTTTCTCTGTTTCTTCTTCCAGAAGCCTGGCAAGTTCCTCTGAGGTTAATATCTCAGAGTTCGATTCCTCCGAAGGGAATATCTCAGATGTCAGTTCCTCCGAGACTGTTTTATCCAATTCTACTTCCTCCGAAGCAGATTCTTCCTCCGTCCATTCTCCCGTTTTCTGTTTATCCGATGCTGCCTCTTCCGGTGCATATTCGCCTGCTGTGATTCCCGCCTCTGCCAGCTCACCCAGTGTGATTCCCGCGGATGTCAGTTTTTCTAATGCGATACCATCTTCCTTCTCTTCTGTCTCCGGAACGGATTCAGCTTCTTCCTCTTCCTTCCCGGTCTCTGCGGCAGATTCTATCACCGCTTTTTCTTCTCCAGTCTCTGCGACGAAATCTGTCAATTTCTTTTCTTCCCCGGTCTGCAATGCGAATTCTTCCGGTTTATTTTCCTCCTCTGTCTCCGCAGATGACTCTGTCACGCTCCGCTCTTCCCCTGTCTCTGCGACAGACTCCGTCGTGCCCTTTTTTTCTTCGCCCTCCTCTGTCGGCTTCGACGCGCCTGTGCTTTCACCGGTTTCGGAAAAAGGCACTGCCGTTTTCTTTTCTTCCTCAGCCGCGACAGGCTCTGTCGTTTTCTGAAGATTCTCTTCCTCCCTGCCTGTCTTCGCCGCTGTTTCATTTTCTTCTGCTTCGAACTGTTCTCCGGCATGCGAACCCGTTCCCGGACGGAACAGTTCCGCTGTTCCATTATCTTCCCGCGACTCCGCCGACACTTCCGCTTCCGAAAGATATTCAGCCGCACTCCGCACATCGCGCGTTGTCTCCAGTTCATCCAGCGCATTCTGAAGTTCTTCCTCCGAAAGATCCTCCTCCGCCAGAATCTCATCCTCCAGATTTAATCCTTCCCGGTACAGCTCCTCCAGTTGTCTTAAATGCTCTGTAGAAAAACGGCTTCTCTTCTGCAGCGACTGCTCCAGACTGTCGGGATTTTCCGACGGAATCCGCGACTGTGGATTTCTGTCTTTTCTCTTCCCTCCTGCGGATGTCCCGCCTTTTTTCTTATTCTTCCCCATAGTTTCTCACCCTCTTATTACGAAAACCACAGCTTCCCCTGACAGCTGTCGATCAGACAATTACACAGTTTAAAATAATTTCCCTCACTCTGCTGTTCGGATCTCAGATCCTTATCTCTCTGAATCTCATGAAAATATTCCGATTTTACTCCCAACGGAAAGCAGATATCCCGCCGATCATGAATATGAGCATAAATTTCTCCGCACGAACATATCCGGAAAAGACAGATATCCCAAACCGCAGCCCGCTCAAAACTGAAAATACAGGAACGGATTGTAGCTGTCCCCGACCAGCGCCATCAGCGAGATTACCAGCAAAATAACCGGTGTCACAATCTCTGCCACGTTCACGACCGCCCCCAGATATGGGTTTTCACTGGCCCTGCCAAGGAAATATTCACGCAGTTTTTTCCCGAGCGGCAACGTGGCAATGACCGCAAAGACCAGGAAGAAACAGTTGTTTTTCAGCAGAAGTTCTGTCGTGCCGTCCGTCCAGGCGTTGCCATTTCCGGCAAAGAGCCCGCAGATTACCGTCCACACATCCTGCAGATTCGTAAACCGGAACAGGATCCAGCCAAAAAAGACAACTGCGATCACATAGACATGCCCGACGCCCCGGCACAGGAATCCGCGTATACTTACTTTTCCCCGATGTTCCGGTGCAACTGTTCTCGTTGCGCCCCGCGTCTCCGCTGAAACCGATTCTGTCTCCGCTAAAGCCGATTCCGTCTCCACGGAAGCCGACTCTGTCTCCGCAGTTATTCTATCCATGCTCCCGGCAACTGTCGCGGTTCCATCACCGCCGACTTTTATGGCTGCTGCTTTCTTCTTTTTTCCAACTTTAAGAACGTACTTTTCAAATACCAGGAACATGAAAAAGTACAGTCCCCAGAGGATATAATTCCAGCTGGCGCCGTGCCACAGGCCGGTCAGAAACCACACGACAAAAAGGTTAAAAATGTGCCGCGGCACCTTGCAGCGGTTGCCGCCCAGCGGTATGTACACGTAGTCCCGGAAAAAGGAACTTAAGGATATATGCCAGCGCCGCCAGAATTCGGTGATGGTCGTCGATATATACGGGTAAATAAAATTTTCGTTATAATGAAAGCCGACCATGAGTCCCATGCCGATGGCCATGTCCGAGTACGCGGAGAAATCCAGATAGATTTCCAGCATATAACAGGCGCTGCCCGCGAACACCGCCAGAGCGGAAATCTGCGCCAGACTGCCGTCCAGTGGCAGAAGAGAATCCGCCAGCGAAGCGCATGTGTTGGCGAGCACCGCTTTTTTGGCGAGCCCCACACAAAACCGGCGAAGCCCGGCGGAGAGTTCATCCGCGTTCACTTTGCGCCCGGTGATGTCCTTCTCCACGTCCCGGTAGCGGACGATGGGCCCAGCGATACACTGGTGAAACAGGCTCGCGTACAGCAGAAGCAGCCAGAACTTCTTCTGGGCCGCCACATCGCCCCGGTACACGTCGATCACATAGGAAAGGAGCTGGAACGTATAAAAAGAGATGCCAATCGGCAGCACAATCTCCGGGATGGTTTCCGGGAAGCCCGTGAAAAACCGCACATTTTCCAGAATAAAACCGGAATACTTGAAAAATCCCAGAATCGCCAGCACCAGTATGCAGGTCACCGCCAGCAGCGCTTTCCGCCTGCCGCCATCGCTCTCCTCAATGCGAAGCGCAAAAAACCAGCAGATCAGCACCATCGCAAGGAGAACCAGAAGATACTTCGGCCCGCCCCACGCATAAAAGATCAGGGAAAAAATGAGCATGACCACATTCTTTCCCGTGACTTTCGGCATAATCTGCTGGAACAGCAAATTCAAGGACAAAAATAAAAATACAAATAATAAACTCGAAAATACCATCTTCGTCTGCCTCCCCCGCACACGATTCTTCTGTTGTTCCGGTACCCCATATGTCTGACCAGAAGCCACGGTTCCTTTCGGATGCTTCCGCCTGTATTGCAGGCTGTTTTTGGCACAGCAGCAGGCCCTCTCAGTCAGCTGGACTTTCGACACGCGAACCCCTTTTTCGACATGCCGCAGACAAAGAAAATTATAACACAGAATTCCACATTAGACAAGATGGAAAGTTGTTAAAAAAGAGTTACAAAATTACAGCAGTTTCAAATTCACTCTCATGCAGATCCGTCTTTTCCTCCTATGGCACAAATCATGTTTCCTGTGTCAAAAACTGCCATTTACAAATAATCATCTATTTCCCGTACTTCTCACTCTGAGCGCGAATAAGCTCCTCATCCTCAAAGTAGTTAATCTTCATGGCGTTTTTCACCAGCCGCAGCGTCTCCGCCGCCGTCCGGTATGCCGCTTCGCTTCCTTCCTTTAAGATGCGGTAGACAGCCGGAATGTCCTTTTCCAGCTCCTGCCTTCTCGCTCGGATCGGCGCCAGCTCTTCCTCCAACACTGCCACAAGGAATTTCTTCACTTTCACGTCGCCCAGACCGCCCCTGCGGTAGTGTTCTTTTAATGCGTCCAGGTTCTCATAATCCGGCAGATATTTCGCAAAATGCTCCGGGCGTGAGAAGGCATCCAGATAGGTGAAAACCGTATTTCCCTCTACCTTGCCCGGGTCGGAAACGCGGATATGATCCGGATCCGTGTACATGCTCATCACCTTCGTGCGCACATCTTTGGCGGAATCCGACAGGTAGATGCAGTTCCCGAGAGATTTGCTCATCTTCGCCTTGCCGTCTGTGCCCGGCAGCCGCAGACAGGCCTTATTGTCCGGCAGCAAAATGTCCGGCTCCACCAGTACGTCGCCATAAGTCTGGTTAAACTTCCGCACAATTTCCTTCGTCTGCTCCAGCATGGGAAGCTGATCCTCCCCCACCGGAACGGTCGTCGCCAGAAATGCCGTGATATCCGCCGCCTGGCTGATGGGATAGTTGAAAAAGCCCACCGGAATGCTCGCCTCGAAATTGCGCATCTGGATCTCGGCCTTCACGGTAGGATTTCTCTGCAGCCTGGAAACCGTGACAAGATTCATGTAGTAGGTTGTCAGCTCGCACAGCTGGGGCACCTGCGACTGAATAAACAGTGTCGACTTCGCGGGATCCAGCCCGACCGACAGATAATCCAGCGCCACCTCCAGAATATTCTGGCGCACCTTCTCCGGGTTATCCGCATTGTCCGTCAGCGCCTGCGCATCCGCGATCATAATGAAAATCTTATCATATTCGCCGGAATTCTGCAGTTCGACGCGCCGCTTCAGCGAGCCGACATAATGTCCGAGATGCAGTTTCCCGGTGGGGCGATCTCCTGTTAATATGATCTTTTTCTGATTTTCCACGTTATTTTCCTCCTCCTGTGAATCACTGTCGCAGCTTACGGTACTTAAATCTGTTCCCTGCAGCCTGTGATTTACTGCGATTTACAGACACCTTAACCAAATTTGCCATGCAGCCTGTGATCCGCCGCGATTTATGGTCACCGTAACCTCACTCGTAAAAACTTCCGTTAAAAACTATGAATTTTCAGAACCGTTTGATGCCTAAACTTCATACTGCGTTCTGAAAAATGTCTCTATATTCACAAGCGCCTTCACCAAAACCTGGCGCTCGTTCTCTTTCAAATTCTCTATGGCATGGCTTACCATGTCGCTGTGGAACTTTTCGTGATACCGATACGCGCTTTTCCCGCTTTCCGTCGGAAAAATACGCACAATGCGCCGGTCTTTCTCGTCATGCCTGCGCACAAGGTAACCCTTCCGCTCCAGATTCGTGACCGCAGTCGTAAGACTTCCGGCCGTAATGCCGAGCTTTTTTGCGACAGCCGTCGCGCGGTTGTCCGCACCGATGCGCATGGTCTCACAGACCGCGCTGATCACGTGAATCTCATTCACGGAAAGCCTGGGGAAGGCCTTCGCCATGACAATCTGCTCAATCTTTAAGATTTCATTAAAAATTGTGGTGAGAAACTCATTGATAAATTCCTGATTCTCTTCCATGTATCCCCCAATTTCGTGTAACGGACAGTCGCCAAACCGTCACCGTCCGCACTCACCGGAAATGGCAACGCCTTAGCGTCCGAACTCTTCCAGCTTCAGATTCTTATTCCGGTCGAGCGTCATCCGCACGCTCCACTCGTTCACGAACAGCAACAGCGGATTGCCCTTCATATCGATGACTTTCTTCATGTCGGACGTGCCGGACAGCGCATTCATGTCAATCTCATCCTTATTCACTACCCAGCGAATATATTCATACGGAAGATTTTCCAGGCGAATATCCACATTATATTCGTGTTCCAGCCGGAAACGCAGCACGTCAAACTGCAACACACCGACCACGCCGACGATAATCTCTTCCATGCCGCCGTGATACTCCTGGAAGATCTGGATGGCGCCCTCCTGGGCAATCTGTGTCACGCCCTTCACAAACTGCTTGCGCTTCATGGAGTCCGTCAGCCGAACCCGGGCGAAATGCTCCGGCGCAAAGGTCGGAATACCCTCAAAACAGAACTTCTCTTTCGCGTTCGTCAACGTGTCGCCGATGGAAAAAATGCCCGGGTCAAAAATGCCGATAATGTCGCCGGCATATGCCTTTTCCACCATATGGCGCTCATCCGCCATCATCTGCTGCGGCTGCGCCAGCCGCACCGTGCGTCCGCCCTGCACGTGAAACACTTCCATGCCCGCATCGAACTGCCCGGAACAGATGCGCATAAACGCGATGCGGTCCCGGTGGTTTTTATTCATGTTGGCCTGTATTTTAAAGACAAAAGCAGAAAAATCCTCCGAAAACGGGTCGATGAGCCCCGCATCGGACATGCGGGCCCCCGGAGTCGTGGTCATTTCCAGAAAATGCTGCAGGAAAGTCTCCACGCCGAAATTCGTCAGCGCCGACCCGAAGAATACCGGGGACAGTTCGCCGCGGCGCACCTTCTCCAGATCAAACTCGGCACCGGCGCCGTCCAGAAGCTCTACCTCGCTGTCCAGCTTCTCCCAGGCCTCCCCGCCGATCACCTCCGAGAGCGTCGGGTCATCGATATCGTACACTTCCGCCGTACCCTCCCGGGTTCCCTTCAGCGTATCCTTATAAAGAGTGATGGTGCGCTCGTTCCGGTCGTACACACCCTGAAAACCTTTTCCGGAACCGATGGGCCAGTTCATGGGGCAGGTTTCAATGCCCAGCTCCTGCTCGATATCGTCCAGAAGGTCAAAAGAATCTCTGGCGTCCCGGTCCAGTTTGTTGATGAAGGTAAAAATGGGAATGTGGCGCATCACACAGACCTTGAAAAGCTTCCGGGTCTGCGCTTCGACACCCTTGCTGCCGTCGATCACCATGACCGCCGAATCTGCCGCCATCAGCGTGCGATAGGTGTCCTCCGAGAAATCCTGATGCCCCGGCGTATCCAGAATATTAATGCAATATCCGTCATAGAAAAACTGCAGCACGGACGAGGTAACCGAAATACCTCTCTGCTTTTCGATCTCCATCCAGTCGGAAACCGCGTGGCGCACGGTAGCCTTGCCCTTCACGGAACCGGCCGTGTTGATGGCCCCGCCGTAGAGCAGGAACTTCTCCGTCAGGGTCGTCTTGCCCGCGTCCGGGTGCGAAATAATCGCAAATGTGCGCCTTTTTTCTATCTCTTCTCTTAAAGATCCCACTTTCTCCTCCAAAGAACTTCTCTGATTCCCGATACTTTCTTATCCGCTCGCAATAGCGCAGGATTTCCAGCTTCAACAATTACCCGACATGCCGAATAAAACCTGCAAAAGGTTTATTTTGTTTGCAATAACGCAGGATTTCCAGCTTCGAAAATTGCCGCCTTCCCCTGCATTTTATATATCAAGAAAGGTTTGCCGCCGAAGCGCCAAACCTTTCCAGCGAAGTATCGAATCATAGCTGCCATGTGATACTGTCTTATTTAATCGTAGCTACTGCTCCGACTTCCTCTAACGCTGCCTTTAACGCCTCAGCCTCTTCCTTGGAAACAGCTTCCTTCACGTTGCCCGGTGCGCCGTCAACCACTGCCTTTGCTTCCTTTAAGCCAAGACCGGTGTTGTCCTTTACAACCTTGATAACCTTAACCTTGTTCGGGCCGATCTCAGTCAGCTCTACGTTGAACTCGGTCTGCTCCTCGACTTCCTCAGCCGGGCCGGCAGCAGCTGCCACTACAACGCCTGCCGCTGCGGACACGCCAAACTCTGCCTCGCAGGCCTTAACCAGGTCGTTTAACTCCATTACGCTTAATCCCTTGATAACCTCAATAATCTCCTGAGTTGTCATTTTAAATATCCTCCATAGATAAAACTTATGATTTGTTCGTCTCCGGAACACCCGCACTGTTTTTTCATGCGATACATCCAATATATCAGCCGCTTTTCATTTTCCGTTACGCGGCCTTCGGATAAAACTCATGATATTCCCGGACATCCATACGAACATACAGGCTCTTAAGTAAATACGGTTGATTTACTCTTACACCTTACGCTGCGGGCTCTTCCGCAGGGCCGCCCTCTTCTTTCTCCGCGATCTGCTTGATCACGCGGGCGAAATTCGCCATCGGCGACTGCATGCTTCCAAGAAGTCTGGAAAGCAGAACTTCTCTCGACGGAATGGATGCGATCACGCCCATGCCGGCTGCATCGTAGTATCTTCCCTCTACGATACCGGACTTCATCTCCAGTGCCGGAGCATCCTTCGCCGACTCGCTGATGATCCTGGCCGCCATAGTCGCGTCATCCTTGCTGATGGCGATGGCAGTCGGTCCTTCGAGATCCTTGTCGATCGGCTCGAATTCCGTCCCCTGAACGGCAAGCCGGATCATGGTGTTCTTGTATACCTTGTAAACGATACCTGCCTCACGGAACTTCTTGCGGAGAATCGTATCCTGCTCAACGGTCAGGCCGCGGTAATCTACAAGAACTGCGGAAGCGGCGCCGTCAAGGTAAGAAGAAATCTCCTCTACGATCGGCTTTTTTTCCTCAATCTTAGCCATTATAAACCTCCATGGTTCCTGCTTAAGACCGTGCCGGACAGCGCCTGATACCTGTTTGCGGCATCACTGTCATTCACAGTCGCTCTCCTTAAAGTTCGCAAAGCGAACTGAGACTCGCCCATGAATCGCATCAGTGCCTGTGGCACGTTCCGTACGGTCTTTCGTGTGCATGACCCGAAAACGGGCTTCTTCACACTTGTCCTGGTTACTCTGCCTGCTATGGGAAAAGCCCCGTCGCCTGAGCAGACAACGGGGCACAAAAATTCCTTTTCGAATCTTTCCTCGGCAGGTATTTCATTAAGCGGTTTCCCGCACCTGCTGTCTACGGCAAGCATATTTCATATATTATATTCGCGCGCACAAACTGTCGATCCGTCAGTGCGGATCATCAGAGCGCACAGCAAATATCTCAAACATCGGTGCATGATAGCACCAATTTCACAAGATGTCAACCGGTTTTACATTAACTTGTTCACGTTAACCTTTACGCCCGGTCCCATCGTGGAAGTGACAACTACGCTTCTTAAATACTGACCCTTCACAGCCGCCGGCCTTGCTCTCACAATGGCATCGGTCAGCGTGCGGAAGTTCTCCTGAAGCTGTTCCTCGGTAAAGGATGCCTTGCCGATCGGCGCATGGATGATGTTGGTCTTGTCGAGACGGTACTCGATCTTACCGGCTTTGATATCATGAATGGCCTTTGTGATATCCATCGTCACCGTGCCTGCCTTCGGGTTCGGCATCAGGCCCTTAGGTCCTAAGATACGACCCAGGCGGCCTACCACGCCCATCATGTTAGGAGTCGCGACAACCACGTCGAAGTCCAGCCAGCCTTCGTTCTGAATACGCGGAACCAGTTCCTCTGCTCCCACGAAATCAGCGCCCGCTGCCTGCGCCTCATCTGCCTTGTCGCCCTTTGCGAATACCAGCACGCGAACCGTCTTGCCGGTGCCGTGCGGAAGAACTACTGCGCCGCGGATCTGCTGCTCTGCGTGACGTCCGTCGCAGCCTGTTCTGATGTGTACTTCGATCGTCTCGTCAAATTTCGCGACCGCGGACTTCTTGGCCAGCGAGATCGCTTCTTCCGGATCATAGAGGACAGTTCTGTCGATTGCCTTTGCGGCCTCGACATATTTCTTGCCATGTTTCATTTTGTATAAACCTCCTTGTGGTGTTAGCGGAAGATATCCTCCCACAACTTACATATTCTAATATTATTCAATCAGTCTTCTACCGTGATGCCCATGGAGCGCGCCGTACCGGCGATCATGCTCATGGCCGCCTCAATGCTGCCCGCATTCAGATCCGGCATCTTGAGTTCCGCGATTCTCTGAACTTCCGACTTCTTGATGCTCGCAACCTTCGTCTTATTCGGAACTGCGGAACCGGACTGGATCTTGCAGGCCTGCTTGATCAGCACCGCTGCCGGCGGGGTCTTCGTAATAAAGCTGAAGCTGCGGTCGGAATATACGGTGATCACAACCGGAATGATGGTACCGTTCTGATCTGCCGTTCTCGCGTTGAACTCCTTCGTGAACTGAACAATATTTACGCCCTTGGAACCGAGCGCCGGTCCAACCGGGGGCGCAGGCGTTGCCTTGCCGCCTGGAATCTGTAACTTAATATATCCTTCTACCTTCTTAGCCATTATGGCACCTCCTAAATGTGGTATTAGCGGGAATCCCTCCCACAGGCTCTGCGCGGCGAAAGAAATGCGCAGACCTTTCTTCAATTTGACGATACTAAATCTTCTCTACTTCGGCAAACCCAAGCTCCACCGGCGTGTCGCGCCCGAACATCGGCACCATGATGGTCAATGTTCTCTTGCCCACATCCAGCCTGTTGATCTCGCCGATCGTGTCCTTCCACGCGCCGGAGCGCACAACAACACGGTCGCCCTCTTTGAAATCCACGCGAACTTCCGGCTCCTCATCGCTGATGCCGAGAAAACGCATCTCATCCTCCGACAGCGGCATCGGCTCCTTCGGGTCGGAACCAACAAAGCCCGTGACGCCTCTGGTGTTGCGGACAATGTACCAGGTGTCCTCGTCCATCACCATGTAGACCATGACATAGCCGGGAAACAGCTTTTTCTTTGCTTCCCTGCTTGTCCCGCCCTTCACTTCCACGACGGACTGCGTCGGCACCTCGACCTGCAAAATGCGATCCGCGAGATTTCGGTTCTCGATTGCCTTTTCGATGTTGGCCTTTACCTTATTCTCATAGCCGGAATAAGTGTGCACAACATACCACTTTGCCTCTGACATATGCTTCACCTCTTAGATAATGAAATCAAAGCCAATCTGGACGAGCATGTCGACCAGCTTAATCAGAGCGCCAAGCACTGCCGAGATCAACACGACAGCGGCCGTCTGCTTGCAAATGGTTAACCTGTCAGGCCACACAATCTTCTTAAACTCGGTCTTAACGCCTTTGAAGAAACTGGGCTTATCGCTCTTCTTCGCAGCTTTTTTCTTTTTCTGCTCTTTCTTCTCCGGCTTTCCCTCGAGTTTTGTCTCGGTATTCTCTGCCATTCGTTTACTCCTCTTAACTCTGAGAAATGACTTCTCGCATCTTAAAATATCAAAAACATCTGATATTCTTTATCGGAAATTATTTGGTCTCCTTGTGTACCGTATGCTTTCTGCAGAACTTACAGTACTTGTTGGTTTCCATTCTCTCCGGATGCGTCTTCTTGTCCTTCGTCAAGTTGTAATTACGCTGCTTGCACTCGGTGCAGGCTAATGTAATTCTGACACGCATAGTTTCCACCTCCATATTACTTCGTAGCGCCTCTGTCGGATGAAACCCGTTTTTCACGCATAAAAAAAAGAGCTCCTCTTCCAAGGCTTGTATACTATAGCACAGGAGCTCTTCTTCGTCAACCACAAATTTTATAAACTTCACCGCGCAATCTCCTTGCGCATTACTGATTCAGGATTTTCACTTCGCTGACTGACACCCTGAGACTGAAGAATTTTTCAGGTACGAGTTCCGCTGCGGGAAAAAACTTATGTCAGTCCCCCGATTTCCCGTGTCTCGCGATACAAAAAGGTAAATGGCTATGTCTACAGACAAAAGCAGTAAACTGCTTCATCTTTTCCTGCGTTTCCTTTCTCTTTTCCTGCTTCGGTAGAATCCGAAGCCCGCCAGAATAATGAGAATCGGCACCAGGATGATCAGCAAAATCTCCGCGAAAGTCACCGAAGCGGAAATGTCCGTGTTGCCAAAGATTCTCTGATACCAGGGGCCATTATCTTCCTCCGCATCAGCCTCCGCCGTGCTGTCCTCCGACTGTTCCGCCGCGTCCGAGTTCGAGATGTCGTCCCGGTCATCATCTCCGTCGTCTTCATCTCCCAGCGATACTTCCGCCGCGTCCACTGCGCTGTCTACGGTAGTTTTCGATGTTTCGCCTGCCGTGCTGTCACCGGCGGAATCCGTCAGGTTTTCACTGTCTGAACCGTCATCGGTGCCGCTTCCCGAGTCGGACGTGCCATTCGAAGCATCTGTTTCGCCGGACGAATCGTCTTCCGCGGAACTTTCCTCCTCCGAATTATTCTCCGTACCATCTTCATCGGATGCACTGTCATCCGATGAATCGTAGTAGACAATGGTCTGGCTGGAGGCAAACGCGCCCTCCTCGATCGTCATGATGGACGCCGGCAGATTGACCTGCGCCACCGTGCTGCAGTCGGAAAATGCGCCGCTTGCAATTTTATAAACCGGGTTCCCGGCAATCTGCGCCGGTACGGTCACCTCGGAAGCCGTTCCGAAATACCCGGTGATGACAACGCCGCCGTCCTCGACCTCATATTTGAAGTATCTCTCGGTGTAGGTGGTCGCGGCAAAGGCGTGCTGTGCGGAAACCGCAATAAGGAAACACCAGGTCAGAAAACATAGTATGAGAACCTGCACAGCCCTTTTTCTTTCTGTTTTTCCTGATTTGAAATACTTCAGGTTCAGGTATTCCGCAAAAGTGTTTTTCACAAAAATGTTTTCTGCAGATGTGTCTTTCGCAGAAGAAATATCTCTCCCGGAAAAATCTGTAACTGAGTTAAAGAAAGATCCTGCGGTCTTCCTGTTCATCTTCATCGGAACCCCTTTCGTTTTCGTTCTTCTGTCTTCAAAAAGCGGCAGGATCGGCACCTTTCAAATGCCGACCCTGCTGCCCGATGTATCAGCTTAACTTCCGATGGATACCTCAGCCGCATCCACATTACTGTTGGTGTTGGTCGTGCTTAAGCATTCGCAGATGCTCTCCCCAAACTCCGTAATTTTTAATTCATGCTTTTCGTAGCTCATGTGTTGCCTCCTTTCCTGACAAACGCCTGTAGTTTCATGATCTCTAAGCTTTAACCTCACTACATAAGGTTGGCATACGTAGTCGCTGTTACATCCGAATAGTACGTGCTTATGTTACCATTGCTGTCCTGAACGATTACATAAGCCCTTGCATAGACAAGTGTGCTGGAAATACTCTTTGGCTGCACATAGAGCGTAAACACACCATCCGCATCCGTGCTCGACGAAGCAAACTTTGTCACGTTGCTGTCGCCAACAGCCGGTGTTGTCACTCCGGTACTGACCAGAATGCCTGTCTCCAGAACCGTGTATCCATCAGGAACACTGCGCGTTGCTTCAAATGCAATCTTATAATTACCGTCCGTTTCTTCAACCGCATAGGTATTTGTCATGGACACCACAGGTTCAGCTGACACAGCTTCTTCTCCATACACTGCGTACAATGTAATATTCTGACTTAAGTAAACCATGTAGGAAGATGTATAAGAAAGAATCTCTCCGTCCGCATTTTCCCAGTACTGGAAGTATTCGCCTTCTGCAGCAGCCGGTGCTTCTACGGTCAGTGTCTCCCCTGCCGCATAGCCTTCGCCATTGTCACCATCGTATGTTTTCTTAAGTTCATCCTCCACATATACATATGCTCTATAAGTTGTGTCGCTCTGCACATAAGAAGGAGTCACACAAATGTAAGTCGTTTCTCCGCCTTCTATCAGTTTTTCTACTTCTTCCGTCGTCATACCCCAGCTCTGGAATGTCCATCCCAGTCTCGACGGTGCCACATCCGGTTCTGTCACTGTGCTTCCAGCCTTGTAGGATTCTCTGGTAAGAACCTGATTATACCAGGTCATATACTCGACGATAACAAATTGATCAGATTGATCAGACGTAGTCGAGTCATAAACCGGATACAGCTCTGTGTCAGAGACGATCGTGAACTCATAAGTCGCGTTCCGGCTTACAACCTTGTCCGAACCATTCTTCCAGTAGAGGAAATTATCCCCGGAGGCTGTCAGCGTAATTGTAACATTGGAAGTATACGTATTCGTGTAATCCACAGAATACGTTCCTTCATTCCCCGTTCCATCCGATACAGTAAAGTACTCACTGTCTGCTGAATTCAGATAAGAAGCATATATCGTCAATGTCCATGTCGAATTCGGCTTGTACACTGCCACCAGTGACGCATTCGCATCTGCCGTAAATGTATAAGAGGACTCCTCCGATACAAGGCTATTGCTGTCATACGACACAGAACCATCCGAATCCGAAATTACCGCCTCGTACCAGCCAAGGAACGTATATCCGTAATTTCCGGTCGCCGTGACTGTGACGGATTCGTATCTGTCATAAGTGCCGCCGCCCGTAAGATTCGCAACCGAATCTGCGGTATCCGAGGAAGATGACATGGACCATACCGCCACGGTTACAGTTTCATAGCTGTCGCCGCAGCCTGAGCATGTCCAGGTGGTATACTCATCTCCGACACTTTCAACATAGTTGTGACCGGTTGCCTCCGTGGCATCAGCCACATAGCTGTCGTTACAATAAATACAGGTATATGTCGTATATCCGTCTTCGGTACAGGTCGGCTCAGTCACGACCGCATCATAATGGCAGATGTCATCTGTCACGGAATATTCCTCGATCACCAGGTAGCAGTCCTGGCCACCCAAGTAGATTGCCATGTTTTCTGTCGTATCTGCCGATTCAGCTGTGGCAGTGTAGGTGTAGGTGTTTCCGTCGGAGCCACAGATTACCGCCGTGAATGTCATGGTATCTCCGTCACGTGTCAAGGTAGCATCAATTTCCGCGCCGTTCATCATTGCAATAAAGTCGTTCCAGTCCCAATCACTTGTATATGCAACTGTGCTGGTCGATGTCTCATCAGAAAACGTTGCGTTGCTCCAGTAATCTGCCCTTAAATACCAGTCGTCCCCATCGCCAAGTTCGTATGTTCTGGTATCATCGTTCACAACGGCAATCGCATAATTCTGATAATTAGAGCTCTCATTGCTGTAGTTCATAAACTTCCAGCTGACCGTGAAGTCCTCCTCGGCCGTCACGCCGAAGAAATTCGTGTAATCCCACCAGTCGAGGGTGTTTACCGTTCCGTCCGCCGCGAGAGAGCCGACGGAATAGCTCACGCCGATATTGTCCACTTTTGCCTCGCCGCTCGTGCGGCCTCTTAGGAGGTACAGACCTTTCAGGGAGCCCGAGCCGCTGATGGATACCGTGCCTTCCCAGAGGATATCGGTGGAATCCGAGCGGTTTACGATGGTCACATAGGCAGTGCCATCTTTCGTGTTTACGTACGCCGTGACGCGCACCCAGGTGCCGGATGGGATCGTCACATAATCCGTCGTGCTCCCGTTAATATAATACATCGTGGAGCTTGCCCCGCTGCTGCTCAGCAGCAAGATATATCCGCTGGAAATACCATAGTTGATATTACTGCTGGAATACGCATAGTCTGTACCCAGGATCGCGAACTGATTGATCGCGCTCGAGTTTTTGCCCGGCGTGATGGCGATGTCCGCACTCACCGTGTAGGTGCCTGTCGCAAGTGCCGCCCCGTCATTAAAGTTCAGGTAAGCTCCGCGGTTTCCGCTGGCACTGTCATCCGTATAATCCAGGTACCAGTCCATCTCATCATAGTCATCTGTGACAACCGACAGTGCCGACTGAGCGTTTGTGGAAACCCAGCCGGTTTCTGTGCCGGAAGTTCCGGGAAGCGTAGCGTAGGTCTCCTTGTACAGATAACCGTCCACATCATCACCTGTCGCATCCCCGTCGTAGGCGAACGCGGTCAGTGTAAGATCCGAGATGGTTCCGGCAAATCCGCCGTCCCACCAGGAGCCCCAGCCCAGATCAAGCTCTGTTGCCGTGCTGTTCAGATAGTTCAAAACATAGTACATGTTCTCAATCGAATTCGAACCTGCCGTTGTCCCTGCTTCCACGGTGTCCATGTCGTACACTTTTGTGCCATCCACATACACCTCGTAGGTGTAGGAATAAATTCGGATTTCTATCGCAACCTCAGTGTCGGCAGTCGACAGATAGTTTATCCCCGCTGTCCAGGTTGTACTGTCAAGGTTCGCGTCAAAGTAGCCGCCCGTCGCATTGTAACCCAGATACGTTCCTCCTGTGAAGTAGAGACCGCCCTGTGCGCCCGCGTTAATACCAAGAATATTGCTCAGGCTTGTTGCTGATCCGGTGAGCTGCGCCGTAAAGCTGATGCTGACACCTCCGTACAGTTCCAATCCCGCCGTGCCGATGGTGCTGTTATAGTAGTTCGGGAAACTGTAAGTTCCCTGAACCGCATCTGTCAGGTCGTAAGTTACGTCTGAACTCCACACCGTGATATTGCCGCTCTCGTCGATGGAATTTGAGCCGATCACAGTCACAGTGAATTTTTTCGTTACGGGCTCATCCCCTTCATAGGTAAGATATGCGGTCAGTGTCACGTCCGTGTTTTCTTCCGGCACTGTCACCGTGCCGTCCGTCGCTATGACATCCTCATTCGAAGATGTCCATACAATCGTGGAGCCGTAGGTTCCGGTTGTCGCAAGATCCAGGGATGTTCCGTTCAGCGTCTGCGCCGGCAGCGACAGATTTTCTGCTTCCGTCTCCACCACGCTGTACCGGTAACCCCAGATGGCCACCTCTGAAGAAGTCCCGACTGCGGTAAAGGTCAGCGTTTCCGTGGTCTTCCCCTCGATCGTCTCCGTCAGAAGTACGCCATGGTAGGTCTCCCCATCAATCACCAACGTGAAGTAGCAGGTTCCGTCTGTCTCAGACCATGTACCCGTCAAATCCCCGCTGATATTTCCATCGGCATCCAGCACGACGTAAACCGGATCCACGTAGGCAAGGTTTGCATAATCCACTGCCAGCGCATGAACGATCACCTCGTAATTTCCGGCAATCTCGTCCGCGTTATATGTCGTTGTTGTAATGTCCGCGTTTTTCGTCTCCTCTTCTGCGTAGGTGAACGGAGCCGCCAGCAGCCAGCCGTCCTCATTCTGAATCAGCTGATGTACATTGACATAGTGACCGGCCGTGCCGTCATTTGTCTTGGTATGGTACACCAGATAAATCTGATCCGTGTCCTTATCATAATACACCGAGTTGTGTCCCTGCGCCACCTGCGCGTAGGTCTGCCAGCTCCACTTGTAGTTGCTCATCCAGCGCATACCCAGCGTGGAGACCAGGCTGCTGCCCGTCGCGTAGTTGTTCTTATATGAGGTATAGCTTGCGGTATCGCCGCTCTCATCCACATAGGGGCCGGTGATTTCCGTCGAGCGGTATACGCGCATATTGTATCCGCCGTCCTGCGCGTAGCCGCCGTAGGACAGAACCAGATAATAGTAGCCATTATAATATTCAATATAGGAACCTTCGCCGGAGGAAGCGTAACCGCCGGCAATCTTATAGCCCATATACGGATCCGATGTATTCGACACGTACTCATATTCTACCGATGTATCGCGAAGTCCGGTGGTGGCATTCAGCTGAATCATATAGATACCGCCCGACCAGGAGCCGTAGCTCATCCAGAGATTTCCTTCTTCGTCGTACGTCACGCAGGGGTCAATGGCGTGAGCACCGTAGCTGATATTCCACCAAGTCGCCGTATTACTCTCATAGCTGACCGAATAGCTTCGCAGGTAACGGCTTGCTACCTCCGTATCGCCGGTGACGGCAAAATAATCCTCCGTTCCGGCACCGGTATAACTTGTATTGTCAAATCCGGAGTAAATCACGCTGCCGACATAAGTCCAGCTTCCGTACAGGGAATCCGATGTCAGCATACAGATCGCGGAGTTCCAGGACAGGCCATTGATGCTCATGTACATGCACCAGGCACCTTTCGTGCCGTCGCCGTTGTCATAATCCGAAACCCAGATCACATCCGGAGCCCACATGTTGCCGTCCACCGAGTAGTCATCATCGCCGGTAGCGGCCCATTCGGCCTCGGTTGCGAACAGCGTCTCGTAGTAAGTGTTAATATTGTTCGTAAAAGTCGTCCAGTTCACCAGATCCCAGGAGTAAGCCCAGGCCAGGTGAGAACCGAAGATAAAGTAGATGCCCTTGGTATAAGTATCATCCTGCTCACCCACGATTATCGTGTCGGCAGAAAGGCTCGTCACGGAGTCCTCCACATAGCCTTTCACGATACTCGGGTCGTGAATGGAGACTGTTGTGGATGTAGTTCCGCTGACCGCGTCTTCATCTGTGCCGGAAGATGATGTCTCGAACGTTATTGATGCGGTAGAGAACTCTTTCTTCTCCGTAATAGCGTACGACAATACTGTCAGGTTGCCAACCTGAGATATGATATAGCAGGTTGTATCGCCAAAGTCAACGCTGCCCTCAAGAACCATCTCGTTTGAAAGAATCGATTCACCATCCGCATCAAGAATATCAACTGTAAAGTTGTTGCCATCACGGCTCATCGTTACCGTATAGGTTCCACCCATTACAGCACCGTTGGATGTGGCTGTTGTAGCCGGGTCCTGCAAATCAACGCCGCCCCAGATATTACCATCTGATGTAGCTGTGCAATAATATGTTCTGTCATTTGCCTCTACCGCAAATGCGCCATATACGCCATCCGCCTGATTGTTATTTGCCACCACCGTTACATCCCAGGTAACCGTGGCACCATCCGCAAGACTGACAGCGGTTGAAGTATTTGTAGTCTCCCACCAAGTTGTCTCGTGTCCTACAAGTGTCTCCTCCTTCGGTCCCGTGATTGATGTCAGTTCAACCGTCAGATCACCGATTTGAGACATGATATAGCAGGTCATATCGCCGAACTCGGATGTTCCCGCAAGGGACATTGTCATATCGGCATCCGTCCCCTTAATCGTCACCGTAAAATCATTCCCCGAACGGGCCAAAGTCACTGCATAGGTGTAGCCGAAAGAGACATCCGCATCATCCTTATCATCGGTATCTGTGCCGGCTCCCCAGATGTCACCATTCGAAGCCGCAGAGCAATAGCTTGTCCCGTCATTCGCCTCTACCACAAACGCCGCGAAGGTTCCAGCCGCCTGATCGGCATTTGCATTCACCGTCACATTCCAGGAAACCGAATAGCCGTCCGGGAGTGAGATGGCGGTAGAAGTATTCGTCGTCGTCCACCAGCTGGCTGTATCTCCGACCACTTCGTCTGTGACAGAGATCACACTCACCGTCAGGTCACCGATCTGCGACATGATGTAGCAGCCGGTATCGCCAAACTCGGACGTTCCCGTAAGGGACATCTTATTGTCAAGAATAGATGAACCGGTAGAATCATCTACAATATCTGCCGTAAAATTATTTCCACTTCGGGAGATCGTGACGGTGTAGCTTCCGCCTACGACCACGCCCGTTGAAGTAGCATCCGTACCCGTTCCCGCGCCCCAGCAGGCACCATTTGATGCAGCTGTAAAATAGGAAGTGCCGTCGGTAGCTTCCACACAAAGCACTGCCGCATCGCCTTCATTCAGCGTATCACTGGTTATCTGGACACTGAACGCAATCGTGCCTCCGTCTGACAGTATCTGCGCGGTAGAATTTTCCGTAGTTGTCCACCATGCGGAGTCATCACCCGTCAGAGAATCCTCTGCCAATACCGTCACGTCAAACTCCGGCAGCACATTTGCGATCGGATAGATCGCCAGCAGCGCCGCCAGCAGAAAAGCAAGAATGCGTTTTCTGAGTTTTCCTGTCCTTGTCTTCATTTGTTGTTGCCCTCCATTTCGGCTATTTGACTTCGGTCTCGTGCTTTTGAACCCAATGTCATTTTTTGTCCCCTGTTATCGCACAAATCAACGAATTGCCAGAGACACAAGATACAGTATACCCTCCCCCTGTCTGTCTTGTCAAGCAATTTGTTAAATTTTCGTGAACTTTTCTATGCCTTTTTGTTAATTTTGACAAATTCTTCGTTCTGACTAAGCAGTACGAGTTTTCACATTTCATCTGGAAAACCGGTTTAGAACATCATTCTGCTGATTTCATTCATATATAAATTCATTTGTTATCAGCAGCCTTTACTTTCATACCCGCTCATCGTATATTTCCAGCTTCCACAGTCTCAATTCTGCACCGATGCACCTTATCTTTTTTCATTTTACGGTTAAAATCACTCCCCAAACCTCCGCGCCAGCTGCGTGAACGAGGAACTCGGCAATATCTGCTTCGCCGGTATGAACAGATACCGCCACGGCTTATATCCGTTCGCCAGACCCCAGCTGGTGGCCACCTCACAGTATTTCAGCGCCCTGCCCTTTTTTGCAATAACATCCGGGTCTGTCAATGCTTTCTCCGCCTTGACTTCAACCAGATATATCGTGTCTTCTGTTTCCACAACAAAGTCCGGTCGGTAATGTTTGCCGTTGTTGTATGTGATGTTGAACTCCTGTGGCGCGGGGCGGATCCAGTTCAGGACATCTTTATCTGATTCCAACACTCTCGCCAGCGTCAGCTCGCCTTCCTCGCTGTCGAATTTCGCGGTGCTAAACACTCCTTTTTTGATGCCGGTAAAAAGCACCGACTGTATTTTATGATAAAAGTTCCCATACAAGTCAGCTTTCTCAACCCAACTATAGGTTTGCTGGAGATTGTAGTTTCTTGTTCCAATTACTTCCTCTACCAGAAAGCCGTTCTCGCAGTAGAAATGCCGCATCATCTGATTGTATATCTTTCCACCGATGTCTCGTTTGTACATCATCACAATGTTCTGCATACCATTTAGACCGTATTGGCATTCGTAGTGGCTGCACACCTGAGAGATCAGTTTAAACAACAGTTCTGAGCATTTTTCATAGTCGATTTCGGGCTTTTTGCGGATTTCCCCCAGTATCACTCTTTCGGGATGATAGCCTTCAAAATCAATCGAATCTCCACGAATATGTTTTCTGTCCTGCATATCTTCAAGATTTTGGATGATCAGCTCATTTTTTATGGGAACATGGGTGAACTCTGACAGGTCAAGGTCGAAATCCACAAACCGATATTCCTCTACCCCGGCATCCGTTATCTTTATCTGCGGAATCGGAATAAATTTTGCCTGTGCCACCCGGTGGGTTTCTTCCGTCTGATATTGAATCCATGCGGTCAGCGGATCTTCGTTCTCTCGGAACACTTCTCCTAAATCCTTATCCCCGGCTATTTTTTGACTCACCGTTTCCACGATTTTCTGCGTTTGCGGCGGAGTCATCCTGCGCTCATACGAAGTCTGTATATGACGCATGACCTCTAAATCAATCAATTCGCCAGCCTTCCGGAAAAGATCATCTCTCTGATCAGATTTCTGCAAATTCGTTCTGGCATAAGCATCGTCCAACATCGAGTCAGGCTCTAAATCCAACGTCATTTGCGCATAACTTATTTGCTCATGTTCAAGTTCTTCCACCTGAATCACGTTGCCTGCCTTGAAGATGGAGTCGCCTCTCTGCGCCTCTGCAATGATATCTGCAAACTTGTCATGCGCCGTGAGCATAACGGCATCCACATCCGAATCTCCTGTGCGCTTACCATAAGGCAGCCGAAGCCCCCGCCCCACCATCTGCTCCCTCAAAATTTTAGATGCGGCCGTGCGCAGCGGAACAATCGTATACAGATTATTGACATCCCAGCCTTCTTTCAGCATATTGACGTGAATCACGATCTCAACCGGGTTGTCCGGTCGTTCCACAGACAGCAGGAGTCTGGTATTCGCATCGCTCTCCGCACCCTTTTGCTTTGAGTGTACCAGAATGGTCTTATTGCAATATGCGCCGTTTCGAAATTCATCCGAACATATGAAATTCTGCACCCATGCAGCATGCGTCGTATCCTTGCAGACGACAAGCATAAACGGTTTTATGACCGGAATCGGGTTTTCCGGCGTACTCTGGTTTAACGCATACTGTCTCAGCTTGCGCTTCACATTTTCGTGGCAGGTGATACCATCCAGAAGCATCATTTTATCCAGCTGTTCTTCGCCAAAATTGTAAAAATCAATATCTGAGCGGGTGACAGCATACGGCGTCCTTGTATAACCGTCCGCAATCGCTGCTGACAAGGGATATTCATACACAACATTCTTAAATGGAGTCTGCTTTGAGCCTTTTGTTACCATCGGCGTAGCGGTCAGTTCCAGTCCAAGCATTGGATTCAGGTCATTCAAAGCCTGCATTCCTTTTTCTGCTCTGTAATGGTGCGATTCATCCATAAGCAACACCAAATCCGGCAGATTGGATAAATACCGATAAAATGAGTCCCCCATCAGCTCATTCACCTTCTTCATGTTCGCCGCTTCTTTGTCAAATTTTCCTATATTATAGATGAAAATGTGCACGTCCGACTCGAACAGCGACAGAGTCTTCTCTTTATAGTCATTATCCGTAATAATCCGGGGAGGCGTTGCGAAACATCCAAGCCCGCGGAATACATATTTCTCACCGCTCTGATCGCTAAAGTCACACTTCAGTTTATCATATATGGTCGTACCGGGAGCCACGACAAAAAAATTTTTTATACCGTGTTGCGTGTACAGGTACGCGATGAAAGCTCCCATCAGCCTGGTCTTCCCCACCCCGGTAGCAAGTGCAAATGTCAATGATGGAAATGTGCGCTCAAAATCTGAGCAAACCGGGTACATGGCATGCACCTTGTCCAACGCCGTTTTCAAATCCATTCCTTTGCACACAGGAACAGAATTCACTATGTTCTCTAATATTTTCAGGGATTCTTTCTGCGGCTTTCGCAGAGACATAACGCCGCTGATATAGTCAGCCGTATAATGAGCTAAATCATTCCTCATCCGTCTCCTCCTCATCCTCATACACCGGCGGATGCACAATGTTCAGATTATAATCTGTTTTTCCAAATTCACACTTGGACATCAGCATTTGCGGAATCTTTTTGATCGTAATCTGATCATATGCCTTTTCCAAACCGTTGTCATAGGAACGGCATGCAATCACCAGGTATTCATTCTCTCCCATTGTTCCGTGAATCAGGTCAAGGTAAGCCCTGTTCAGATGACGGGTCGTGACAAACAGGTAGGAATTCTCATTCGCGAACGACTGTTTCCAGAACAGCGAAGTATCTGGCTGATAGGTAAATTTCTCGTGCAGCGCAACAGCAGCCGCGAGCATGTCGGCATCGTAATCGCTGTTGATAACATATTCGCCAAACGCATCCTGCTTAATAAGGGTCGGCGCAAGCTCATAAAAACGATAGCCGCCACCGCTTTGCCATCCGGTTGATTTTGTGACACCGCCTTTGTCTTCTCCGGCAATCACTTTGTCCAGGCGTACCTTGCAATGGGTATATGCGTGATCACCCATCTCTATTCCAATGTAACGTCTGCCCATTTTATGTGCGACTGCGGCGGTTGTACCGGATCCGAGGAAAGAATCGAGGACGAGGTCACCGGGGTTGGTAGCTATATGAAAGATACGTTCTATGAGGCGCTCCGGTTTTGGTGTGTCAAATGAAGCAGTTCCAAACAAAGCATTTACTTCGTTTTTTGATTCGCCTGTATGCCCAACCTCATCCTGCGGCCACCATGTCCATGGAACCAGTCCTTTTGCATCCTTTAAGAACTGCTTTCTTCGAGGAACACCATTTCCATCATTTCCAAACGTAATTCTATTGTCTTCAAGCGCTTTTCTGTATTCACTCTCAATAACCTTCCAGCAATTTCCCGCCGGTGGAGTATGGTGTTTCCCATTTGGCGCAATGATTGTATACATTTGATTAGGTCTAAAGCCCTGAGCCAAAAGAGAAACCGATTGCCATGGACCTCTTGGATCATTATCTGGATTACTGTACGCTTTCATTTGTTTTTCCGTCAGAGGCAAATAATTTCGAGCCTCCTTGAAAGCATCTCTATTCTTCACGTAAATCAAAATATATTCGTGAGAATCACCTATGGCTTCCCTGTTTTCCCTCGAATATCTCTTTTGCCAGATAATCGAAGTCAAAAATTTATCACGACCAAACACCTCATCACATAAGACTTTCAAATAATCTCGTTCATCGTCATCAATACTAATCCAAATGCTTCCCTCCTTCAAAAGAAGATTCCAAAGGATTTCAAGCCTGGGACGCATCAAATTCAACCATTGACTATGTTCCAAATTGTCATCATAGTGCTCGAATGCACTGCCCGTATTATAGGGTGGATCTATATAGATACACTTTACCTGCCCTGCATATAAATGTTCCAGCGCCTTCAACGACAACAAATTATCCCCGTGAATCAGTCTGTTTTCTGTTTCCGGGTCAAATGCTGTATTGGAAAGCGATGTGTTTTCTATGAGCAAACGCGGCTCCACCTGAATTGGTTCTTCCTTCCCATACCATGTTAATTCGAGTTTATTCGCCACTGTTATGACCTCCATTTCACTCTATTGCGGCTTCGCTTTATTGAATTTTACGCGTCTATTTGTCTTAAGCTGTTTTCACAGCTTTTTAGTCTCAAAACACATTTTTTTGTGAATCTGCTTTAACTTCTGTGCTGAATCGAATCGTTAACCCTAGCCACTATAATTAATACTGAAGAACTCTACGCTTGTTTTAAGAATACCATAGAATTCTTCTTAAAACAAGTATAGAATTTGAACGAAACAAAATCCCCCCGGCATTGTATGTAAATCGCCAGACAGTCTATCTCACGTTTTAACGAATAGTTACACGCGATGTTACCCGCTCGCGACGCAATATGTGATAACGTTACGCTGTCATGCAACTTATAAAAATCCGGGCGTGTTGCATTTCATGTTGCATAGCTAAAATGTTTATAAACTCATATAATGTGTATTGACTTTTCTACTTTTCTCATTTATAGTTGCCGACGCTGCTGACCCCCTGCTTTCATAAGGCTTCTTCCGCCTATTGGTTTCGCCACCAGTCGATTATGCAGTCACCTCAGGTAATCAACTATAATGCTTTACAGCGCGAAAAGAGGCTCTGAAATGAGAATAGAATTGATTCTTAATGATTCCCTGCAAGACACCTTTCATCTCATTTCCTTTGAGTACCCCTTTACTCAAGTCCATCGGGACAGGAACTTATCAACAGCATTGGAATGATGCTTCGAACATTGAAACGAAATGATCCACGTGAGGAAATCCTCAGAAAGGAGTTACATGAAAAAAACAAATTTGAGGCAGTACTTTCCCATATTGCGCACCAGGGCAGACATTCTGGCAGAGATTGGCGGAAAGCCACATCTGGATGCAATTTTTAAAAGTTGGAAGAAGGAGCAGCAGGAAGAATTTCTGGATTTTTGCAGTGGGGCGAAGGGCTGCAAGATGATGTACGATACTTTTTTTAAAAAAGTAATGGATCCAGTCAAAAACCGGGATCGTCTGGAGAGGTTTCTGTCCATAGTACTCAAAAAGAAAGTGAGGATTCTGCAGGTTCTCCCGAACGAAAGCCGCATGACAGCTGAGGATTCTCTGCTGATTATGGACATTGTGGTGGAATTGGAGGACGGAAGTATCGCAAATGTGGAGATGCAGAAAATTGGTTATGCCTTTCCGGGTCAGAGAACCAGCTGCTATTCCGCTGATTTGCTTCTGCGTCAATACCAGCGAGTTAAGATTAATATGAAATCCAAGGGAAAGGCATTTTCTTATCAGCACATAAAAGATGTATATACTATCATCTTGTTTGATAAGAGTCCACAGGAGTTTAAGGGTATTCCGAATCAGTATATCCATCGCGGAAGCGTCTGTTTCGACACAAAATTGCAGATTCACATGCCTCAGGAATTTATTTACATTCCGCTTGACATCTTTCGGGAAGTTTTGCATAATAATGGCATAGTAAACGAACTTGAAGCCTGGCTTACATTTTTGTGCGAGGATGAACCGGAAATCATAGGGGGGCTGATACAACAATATCCGTATTTCCGGGAACTCTACCATGAAGTGTATAAGCTCTGTGAGAATTTGGAGGACATTATGGGGTATTTTTCGGAAGCGTTACAGGAGATGGACAGGAACACGGTGCAATATATGATCGAAGAGCAGCAGGCGAAGATTGAGGAAAATCAGGCTGAGCTTAGCCTCAAGGATGCGAAGATTGAGGAACAGCAGACGGAACTAGCTCGCAAGGATGCGAAGATTGCTGAACTGGAAAGGTTGCTTGCAGTTGCTGGTAAGTAATATTTGGTGAAGCCAGGGGAGACCGTCCAAAAATTCCAGACACAGATTTAGGAATTCCTGAACTTACGAATTTAGCGATTTCCGAACTTGCATATTGACCATGTTACGGTAAAAATGAACGGAACAGCCCGGCATATGCCAGGCTGTTTCCATTCGTTTACAGATTTAATAATTGTAACTGCTTTTCTTCTGCTTACTCGCAGCATGATTCACAAGCTTCGTTTCCATCACTTATTCTGCATGCTCTTTCTTTTGACTGCCCTGTCTTTTCAGCATGACCGCTGCTACAGCCGATGCCAGAAGTAGCAGAAGAAGTACTGCCGTCTGCGTGCTGTCTCCAGTCTGCGGTGTTGTTGATGATCCATTGCCGGTTGTCGTTGTTACTGCATCTGTAGCAGTCGTTGTCGTCGGCGCCGTCGAGGTCTCAGGAGTCGATGTCTCAGACTCTTCCGCCTCAGATGTTTCTGTCTCTTCCGGTTCAGTTGTTTCTGTCTCCTCCGATCCAGTTGTTTCCGTCTCTTCCGGTTCAGTTGTTTCCGTCTCTTCCGATGTGGAGGT
>JAJQBQ010000037.1 GCA_021203205.1 Lachnospiraceae bacterium | reverse complement strand
ACCGTTCCATCGGTAATGCTAATACTACCGTCATTGTAAAATTGACTGCCGCTACCCGTGCCAATTCCTGCTCCACTGTCTGAAGTGCTGGTCACCGTTCCTCCTTCGATACAGATACTTCCTGAAAACGAGTACTGTTCTCCAGAACCGATACCTGCCCCAGAAGTTGCAGATGCATTTACCGTACCGTCTGAGATACTGATGCTGCCGGTAAGAGTGCCATATTCTCCCGAACCGATACCTGAGCCACTTTTAGAAGAGCTGGTTACCGTACCATCGGTAATGTCAATGCTGCCGGAAAGAGTGCCGTGAGAACCAGATCCGATACCTGCACCACGATTTGCAGATGCATCCACCGTACCTCCTGAAATGCTAATGTTTCCTGAACACTCTAGATCGGAGCCGGATCCGATACCGGCGCCGTATTCAGAAGAAGAACCGGTAACCGTACCGCCTTCGATGCTGATACTTCCAGAGTGCACATTACCATAAGCTGCTCCAGAGCCGATTCCCGCGCCATTCCTTGCGGATCCTGTCACTATACCGCCGGTAATTGAGATGCTGCCGGTGAAATCGCCAAACCTCCCAGAGCCAATACCCGCACCGACACTGCCGGAAGAACCGTTCACCGTACCGCCGGTAATCGTGATGCTGCCAGAAAATGCACCAAAATAACCGGAGCCAATTCCTGCAGCATAAGTGGTTGCCGACCCAGTTACCGTACCACCGGTGATCGTGATATTTCCAGAAAACTCACCATTCCTCCCGGAGCCAATTCCTGCACCTTCATAGTATGTGTAATTGTTAGTTGCATTTACCTTGCCGCCAGTAATAGTGATTTTGCCAGAGAACTCTTCATAAGAACCACTGCCGATGGCAGCTCCCTGGCTGTCGGTGGTGGCATCCAGATCATCACTGCTACCGCCGGAAATGGTTAAACTGCCGGAGTTCACATGAATCGCCGGCTGATCGCTGCTGTACAGTGTGTTGCTCCCGGAAAGCATAATGGTCACACTGGCAGTACCCACATCAATCGCGGCATTGCCGCTCGCCGAAATGTCCACATTCGAAAGCGTGATGGTTACAGCATCGCTTGTTCCAACGATGATCACATCCGATGTGGATGTCACGCCTGTGTTCATTTTTACTGTATACTCGCCGCCTTTTAAGACTGTGAGAATACCATTTTCATAGGTGTAGTCTTCGCTCACGGTCAATGTTCCGCCGTTTGTATCCGTGATCACAAGGCCATCTCCAGCTGCTGCCACCTCCTCCCCATCTGCCGCTACCACTGTTACCAGTATCGCGAAAGAGATAAGCATCGACAATACTAACACGATTGAAAGAAATCTTCTCTTCATATTTTTCTCCTTTTAAGTTTCTTCGCCCACAGCATCTTCTGCTGTCGGCACAAGCCAATCAGCGAACACGGCTCCATGAATACAAAAAGCTGATTCGCCGCAAACTGTGTCTGTAATCGGACGGGGAACCCCCTGCCGCCACGCCGGACCGCGTTCGACGTTCGCTTAAAATTTCTTTCCGCAGCCCGTGCTTGTAAGCGAACAAGGGAATCCTGTCCGCCGCACCGGGCCGCGTTCGGCGTTCGCCTGATATTTTCCGCTGCGGCCCGTGCGCACAAAAAAGGCGCGTCCCGTCCATGAATATACCACGGGCGCAACGCACCTTCAAAATTCGCTCTGTTCTTTTTAAGACAGCAAAAAACGGACAGAATTATCCTATCTGTCTGTCTGTCTGTCTGTCTGTAAAGATTATGGCATCGTATCTCATTTTATGTCAACCTCTTTCTGCGGCAGATTTGCTCGTCTTTCTCTGCGGCGAAATTGTTCGCCGGGGGGTTATTTACTTCTTCCGCGTTATGCTTCGACATCCGCCACATACTTCTGTTTATGCCGCCGTTTACGTCGATTCTATGCGCATAGACAGTATAACATATCTTTTTCCATTTGACACCTTCCGTTTTTACAAAAAAATGGAAGGGTAAACAGATGTTCGGCAGAAACCTGAAAAAGCAGCTTGACTTTTCGTCCGGAAAGCTATATAGTTTAAAAAAGATTAACATGCTAAAAACCGAAAGGATGGTCGCGAGCTTATGGAAAGAAAAAAGATGATTCCGGTCGGCGTCGAGGATTTTGAGAAGCTTCGGACAGAGAATTATTACTATGTAGACAAAACCGCGATGATTCGGGATTTGCTCTATAATCGAGGAGAAGTGAATCTGTTCACCAGACCCAGGCGTTTCGGAAAAACGCTGAATATGAGCATGCTGAAGTGTTTTTTTGAGATCGGTACGGACCCGACCCTGTTTGAGGGGCTCGAAATATCGAAAGAAGAAGAGCTTTGCGCAAAATATCAGGGGCAGTATCCGGTCGTATCTGTCAGCCTGAAAGGCATCGAGGGTGCGGATTTCGCGGAAGCGCGCGCTATGGCGGTGGGTATCATTAACGAGGAAGTCAGACGGCTGAATTTTCTGGAGTCGAGCGAAAAGCTTACGCAGAAAGAAAAATTGATTCTTTCACAGCTGCAAGAGCAGGATATTTCAAATGATACGCTGAACAGCAGTCTCCGAAATCTTACCGGCCTGCTCGAAAAGCACTACGGAAAAAAAGTGATTCTCCTGATAGATGAATACGATGTGCCGCTGGCGAAAGCAAACGAGTACGGATATTATGATGATATGATCAAATTGATTCGTGGCATGTTCAATCAGGCGCTGAAGACGAATCCGAGCCTTTATTTTGCCGTATTGACCGGCTGTCTGCGCGTCTCAAAAGAGAGCATATTTACCGGCCTGAATAACCCGCGTATTTTATCTATCACAAAAGTGCGTTTTGATGAATATTTCGGTTTTACGGATCAGGAAGTTCAGGATATGCTGGAGTATTATGAATTGGCGGAAAAGCATGACATCGTGCAGGCGTGGTATGACGGCTACCTGTTTGGAAACGTAAAAGTATACAATCCCTGGGATATCATTTGCTGTCTGGATGATCTGACCGCAGATCCGGACTCGCCTCTGCAGGATTACTGGTCAAATACCAGCGGCAATCAGGTCATCCGGAAATTGATCGAAGAATACGGGAACGAAGAAACGAAGGAAGAGATTGAGACACTGCTTGCAGGAGGAACCATAGTAAAAGAAATCCGGGAGGATTTGACCTATAACACCATGTACGCATCCATAGATAACATATGGAGTGTTTTGTTTACCACCGGATATCTGACGCTGCGCGAAAGGCCCACCGACCGGCGCTGCACACTGGCCATTCCGAACCGCGAGGTGATGAACCTGTTTGCGGATCAGATCATAGAACTGTTCAAGGAGCGTGTCGCAAGAGAAAGTGACAAACGTGGAAAACTCTGCGATGCCGTGGAGGCCGGGGATGCTGCCGCGCTAGAAGAACTGTTCACAGATTATCTTGACGACACGATCAGCCTTCAGGATACCTATGTTCACAAGGACAGGAAGGAGAATTTTTATCACGGAATCCTGCTGGGGATCTTTGCTTACAGGGAGGGCTGGCGGACAAAGTCAAACCAGCAGGCCGGGGATGGTTTCGCGGACATCCGCGTCCGGGTACGGAAAAAGAACATCGGCATCGTGATTGAGATGAAATATGCCGAAAATGCGAAGTTTGACGATGCGCTGGAGGAGGCCTCCCGTCAGATCGAACGTGAGGATTATGTGCATGAATTAAAAAAGGAAGGCTTCCCGGTGATTTATAAGTTTGGCGTGGCCTGCTACAAAAAGCGGTGCAGGGTGCGGTGCGAGAAAGAAGCGTGACCTTGAAAGTGACTTCAAAAAGTTCTATCGCGATGAGATTTGCTTCCACTGCCTGTTCTGCATCTGATAACTTTTCTGATAAAAACCTTGAAATACTGTATTTCCTGTTGTAACAACGACCCCCGGTTTAAGATTTCTCCTGAATCGGGGGCCGTTGTTTATGGCGTTTCATCTGCCTTTCGTCCATAGAAGCCTCCGCTTCACCATCATATACCCCACCCCGACCGTATCCGCCAAAAACCATCCGATGGGGATCGCCCACCAGATACCCACCACACCGATGGATTCGACAGACGACAGAAGATACGCCAGCGCGACACGGGTTCCCAGAGAGATCACCGTGAGGATCAGGGACATGGCAGGCTTTCCGATGGCCCGGTAGAAGCCGTAGAGCAAAAACAGGCAGCCGATCCCACAGTAAAAAGCCCCCTCGATGTGCAGATACCGCACGCCTTCCGCAATGATCGTCCGTTCCGATGCGGATACAAATATCTGCATCAGGTTTTCCGCCTGAAACCACAGGATCAGGGAGGCTGCCATGCAATAGGTAATGGACGTGAGAGCGGCGCATTTGATGCCGCCTGTCACCCGCTCTCTTTTTCCGGCTCCCGTGTTCTGGGCGATAAATGTCGAGAACGCGTTGCCATACTCCTGCGCGGGCATGTAGGCGAAGGAGTCGATTTTCACGGCCGCCGCGAAGGCCGCCATGATCGATGTCCCAAAGCTGTTCACCAGCCCCTGCACCATCAAAATACCAAGATTCATCACAGACTGCTGCAGGCAGGTAAACACGGAATATCCGGCGATCTCCCGCATACCTTTGCGGCTTGATTTGATATGCGCAAACGCACTGCGCAGGGCGGGATCCCTTATAAATACCCAGGCGCACAGTCCGATTCCGGAAACATACTGCGCCAAAACGGTAGCACCCGCCGCCCCTGCCGTTCCCCACTCAAAGGAAATGACGAACAGCAGGTCGCACACAATGTTGACCCCGGTTGATATCCCCAGGAAAACCAATGGCACCAGGGCATTTCCCAGCGCTTTCAGGTAAGCGGCAAAGAAATTGTAGACAAAAACTGCCGGGATCCCCAGAAACACAAGGAAAAGATATTCCCGCGTCAGCCCCAGAATTTCCTGCGGGATATTGAGCCACGCAAGGATGCCGTCCAGCAGCAGGATCGCCCCCAGTGTCAGGATAACTGCCGCCGCAGCGATCAGCAAAAATGCCGTTCCCACCGATTCCTTCAGCTTTTTCTCATCCTTCTGTCCAAAGCACAGTGAAAAAACAACGCCGCTTCCCATGCACATTCCCAGAAGGATGGATGTCAGGAACACCATCAGCGTATATGCGCTGCCCACGCCGGCCAGCGCGTCAGAGCTGATGTATTTTCCTACCACCCAGGTGTCCACCACGTTGTACATCTGCTGCAGCAGATTTCCCAGCAGCATGGGCAGCGCAAACAAACTGATGGCCCGAAATACAGAGCCTTTGGTTAAATCTCCCTGTTTCACTTTAATTCTCTCATATAATTACTATACACGCAGCGACTGCGAGATTCAGAATGAACACTTCTCATTGTTTTAAAGAAACAGAATTACTGCCTCCACTCCAGCGCATCGGGCGGCAGTTCTTCGCCCCTCGTCAGATAGATCCGGTCGACCCGCATGCCGGATCGCACCGCGTATACGGAAAACGTGTGCTCCCCCGCCGGTATCTCCATGTCGCATACCGGTGTCCACCGCCAGATTTGTTTCGCCTCATAGCACCACAGGTCGCCGCGATTATACTGCTCCGACAGCGGCTGCGGCTTTCCGTCCAGTCCGAACGCAATCGGCGCGGGCTCTTCATCGATTTTCAGCAGTCCCCATATGTGCCAGGTTCCGCCTTCCGCCACCTGAATTCTGTAGTTGAGGGACGGCGCACAGGTGAGGTCGTTCCACACCAGGCCTTTCTCACGCACGAACATGGAAAGCCCGGTTTCCGAATCGGCGTAAGTCCAATAACCGCCGCGTATATACGCGTTTTCATCCTGCGCCAGCGCAGACTGTGCGTCGATTCTTATGCTTCCGTTCTGCTCCTGTATGATATTCGAACAAATCTCCATATTTCTCACCGGATATTTCTCCAGCGGCCTGCGGATGTTCGAGTCGATCAGGCCGTTATTAATCCAGCATTTGCTTCCCGCGTACACGGTCGGCCAGCGCCCCGTTTTCCCGCTTCACATTGAAGGAATTCACATGCATGGCCGGCCAGATATAATTGGCCTTCAGCCGCAGCAGCAGTTCAAACACATGCTCGTAGGTCTTCACGCCGATGGTATCCTCGCCCATGTGCGCCTTCACCCAGTTTTCCAGCTCCTCCTCATCATTGATAAAGATGCCTCGGTATTCTACGGAAGGATAATCTGTCTTCAAAAACCCATCCGGAATCTCAAACGCATCCTTCTGCTTTACCGGCACATCCGCCCACCAGTACCAGGGCGAGACACCGATGCTTTCACAGAAATCATAAATTCCGTAGATCGTCCCGCGCCGGTCCGCTCCGGTGATATACATGCGTCCGTCGGAGACGGCAATAGAAAACCCTTCCCTGTGATAACCATTCTTCTCATCCGCAAGCTTTGCCGCGCCGGCCGTGTCAGCGGTGATTCCGGTTTTCAGGATGATTTTGCATTCTGTTTCGACACATTGATATCCCGTTTTAACACCTTTACTTTTCGCTTCGTCACTTTGCCGTTCTATTTCAGTGCTTTGGCTTTCCGCTTCATCACTTTGATTTTTTATTTCGGCACTTTTACATTCCATTTCAGCATCATCGTTCATTTCCGCCGTCACACCCAGAGCCGCCTGCAGATCCTTTACCAGATTTTCCGCGGCGATCCTGACCGCAGTGTTTTCGTTTTCTCTCAGATAAATGCGGATGCTCTCTCCGCACGTCAGTTTAAAATTCATAGCTTTTCCCTTCCCTGATATATAACTGATCTTCTCCTTATTTCTGACAAGCGGGGCAATAGACATTGCTCCTGCCGCCAATAACAGTGTACACCACCTCCAAAGTCAATTACAGTACAGTCAATTCTTTGACCGTTGTCAGTATAGCAAGTTTTATGATATTCTTCAAGAATGCAGTTTGATATTGTTTGACTGTAAATCATGTGTTTTCTTAAAAAAGAAAAAAGCCATGAGCTCAAATAGCAGCATTCATCTCATGGCCTTTTCCCTTAAAATATAGTCAGATTTAATCCTCCAGCATCTTCAGCGTGCACTCGCCCGCCGTGCTTTTGCGGATCGCGGCGCGCAGCGGCAGCACGGCCGCCGGGGAGACGGAGAGTTCATCGATGCCGATGGCGAGGAAGGTGGGCAGCATGGAGAGATCTGCCGCCAGCTCCCCGCAGATGCCGATCCAGATGCCGGCTTCGTGGGCGGCATCCGCTGCCATTTTCAGTGCGCGCAGCACCGCCGGGTGGTGCGGATCATAGAATTTGCCCAGGTCGTTGCACTGGCGGTCACAGGCCAGGGTGTACTGGGTCAGGTCATTTGTGCCGACGGAAAAGAAGTCCACCTGCTTTGCCAGCTCCGGCGCCATGAAGACGGAGGCCGGGGTCTCAATCATGATGCCGATTTCCGTTTCCGGGTTGTAAGGGATGCCTTCCTTCGAGAGTTCCAGCATGACGCTCTTGCAGGCGCGCCTGCACTCCTTTACCTCCCAGACGGAAGTGATCATCGGAAACATGATGGCCACTCTGCCGTAGGCCGACGCGCGGTAGATCGCCCGCAGCTGTGTGCGGAAGACCTCCGGCCGGTTTAAGGAAATGCGGATGGCCCGAACGCCCATGGCCGGATTTTCTTCCTTCTGCAGATGAAAATAATCCACCTGCTTATCCGCGCCGATGTCCAGCGTGCGGATGATAACCGGCTGTTCCTTCATGGCCGCGGCCACCGATTTGTAAGCCTCAAACTGCTCCTCTTCCGATGGGTAGTCGCTCGCCGCCAGGTAGAGGAATTCAGAGCGGAACAGGCCGATGCCCCTCGCGTCATTGGCGAGGACGGCGGTCACATCTTCCGGGGAGCCGATGTTGCAGTAAAGCCGGATCTTGCGGCCGTCCAGCGTCACATCCTCCTGACCCTTCATGGTCTCCATCAGTTCTTTTTGCTGCTGTTGTCCCCGCTGCTTGCTTTGAAAGGACTGGAGCGTGAGCGCGTCTGCTTCAAGACATACCTTTCCGCTCTCACCGTCGATGTAGGCCGTCCGGCCCTCATAGGATGCCTTTAAGGCATCGCCCAGGCCGCAGATGGCCGGGATGCCCAACGTCCGGGCCAGGATCGCCGTGTGGCTGTTGCCGGAGCCTTTCTGAGTGATGAAGCCCAGAATTTTACTCTTGTCTAACTGCAGCGTCTCGGAGGGCGCCAGATCATCGGCGGCAAGGATAACCGGGACGTCGGAGTCGATGCCGCCGTCCACGTTTCCAGTCAAATTATTTAAAATACGTCGTGTCACATCGCGGATATCCGCCTCCCTGGCCTGCATATATGCGTCGTCCATGGCGGCAAACATGGCAGCGAACTGTTCGCCGGCCTGCTGCACGGCGTATTCTGCGTTGCAATGCTCTTCCTCCAGCGTGGTAAGGACGCTGTCCACATAGTCCTCATCCTCCACGAACATGGCATGCGTATCAAACAGCATCGCTGCGTCATCGCCGGATTCCGCGCGGCACTGCTCCGCCAACATCTTCAATTGGGAGACGGACTGCTCCTGCGCACGTGAAAATCTTGCCCGCTCCGCTTCCGTATCTTTCACGGTATATCTGGTGACCTCGCTCTGACTTCGGCGGAAGAAATACAGAGGGCCGCTCACCACGCCGGCCGAGACGCCTTTACCCTGCATTAATATCATAATCTGTTACCCCCATATAAGTATCTGTATCCTGATTGACGACATTTTCACAGCCACTTCCCTGGGCGGAAAAATTCGCCTTTTTCCTTTTTAAGGAAATCTCTACGGCGAACTCCTCCGTCCAAAAACGAAGTGCGATCAGCAATATCTGATCAAAGATGTTCTTTTAAGAATTTCTTCATGCCCGCGATGGCTGCCTCTTCGTCGCCGCCTTCTGCGGATACGGTGATTTCGTCTCCCTGCTTCGCGCCGAGGCTCATGAGCTTCATCAGCTGGCTGGCTTTTACGGTCTGGCCGCCCTTTGTGACGGTGATGACGGTGTCCGCGTAGCTTTTTGCTTCCTTCGCGAGAAGCCCAGCCGGGCGGGCGTGAATGCCTTCCGGATCGGTGAGTACATAGTTAAACTGTTTCATAAAATTCTCCTTCATTTGATAATTTATCATATCACCACAGATTCATGAGGTCAACATTTTGTGTTGAATTCCTTTCCACTGTCATCGGTGGCAGTCTGCTTCCATGTCGCAACATCTGACTTCTTCTGTTACGACAGACATTTTCCTCTGCAACAATTATTATCTTCCTATTTTCTCGTGTTTATTCCATTTCATTTTTTCTATATTAATAACCGGGACGGCAAAAGAGCATGACACACGACCTTCTCCCGATCAGTTTCGTAAAAAAAGAAAACCACCCGGCCTGTTTCTACCTATTATAGTATAATACAGGCCGGGCGGCGAAGTCAGATGCAAATACTTGCATTTTTATCTTTTGCGGCAAATTGTAAACTGCTCTTTTGTACAGTGACTGATTTTTCTTTCGTAATTTCGAGCGTAACTCGCCATATCTTAGGCAGATTCAAAAAATTATCGTTTGTAAGCAGACGTCCGATTCATCTTTTGTAAATGAATGTCATTTTTCTTTTGAAAATTGGCTGCGATTTCTCTTTAGCCTGCATTGAACAGCTCAGAGAGCGTGTCTTCATATTCCTGGAATATCTCCAGCAGGAAGACATTCCAGTGTCTGGCATCCTGTGTGCTGCTGCCGAATACGTAGTCCTCCTGTCCGTAGTCGATGACGTCGAAGCCCGGCATGGCCTTGCTGGCTCCTGCCGTGCGGTAGGATACCGCGTCCGCCAGTGAGAAGGATACGCTGGTGATGTCGGAGTAGTCCACCCAGCTGCTTAAGTCGGTGCCGGTGGCCTCCGTGGAGGTTCCGTTGGTGGTCTGGGGCTCGGCCGCGGCAGCTTCTACTTCCACGCCGCCCGCGTGCTCCGCGTACATCTGATCTACGTACAGCGCGAAGGAGCTGGAAAGGATTTCCGAAGGTACATGGCCTCCGTTCCACTGCCATTCAATTTCACAGTCCGTTCCGGCGTTCAGCCAGGCGATCTGCAGATTCAGGGAGGAGAACATGGACATGTCGCCCTCGGATGCGCCCATAAGGATGCGGGTCCAGGCAGCGCCCTCCGTGTCCTCATCGCCGATATAGTTCAGCGGGTTGTAGAGGGATACGATGTTGTTTCCGTATTCATCCCCTTCCTCGATCTCCGCAATATCGGCGGCATAGGCCTCCACCATTTCCTCGTAGGTAGAATAGTTATTCGAATCGGTGGAACTTCCGGCAGCCTGAGTCGTGCCCGCGTCCGGGGTACCAACATCCATGGTATCGCCGCTGGTATCTACATTTTCATTTGTGATGGAAGAGGAATTGTCGGACGAAGCGTCAACATCTGCCGCATCCTCGTCAGGCAAGTCTGCGGTGTCAGCGGAATCACTGTCAGGCAGAGAGTCTGTGTCAACGTCATCCGGCAGTTCGCCATCGGTCAGACCGCCATCCGGCAGAGAATCCGTGTCAATGTCTCCCGGCAGATCACCGCCGGAGGGGCCGCCCATACCGCCGGAGCCGCCGTCTGGCAGGGAATCTGTGTCAATATCGTCCGGCAGTTCGCCGTCAGACAAACCTCCCATTCCGCCGGATCCGCCGTCAGGCAGAGAATCCGTGTCAATGTCATCCGGCGCTTCGCCATCGGACAGGCCTCCCAATTCGGACGAACCGCTGTCAGAGCTATCCCCACTGCCGCCCGCAAAATCCGCCGCACCGTTCATGCCGCTGGGGAGCATCTCCCCGGAACTGCTGCTGCCGGTGCTGCCTGCCGTGTAACGCCCCTCAATAAAGGCCTCCGCCTTATCCTCGGTGGTCATGGCGGCCACTTCCTCATCCGACAGGGCGTTGCCTTCCTCGTCGAACCAGGTCCAGCCGGAGGTGTAGTCCAGATTGTCCAGGTACCACTGCAGGTTTGAGACGAACTCCGCCAGGTAAAGATCCAGATACGTGCCGCCGTAGCCGTTGGTGTCGGCGTACAGATCCTCGTCATATTCAATGGTCAGCTCAATGGTGCTTGCCAGCTCGCCGTCCCCGTCCAGGTCAAAGCCTACGGCGGACTCCTCCACAGTCAGATCCTGTTCATTGATATATTCCATGTACGCTTCCGAAAGGTATTCCGCCAGCTGCGCCTGGAAATTGGAGCCAAACTCGTAATCCGTGTCCAGATAATACTCAAAGGCCAGAGCCATGTCCGCTTCGTAGAGCGAGGTGATGGCACTGTAGGCGATGCATCCCCAGGCACCGTCGGAAAGTTCCACTTCCTCACCGTCGATGGTGACTGTGGTGGAGTATGTCCCGTCCTCATTCAGGTAGCAGCCAACCGCGCCAACCTCCTCCTGGTACGGATAAAAATCCGGATTGTTGGATGTAGCCGCAAACATGGTTGCGTGGGCTCCGCCGCCGGAGCCGCCGGTGGAAACAAGGTAATTTACATTTCCGGGAAGATTTCCCAGCAAAATGTTGTATTTCACAAAGCGTGCTGCTGCCTTCTGGTCTGCCAGGCAGGACGGCGCGTCGCCGGTGTAATAGGTGTTGCCGTCGTCATCGGTGGCGGTATCCTGCTTGCCGCGGTTGCCACAGGCGACATTGATATAGCCCTCCGAAGCATAGGTGGTTGCAGCCTGTGTATTGGTAGATGAGCTGTAGCCCGCCGCGCCGGTATTTAAGATGATCGGCGCCGTAGCGGCGGTGTACACCTGACCGTTGGTGCTGGTGATCTCCGCGTCGTAATCAATGACCAGGCTGCCGTTCACCGCCTCCGTGTAGCTGTCCGCCGTCACATCCGCAGTGCCGTCGCCGTCGGTGTCAATACCGGTGACATATCCGCCCGGTACGCAGACGGAAACGCCCTCCTCATCCTCGATCTCCGGGTACGCTACCGCAGAGACGACAGACATCACCCAGGCATCCGAACCGGAATTATAGCTCCAGGTGTAGTCCGTGTTGTTCGCCAGATTCAGTGCCGTTTCGATATACTCCTTGTCTGACACCACCACAGCTGTGGATGTGGTATCCGAGCCGGAATCGCTGTCGGAACCCGAAGAATCTGCGGTGGACGCACTGTCGGAATCCGTGGTCTCCGAATCAGAAGATGTGCCGCCGCAGGCAGCCAAGCTCATCAGCATGGATGCCACACAAAGCAGCGCGATAATTTTCTTCATTGTCATGATAATACCTCCTCATATAATATGGCACCGGAGAGCAGGAAACACAGTTTCTGTGTTTAGGGGGATGTCTTGACTTTCAACCCCGGTGCCATTTTCGTCATCCTAACATAAATACCTTGAAAAAAGATTGAAACTTTCCATCTTTTTTCAAGGTTTCTGTGGTAGAATTCTTACTATGAAAACATTGCCAGGCGGCCGAGCGAATGATGGCACATGAGTTCAGCATAGCAGGACTCAGAGACATTCCGCTTCGCGGAAGTCTTGCTCGCACGTACAGGCACCTGGACATTTGACAGCCAAGACGGTGTGAGCACTGGCCATGCGAAGCGGGGCGGAAAGTGCGAATAACCGGCGGCGATTGCCGGAAACTGAAGAATATGCTTCGCATTTTCTTCGAAAGCAATCGGTTTTTATCCCAATGTGGTGCCCGCGAGGCGGTCATGGGAAGAATAGTTAATAAGGAGATTCCGTTTGCATGAAATTGTTGCTGATAGAAGATGAGATCCGCATGGCGGAAGCGCTGAAAGAGCTGCTGCGCCAGGACGGATATGATGTGGACGTGTTTTTTCGCGGCGATGATGGCCTGGAAGCCGTTTGCAGCGGGCAATATGACGGCGTGATTTTAGATGTCATGCTGCCCGGCCTGTCCGGCATAGAGGTCGCCCTCAGAAGCCGGGAAGCCGGCATTCGCACCCCCATTTTAATGCTCACCGCAAAGAGCGAACTGGATGATAAGGTGCGCGGTCTGGATGCCGGTGCGGATGATTATCTGACCAAGCCCTTCCAGTCCCGGGAACTGCTGGCGCGTGTGCGCGCCCTGTGCCGCAGGGGACAGCCTCTGGTAAACGACATGCTGTGCGCCGGCGACCTGGCACTGGACACGAAAGCCCTTACGCTGCACTGCGTCACAACCGGACAGAGTGTCCACTTAAGCGAAAAAGAATGCCGGGTGCTGGAATATCTGATCACAAATCAAAAGCAGATTTTATCCAAAGAACAGCTGTCGGTGAAAATATGGGGTTACGAGGATGAGTCCGAGTACAACAAGGTAGAGGTATATATCTCCTTCGCACGGAAAAAGCTGGCATTTGTGGGCTCTAAAGTGGAAATCAAGGCAGTTCGAGGCGCGGGATATGCTTTGAAGTGGTAAGGCTGGGATCTCTGATTGAAAGCACATATGTCTGTCTGTGGATATGATACCAGAGTCCTCGGCTCATGAATCGGAGACTTGTTTCCTGATTCATGAGTTTGGGATCTGCAAAACATGAGGATGCAGCCATTTCTGACCCCATCATCATGGAATGTCCGATAGTTGCAGAAAGTTGCAGAAAAGAGGAAAGATATGAAGCAAAATAACAGGAATCGAAAAAAGACGAACAGCCCTTTTCGCCGCTCGCGGCGGCAAATCGTCACAGTAATCATGACGGTGTTCCTGTTGGTCTTTGTCATAACTCTGACCATGATTTATATTCTCAGCTACCAGGATCTGTATCAGGAAAATCAGGAGATGCTGGAGACATATATAGATCAATATCAGGAAAACGGTAACCCCGGCGAAAATCAAATCGCCGTAGATTCATCCGAACCGGACGAGACTTTGGATTTAGACGGCACTTCAAAACGGGATGATTCTTCGGAAGCGGACGGGACTTCGGATCTGGATGACACCTCAGAATCGGACGGTTCTTCGGATCTGGATGATCTTCCCGATCCGGATAACACCTCGAAACCGGACGATCTTCTCGATCCGGATGACACCTCGGATCCGGATGATCTTCCCGATCCGGATGACACCTCGGATCCGGATGATCTTCCCGATCCGGATAATCTGCCGGATCACGACAGCACCCGTTATCTTCTCTCATCCTTTTACTCGGTAGCTTTTGATGAAGACGGCAATGCTTCCAGCGTAGATCTGGGCGACGGTACGCTGTACACAGAAAGTCAGCTCACCGAAGTGGCGGAATCCCTGTTGGAAAATGGCAAGAACCAGGGTACCCACGGACGTTTTATTTACAGCATCGAAACGAGTGATTCCGGCACGCTGGTAGTGCTGATGGACAATACGCTCACGTCCGACAGTTTTACCACTCTGTTCCGCTATGCTCTGCTCCTCGGTACCATCATGGTAGTGGTTCTTCTCCTGTGTGCCACAGGGCTGGCCCGCTGGATCATCCGCCCGCTGGAGGAGAGTGACCGCCGCCAGCGACAGTTTATCTCTGACGCGGGGCATGAGCTGAAAACGCCGGTTTCCGTGGTGGAAGCCAACGCGGAACTGCTGGAACGGGAAATCGGCGAAAATAAGTGGCTGCAAAACATCCGCTCCGAGGGCAGCCGCATGGCAGGTTTGGTAAACGAGCTTCTGGATCTGGCGCGGACAGAACGGGAAACCTATCCGATGGAAGACCTGGATCTCAGCCGGCTGGTGCTGGGCGGGGTACTTCCCTTCGAAAGCGTCGCCTTTGAATCCGGGCGGGAACTGGATTATCAGCTGGATGAGGACATCACCATTCATGGAAACCCCCAACTGCTCAGTCAGCTGGTGTCCATCCTGATGGATAACGCACTTTCCCACTGCTCTGGAGAAGGCGACATCGCCGTACGCCTGCAGCAGGAAAAATCGGAAACTATCCTGACGGTTTCAAACCCCGGCTTCATCCCGGAGCAGGATCGGTCAGAGATTTTCTCCCGCTTTTTCCGGAGTGACGCAAACCGCGGCGACACGGGGCATTACGGTCTGGGGTTAACCATCGCCCAAAATATCGTGACGGTGCACCAGGGAGTAATTGATGTCGACTGTGTGGAAGAGCGGGTTGTTTTCTCAGTCCGTCTCCCGGCCAGTGACAAAAAGAAAAGGAAGCCGTAAGAGCGGTTCTTTCTCACTTATAAGGATATTTTTTCGCAGAGAAATACTTCTATAAAAAAGGTCTCCTGTGAAAAGCAGGAATATCCAAAGATGAGGAAGAACCATAAGAGCTACGGCTTCCTTTTTCATTGAAATTCGATAATCAGATTCATTCCCATACCATCAGCCAATCTCTGTAAGGTAGAAACGGACGGATTGCCAATCCCCCGTTCTATTTTACTGATATCAGCCTGATAAATGCCGGTTCTTTCCGACAACTGCTTCTGGGTGAGTTCAGCTTTTTCTCTTGCATCTGAAAGTTTCGATGCTAATTCCAAAATCAAATCCGTTTTTACTTTTCCGAGGTATTTGCCTTCTTCCCAAATTGTTTCCGCATCTAAATCCAACTCGTCATCCCATGAAATTCCATAGCCACCAGTATCAATCCGGGCGCCCTCGAAAAGCGATCTGTCCTCCAACCTTTCCATTTGTGGATATAAAGCAAACATATCTGCTACATTATATTCCATAACCGTTCCATTGAAGAAAACAGCTTCTACAATTAGATCATTTTTCATTTTGATGGCCTTAATCTTATGACTCATATATCATCTCACCTCCTAATCTGATACGGGCGAAAGCTTTTTAAATTGTTGCGTCTCCCACATTTCAAGAAGTTCATTACCATACTTCTCTATAAAAATTTTTACTAATTTCTGTTCTTTTGTCCCCAAATCACCTTCATACATTTCTCCATCTGACAATGAAAATACTCCCATCGTATCTCCACATATAGCATGAATGTGTGGTGGATTATGTTCTTTTTGTCTCAGGTACATTTTTATAACAATTCCTTCAAAGCGTGAAATCACAGGCACCTTTCTATCACCTCTTTTCCTTTTCATCTAAATTCTATAGGATATATTCTATATTGTCAACCTCTTTTTGCTATTCGTTTTATTTTCACCGTCCATCTCCCGGTCAGTGGCAAAAAGAAGCGGAAGCCGTAGAAACTACGGCTTCACAATGTGTCACATACGAATTACAGAGTTGCAATATACTCCTCCGAAATTCTCATGATCCTCTGAAGATTCCCAATATCCCTCGCCACATCTCCCGTCTCCAGCGAATGATTTCCACCCTCGATCCTCTCGCACGGATACCCTGCTCGCTGTATTTCCCGTTCAAATACTTCCTCCGGAATCCACGGATCCGCTGTCCCGTGAAAGACGATCCCATCGTCTTTCATAACAGAAAAGGACTCCTCCACAGGCGTGTAGAAAATATTTTTTGTCTGAATCCCCCGCTTCGCCGCATAAGCCGCCGCAACTGCAGTACCCACGCTCTTCGACAGGAGTAAAACTGTATCGTAATCCTCAAATTTCACGCTTTTCAGGATATCTTCGCTCTGCGCCAGGGCGCTCTCGAAAGCGCGCCGCATCTTCGCGGCATCGCCGCGCATGCCCTGCTCGAAGCCGCCGTAGGGGACATCCAGCACTTCAAAGCCGTGCTGCAGCGCGATTTTTTTGCTGTAATAGAGCAGCGGCTTGTCCACATGGTAGCCGACACCGGGGAATACCACTGCAAGTTTTTTTCCGTCTTTTTTATTATTTTTATTATCTTTCATTACTATCACTTTCCTTAAAAAACTCATTTCAGCTGTCAGTCCACTGCTATGTTCACGATCACCTTCATAAGGTTCGTGAAACGAACTTTGCCATTCACAACAGATGTGTCCAAACCTTCCATCCGTTCTGCTACCTTCTCTCCACAAACAGATCCATCCCTAAAATCTGCAGCAACTGTATCACCTTTTCCAGCTCCACAGTGGGCTTCCCGTTCTCCACATCGGAGATGAAGCTGATACTCAAACCGGTAAATTCAGATATATACGCCTGTGTGTAATGCAATTCTTTTCTTCGGCTACGGATGGCTACGCCGAGATCAGAAGATTCCAGAATTTTCATAGGCTAACACCTGCTTTCATTTCTTCCTGCAAAATAAAGCCGTTCGGCATGATTTTTACTTATATAGTATAAATCAAGCCGAACGGCGAAGTCAAGAGTAAAATATATAAATTTAAGTCGATCCGTTCTCTAAATAGCAACCGGTGAGTAAATCGAGTCTTTTGCGAGTGCAGAAGTACCGCTTCGCGAAACTTCGGGCGGCGAGCGGCAATTCAACTGTCCACCCAAACCGGTCAGCGAGAAGAACGATCAGGATGACGACCGCCACCGAAATTCCCAGGATCACCCAGGAAAGAACGGCCGCGCTGACGCGTTTTAACTGAAACAGAAAACGGCGACTTCTGTTTCCGGCACAGGATGCAGCCGCCTCGCTCCAGACGGGATAATAGCGGATAGAGCGTCCCCTCCCCCCGGATTTTCGAAGCCGCACGGCGAAATATTTCGATTGTTTGCAAAAACTTCGCCGTTCGGCCTTACTATGTTCATCTGCATTTTTCTATGTGCCCAGCTTTATTTCTCTTCCCTCACTGTTTTTTTCTGCCACACAACGTTTAAAAGCTTAAAGTTCAACCTATCAGATGAATTTTCCCCACATCCGGTTCTTCTCTGGCTTTCACAGTTTCATCCGGTATGCCGATCACAGCGGCGCTGAATGGAAGCGATTCACATTGCAATAAATCCTGTACCATCTGCATTTTTCTTTGGTCAGGGTATAACCCTACCCAGCAGCTGCCATATCCCAGATTCGATGCGGCCAGTAACATATACGACTGAGCCGCAGCACAGTCAAGCCACATGAAATCTTCCGGCAACGGTTTCTGTAAATCCGGCCGTGCACATAACACGATCAGCGCGGATGCTTTTTTCCAGCCTTCCCCCGGCGCATGCTGCAACACGATTTTCTCCAGAACCTCTCTGTTTGTTACAATATAAAACTCCCACGGCTTTCTGTTCGCCATATTTGGCGCCCGCATTCCGGTCTTTACGATTTCTTCCAGATCTTCTGCCGGTATCTCAATGCCCGGCTTAAATTTTCGGATACTTCTGCGATTTTTTACTGCCTCATCGAATTCCATTGCTATAATTATCCTCCGTTTTTAGTTTCCATCCTGCTCCGCCTTACAATTTCGATAGCTGTTTCAAAGGCATGCTATTCGTGCAGTCTTTTCCCGAAAGTGTGTAACAACACAAACATCAGGCACGGGAAAATGATCGCAGCAAACAGCCCGGTCTTTAAACCATATTGGGGAAATGCAGATGAGACCGTGCTGACCAGCGTTGGCCCCGCCGTACAACCGAGATCTCCCGCCAGCGCCAGCAATCCGAAAAGCAGCGTACCTCCACAGGGGCACCCCTTCGCCGCCAGGCTGAACGTCCCCGGCCAGAGAATGCCCACAGACAGCCCGCACAGTCCGCATCCGAGCAGCGCCGGAAACGGATTTTTTAAGAATACAGCCATCAGATAGCTTAGTACACACAGGGCGGAGCTCCCCATCATAAACCCGCGCAGACAGATATGTTCCCCGAATTTCCCGTACAGCATTCTGGAAGTGCCCATAAGAGCCGCGAACAGACACGGTCCAAGGATGTCGCCGACGGTCTTGGAAACGCCAAGCCCGTCCTCTGCGAACAGTGAGACCCACTGCGACATCCCCTGCTCCGAGGCCCCTGCGCACAGCATGAGAAGGAAAAACAGCCAGAATGCGCCTGTGGAGAGCAGTTCCTTGGCAGGCGTCCGCTCATCCTCCTCCACCAGTGTGCGGATCGGAACGCGCAGGAAAGAAAAAAGATTGATCAGAGGAACGATACTCCATATCATCGGCAGATAATACCAGTGCTCCATCCCCACGATCCAAAATCCAACGGTGGATAACAAGACCACAAGCACATGCCCCCAGCAGTAAAAGGAATGAAGCAGGCTCATCGCCGTTTCCTTCGCGTCCGAAGACGGCGCTGCCTCCACGATCGGGCTGATAAGGACTTCAATCAGTCCGCCGCCGATCGCGTTGCATACCATGGCGATCACAAGACCCGCATAGGCATTCCCCATCCACCGCGGCAGAATTCCCATAAAGAGGAGGCCGAAGATGCAGAACATATGTGCCGCCACAATTGCCCTTCGGTATCCGATCCGATCCACATATTTTGCCGCCAGAAAATCCACCACGATCTGCGTGCCGAAATTAATCGTGATCAAAAGTCCGATCCGGCTTATGGAAATGCCCATGCTCTGCTCAAAAGTCAGAAACAGAAGCGGCGGCAGGTTATTGATGATCGCCTGCACAATATAGCCGACATAGCAGGCATAGATGGTGTGTGTATAATTTTCTTTCCGTACCCTTTTCATTGTCGGTTCTCCTGTGCTCTGCCGTCTGATTCATTTAAATCTCATAATCCATGCAAACTCTCTGTACCGTATACGGCCTGACATAGGTATCCGCCGCTGCCACATGCTCCGGATGCACGGCGTAATTCTTTAATGCCTCTTCATCTTCCAAGGTAGCATCCAGCATCACATCTGCATTTGAAGAGGCCAGCGGATGAATATTGATCTTTATTTCAAGAAGCCCCGGTACCTTTCCAATAAGCGCTTCCAGATGCAACTTCATATTTTTCTTGATTTCTGCCTTTTCCTCCGCTGTCCTGCTCTCATCTAACTTCCATAAAATAACATGCTTTACCATCGTTTTCGTCTCCTCTCATCTAAACCTTATCATCTCCTGAGCCTTTCTCGGATGTTTAAAATTTTTTGCCATTATATCCCGAAGCGTGATTTTTCTCAACCTTATCTTTCAACGTGTTTGTTTTAAATTTGTTTTATATCCCAAAAAAACTGAAGGATCTGCTGCAATGACATCGGATCATAATAGTTCGCGCCCATTTTCTGTCACCATCAAAATTTTCTGCTGCCTCATTGTCTGTGGTGGAAATCATTTCCGCTTCCGGCGTTGTAATTTCAGAAGAAATGAAACGGGAATTTTATAAACTGCCAGTAGAATGACAACCGCCTTTTTTTGTGCTAAATTATCTCCACATTCAACAAGGGCGACAACTTTGACAGCAGCAGTTGCTGCAGATCTCACGAAAGGAGATTCCCATGGAAATTACCAGCGCTTACGCGAACAAACTTTTGAAACAGCTGAACGAAGAAAAAGATTACTGGCTGAAGCAGGAGGCCAGTTCCTGCACTTACACCGCAACCGTGGACGAGGAGGCCGTGATCCCGGATTACGATTACGCCGCCGTCAGTGAAAAGATCGCGGAGATCGACGCAAAGATCTGCCGGATCAAGCACGCGATCAACCTGGCAAACGTGACCAGCCTCATCTCCGTGAACGGTGAAGAGATGTCCGTTGACACGGTCCTGGTCACAATGGCGCAGCTGAACCGCCGTAAGGAGAAACTGGACGATATGCGCAAGCACCTGCCGAAGCAGCGCGTGGAATCGGTGTATGCACGGCGCATGAGCCTGACACCGGAATATGAATATGTGAACTATGACCTTAACCTGGTCAAGGCAGACTTTGAAAAAGTCAGCCGCCGGATCATGGATCTCCAGATGGCTCTGGATATTCACAACCAGACGGCAACGTTTGAGATCGGCGATCTTTGATAATCGAATACAATGTCCGGAGCAGGAGCGATAACTGCATAAAACAGGCTCTTCCTTCGATTTTTTCAGCTTTTGCTCCGGATATGACACATTTTCCGTAAGATGGAAGGATGCATTATTTTGTTTTGAAGACAGCAGTGTTTAATGTTTTTTTGTTATTTGTTGTTTTCTTATATGTTATAAATAATGTTCACGGTTGAGGTTTTGGTTCTTTATTTCGGGTCAGCTTTTTCCGCATTGTCCATCTTTCAAAAACCTGCAGCTTAAGCTCACTGCCTGGCTGCAAAGGAGCCCCGGTTTCGGTTTTGGGGGCTCGTTTTCTATGAAAAAAAAAGCATAGCTTTCACCCCACAAAGCACCCCGTCTCCTAATCAATAAAATAATAGCAAATATAATAATTCCTGCATCCGCTCTTTAAATGTTTCCCGTTCAAAAGCTTTTTTCTCATGAAATAATCTATCTGTTATTTCCATCTATTTCCTCCCGCTGTAAAATATCCACAAACTGCCTGGCCTCACTTGTAATATACTTTGATTCCGTAATATAACGGATATCATGCTGCAAGCTTCTCCTCGCTGCGACCGCAATCAGCTTTTTCTTGTCTACTGCGCCAAGGCGAACCATGTTTTCATAAATTCTTACCAGTTCCTGCAAAGAAAGAGGATATCCGTCTCTCGTAACAGCATAATACAAATCCACAAAAGCTTTTTCAATCGTAGCTATTTCATCCTTACTGTCATCAAAATTTTCTGTTTCGTAATAGATAATCCTGCCTGTTGAGGATTCTGGTATCAGTTCGAGCAGTTCACTTGTTTTGGCTCCAGGAATAATACTGTATCCTCGATCGCGCAGTACAGGAAGTACCTCTTCTGCTGTGCCCTTTTGGATAAACAGCAGATTGGGATAACTTTCAGGAACATGCTGCATAAACCGTTGTAAAACATCCAACCCGGAAATGTAAAAATCAAAGCCGGTTTCAATTAACAATTCGGTAATCTCTTCGCCAGCGGCTGAAATAGTAAGCGGATTTTTTGCACGCCAGTCATTGAATGCAAATACTCCGTTTCTTATTCTTCTTATAAAACCGGCATCAACCAGCTTTGACATGTACCAATAAAGTGTTGATTTCTGTAACTCTGGGAACAGTTTTCTTACATCTTCCATATAAAAGGTGCCAGAGCCATCCAGTTCTGAATGCAATTTTTCATATTTATCAGCTAATACAACCGCGTTTTTCATATTGCACCTCCACAGTTGTTACAATAACACACTCCCAAAGCTTTGTCAATAAAATAATCGCAAATATGATATTTGCGATTATTTTATTGACAGTTTCTCACTCTCTGCCCAGGTAAGCATCCAAATCAATCGGCACTTCCATAACCTCTTCTTCACTTTCTTCTTTCGGCAGTACTTCCTCCATATACTCTTCCAGTTCCGGTATTTTCTCAGAGATAAGGCTCCTGTGTAATATGAAAGATTCTATACTATTTTTACATTATCCTGCCCCTGTCATTTTTTCGTCCCCTGACATCTTCTCCGGATCGATCAGGTGAACTTCCGGATCTTCCAGCGCCAGGATATCATCCGCGAAGCCGGATTTGGAGAAGAGATAAATATCGTAATGTTCTGCCGGAAAAATCGTCAGGCTCTCTCTCAAATGTTCCAGAACCGCCAGGGACAAAGCCTTGCTTCGATACTTGCATTCGGCAACCAGAAGCCGGTTTTTCGCTTCCCCCATACCGCTCGCCAGGCCATCCAGCTCCACGGATCGCCCCAATTTGGAATTGTCTGCCTTATAGCCCCGGAGGATGCCATAATGATATCCCAGTTCTCCCGTAATATTCTTTTCCGTCAGATAACTGATTGCCACGTCCTCAAACCCTGCCGAGATAAACAGCGCAATTTCCTCCTGCAGGTCGTCAAAGATTACGCTGCCCATGTCCTGCAGAATTTCTTCCTGATTGTCGAATATAAAACGGTACCAGAAGCGGATCAGGTTATCAGAAATTTCATAGTAGTTCATTTTCTGATTCCGGTTAAAAGACTCCCGCTTTTCAATGATTTCGTTATCCATCAGCTTTGGCAGGTACGAAGCCACATAGTTTGGTTCCTTACCGATATACTGCGCGATCTCCCGGTTTGTTCTCTTACGGTGAGCGATGGCCTTCAATATGGTGTTGTATGTGTTCTGATCGTTGGATGCCGTTGGCAGCACCTTATCCGGCGCATCTACCAGAGTTCCAAAACGGCCAAACAACAATCGCCGCAGGTTTTCATCGAAAGTCTTATTCTTATCGATCATTTCCAGGTAGTAGGGATGTTCCCCAAAAAGAGAAAGATACTTTATTTTATCCTCCGCAGACAGACCGTCCAGAAAGGCCAGTGCATCACTGTACAGCATCTTCTTCATATTCATCCGGAAGGTGCTCCGCTGGAATAACGGCCCCCGCTTATCTTTCAGGATATTCTTCATAAAGGAAATCGTACTGCCGGAAAGAATCAGCTTTACCGGATGATCTTTGAATTTGTGGTCAATATTATACTGCAGCTCCGACAAAAAGCCCCTGTCGGACCGGGCAAGAAAGGCAATCTCATCAATAACGATAATAAAAGGCTGGTTCCCTGCATATTTCAGCAGGGCATCAAATCCTTCTGAGTAACCGGGATAGACAAACGAATAGGGCACACCGATCAGACTGTTCACCTTTGCGGAAAAGGCTGTTCGGTTGTCCAGTTCATTCGACTCCTTCGCCTGAAAGTAAAGCGTTGGTTTGTCTTTACTGAACTCCTGTAAAAGAGAAGTTTTCCCGATTCGTCTGGCTCCGTAAACAATCCCCATCTCGAATCGTCCGGAATGATACCGGCTCTCCAGCTCTGACAGCTCTTCTTTTCGACCGATAAACATAGATTTTCCCTCCATAATTATCAAATTTACATTTGACAAATGTTTGTTTGATAATAATTTATCACAGTCATCGGATTTTGTAAAGGCCCCGGCTCAAATTTATTTTAAATTTGTTTTAGAACCCAAAAAACTGAAGAATCTGCTGCAATGACATAGGATCCCCTGGGATCGCACAGGTCGATTTCCTGCACATCGCCGTTTTCGGTAAGGCGTTTCGACAAAATGTCCGCATCCTTTTTTGTCCCACCGGTCGGGCTAAATATGATCGCCTTGCATCCTGCGGGGAATTTCCCCGGTTTATGCTCTGAATATGTATTCTCCATAAAAGTTCACCTCTCGAATCCATATCCACTTAATGTGTCCCCCAAACCACTTTGAGCCCATGTTCCTCAAGCCAGGATGCTTTTTCGACCATATACGGGCAGGATGTTATCCGATCTTCCAACATGGCACAGACACCTATATGAACCACGCTTACGCCTTCACTTATCATACGCTCCAGCTTCTCCTGCATTCCCAGATCATCTTCCAGATGTTTCCCACATACGCTGCATCTTGCAAACGCGCAAAGATATACCTGCTGACCGTTATATACCGAAAATGCGGCTTTTCTCTCTTCAAGGGCACGCAGGCAGGACGCGCCCGCGCAGACATCATTCGCCTTTAAACAGGCAAGTATGGCTATTTTCTTTCTCTCTGTCACGTTATCACCTCGATAAACCGGGTTTTTGTAAAAAAGGTTTATTTATTAGAATGATATGTTATATCAACTAGATTTGTCCCTTTAAATTTCAAAACAAAATAACTAGTATAATACAAGTTGTCAATAAATATTTTTTTGTCATCAAAAATAACTTCTCTGGTTTTGTTACTTGCATCAATCACGTTAACGATACAATAGTTTGATAAATATGCGCATATTGCAGTCGCATGAGAAACTACTAATGAACAGGAATCCTCTGGCATTTGTTTTAATATTAAATCAATTGCACATCTTACTCTCATTTTTGTTTCATTAAGGCTTTCACCGTCTTGATTTTTGTAATTATAATTTTGATATTGCTTTAGCCAAAAATCTTCCCTAGCTATACCTATTTCCCGTTCTTTTAAGTCAGGAATAACTTTAACATTAGAAGAAAAAATTTGTGCAGTTTTATAAGCCCTAACAATTGGAGATGAATATACATTTTGATATTTTCCCTGAATTAATATTTTTACTTTTTCTGTGAGCAGAATACCTTCTTCACTTAGTTTATCCTTAGATGGGATAGAATGTCGCATAAGAATTATTGTTTTCATGTTCTATTCACCTCGTTTATTCCTGCTTTTCATTGCCCGATTAACACCTCAAGTCCAAATCTCCAAAAACCAACATATGTCTTTATCTCCAATGATCATATATAACGCCGTTCTGATCCTTATAAGCGTCGCAGTTAGAATCTGTACACATGTAAACATTTTCTGCTATCAAATCATTATCTGTAAGGCCATATACTGTAGGGCTTAGTGTCCAAATCAGTCCATCATAATAAGTATAAACATTAGTAGCTTCTGTACGCCAAACATGTGTATGTGCATGTATAAATATCTGCACCCAATAAAATATATTAGATGTTTTATCATAGTAGACACCTACACCAATAGTATCATAACCATAGTAACCTTCCACATAGGAATTTACATAAGTATATCCCTCTTCAGAATCGTCTAATACAAAGGGTTGGTCCATGATATTCCCTCTATGTCCTGTGGAATTCATCCAGTCTTCCATCGCCATTTCAGGAGTCCTGGAATATGCATCGATATTTTCACCAGCTTCTGTGTAACCGCGCCCCACCTGACTCAACACTGTAAAGCACTTCGTTCCATCCGGTCTGGTATGCGCAAACAAAGTCGCAACCTCTTCTGCTCGAATCATCGCTGCTTCAGTAAGCAAACTGTCCGTTCCAAGGGCTGGAAGATTTTCTTTTGCTCTCTCTACATTGACTAGTCTTACAACTTCCTCTGAATACTCCTCGCAAAGTGTTTCAATTTCTGATTCGGTCAGGTTTGCTTCCATGAATCCCAGGTCAGCGACCTTTTCCGAAACAGAGGAATAAGATTTGGAACTTGCCTTCGTCGTCGTGGTTTCCGTGTTCTTTTTCGTGGTCGTAGAACTCTCACTGTTCTTCTTCGTCGTCGTGCTCGCCTGCGTCGTGGTGGTATCCACTTCAGACTTGTTCGACGTCAGATAGTTGTTGCTCACATAACCCGTACCGCCGTTAAATGCGATCCGGTACCATCCGGTCTCGTTGCACTGTCCGGTAACTGTCACCGGCGTACCTGCGCTAAGGCTTCCGAGCTTGTCAGCTTCCTTGGACGGGATGCTTCTCACATTCACCTGCTGCTTTACGTACATAATCGTGTCACTGATCATGGTGTACGTATAACCATTCGCATCCACCGCTTCCGTCTCCGTGACATTCACGGCCTTCGTCGTGTCATCCAGCACGCTCGTGCTCTCTTCGTCTTCCGCTTCCGTTCCGTCCGCCGTTTCTGTGTCCGTTCCGGCTTCATCCGTACCGGCTTCCGCACTCTCGTCCGTGTTCTCTTCCGAATTATCTTCCGAGACCTCGCCGGTCGCCTCTTCCGCATCGTCTGTCGCGGTCTCGTCATTGGCGGAAATCGTTTCCGTTTCTGTCAGGTCGACCACGGTCTCTTCCGTTTTGTTTCCGCATGCGGCGAACGTCATCGCCGTGCCGATCATCATCACCATAGTCAGCACGAGTGCCAGCAGCTGCTTCGTGCAGAAAAAGGCTTTTTTCTTGCTGTTTTCGCATGTGTCTTTTTTTCTTTTCATTATTCTTCTCTTTCTCCAGGATTTTAGGCCTGGTATATTTTAGCATTGGTATTTACGGCTAATTGCTATACCCTTGGTTACATACATACCTTACCACTGCTCCAATAACAGGGTTATTTTGCAGGCAAAATTCGCCTGACAAATCATGACGCAAGGCCATATTTGAAAATAATATTATTACAGGTCTCACAATATATTACGCTTTGATTATAACGGTTGGTATCAGAAAATACAAGACAAAAAAAGGGCATTTAATCGAGCAAGGAAACTCACCCTGTTTGCCCGCGCCGGACTGCATAAAAAACAGCAGGCTTCCAAAATGGAAATGATTTCCGCCTTAGAAGTCTGCTGTCGAAACTTCCGTCGCAGATTTTTATTTCATCTGCTTCGCCACCACTTCTTTGCTAAATTCGTAAAAATCATCATTGATTACCATGGCAGTAACGATATACCTCGCACCCTGCGTCTGGATGACAATTCTGGTGCGCTCAAAGGCTCCTGCCTTCTTTTCAACATTCTCAAATATTTTCTCCCGGTCTATGGCGCGAATCAGGATGTTGCTGTTTTGTGCCAGATAACTGCAGCGCTCCAGCCTTTATAGCTTTTTTCCTTGCGGCCCCTCCGCCTGTATGTGTATGTCCTCTCTTTTGTGGGCGCCAGACAGTTCGTACGGATTCCATTGATCTCTTCCTCGCGGATCTCCGTCAGTGGGAACGCCTCGACTAATTTCAGTGTTTCCTCATAGACAGGCTCCCACTCTTTTTGTGTCAGACTTTTCGATAACCCAATATTGATAACAATGCCCATGTTGCCTCCTCTTAAATCCTGCGTGTCGTTACTATTCCTGGTAACTGTGTGTCAAATGAATGCCATCCCTGGTTCTTTCCCCGGTATTTTAGCACGCCTTCCAGGGGGTTGTCATTCTACCAGAAATTTAATAACATCCATTCCGGATATTGTTTTGTCTAAATCACAAAATACCGGCGATATGAATCTGTAATCCATATCCGCCGGTATTTCCGCTCCCTGTCTTTAAGGATCACACAAGGTTAGAAATTTTTCATCACCTGGAAGATTAAAGAAAAAACTCACATTCTTTCCGCTTTTTACACAACACGCCTAACGCCACTCCTCCCAGAGAAGTGATCACCACATTCAGCTTCCTGGCTTTCTGCGGACATACGGAAATGCAGCGCATACAGCTGATACACTTCTTTTTGTCGGCCTCAAGAGTCTGGGCATCAATAGCGCTCACCGGGCATTTTCCCGCGCACAAACCGCATTTTGTACAGTTTTCCGTAGTTCCCGGTGCCATTCCCATACTCATCCCTGACTTTTCCGGAACACTTCCCGGAACCGTTGGAACGCTCTCATCGCCGGAAATCAGTTTCTCACGGATTTTGTCCGCCATTTTCTGCAGGCATTCCTCGTCCGCAGCATCCGGTCTTCCTGCCGCAACCTGTCTGGCAATGGAATGCTCTGCAAGAGCCGCGACTGCCGCAACCACACGAAATGACGACTTTTGAGCGATATCCTGTAATTCCGCCAACGTGTTATCATAGGCACGATTTCCGTACACGCAGACCAGAACCGCTCTCGCTCCATTGCCCTTTATTTGTGACAGGCGCGCCGCTGCTGTCTCAGGCACCCTGCCGCCGTAAGACGGAACCGCGATCAGAACAATGTCATCCGAAGACATTGCTGCCTTAACATAGGATCCCCTGGGATCGCACAGGTCGATTTCCTGCACATCGCCGTTTTCGGTAAGGCGTTTCGACAAAATGTCCGCATCCTTTTTTGTCCCACCGGTCGGGCTAAATATGATCGCCTTGCATCCTGCGGGGAATTTCCCCGGTTTATGCTCTGAATATGTATTCTCCATAAAAGTTCACCTCATTCGACTTTAAGAGAGCTGATATCGTGGCTGTTCCCTCCTCAACCCACATACTCCCTTAAGATCCGTTTCATCTCGCCAAGATATACACCATTTTCAGCGCCATGTCTTTACGCCTGCTCCAGTTCATCCGTCAGTTCTATGATCTCGTCAATGATCTCCCCGATATAGGCAATGGTATCCATCAGCGGTTTCTCCGATGTCAGGTCCACACCGGCCACTGCCGCAAACTCCTGTGGGGAAAGTGTGCCTCCTGCGGCAAGCGCCTTCTTCCAGTCCGCCACAGCGGTTTCTCCCTCTGTCTCGATCCGGCGGCACATCTGTGTCCCGATCGTGAGGCCCGCAGAATAAGTATAGGAGTACAGCTGCATATAATAATGAGGCTGGCGCATCCATGTGAGCTCCGCACCCTCGATCAGCTCGACATCCTCTCCCCAGAATTTCCCCAGAGTTTCCCGCATAATACGATTCAGGGTCTCCGCCTGTACGCTGCCCCCGGCATCTACGATCTTATAAACTTCTCGCTGATATGCCGCTTCCAGCAGATGTGTCACAAAATTGTGGTAATAGGTATTCGAAATCATGCAGGACAGTACCCACCGGCGGAACCGTTTATCCGGGTTCGTCTTCAGGAGGTAATGTGCCATGATGATCTCATTGGTGGTGGACGGCGCCTCCACAATGAAATCCTGGTCAAAAGTATCAAACCAGGTCTGATTCGCCGATGCAAGGCGGAAATGCCCCGCATGACCCAGTTCATGCGCCAGAGTGAGCACGTCAGACATCCGGTCATTCCAGGTCAGCAGAATAAACGAATCCTTCTGATACGGCGAAGAGCAGAAGCCGCCGGTCTCCTTCCCCTGATTTCTCGCGAAATCCACCCAGCGGCCGCGGAATGCCTCATGCACCATCTCCACATAGTCCTCGCCCAGCGGTGAAAGCCCCTGCGCCAGATACTCTTCTGCCTCCGTAATGG
>JAJQBQ010000012.1 GCA_021203205.1 Lachnospiraceae bacterium | reverse complement strand
CATCCACATACGGTCCGGTGATAGCCTCGGAACGATACACGCGCATGTTGTAGCCGCCGGTCGCCGTCAGGCCGCCGTAGGTCACAAACAGATAATAATATCCGTCGATATACTCGATATAGGAAGCCTCGCCGGAGGAGTGGTAGCCCTGAGCCAGCTTGTAGCCCTGGTAAGGATCCGACGCATCCTCCTCATATTCATAAGTATAAGTATAATCTCTTAAACCGGTCTCCGCATCCAGTCTGATCATCCAGATGCCGCCAAACCAGGAGCCATAGGTCATCCACAGATTCCCGTCCTCATCGTAAGTAACGCACGGGTCAATGCAGTTGTCCTCATAAGTCAGGTTGCCGTTCCGGTTCGCGGTATAGCGGGACAGGTTGTTGTCACTTTCTGTCTCACCGGTGGCTTCATAATAATCAAAGGTCGCGCCTGTGGAAGCATAGGCATAGTTACCGGACTGTATCACCATTCCGACATATGTCCAGTCACCGTAGAGCGAATCGGCCGTCAGCATGCAGATGGTGGAGTACCAGTTGTCGCCGTTGATGCTCATATACATGCACCACTTGCCCATGGATTCGTTCCAGATGACATCCGGCGCCCACATGTTGCCGCTCAGGTCATAGGAGCTGCTGCCGTAAGCCGACCACTCTGCCTCATCCGCAAAGAGCGTTGCGTAGTCTGTCGTGATGTTATTCGTAAAGGTTGTCCAGCTGCACAAATCCCAGGAATATGCAAACGCCAGATGGGAGCCGAAGATGAAGTAGATGTACTTTGTATGCGTGTCATCCGCCACACCCACGATCTCAGTGTCCGCAGTGAGCTCCGTCACCGATTCCTCCACGTAGCCTTTCACGATACTCGGATCGTGAACCGATACATGGCTGATCGCTGTAGCGGTCTCACCCGATGCCTGCGCCTCAGCCGCCGCCTCCGGGTCGCCGTCGTAGGAATACAGCATCAGCACTTCCGATGCCGTCAGCGCGGATTCGTACACCGTCACCTCATCCATCAGGCCAGCGAAGGAATCATTCCACCAGTTGATGCCCAGATAGATCGGCATGCCGGTATAGTACGAAGAATCGTAACCGGAGACCGTCTGTGTGGAGAGCACCTCGCCGTTATAGTAGAGGGTCGCCACGCCGTCCGCCGTCATGGTAAGAGTCACATAAGTCCAGGTGCCGACGGACAGATCCTTCAGCGAACTGGAAGAATTGTTGTTCTGATCCAGCCAGTACCAGGTGCCTCCATAATTGACGATGCCGCCGGAAGCAAAACTGTTGTAATAGGTTCCCGCCGTCACGTAATAGTCGGAACTGTAAATGGTCAGGAAAATCGGCTGATATTCCTGTTTCTGGCTGGTGTTCACCCACATGCTGACGGTGAACTCTTCGCCTGTCGTCACATCCAGCTCCAGACCCTCGCCGGAAGCATCGGTTGCCGAAGTATTCGTGACAAAGAACGTGCCGGCCTGCCCGATGACATGTACATATGCCGTGTCATCAAAGTCCGTCGCGGACACGGTTCCGACAAGTGTCGCAAAAGTGCTGCCCGCCGTAGTATCATAATAATTTACCGTATACACACCGGCGGAACGGGTTACCGTAACCGTATAGGTCGTGCCTTCTGTTATGGTGCTGGCAAGTGTTCCCAGAACGCCGGAAGCCGTCCCTCCGTTATCCAGAACACTGCCCGCAAACCAGGCATTTCCGTCCGATCCGGTTGTGAAATAGTTTCCGGACGCGTCATAAACTTCCACCGAAAAGGCAGCGTAACCGCTTATATCTGCGGTGCACTCGACGGTAAATACCACCGTGTCACCGTCTGCAAGCGTATAACCGTTTCCGACGCCCGTGCCGCTCCACCAGGCTTCGCTTGTGAGCGTCTCCAGGTTGCTGTTGCCGGAAAACTCATACGCAGACCCGCTCACGGCATCCGTGCTGTAGCTCGCAGATCCCGTTGCCGCGCTGTTCCACGTATCCCCCGCGCCGCCGTGAAGCGTTGCAGAGCCTGACCCGGCATTTTCCGATGCAGCGCCCGTAATCTCCGCCGCCGTGTTTTCCAGCGTGTCATCGAACGTATAGTAGCCGACCAGGCTGTCCGTAAGGTTCGTATCCCCTGATTCCGAACCGTCCTCCGTACCGTCCGCAGTTGTCTCCTCCGCTGCCACCGTAGCAAACATACCGTTTGCGAACATCGCAGAGAAAACAAGTAACAGCGCCATAAAAAGCGCTGTCAGCCTTTTCGTTTTTGCCATACCCTTCTCCTTTTTCTCTTCTGCGGCAAAATCCGCCGCAGGTGCCGGCCCGCGCACCGCAGACCAACGCACTTTCGTGCTGCACAGTATTTTGGTAATTTTATACAACAATATTTCGGAATGGTCAACCGGATTTTCACAATTTTGCAAGTTTTTTTAATATGTTTCTCATATTACGTTCACCCCCCCCCACATGCATTTTGAGGCATTAGGCAGTGACGGATATTCTCATTCACATTTGTATGTACCTTTTATATGTCACCTATGTCACCGTCGGTTCTGTTCCATTTCTATTCCATTTTTACTCCATCATGTTACGTCTGATGTAACACTCTCGAGGTCGAAACTGCGATAAGTAAAACCTGCAGTAGAGACGCAAAAAAAGACCCTACGGAGCTAGCACCTCCGTAGGGTCCTTTTTTGATGTTTCGTTTTGTGTGATATTATATCTTTAATCATCTGTTATTTTACCACTTTTTTCTACGTCAAGTGCCAAATATTGTTTTTTTCTTTTCCTTTCATGCACCTGTTTCCAGTAACAAATACTGTTTCTTCAAGCATTTAATTCATGCGCTTTCACTCTACTTTCATCAGATCTTCCCTCAACTTCGCCATACTTTTCCCCAGCCGCGGATGCACCGCCTCCGGCGCAATCTCACACATGGGTTCCAGCACGAACAGCCGCTTATGCATCTCCGGGTGTGGAAGCGTAAGCGTTTTGTCATCCGATACAAGATCGTCATACAGAAGGATGTCCAGATCCAGCGTGCGCGGTCCCCAATGGATTTCGCGTGTGCGCCCGGCTTCCTGCTCCAGCTGCTGTAAAAATATCAGCAGTTCCCCGGCTTCCAGGCTCGTTTGAAGTCTGGCGCAGGCATTCAGGAAATCCGGCTGTTCCACCGGCCCCACAGGCTTCGTTCGGATAAATGTGGATACTCTGTCCAACTCGATCCGCGGGTGACCCGCCATTTTTTTCAGAGCGAAGTCCAGATAGCCCTCACAGTCACCGATATTTGAGCCCAGTCCCACATAAACAGTGTGCCCCAGTTTTTTTCCTGCTGACATTTCCGCTTTTCCGTCTTCCCTGTACTCCATCTCTTTGTATCTCCCCTGTCAATGCTCGTCTTACAATCGAGCAGGGGGAATTTTCCCCCTACTCGCCGCGCCGGGCCGCGCAAGCCGAAATATCTCCTTACGCGACCCGTGTACATAAAAAAACTCAACCCTTATCAGAGTTGAGCTGTTTTGCATGCCGGCGACCGGAATCGAACCGGTACGAGAGATTAGTCCCGCGGGATTTTAAGTCCCGTGCGTCTGCCAGTTCCGCCACGCCGGCAAAACGACCCGGATGGGAATCGAACCCACGACCTCCGCCGTGACAGGGCGGCGCTCTAACCAGCTGAGCCACCGGGCCAAATCTTTATCATAAAAGGCTTTCTGCTGCGTATTCAGAAAGAAACGACAGCATACCGACCTTATGATGTTCTCATGACGCGTTATACTATTTCAGTGAAACGACTGTTCATGCGATATTATAAAAATACTTCCGCAGGAACGAACCCTCTCTTCGATACGTTACTTCCATGCAGAAGACAAGTGGACCTTCGGGGGCTCGAACCCAGGACCGACCGGTTATGAGCCGGTTGCTCTAACCAACTGAGCTAAAGGTCCATAGAGCCGACGATCGGACTCGAACCGATAACCTGCTGATTACAAATCAGCTGCTCTGCCAATTGAGCCACGTCGGCTTGTGATGACTCCAAGGGGATTTGAACCCCTGTTACCGCCGTGAAAGGGCGGTGTCTTAACCGCTTGACCATGGAGCCGACAACGAGCGGTATAATACCACATGTTTTTTGATTTGGCAAGTGGAAATTTAACTTTTTTCGCATCTTTTTTACAAAAGGTTACTATTCACGGTGTCCTCTAAGAGTCAATAATTTCACGTCGAGCTTGCTCGTAAGGGAAATTATTGACTCTTAGAGGATGACTGTGCAACAGTCACCGCCCCCAAACGAGCAGAAACTTCGTGAAATATAACGTTACGATGAAATTTGTCGACGAAGTTTCTGCGAGTTCAGGGGCGGCGTGAATAGTAACTACAAAAGACCTGTGGTTATCCCACAGGTCTTCTCGCTCCCCGAGTAGGGCTCGAACCTACAACAACTCGGTTAACAGCCGAGTGCTCTACCATTGAGCTATCGAGGAATACTCTCTTTCAAGGATACTACAAAACCAGATGAAATATTCATCTGGAATGTAACCTTTTCAGGTATTTACGTACCTTCAAAACTGCACACGGAAATTTTAAATCCTTCTCTTATCTTCAATCCATCTTACCAAGTTGATAACTTCTCGATTTCTTCCTTGTTTTTTCCGGAATCTTTTCAGGCCAGACCCTCGACCGATTAGTAGCAGTCAGCTCCGTACGTTACCGCACTTCCACCTCTGCCCTATCTACCTCATAGTCTCTAAGGGGTCTTACTTCTTTCGAATGGGATATCTCATCTTGAGGGGGGCTTCTCGCTTAGATGCCTTCAGCGTTTATCCCTTCCGGACTCGGCTACCCTGCCATGGGACTGGTTCCCAACAGGTACACCGGCGGTCCGTCCATCCCGGTCCTCTCGTACTAAGGACAGCTCCTCTCAAATATCCTGCGCCC
>JAJQBQ010000033.1 GCA_021203205.1 Lachnospiraceae bacterium | reverse complement strand
ACTTTACAGTGCCAGATATATTTATTAAAAATCTAAAAATAGAAAAAGTAAGGCATTTAGAAAATATTTCTATTTCTTTGTTAGACGACAATCCTGAATCGAAAGGTTACAGACATTTGATATTGACCGGGAAAAACGGGAGTGGAAAAACCAGTGTGCTGAATGCGATTGCAGTTTATTTTTCACATATCTTTGAGAATGACATTTCAAAGGATGAAACCGAACGATACGCATATGAAATAGAGTCAATAGAGCCGATCGCGGAAAAGAACAAGGATTACGAGAATCGTGCACCCAGACAGAAAATGGACAGACTGTTACGATATAAGGAGATGCTGACATCCATAATTGTCAAAAGTGTGTCATTGAATTTCAATCTGCCCGTCGACGAATTGAAGCAATTATTTGATGAGGGTGAGTTCATCCTTGCTTTCTACGAGGCAGACAGGGTTTTCGAGGTTGCTATCCCGGATCATATCGAGAAAGTGGTATTAAAAAAACAGTATAATATTCGGGAAAAGCCGAGAAAAGAATTTGCAAAATATTTGTCTGACCTGAGATTTACTGAATTGTTGTCAAAAGCCAATGGAAACGAAGAAAAAGCAGATGCAATTTCCGGGTGGTTTGAGAAGTTACAGAACTTACTTCGCCGGATTTTTGAGGATGATACGCTGCAGTTAGAGCTGAATGAAGATAATTTTTCTTTTATGATTAAAGAAAAGGACAGGGAACCGTTTGATCTTAATTCTATGTCAGACGGTTATGCGGCTGTTTTAGATGTCGTGATGGATTTAATCATGCGCATGGAGTTTAAGACGAACCGCTCCTTCTGCTTTGATATGCCTGGAATCGTTCTGATCGATGAGGTAGAGACACACCTTCACATTGAATTGCAGAAGAAGGTTCTGGATCTCCTGACAACGATATTCCCGAACATTCAGTTCATCATGACGACACACTCTCCGTTTATTCTTAACAGTATTTCTGATTGCGTGATTTATGATCTTGAGACGCGAACACTGGTGGAGAATGGTCTTTCGGATGTGCCGTACAGCGGAATCGTTGAGGGGTACTTTAATTCGAGCGAACTTTCTGAAAAATTAACGAAAAAATATGAAAGATATCGGGAATTAGTAAAGAAGCCGGATTTGACAGATGACGATTTTGAGGAAATTGCCGCGCTTGAGATGTATCTGGACGAGATTCCGGATTATCTCGCGATAGATTTTACAACAGAGTATCAGAGACTGAAACTGGAATTTGAGGCGAGGGAGGATATCTGATGGTAAAAATTGAGAGATCCTACCCTGCACCGGAATCTCTGGCTTCCGAGTCCCAAAAAGCTAATGGCAGTTATTCGGAACCGGACGTTGTGAAGCGTCTGTACGCAGATTTTCATAATAAATGTTATATCTGCGAGCTGGATAATCTGTATGATCCACAGGTTGAGCATTTATTACCGCATGAAAACGGAAAATATCCGGAGAGAAAATACGACTGGGATAATCTTTTCTGGTCGTGCGGTCATTGCAACAGCGTAAAAAACCAGAAGAAATACAGTTCCGGTATCCTGAATTGCTGCAAAAGAGACCCGGAAGAAGCCATGAGGTTTTGTCTGGAAGAAAGTGAAGTAAAAGTAGACGCGAAGGATGCACTGGACGATGAGGCTGTTCTGACATCTGAACTGGTCAGGGAGGTGTTCAATTTAAAAAATACTGGAATGCGGGTTTATAAAAGTGATAAGCGCTTTCAAGATGCTACATACGGGAGAACAGTCAGTTCTCTGAGCTGTTGAATCTGGTAATGTAATTTGGATGACTTTAAATTATAAAACTGTGATTCAAAAGTTTGACAGTCCTGTAATGCTGAGTGAATGGACGCAGTTGTGCGGATATTCGAGCCGGATTTTTTTAATAAAAGGATTTATATCAGAATTTCTGATATAAAAATACTTGTTTGGAGACGAAAGGAGAAATTATGAGTGATTACAAATTAAACACCATCTGTGTTCAGGGTGGTTATCATCCGGGAAACGGCGAGCCGCGGCAGATACCGATCGTGCAGTCGACTACCTTTAAGTACGATACCAGCGAGGACATGGGCAAGCTGTTCGATCTGGAGACCAGCGGTTATTTCTATACCAGGCTGCAGAACCCGACAAACGACTATGTGGCGGCGAAAATCGCGGAGCTGGAGGGCGGCACGGCGGCCATGCTGACGTCCTCCGGACAGGCGGCGAACCTGATGGCGCTGTTTAATATCTGCGAGTGCGGCAGCCACATCGTGGCGTCTTCCTCCATTTATGGCGGCACGTTTAACCTGATTTCTGTCACCATGGCGAAGATGGGGATCGGCGTGACCTTCGTTTCACCGGATGCCACCGAGGAGGAGTTGAACGCGGCGTTTCAGGAGAACACCCGCGCCATGTTCGGCGAGACAATCGCCAACCCGGCGCTGACGGTGCTGGATATCGAGAAGTTCGCGAAGGTGGCCCACGCCCACGGCGTGCCGCTTATTGTGGATAATACCTTCCCGACGCCGGTGAACTGCCGACCCATCGAGTGGGGCGCGGATATCGTGACGCACTCCACCACGAAGTACATGGATGGTCACGGCACAGCGGTGGGCGGCGCGATCGTGGATTCCGGTAAATTTGACTGGATGGCCCATGCGGACAAGTATCCGGACTTGTGCACGCCGGACGAGTCCTACCACGGCATTGTGTACGCGGAGAAGTTCGGTATGGCCGGCGCATTCATTACAAAATGCACTTCCCAGCTGATGCGTGATCTGGGCTGCATCCAGTCGCCGCAGAACGCATTCTACTTAAACCTTGGTCTGGAATCTCTGCATGTGCGCATGCAACGCCATGTGGAGAACGGACAGGCGGTTGCGGAATTTCTACAGAGTCAGCCGAAGGTGAAGTCTGTCAGCTATCCGGGACTTCCGGGAGATAAGTACTACGAAGTGGCGCAGAAGTACCTGCCGAAGGGCGGCTGCGGCGTCGTCTCCTTCGAACTCTACGGTGGACGTGCGGCGGCGGAAGCGTTCATGAAACGCCTGAAGCTGGCGGCCATCGAGACACATGTGGCGGATGCGCGTACCTGCTGCCTGAATCCGGCCACTTCCACGCACCGGCAGATGAATGACGAGCAGCTGGCTGCGGCTGGCGTGCCGGCCGGCCTCATCCGCATCTCCTGCGGGCTGGAGGATAAGGAAGACCTGATCGCGGATCTGAAGCAGGCGCTGGAGGGCGTGGAGTAGCACAGCAATTTGCATAAATGAGCGAAAAATACATTTTTTGACAAAAATGGATTATAACATCGGCTTATTTGCGGAACATAAAAATTTGAACTATCTGCTTGACAAAAAATCGTGCTATGCTATAATCGCATACAGGTAACGGAGTTGGTTATAATGGTTCCAGTTAAGTCACCAAAACGAAACCCCCGAAGGTGGTGCTTCGGGGGTTTCTTCTCAATTTACACAAGATTCGACACATTTCACAAAAAATCAGGGTAATTCAGGGAAATTCCTTACTTGACATTCACTTAAAGATTGATTAGAATAGCCGATGGTGGTTGCATTACAGTCATGAAAGAAATACACACAGAATTTTCTGGCCGGGAAAGCGTGCGCAAGGGTGCGCACGGCTTGCCGGCCTTTTACTTTAAAAGCGTCGGACGGCGGCGATACGGACGGCATGCTTGCATGCCAGGACGTATCGACATCGGACGACCAAACCGGTATGAGCACGGGCCACGCATAGCGGGGCGCAAAGTGCGAATGCCGGTGGCGATTGCGGGAACGCGAAGCGTGTAGCAATCGGCTTTTATTCATGAAAAGAACAGGAGGTATCCCATGTCACGTATTGAAATGAAAACCCCGTTGGTTGAGATGGACGGCGATGAGATGACCCGCATCCTCTGGAAGATGATTAAGGACGAGCTGCTGCTTCCCTTTATTGATCTTAAAACCGAATACTATGACCTCGGCCTTCCGTATCGCGAGAAGACGAAGGATCTGGTCACGGTGGACGCGGCCAACGCCACCATGAAGTACGGCGTCGCCGTAAAGTGCGCCACCATTACCCCGAATGCGCAGCGCGTGGAGGAGTACAACCTGACCGAGATGTGGAAGTCCCCGAACGGCACGATCCGTGCGATTCTGGACGGCACGGTATTCCGCGCACCGATCCCGGTGGCAGGCATCGAGCCGAAGGTGAGCTGCTGGAAAAAGCCCATCACCATCGCCCGTCACGCTTACGGCGATGTATACAAAAATACCGAGATGGCTATCCCGGGCCCAGGCAAGGTAGAGCTGGTTTACACGGCGGAGGACGGCACCGAGACCAGAGCGCTGGTGCACGAGTACAAGTCGGCCGGTGTGGCCCAGGGCATGCACAATATCAATGAGTCCATCTCCAGCTTCGCCCGCAGCTGCTTCGAGTATGCACTGGACACGAAGCAGGACCTGTGGTTTTCCACGAAGGACACCATCTCGAAGATTTACGACCACACCTTTAAGGACATCTTCGCGGAGATTTTCGAGGCGGAATATAAGGAAAAGTTTGCCGAGGCAGGTATCGAGTATTTCTACACGCTGATCGACGACGCGGTGGCCCGCGTGGTGCGCTCCGAGGGCGGTTTCATCTGGGCCTGCAAGAACTACGATGGAGATGTCATGAGCGACATGATCTCTTCCGCTTACGGCAGCCTTGCCATGATGACCAGCGTACTGGTATCGCCGAAGGGTTATTACGAATACGAGGCGGCCCACGGCACGGTGCAGCGTCACTATTACAAGTACTTAAAAGGTGAAGAGACATCCACAAACTCTGTGGCCACCATCTTTGCCTGGACCGGCGCACTGCGCAAGCGCGGCGAGCTGGACAATATTCCGGAGCTTATGGCTTTTGCGGACAAGCTGGAGAAGGCGACCCTGGACACCATCGCCTCCGGTAAGATGACAAAGGATCTGGCGCTGATCTCGACGCTCGAGAACGTTACCCCGCTGAATTCGCTGGAATTCATTCAGGCGATCCGGGCTGAGTTGGAAAAAGTGCTGTAGGTGAATACACGCACAGAGAAAGTGCGAATGGAGGAATGTTCAGTTGTACAGAGAAAACTCAGTCCTGAATTTTCAGTGCAATGAATTCTGAATTTTGGGTTGAAACAATTGTAAATTAATAGTATAATCACACGCAAACACGCAGCTTGTTCGAAACGTTCTAAGTTGCGTGTTTTAAGTGTTGGAGTATTTAAGTGTTGCTGATTTCATGAGCTGTCACAAATCTGACTTCATGAGTTGTCACAAA
>JAJQBQ010000020.1 GCA_021203205.1 Lachnospiraceae bacterium | reverse complement strand
AACCCACGTGTCCAGCTTGGAAGGCTGGTGTTCTACCATTGAACTACACCCGCACGCGCGTCGGGGTGACAGGATTTGAACCTGCGACCTCTTGATCCCAAATCAAGCGCTCTAGCCAAGCTGAGCCACACCCCGTAGCAGGTTCCTGCCCACGACTCGCGAATTATATCTGAAATGTCTTCACATGTCAAGCCCTTTTTTTTCTGTTTTTTTATCTAAATATAAGCCCTTTTTTTCTGTTTTTTTATTTAAATCCTTTTTTATTTAAACGCGTGCTCCCCGTCATGCGGTGTGTCCACCACATGCACATCCAGCTGGTTGAACGGAATATGAACACCGTTTTTGTCGAATTCTTTCTTCACATTCTCTTCAAAGAAAAAGTATGCGTCCCAGTAGTTTGCGGTTTCCACCCAGACACGCATCTGGATGCTGACGCTGTGGGCGCCCAGCTCACTGATGATAATTCGGATCGGTTCATCTGTCAGAACATACTCGCAGCGGTCAATCACGGACTGGATAACGCTTCTGGCCCTGTCGATATCGTCCGTATAGGAGATGGAGAAGATAACATCAACCCTGCGCTTCCCATAGGCAGTCACATTCGTGATTTTCGAGGAGGTCAGGTCGCCGTTCGGCAGCAGAACGAGCTTGTTGTCGATGGTAGTCAGTCTGGTGTAGAACAGGTCGATCTGCTCCACCGTGCCCTCCAGGGTATCGGTTATGATATAATCGCCCACCTTAAAGGGATGCAGGATCAGGATCATAAGCCCGCCGGCGAAGTTCGACAGTGCGCCCTGCAGAGCAAGGCCGACCGCCACCGATGCCGATGTAAAGATCGCGATGATGGATGTTGTCTCGATGCCGATCCTGCCGCAGATCATGATCAGCAGGAAGATATAGAGCACGGTCTTGACGAGAGAGTTTAAGAATTTTATCACGCTTTCGTCAAGCTTCGAGCGTCCTAACGCTCTTCCCATGATTTTTAAGATTAATTTAATGAGGAACCGCCCGACCACCAGCATAATGATGGCGACGATCAGGTTAATCCCGAAAGTGACAAGCGTCGGGATAAAGCTCTGGAGCGTTTCCAGAAACGCGTTCGCTTCTTCCACCACATTCTGTGCCGCCTCGACCGCAGCTTCAGCCGCGACGGAAGCATTCGACTGCGTAGCTGTATCCGCTGTTTCCGCCGTAAGTAAAATCATAGAGTGCGACATATCGACTCCTCCTGTTAAATTGATTCCCATATGATTTTCCGTATCACACGAACCTGGCTTTCACTTTTTAAGTGAACACAGCCATTTTTCTGTTTACAAATACTTCCTGCCTGGGCATTTAAGAGGATCCGCCAAAGCAGGAAGCAACAAAATTTTCTTATTTTTCGGTTTTCTTTGCGGCTCCGCGAGGTTTCCTGGCGCGACTGACGCGTTTCTTCGGCGCGGGCTCCTCCTCCGGTGTCGCGGTAAAGATCGCGATGCCCAGAGCCGGGATATTGATGGCTACAGAGAAATCGCGCTCGTCACAGGCCAGGCGGCGGCTGGTGATTTTACGCGGGTTTGTGAGACCCGTTCCGCCGAATTTTACATCGTCGCTGTTTAAGATTTCCTTATATTTTCCGTAGAACGGCACACCGATCCGGTGCTTTTCCTGCGGCACAGTGTCGAAATTGCAGGCCACAAGGAGCGTCTCCTCCGGTTTTTCCGTCTTTCTTAAGAATACCACGATACTCTCGTTCGCGGAGATACAGTTGATCCACTCGAAACCGTCCGGATCCGTGTCCAGCTTTGAGAGCGCCGGATATGCGCGGTAAAGTGCCAGCAGCTCCTTCACATAATTCTGCATCTTCTTATTCGGAGTCTCAGGCAGTTCTTTTGCGGCATTTCCGCTCTTTCCCGCGGTCTCATCCCCGTCCGGCGAAATTTCGGCAGTAGCCGCATCTTCCGCCTCCGCCGGTTTTTCTGCAGCAATTACGTCTTCCGCCTCTGCCGCACTTTCTGCTATAACCGGATTTCCCGTTTCTGCAGGACTTTCTGCAACAGCTGCGTCTTCCGCTTCCGCCGCGCTTTCGGATTCCGGGCTCTCATCCGGCACATGCGCCTCCAGCAGATCCCAGTCGAGGGAGCGCTCCTCGCTCCACTCCCGGTACTGGGCGAATTCCTGTCCCATGAACAAAAGCTTTTTACCCGGATGGCAGACCATGAAGCCGTAGGCCGCCCGGAGGTTGTTCATCTTCGTCTCCACGGTCTCGCCCGGCATCTTGTAGATCATCGAAGCTTTCCCGTGAACGACCTCATCGTGGGAAAGTACCAGAATGAAGTTCTCGCTGTAGGCGTAAATCATGCTGAAAGTCAGCCCGCCATAGTTGTTTTTGCGGAAATACGGGTCGGTCTGCATATAGTGGGTGAAGTCGTTCATCCAGCCCATGTTCCACTTAAAATCGAAGCCGAGACCGTTTTCCTCCACGTCTCCCGTGATGAGCGGCCAGGCCGTGGACTCCTCGGCGATGAGGAGCGCGCCCGGATTGCGCTTGTGGCAGACGGAATTTAAGTGCTTTAAGAACTCAATGGCATCAAGGTTTTCCTTGCCGCCGTAGATGTTCGCCACCCACTCGCCCGGATTTTTTCCGTAATCCAGATACAGCATGGAAGCCACCGCATCCATGCGGATGCCGTCCGCGTGGTAGTGCTCCACCCAGAACAGGGCGTTGGCGATGAGGAAATTCTTCACCTGCGGGCGTCCGTAGTTATAAATAAGCGTGCCCCAGTGAGGGTGTGCGCCCTGGCGTGGGTCTTTATGCTCGTAGAGACAGGTTCCGTCGAACTCCGCCAGGCCGAACGCGTCCCGCGGGAAGTGCGCCGGCACCCAGTCCAGGATGACGCCGATGCCCTGTTCATGCATATAGTTCATGAAATACATGAAGTCTTCCGGCGAGCCATAGCGGGATGTCGGGGCATAGTAGCCCGTCACCTGGTAACCCCAGGAACCGTCGAAGGGGTGCTCCATCACCGGCATCAGCTCGATGTGCGTGTAGCCCATCTCCTTCACATAAGCGGCCACCTGCGGTGCCAGCTCCCGGTAGTTGTAAAACGGCACGAAAGCCTTCTGTTCTTCCTCGGAAAGTCCCTCCGGCATCTCCGGTTTCACAAAAGAGCCCAGATGCATCTCGTAGATGGCCATCGGTTCCTTCATGTATGTCTTTCCGTCGCGCTCCTTCATCCAGGCATCGTCCTGCCAGGTAAAATGGTCGATATCCGCCACAATGGAAGCGGTGTTCGGCCGCAGCTCCGAGGCGAAACCGTAGGGATCCGCCTTCAGGCAGACATTGCTCTGACGGCGGGAAATTTCATATTTATACAGGCTGCCCGGGCCCACGCCGGGAATGAAGAGTTCAAAAATCCCGTACTCGTAATTTTTCTGCATGATGTGGGTTCTGCCGTCCCACATGTTGAAGTCGCCCACCACGCTCACGCGGGGCGCTTCCGGTGCCCACACCGCAAAAAACGTGCCGGAGACCCCGTCAATCTCCATGGGATGCGCCCCGAGATAGCGGTAAATCTCATAGTTTGTGCCGGCAGCGAACTTTTTGTATTCCTCCGAGTAATCCGGCACCTCATACTGGTACGGATCCTCGTAAGTGCGCAGCACACCCTGATCATTTTCCACTTCATAGTGGCAGCGCACAAGGCTGTCTGTCGGAAGCATGGCCGCGTAATAGCCGGCCTCATCGATGCGGGTCATCTCCGTGCGGATATCTCCCGCCACCGCCGTTACCTTTGCGGAATAGGGAAAGAACGCCCCCACGAGTTCCCCCTCATCCGTCATATAAGCACCCAGCGCCGCCCGCGGATTGTCCGTGTCGGCGTAGACGATGCCCTCAATTTCCCTCCAATTCATATATAGTTCTAAATCCACCATATCGCCTCCTCTTGTTTCATCTTTTCACATTCAGACAGATTCATTTTTCCCGGTTGTGCCCTCGCAAAAGCTGCCTTACAAAAGCTGCACATCTTCCTTCCGGGATTTTACGCTCTTGCAAGAAGTGCTTATCTTTCGAAGGGTTACCGTAAAATGTGCTGTCTGACTCAACAAAAAGAATTATTTCTGTCCTTTTCCTACCGGATAACTCTCGTGCGAATGACGCCCTCAATGCGGCTGATCTCCTCCGCGATGTGCTCCGGCGTTGCGCTGTCGTAGTCCAGCATGGTGCAGGCGTACTCTCCACGGCTGCGGTTCACCATCTCGGAGATGTTAATGTTGTGGGCCGCGAAGGCCGCCGTGAACTGTGTCAGCATACCGGCGATGTTCTTATGAAGGATGAGCGTGCGCCCTTCCTTCTGGCAGACGCCGTTGTCGCAGTTCGGATAATTGACGGAATTCACAATGTTGCCGTTTTCGAGATAATCGCGCACCTGATTTGCCGCCATCACCGCGCAGTTGTCCTCGGATTCCTCCGTGGATGCGCCCAGATGCGGGATCACGATGGCGCCCTCCATGTTTGCGGAAAGACTGTTCGGGAAATCGGACACATAGTGGCGCACTTTGCCGCTCTTTAAGGCTTCCGCCATATCCTCTTCCTTCACCAGCACATCGCGCGCCAGGTTGATGACCACCACGCCGTCCTTCATTTTTGCGATGGCTTCCGCATTCACGGAGCCGATGGTATCCTTCAAAGCCGGCACGTGGATGGTAATATAATCCGCCTGACGGTAGATATCGTCGACATTTTTCACCACCTTCACATGGCGGGACAGCGACAGCGCGCCTGCCACGGACAGGAACGGGTCATAGCCGATGACTTCCATGCCCAGCGACAGGGCGGCGTTCGCCACTTTTGAGCCGATGGCACCCAGGCCGATGACACCCAGGGTCTTCCCCATGATCTCGCTGCCGGCAAAGTTCTTCTTTTCCTTCTCGGCCAGCTTCGCGATGTTCTCCTCGGACTTGTGCTCCTGCACCCAGTTGATGCCGCCCGTGATATCGCGGGAAGCCAACAGCAGTGCCGCGATCACCAGCTCCTTCACGCCGTTGGCGTTGGCGCCCGGCGTGTTGAAGACCACGATGCCCTGCTCCGCGTACTTCTCCAGCGGGATATTGTTCACGCCGGCTCCGGCCCTTGCCACCGCAAGGAGCTTCTCCGGCACCTCCATCTCATGCATCACGGCGCTGCGCACCAGCACGGCGTCCGCGTCCGCGACCTCATCGCAGATGGTATATTCCTCACCAAGGCGGTCAAGGCCCACCTGGGCGATCGGGTTCAGACATTTAATCTTGTACATAATTTCCTTCCAATCTCTCATCAAATCAACGATATCTCCCGTCTTCAGAGGCCTCTCTTCTTCCGAGAATATCTCCGTCATCAGGATTATGTCTTCTTCCGTTGATATTTTCTATTTTAAGTTTTCCTTTTCAAACTTCTCCATGAATTCCACCAGCGCGCGCACGCCCTCGATCGGCATGGCGTTGTAAATGCTGGCACGCATGCCGCCCACCGTGCGGTGGCCCTTCAGGTTCTCCAGTCCCGCAGCCTTCGACTCTGCCACGAACTTCGCGTCCAGGGCCGCGTCGCCGGTCACGAACGGCACGTTCATGAGAGAGCGGTCTTCCTTCACAACGGTACCGTGGAAGAGTTTGCTGGCATCAAGGAAATCATAGAGGATCTTCGCCTTCTCAATATTCCGCTGCTGCATCACTTCCAGACCGCCCATGGCCTTCAGCCACTTGAATACCTTGCCGCAGATGTAAACGCCGTAGGCCGGCGGGGTGTTGTAGAGAGACTTCGCGTCCGCGTGGATCTTATACTTCATCATGGTCGGCGTGCCGGGCAGCGTATCCTCGGTGATCAGATCCTCCCGGATGATGACGATGACCATGCCGGCCGGACCGATGTTCTTCTGCACGCCGCCGTAGACGAGGCCGTAACGTGTCACATCCATCGGCTCGGACAGGAAGCAGCTGGACACATCCGCCACCAGGGTCTTGCCCTTCGTGTTCGGCAGCGTCTTATACTTCGTGCCGTAGATGGTGTTATTCTCGCAGATATATACGTAGTCTGCATCCTCGCTGACCGGCAGATCACTGCAGTCCGGGATATAGGAATAGGTCTTGTCGGCGGAGGACGCGATGGCGTTGGCCTTTCCGTAGATGCAGGCCTCCTTGTAGGCCTTGTTCGCCCACTGGCCGGTGATGATGTAATCCGCCACGCCGTTCTTCATGAGGTTCATGGGAATCATGGAGAACTGGAGGGACGCGCCGCCCTGCAGGAACAGCACCCGGTAATTGTCCGGGATGGCCAGCAGATCGCGCAGATCCTGCTCCGCCTCCGTGATGATGGTTTCAAACATTTTCGAGCGGTGGCTCATCTCCATGACGGACATGCCGCATCCGCGGTAGTCGAGCATCTCATCCGCCGCTTCCTTTAACACTTCCTCCGGCAGAACCGCGGGGCCCGCCGAAAAATTATATACTCTGGACATTTTTCTTTCCTTCCCGGAGCTATCCTTCTCTCCCCGGGGAGAAACACTTCCCAGGCATCTGCTTTGTGATGGATTTTCATCCACAAACCTGCCCTTCGTTCCGTCTGCTCCGTTTTTACGACGACAAAACAGGTTCTTCATCACTTTTTATTCTGCTTTCATTCGAAAGTCATATGATCACTGTCTTCTTTAAATTAAGGAAGAACATCATTTTCCTTCGCTATCCCTTATTCTGTCAGCCCGTGTGCCGCCAGGTCTTCCTCCGCGAAGGCCTCGGAGATCTTTCCGTTGGGCTCCACCATCGGGAATACCTTGTCGTCGCTGTCGATGATGGCATCGATGACCACCGGGCAGCCCGCCGCGATGGCTTCCCGCAGCACCGGCTCCACCTCTTCCTTCTTCGTGATGCGGTACGCCTTTGCGCCCAGCGCCTCGGCCACCTTCACGAAGTCCACACCGTCGTCCAGCATGGTCTGGGAGTAGCGCTTGCCGTAGAAGAGCGTCTGCCACTGGCGCACCATGCCCAGCACGTGGTTGTTCAGCACGATATCAATCACCGGCACATTGTAGCGGGATGCCGTGGCGATCTCGTTCATGTTCATGCGGAAGCAGCCGTCGCCGGCGATGTTCACCACTACCTTGTCCGGGCGGGCGATCTTCGCGCCGATGGACGCGCCCAGGCCATAACCCATGGTACCCAGACCGCCGGAGGAGATAAAGGTGCGGGGCTCTTTGTATTTGTAGAACTGCGCCGCCCACATCTGGTGCTGGCCCACGTCCGTAGTGATGACGGCGTCGCCGCCGGTCACCTCGTAGAGCTTCTCGATGATGTACGGACCGGTCAGATTCTCCGTGTGGTAGGTGAGCGGATATTTGTCCTCCAGCTCCCGAACCTCGGCCAGCCACTCCGCGTGATCCTGCTGTTCGATCTTCGGAAGCATGCGGGAGAGCACCACCTTGATGTCGCCGATGATGTTGGCGTCGGTCTGAATATTTTTATTGATCTCCGCGGAGTCCACGTCGATCTGCACGATCTTCGCGTTCTTCGCAAAGGAATTCGGATTACCGGTCACGCGGTCGGAGAAGCGGGCGCCCAGCGCGATCAGCAGGTCGCACTTAGACACGCCGTAGTTGCTGGCCTTTGTGCCGTGCATGCCGATCATACCGGTGTAGAGCTCATCCGTGCCGTCGAAGGCACCCTTGCCCATGAGGGAATCGCAGACCGGCGCACCGATCTTGTGGGCGAGCTCTTTGATCTCAGCCGAAGCGCCGGAGAGAACCGCGCCGCCGCCCACATACAGGAACGGGCGCTTTGCCTGGTTGATGATCTCCGCCATGCGATCGATGCCCTCTTCCGTGATCCTCTTCACGCAGGGAACCACTTCCTCCAGCGGCTCATGGGTAAACTCACAGGTGGCCGCGGTCACGTCCTTCGTCACGTCCACCAGCACCGGGCCCATACGGCCGGACTGGGCAATGTGGAAGGCCCGGCGAAGCGTCGGGGCAAGGTCTTCAATATATTTTACAATGAAATTATGCTTCGTAATGGGCATGGTCACGCCCACGATGTCGATCTCCTGGAAGGAATCCTTGCCGAGGCCGGTTCTGGCCACGTTCGCGGTGATCGCCACTAACGGGATGGAATCCATATACGCGGTCGCGATGCCGGTCACCAGGTTCGTGGCGCCCGGGCCCGAGGTGGCCATGCACACGCCCACCTTGCCCGACGCCCGGGAATAGCCGTCCGCCGCGTGGGCCGCACCCTGCTCATGGGAAGTGAGATAATGGGTGATATCGCCCTGCTGATACAGCGCGTCATACACATTTAAGATAGTGCCGCCCGGATAGCCGAACACGGTATCCACGCCCTGCTCTTTCAAACATTCGATAATTATCTGGGAACCTGTTAATTTCATGATCTATTCTCCAATCTGAAAGATAATGTCATATCTTCCATATTCGTCGGATTTCTTACATACAGATATCAAACCGTCTGTCGGATTCCGTCAGATTCATCTGACTCCTCCGACAAAACAGGTTTTCCATATCCGGTGTGCGACCTCCGATTCGTTTTCTGTGATTAAAAATCCGTTTACAGATTTTCCTTCAGTACAGCACCCGTGTTCGCACTGGTCACCAGAGCCGCGTAGCGTCTTAAGTACCCGGTGGTGATTTTCGGCTCTCTCGGCTGCCACTTCGCGCGCCGTGCCGCCAGCTCCTCATCAGAAACACGCACGTTGATGGTGTTTGCGTTGATGTCGATATCTATGATATCGCCCTCCTCCACCAATGCGATCGGGCCGCCCACCGCGGCCTCCGGGGAAACATGGCCGATGCTGGCGCCTCTGGTAGCGCCGCTGAAGCGGCCGTCCGTGATGAGTGCGACTTCCTTATCCAGGCCCATACCCGCGATAGCGGATGTGGGGTTGAGCATCTCGCGCATGCCGGGGCCGCCCTTCGGGCCCTCGTAACGGATGACAACCACATCGCCCGCCACGATCTTGCCGGTGTTGATGGCCTCGATGGCATCCTCCTCGCAGTCAAACACCCGGGCCGGGCCGGAATGTACCAGCATCTCCGGCGCCACCGCCGAGCGCTTCACCACGCAGGAATCCGGTGCCAGGTTACCCTTTAACACCGCGATACCGCCGGTCTCGCTATACGGATGCTCGATCGGGCGGATGAGCTCCGGATTTTTATTCCTGCAGCCCTTTATATTTTCCGCAACCGTCTTCCCGGTGCAGGTGATAATATCTGTGTAAAGGAGATTCTTCTTATCCAGTTCGTTCATGACCGCGTACACGCCGCCGGCCTCATTTAAATCTTCGATATAAGTGCTGCCTGCCGGTGCCAGATGGCAGAGGTTCGGGGTCTTCGCGCTGATCTCGTTGGCGATCTCCAGGTCAATATGGACGCCCGCCTCATGGGCGATGGCCGGAAGGTGCAGCATACTGTTGGTGGAACAGCCCAGCGCCATGTCCACGGTGAGGGCATTGTGGAACGCCTTCTCCGTCATGATATCCCGCGGACGGATATCCTTCTTTAAGAGCTCCATGATCTGCATGCCCGCGTGCTTCGCCAGGCGGATGCGCTCGGAAACCGGCGCCGGGATGGTGCCGTTGCCGCGAAGACCCATGCCCAGAACCTCCGTCAGGCAGTTCATGGAGTTTGCCGTGTACATGCCCGAGCAGGAACCGCAGGACGGGCAGGCCTTGTTTTCATATTCTTCCAGCTCCTCCGCGGAAATCTTACCCGCGTTGTAAGCGCCTACCGCCTCAAACATATGGGAGAGGCAGGTGCGGCGGCCGTCGTCCATGCGGCCTGCCAGCATCGGCCCGCCGCTGACAAAGATGGTGGGAACATTGATCCTGGCCGCCGCCATCAGCAGGCCGGGAACATTTTTATCACAGTTCGGGATCATGACCAGCGCGTCAAACTGGTGCGCCATGGCCATGCATTCCGTGGAGTCCGCGATCAGTTCCCTCGTGACCAGGGAATATTTCATGCCCACATGTCCCATGGCAATGCCGTCGCACACGGCGATGGCCGGAAATACGAAGGGTGTGCCGCCCGCCAGCAATACTCCTGTTTTGACCGCTTCCGCGATCTGATCCAGGTGCTGATGCCCCGGCACAATATCATTTTTCGAGCAGACAATGCCGATGAGCGGCCGCTCCATCTCTTCTTTTGTCATGCCCAAGGCATTGAACAGAGAACGATGCGGTGCCTGCTGGACGCCTGTTTTTACAGAATCACTTCTCATAGGTGCTCCTTTCTCATATTGTTCCAATTTATAAAACTCACATGCACCTGCGGCTTCTTCACAGAAAAACAGCTTCGCATGATACAAACATAAATATTTTTATCAGATCCTCTCGCACACCAGATCTCCCATCTCAGAACAGGACACTTTTGTGCAACCTTCTGAGAAAATGTCTCCCGTGCGATAACCTTCCTTTAATACCTGCGCCACTGCCGCTTCCACCGCGTCGGCCTCCGCGTCCATGTCAAAGGAGTAGCGCAGCAGCATGGCTGCCGACAGGATTGTCGCCAGCGGGTTCGCCAGGTTTTTCCCCGCAATATCCGGCGCGGCGCCGTGGCTGGGCTCATACAGGCCGAAGCTTCCCTCCGCCAGGCTCGCCGACGGCAGCATGCCGATGGAGCCGGTGATCATGCTGGCTTCATCCGACAGGATATCGCCAAACATATTTTCCGTCAGGATGACGTCAAACTGGGACGGGTCTTTGACCAGCTGCATGGCACAGTTGTCCACCAGCATATCGCTAAGCTCCACATCCGGATAGTCCTTTGCCACTTCCGCCGTGACCTTCCGCCACAGTCTGGAGCTGTCCAGCACATTCGCCTTGTCCACGCTGGTGACTTTTTTTCTGCGCTTTCTGGCGGTTTCAAAGGCCTTCACCGCGATGCGGCGGATCTCATTTTCATTATATACCAGGGTATCGGTGGCGGTCAGGACGCCGTCCACCTCCTCGGTCTTTCGATCTCCAAAATAGAGACCGCCGGTCAGTTCCCGCACCACCACCAGGTCGAAGCCCGCGTCCGCGGATGCCTCGCGCAGCGGGCAAGCTTCCTTTAATTCGCTGTAGAGCTTCGCCGGACGAAGATTTGCAAAAAGGCCCAGACCCTTGCGGATAGCCAGAAGCCCCGCCTCCGGACGGAGGTTCGGCGGAAGTTCATACCAGGAATCACGCCCCACGATACCGCCCACAGCACCTAAGAGCACCGCGTCCGCCGCCTTCGCGGTGGCCAGCGCCTCCTCCGTCAGCGGAACGCCGTACGCGTCGATGGAACAGCCGCCCATCAGAATATCTTCATAATGAAAGGTGTGGCCGTACTTCTCGCATACCTTGTCCAGCACCTTTCGCGCCTCCCGCACAATCTCCGGGCCGATACCGTCGCCGGGGATCGTGACAATTTTTTTTCTTTCTCCCATATTCTCCTCCAGAATTCGATGACACCGAGTTACCGTAAAAGTCTGTCTTGTGGCCGGGTAAATCAGGCACATGAGTTCAGATGCGAAGAACTCGGCACACGCAGGCACCCGGAAATATTACAGACTCCCGAATATGAGCACGGGCCACGCGTCAGCGGGGCGAAAAGTGCGAATATCCGGGGCAATTGTGAGAGTCGGAGTGAACGCTTCGCGTTGACCGCGAAGCAATCAGCCTTTTTCCCCCGTGATGCCGCATTTACTGTAGAAACCTGCGACATTACGCTTCCTGATTCGCCTTCTCCACTTCCACGATCGCCGACTTCTGCATCGGGATGCGGCAGTTGCGGTTGTTTCCGAACTCCACGATCACCGTATCGTCCGCGATGTCGATCACGGAGCCGTAGAAACCGGCCGTTGTCAGGACGGCATCGCCGACCTCCAGGGTCTCAAGCATCGCCTTCTGCTGCTTTTCCTGCTTTTTTTGCGGGCGAATCGCCAGGAAGTACATCAGCACTGCAAAAAACACAATGTAGATGACAATCCACAGCATAGAACCGGAATCGCTCGTTGCCATTACCAGATAGTTCATAAATTCCTCCATCCCGGAGCGTATGTGAAATCCTCTCCTCAGAGTGATTTTTCACACCGTCCTCCTGTTGCCGCATAATGCCTGTTACCGCATAATGCGGGTATTTTTATTTTCACCGGCTGTTTTATTCTGTGCTGTCCGCTGCGATCGCTCGTCATCGGAAGCCCGTCTTCAACGCCGGCAATTGACACTCTTTCTTCGCAGCATATTCATGGTCTATACAGCGAAATGTCGCACGAAATCAGTTCGTGCCGTTCACTTTTTCCAGCTTCTCTTTCTTGTAGGAAGCGTACCGTCCTTCCTCGATGGCTTCCCTTATTTCTTCCATCATATGATTATAGAAATAGAGGTTGTGAAGCACCAGCAGCCGCATGCCGAGCATTTCCTTCGCCGTCAGAAGGTGCCGGATATAAGCTCTGCTGTAGGAACGGCAGGCCGGGCAGCCGCAGCCCTCCTCAATCGGGCGGTCGTCCAGCTTATAGCGCTCGTTTAGAAGGTTCATCTTCCCGTGGTTCGTATATGCGTGGCCGTGGCGGCCGTTGCGGCTCGGGTAGACGCAGTCGAAAAAGTCCACGCCCCGATCCACCGCCTCCAGGATGTTCGCCGGCGTGCCGACGCCCATGAGATAGGTGGGTTTATTTAAAGAATCCAGATACGGCACCGTCGCCTCGATGGTCTCGTACATGGCCTCGTGGGATTCACCCACCGCCAGGCCGCCCAGCGCGTAGCCGTCCAGATCCATTTCCGCGATCTGCTTTGCCTGCTCCACACGAATATCCTGAAAGGTTCCGCCCTGGCTGATGCCGAACAGCAGCTGGTGCGGGTTTACCGTATCTTCCAGAGAATTGAGCCTCGCCATCTCCGCCTTGCACCGGGCCAGCCACCGGGTGGTGCGGTCTACGCTGGCCTGCACGTATTCGCGCGATGCGTCGTGCGGGGTGCACTCGTCAAATGCCATGGCGATGGTGGAACCGATGTTGGACTGAATCTGCATGCTCTCCTCCGGCCCCATAAAAATGAGCCGGCCGTCCACATGCGAATGGAAGGTCACGCCTTCCTCCTTTATTTTTCGAAGTTTCGCCAGAGAAAAAACCTGAAAACCGCCCGAGTCCGTGAGGACCGGCCGATCCCAGTTCATAAATTTATGAATGCCGCCCAGCTTTTTTACGACGTCGTCGCCGGGGCGCACATGTAAATGATAGGTGTTGGAAAGCTCCACCTGCGTGCCGATGGTTTTTAAGTCGTCCGTGGAGACGGCTCCCTTGATGGCGGCGGCCGTGCCGACGTTCATGAAGACCGGTGTCTGGATGGTGCCGTGCACGGTTTTCAGCTCTCCGCGCTTGGCGTGGCCGTCCCGCGCGATGATATGATAAATGCTGCTCAAAATGATCCTCGTTTCTAAATGTATTTTGGTTCTGCTTCCGGACATACCCGTACATTATAGAAGCTAATGCCAGATTTCGCAAGGGAAAATTTGTTTTTTCGTTACTGTGACCCCTCTATACCACCGTCAGCCTCCGAAACCGGTTAATGCAGGCGGCAATTTCCTGCTTTCGGGGGACTGCGTAACCGGCCGGCACGAAGCGGCCGCCGAGGATTCCTCCGATTCCCTCGCGCTCTAATATGGTACAGATTCGCCCGGCGATCTGGTCTGCCGAATAGCGGCCGTCCATCAGGTGTGCGACGGCATATTTCATGGCAGCGCCAAGCAGTGCGGTCTGCTCCCGATCGCAGATCTGTTCCACATAACGCAGGTCGATTTCTTCCCGGTCGACAGAAACAGATTCTACGCCGCTCGAGCGAATTTTCATGCGGTCGTCCGGGCGGAGCGTGGTGCGAAGAAGGCGGGAGCTTTTAGCGGGCAATGATTTTCCGTCTGCTGCTCCGATTGTTCCCCGCTTATCATCCTGTCGCGATTCCGCTGTTCCGATCATTCCCTGTTCTTCCGACGTTTCTGTCGATCCCGCCGGATTCCTTCCGTCTTTTGGGATTTGTTCCGCTGCTCCCGCGTTCGAAAGTCCGCGCCACTGACCGGCGACTTTTTTGGCAAATTCCGTGATGTCCACCGGCAGATATTGCTTCATCTGAATGATGTGATCCGCCTTGTAGAACCAGGTGCCGCAGCTTCCCACCACCAGCACGGTGGATATTCCGTGAACCCGATACAGCTCCTCCACCCGGTCGATGAAGGGGATGATGGGTTCGCTGTCGCTGGTGATGACCCGCTGCATCAATTCGTCGCGGATCATGAAATTGGTGGCGCTGGTGTCCTCATCAATCAGGAAGACGCTGCTCCCGGTCTCGATGGCCTCCGCGACATTTGCGGCCTGGGAGGTGCTGCCGCTGGCGTCCTCGGTGGAGAAGGAGACCGTATCTTTCCCGTTCGGCAGGTCACGGATGAACATGGAAATGTCCACACCGGTAATGCTGCGGCCGTCTTCCGCGCGCAGCTTTACGGCCGAAGCATCCGTGATCACGTACTCGCGTCCGTCCCCGGCGATGTGGTCGTACACGCCCAGTTCGAGTGCTTTTAATAAGGTAGATTTCCCGTGGTAGCCGCCGCCGGCGATCATGGTGATGCCGCGCGGGATTCCCATGCCGCGTCTGTCGCCCGCGCGCGGGAGCCGCAGCGTTACCGCCATGGATTCCGGGGACACAAAGGGAATGCCGCCTCTCATGGGGCGGTCGGAAATGCCGGATTCCCGGGGCAGGATGGCTCCGTCCGCCACAAAAGCAACCAGCCCCAGCTCCTTCAGCTGCCCGCGGATATATTTCTGGTCATCCGCCAGGTCGATCACCCGCTTTAACTTTTCCCGGTCATAGCTGCGGTAAAACAGAGTCTGCTCCGCACATTTCGGCAGAAAATCGAACAGAATTTTTTCCAGCTCCCGGGAATTGATGGTTCGACCCTGGGCCGGAAAGCCCACATGCAGCTCCAGCACAATGCTCCCGTCCTCCGGCGAAACAGTGCAGGCACTGCGCTCTAAGATTTCCTGTCCGGGCCGGGAGACCTGAATCAGGCCGCTCTTTCCCGAGCCCGAGGCCTGAAAGGAAAATTTTGAAGCGGCGTTCCCGAAGGCCCGCACCAGACGGTCCGCCAGCGCAACGCGGCGGTGACGGTCACGCCAGTATTCCTCCGGAAAGCCCGCCGCCCGCCCGGCAATGTGAATGCCCACATCCGAGGGCGATGCAAACGGGTCGCCCTGGACATGGTCAATGGAGAGCACGTAGTTCGAAAAGCGGTAGCTCCCCGCCGTGGATTTGTACGCCGGATAACCGCGGTGGTCGATCTGGCGCAGTAAATTTCTTAAATCTTCTGATGAATTCATTCGATACCTCATTCCAAACTCCCATGTCCGCTTCGCGGATACCACCGGTAATAAAAGCCGTTTGGCGAACTTTTATGGTAAACATATAGGATGATACTGGATGATACCGGATCATGGGATACTACGATACGTAATATACGCGCCCTTCTTTGATTTCCTTCGGCGATTTCTCCTCCGCCGCATATCCAAGAATGCAAAAGCCGATGCCTTCGACATCTTCCGTGATGCCCCATTCCTTCAGCAGCTGCTTTCCTTCTTCGGACTCAAAAACTTCCTTTGCGCGGTGGATCCAGCGGCTGTCAATGCCTTTCGACCAGGCAGCATTTAAGAGATTGCCCATGGCCAGGCTGCCGTCGTAAATGTATGTCATCTGTTTTACCGCGAGCACGACGATCACGTCCGGCGCTCCGTAAAACGGATCTGCCGGCATGCCCATCACAGCTGCGTTCATCTTCGAGAGCTTCTGCACCATGGCATCGTCCTGCACCACGACAAAACGCGGGGACTGACTGTTCATGCCCGACGGCGCGTTCAGTCCGGCGGCTATAATTTCCTGAATATCCTCTTTTGATACATGCTCCGGCCGAAAGGCGCGGGGACTCCGGCGGGTTGTTAATGTTTTGATGGTTTCGTTCATGAGATACCTCCTTAATTTAATGTAAGTCCATAACAGAGTATGACTGCTCTGGATTATAGCCCGTTTTTTTGTTTTTCTCAACCCTCAACTTTATAAGGTTCGATTTCATAAATTCCGCATAGCGGAACTCGGGAAGCGTGAATAATAACGATAATGTTAATATCGCGCGCACGCGGCAAGAAACCTTTCCCCCGCTCGCTCATTTCCCGGAAAATAAATATGCGGGAATCCGGCGTACAGAGTCCCGGTGTGGTACCCTGTTTCCCAGCTGCCGGTGCCGGATGCCTTGTCCGCCCGAAAACCGTGGCCGTCGTCATCCGTCGTGTAGTGGTGGAATTCGTGCGCCCGGATGGTCTCCCCCGCAGCGGCCAGGAGGCCGTCCGTCTGCGCCGTCAGACAGATGTAGCCAAAACGGCCGAGGCTCCGGGAATTGCGCCCGGTCTGATGGATGACCCCGGCAAGGCTGTGATAACTTTCCGCGGTCTGACGGCTGTCACCGTCAGATCTGTGATATTCACCCGCATTCTGACAGTTGCTACCGGCGGGGCTGTGATATCTTTCCGCTGTCTGACGGCTGTCACCGGCGGAGCTGTGATATTCGCCCACAGTCTGACAGCTGTCACCTGACAAGCCCTGTCCTTCCACCCGGTCCAGCAGATATAAAAAACCGCCGCACTCGGCGATCGTCGGCATGCCGCCTGCAATCGCCTGCCGGACAGACATACGCATAGATGCGTTTTTTTCAAGACCGTCCAGATACAGTTCCGGATAGCCTCCGGGGAGGATCAGTCCCCCGCAGCCATCCGGGATTTCCCGATCCTCCAGCGGGCTGAAAAACACCGGTTCCGCGCCGTGTTCCGCCAGCCAGTTCAGGTTGTCTCGGTAGAGGAAGGAAAAAGCGCGGTCTTTCGCCACGGCGATTCGAAGCCCCGGCAGCTTTACGAAACAGTCCGGCACCGATTCGGATGATTCCGTGAAACTGTCCTCCCTCTGTTCGGACGCTCGTCTAAAATCATTCACATCCTGTCCGGTTATTTCTCTTTCAGCACATTCACTCCGTCCGGTTGTTCCCTTAAGACACGTCCGGCTCTGCCCGTCTGGCTTGCCGAAACCGACCTCCGCTTCCCCCGTCGGCTTTCTGAAAACGTCCTCCGCTTCCCCGGCCGACTTACCGAAACCGACCTCCGCTTCCCCCGCCAACCGAATCAGCCCCTCCACATCCACGGTTTCCTCCACCTGTCCCGCGGCCAGCGACACCTTTTCTTTCATGTCGCTTATCTCACCCGGCGTGACAAGCCCCAGGTGTCGGCTTTTCAGCTCGAGAGCCCGGTTTACCGGCACATAGCCGTAACAGATCAGACCGGGTCTTAAGGTCTCCATAGCCCTTTTCGCTTCCGGAAACAGCTTCGCCGGCAACTGATTCAAAATTACGCCGCGAATCCGCTCTTCCCGGTCTTCCTCCAGAAATCCGCGCACAAGGGCGGTCATGCTTGCAGCCATGCCCCGAACATTCGCGATCAGCACGATCGGCGTATCCGTGGCGGTCGCCACCTCATAACCTGATGCCTCGCGGGTGAACCCGATCCCGTCGTAACAGCCCATGACTCCCTCCAGCACGGCGATGTCACAGCCGGCGCTGTTTTTCCGCAGCATTTTCCGCAGCTCTTCTTTTTTTAAGAAAAACCCGTCCAGATTTCCGGCGCGGGTACCGACAATCTGCTCGTGAAACATCGGGTCGATGTAATCCGGGCCACACTTGAAAGATGCCACTTTCAGGCCGCGGTCAACCAGCGCCTTCATGAATCCGCAGCTGATGGTGGTTTTACCGCTGGAACTCGCGGTTCCGGCAAACATGATTTTTTTCATATTTTGTCTGTTCCATTTCATCCGCAAACATATTTTGTCTCAATTCCATACTCGTTATTTCGTTGAATACGGCTACTTCACATACTATAAAAGCGTTGTCCGTCTTCGCCCCGATTTTTCATTTTTTCAGATCAAACGAAAAAATCATCACCGGGTTCTGTCCCATCATAAGCGTGCTGCCGCCGGCCGCTTTGCTCTTCGTGACTGCAATCTGGCAGACCTCCGCATTTTTCACATGCGGAGACGTATGAATATAAGAAGAAACCGCGGCATTTGTTTCGAGCGTAATCGAAGATATCACAACGCGTGTTTTCCGCAAACGAAGCTTTTCCTCCAACTCCGTCAGAATCTCAGCCAGCCCCCCGCCGCTCCCGCCGATGAACACCCGGTTCGGCGCAGGCAGCTCCCGCAGTGCCTCCGGCGCGCGCCCGGCGATGATTTCGATGTTGTCGCAGGCAAACCGGCGGCGGTTTTTGTCGATCAGCTTTGCCGCTTCCGCATCGCATTCTATGCTGTAAACGGTTCCGCCGGAAGCGGCGATGGCGCAGGCCACCGAAACGCTGCCGCTCCCGCCGCCGATATCGTAGATGACATCCCGGCTTTCGGGCGCCAGTTTCCCAAGAACGACGCCGCGCACCTCCTCCTTTGTCATGGGCGTTTTCCCGTCCCGGAAAAATTCCTCATCCCGGCGGTACGGGTTGCGCCACTTTTCCGCGTCCGGGTTTAATATGAGACATACCGTGAGCGGCCGACAATCCTCTTTCGCAAATTGCGATAATTCTTCCGGTGTCGTTTTAAAAATCCGCTGCGTCGGCGCGGCGAGATCCATGCCGACCCATACAGTGACATTTCCCATGCCGTAAGACACAAGTTTTTTCCCGAATTCCGGCAGGTCTCCGTCGCTCAAAAGAAATGTTTTTTCATGGATGGCGATCTGTCGGACATAAGATGAACCGCGGCCGTGGATGCTTAACATAAATGCATCTTCGTACGGAATTCCGATTGCGTTACAGAAATATGACAGCGACGAGATGCCGGGGAGCCATGAGATCTCATATTCGAAGCGATTCACACCCTGCGCGCCAGCCTGGTTGCCCGCGACACCTGTGGCATTTCCTGTGTCCGCGTTCGTCGATGTCTGCTTATTTCTATACTCCCCGTAGAGAACCCCTGTAAGATTTCCTGCATTTACATTAGTCATTGCTCCTGCACCGGTTTCCATATCCGTGTTTTTGATTTCAGACTCCAGCTCCTCTCTCAGCGCCCTTGCTCCGCTGAAAAAGCCGATATCGCCGGACATGAGAACCGCGATTTTTTCTGCTTCGCTCTGACGGATCGCGTCCCGCACATCTTTCGGTTGCCAGGCGATTACGTATTTGGGGGATATGGCAATCGCTGCTGCCGCCTGCACCATGCGTGAGGCTCCGATCAGAAGATCACAGCCCGCGATCCAGTCTCTTGCCGCGACAGTCATGGAGACTTCATCGCCCATGCCGATGCCGATTACTTTTATCTGTTTCAAACTGCCTTCTTTCACCATGTGCTTCCTCTTTTTCGACATTCAAAAATGATGACACCAGGATTCCAGGTCCATGAATCGAAAACTTGCTTCCGAATTCATGGATTTGGCACCCCGTGGTGTCATTTCAGTGTTCGTTACTTTTGACCCCAGCATCAAATGATTAAGGTGTCAAAAGTTGGCTCACGGATTGCTCTGCGTTTCCCGCTCCAGACATTTCATCAGCTGCTTTAGCGGAATCCCCGCATCCTCCCGCGGCCGCTCCACAAGAATTACTCCGGCTCCGGCGGCCCAGGCCGCCTCCAGTTTTTCCGCAACTCCTCCGGCTTTCCCGGAATCCTTCGTGACAAGCCAGCGAATGTGGTGCTCACGCAGAAGCAGTTCGTTCATTTCCTTCGAAAACGGGCCATGCATTGCGATGACCTGCTTTCCGATAAAACCGGCTTCGTGGCAGGCTTCCAGCGATTCGACGGATGGCAGCACGCGCACCCAGATACGCTCTTCGTAATGCCAGATTTCCGTAAACGGCCTTAATTCGCGGCTTCCGGTGGTGACGAGGATGTTTCCGGCCTGGTTTTTCAGGAATTCTGACGCTTCCCGGATTGATGCGACACGTACGATCTTACAACTCTTTTTCACACATGATGCGGTTCGTTCCACGTCACAGTGTTCTGTATTCGGCAGAATCGTGTTCGCTTTCTCCGTTCCCACACTTTCCGATGAATCCGTGTCATTGTCTATTTCCACTCTTTCCGACAGTTCTGCGTGTACACTTTCCGCTTTCTCCCCGTCTCTTTCCCTCAGGATGCGCGTATAGGCGCATCCGCTCCGCCCACAGGCTTCTTTTATGTTTTGATGTGCCAGTGTTGCATAGGGGTGCATCGCATCATAGCATGTGCGGATTTCGTGCGCACGAATGAAGGCGAACATCTCGTCCGCATTCTTGCGGCCTGTCTCCGCTATAAGGTACGGGCTGTCCGGCAGCATTTCCTCCCCGTATTCGGTGGCGACGAAGGCATAAACCGTCTGCCCCCGCGCCGCGAAAAACTCGCACAGCCTGCGCCCCTCCGTAGTTCCTGCGGCTACGAGAATTTCTCCGCCGGTTTTCCTTTCATCCGGCAAAGCGAACGCTCCCTCTTTGTCCTCCCGGGAATCCGGGCGGGATTTTTCTTCCTTCTCAGTGCCGTTCGTCTCCGGCATGTTCCCGGAATTTCTAATTTTTTTCTCATATCCCCTCGGTGTAACCATGCGTCCGTCCACTGTTCTTGTCCGGCTGTTCCCGATAAAAACAGTCGTGAACATATCCGCTTCAAAACTCCTCAGCTCTTCCAGCGTCAGGATCCCGCTTTCCGGGGCATCTCTTCCGACATTCCTCACATACCCGCACACGGTTGAGGCTGCAAGGCAGGTCAACAGGATGTCGCAGGCCATGCGCAGGGAGTCCCGTCTCTTTTTGCTGGATGGATTGTAGAGTACGATGACGAAATCGCTCTCCGCCGCGTTTTTCAGCTTCCGACGGATTTCCTCCATGGGCGTCAGGCGATCGCTCAGGCTGATGACGGCAAAGTCATGCATGAGAGGGGCGCCCAGCACGGCCGCACCCCCCAGCGCGGCGGTCACACCGGGGATGACGCGGATTTCTGTCTGCGGATATTCCGGCGCCAGTTCCAGTACCGGCCCGGCCATGCCGTAGACGCCGGCATCCCCGCTGCACACCAGAGCGACCCAGCGCTCCCGCGCTTCGGCCAGGGCGTAGCGGCACCGCTCTATCTCCTGCGTCATGGGTGTGGCGTAGTATTCTTTCTCCGGAAATTGCTTTTTTACAAATTCCAGATAAAGCGGATAACCCACGATCAGGTCACACTCAGCCAGCGCCCGTTCTGCCTCCTCCGTCCTGTATTCCGGGTTCCCCGGACCGATTCCGATGATATACAGCATTTTCCTTCATCCCCTTCCCGGCTTAACAATAACGTTACTCTCGGTCAACTCTCCCGCACGACACTCCCCGTGATGCCGGTCAGCCGATGCATTCCGCTTTCTCCGATTCCGACAGACCATTATTACACATTGCTGCTTCAGGAAAAATTTGTCGACACTTCATACACCGCCAGCGTGATCCCGTCTTTCGCCTGTTTTCTCACGAGAAATCTGCCATGTTCGGCCTCCCATACCTGGTTTCCCCCGTCAGACAGGGTTTTCACCTGCTCCACGGTATTTACACCTTCCTCTTTTTCCGTCTGCTCCGTGTTGTTTACAGCTCCCTCTTTTTTTGTCCGTTCTATGTCGTTTACAGTTCCCTCTTTTCCCGTCCTTCCTGTGTTGTTTACATCTTCCTTCTTTCCCGTCCGCTTCAAATGCCATAGGACTCCGGCCATCGCCGCGCTGCGCTCACACACATTGTCGGTTCCCGTGTGACTTTTCACAAACTCCGATGCGGTAAATTCGCCGCGAAGCGTATTCAAAAGCTCTGCACTGTATGTGTCATATGGAACTCCGAAAGTCTCCGCCGTTTCCAGTATTCCCGCCTCATCTTTCTTCAGATCCACGGATGCAAAGCACAGAATCGCCTCCGTGGAAAGGTTCCGTTCCGGAAACAGTTCCCGCACAAAGGAAATGATTTTTTCCGCTCCGGTTCCCCGCCTGCAGCCGATGCCGACGATCAGGTTTTGGGGCGTAAGCGTACACTGCGGGCTGCCCATGATTTGGGGCTTTTCCTCATTCGTGACAAGCACACAGGGCGGGCCGGGTTTCTCATCTTCGTACTTTTCCCGACCGGCACACCATCCGTCGCTTTCCTGCTTCTTCTCCCGGTTCTCCGCACTTTCCTGCTTCTTCTCCTCCCAGGTGTCCAAACTCCCCTGTTTTTTCTCCCTGGCGGGCGCATTTTCCCGATTCCCGGCGCAGCCGCCTGCGCAGTACGCGCCCCGCTCTGCCGGCATTTCTCCCTCCCACGGCACGGCAATGTATATTTTCACATCCCGCGAAAGGCCTGCCGCCGCCACCGCCTTCGCGTCTTCCATGCTGCGTATTTTCAGATGATATTTTCCGGCAAACAGATCCGGCGCGAAGCGTCCCTCTATGTCGGTGGCCGTGGTGATAACCGGGGTTGCGCCGATTTCATCGGCAATCTGCCGCGCGTAAAGGTTTGCGCCGCCCAGATGGCCGGAAAGGAGCGGGATGACAAACTGTCCCCGTTCGTCCACCGCCAGGACCGCCGGGTCGGTTTTCTTGTCCCGCACGTGCGGAGCAATCATGCGCACCGCGATACTGCACGCGCCGACGAAGATCAGCAGGCGGGCCTGTGGAAAAACGCGGCTCACGAAGTCTTTCGCGCTCATTTTTTCAGTTTCGACCCGGAATTCTTCCGTATTTTTTTTGACAGCGAAGGAATTCACGTCTTCATTCCATGAGTTTTCCTCTGACCGGACACCGGTTCCTTCACCGCATTCTGCCGCCTCCGTTTCCGATCTTCTTTCCTCCGCTGCCGTTTTCCTTCCTTCCGTTCCGAAATGTTCCTGCAGCACTTCGTATCCGTTTTCTCTTAAGGAGGCGCCGATCCGCACATTCTGTTTTTTTCCTTCCGCAGTAAATGACAAAATTGCCGCCATCATCCCGGCACCTTCCCTTCCTGTCTCTCACGACGCTCTGATTTAATCCCGTCTCTCACGACACCTCATTTTGGCAGCCTTTCACGATTTGACACAAAGCGCTTGCGTTCCAATTCGCGACCCCGGAACCCGCAAAGCATGAGAATGCAGCCATTTTTACCCCATTTTGGGGCAAAAATGAGCGGAATTCGAATGTTTTCAGGGTCTCCGATCATTCCATATGCACATTTTTCCCTGCCCGAAACTCCGTCGTAAAATTTTCATCGTACAGCTTCGAGAGCTCATAATCGCTTCCCAGAAAACCGCCCACCAGGATGAGTGCCGTCTTTCGGATTCCGGCGCCTTCCGCCATCTGTTTCAAATCCGCCAGCTTTCCGCGAACAATCTTTTCGTCCGGCCAGGTTGCCTTGTATACAATAGCGCAGGGTGTCTCCGGCGCGTAGCCGCCCGCCAAAAGTGCGCTCCGCACTTCCTGCGTCATGCCTGCGCTTAAGAAAATGGCCATCGTTGCGCCGTGGGAGGCAAGCAGCTCCAGCCGTTCGCCCGCCGGCACCGGCGTTCTGCCCTCCATCCGGGTGAGAATAACGGTCTGTGAAACACCGGGCAGCGTGTACTCCGCTTTCAGGGCTGCCGCCGCGCCGCAGAAGCTGCTGACGCCGGGACACACTTCGTAGGAAATTCCGGCCTCATCCAGCGCATCCATCTGCTCCCGTATCGCTCCGTAGACAGACGGATCCCCGGAATGCAGCCGCACAACGGTGTGGCCCTGCGCGGTTTCCTCATTTATGCGCGCAATCACCTCCGGCAGCGACATCTTCGCGCTGTCAAACAGGCGGCAGCCGGACTTTGCACTTTTCAGAAGCTCCGTATTTATGAGCGAACCGGCGTAGATAATCGCATCAGCTTCCTTCAGAAGGCCCGCGCCCCGCACGGTGATGAGATCCGGGGCCCCGGGCCCTGCGCCGACAAAATATACTTTTCCTGTAATCATGGATGTTCCTCCCCGGTCGCTGTACCAGACTCCCATAGCGACCACACTTAATTTCATCACGAGTTTTCCAATTCAATGGCCAAAACTCTGCATCAGCTGCATGGACTACACTGATTTCACCACGTTTTTTCATCATGAAAAATCCTGTTCCGTGTCATCTCTCCGGTCTGCCAGCACCCCGTAAACATTGGAAAATACGACCACGCGCAGGCCGATTTTTCCCTTACACCGATACCGTAAATGGTACAAAATGCGGTCGCCCACCAGCTTCATCACCGGTTCCAGATAATTTCCCTCCGCCAGTATTCCCAGCGCGTCGTCGCAGGTGACACAGTCCAGAATTTGCATGAGCTGTTTTTGCGGCACGCCTGCCTTCAGGCCGCAGGCCGCGAGAAGTTCCATGCGGCAGTCGCCGTACATGGAATGGGTGTTCAGCATGCCGCCCGCCAGCTTGACCAGTTTGCCGATGTGTCCCACCAGCGTGACATGCGCAAAACCGAATTCCGTCGCCGCGTCCAGCGTGTCGCCGATGAAGTTGCTGCATTTAACTGCGGCTTCCGCCGGAGATCCAAATTCGGAGGAATATATTCCCGTCTCATCCTGCCTTACCTTGTCCCCGCTGCTGCCGTTTTTCTTTATATCTGAGCTCTCAGATGTCTGAGGGAGCCCGTTTTCTGTTTTTTCACCGTGAAAGAGCGTTTCCCTCCGGAAGAGCCCTGCCGACTGTTCAATGAATTTCATGCCGTAATTGCCCGGCGTGATGAGCAGATTCCGCTCGCCTGCGGCATACCGCATGGACAATTCCGCGCGGATGGTTTCGATGAGCGCCCGGTGGCTCTGGGGCTCCACGATGCCGGTTGTGCCCAGAACAGACAGCCCGCCCAAGATGCCCAGTCGCTCGTTCATGGTTTTTTTTGCGCGCTCCTCGCCGTCCGGCAGGAAGATTTCCACATCGAGGGGCACTTCCTCTCCCGCCTCCTCCATAACGGCCGCAACCTGCGCACGGATCATGCGGCGCGGCACGGAGTTGATCGCTGCCTCGCCCACCGGCTGGTCCAGCCCGGGTTTCGTGACGCGCCCGACCCCGATACCTCCGATAATTCTTATGAGATCCGGGTCTGCGTTTTTTTCCTCACCCACAACGCCGGGCCTCCCAAACATGTTCTGACTTTCCGACATCTGTCCGGTTACCGCACTTCGCTGCATATCTCCGGAAATCTCATATATATTCCGATTTTCCGTGAATACCGGATCTTCTTTCCGGACGGTAACCCTGGCGAACACCAGCATGCCGTCCGTGACATCAATATCGTCCCCCGCATCCTTTCGCACGGCGCAGACTGCAAACGGCCTTCCTGTCCGGTCATCTCTCCCACAGCGGGCCTCCTCCACCGAGAGCGCCAGCTTCGTGCCGTCCGGCGTCGTCACCTCCATGGTCTGTGGAACCTCCCCGGTAAAAAAGCCGACCGCCGCCGCTCCGGCCGCAGCCTGGGCGCAGGTTCCGGTCGTGTAACCGCAGCGGAGCCGCTTTCCCTGCGTGAAAATATACTTATCTTCCATATTCTGTCGCTATCCCATCCGATCCGCTTATTTGCCATGAGGTTACTATTCACGGTTGTCCTCTATGAGTCAATAATTCCCCTTACTGTGCAATGAAGAGAAATCGCTTTGCGATCAGTCTTCCTGCGTGAAATTGCCCACTCACAGAGGATTCCGTGAAAAATAACGCTGAATATAGTATTCCCGAATCTTCTCATACTCTCCCAGCCCTTTTGTCACGCAGACCGCGTCGATTCCCTCAGCCAGAAGGATGCTTTTTACCGAGCCCGGCCCATCTCCAGCCATGTCATGCATGACATGCTCCCCGGCGGTCAGCAGAAAAGGAATCAGAAGTGCCTTTTTTATACCGTCCCTTTTCAGACTCGGGAGAATTTCCCTCACCGTTCGGCTGCCCTCAACCGTGATAACATAAATCTGTTCCCGTCCCTCCATTGATTTCCCGGCTTCGGCGGACAGGCCCGTTTCAAGCGGGTTCAGGCCGAATGTATCCGCTTCAACCGGACTCCAAGCGGAAATGTTTTTCTCCGCCGACCCCCGGTCGGACATATTTATATTTTCCCACTGCCGACGCAGGGTCTCCTCAAGGCGTTCATAGCACGCGTCTCCCGCATGGGGTGTGCCGTGGCCGAAGAAAATAAGTGCGGTTTCATCCGCCGCCTTTTTACGGCATTCATTCCTTCCGTCTTCCGTTTTTTCCGCCTCCGCTGTACCGAGGGCCGGATGCTTCCCGTACTCCTCCAGCAGGATTCCGGCACACCCCCGGTAATCCTCATCCTCTGAAAGCAGCGGCTTTGTCAGGCGAACCCGAATCTGCGGATGCAGGGCCCGAAAATCTTCTGCCTGCCGGGCGATGCGCTCCGATTCGATTCCCGGGATCACATGGGTAACGAAGATCAGAATATCCTCCATGCCGTCTGCGGCCATCCTTTCGAGGGCCTCTGCCGGGCCGTCCGTCCGAATTCCCTCGCGCCGCTCCATCAGCCGCCGTACGGTCGGGCTGGTATAACAGCAGTAAAACTTCCGCTCGGGAAATGCATCCTGAATCTGTTTCTCCATCAATGAGATGGTTTTGGCTCGCGTTTCGGCGTGAGCCGTTCCAAAGCTGGCGACCAGCAGTCCTTTTTTTCGATTTTCCATATTCTTAAGGATTTTCCTTTTCGATAACAGTTGCAATTTCTCTCCAAATCTGCTACATTACGTTTCTGTTCACGGACAGCCTGTGACTCCTAACTGATGTGTAAACTTCCATGGCTGTTTCACGGACACAGCCGAAGCTGAAAGCCGAAACTTTTACGAATCCGGGAGTGAAAGCTGTGAATCGCAATTACTTTCCTCATGGTTCTCAGTACCATAACAGTTTGCGGCCTTTTCCGCACTTTTAGTAAACACCAGTCTGACAGACAGAAAGGATTATTTATGGGAAACAAAAATACGGATACGGAAACTTATGAAGAGGACGATTACCAGACCATCTCCCTGACTCTGGACAACGGCCGTGAGCTGGAGTGCCGCGTCGTTGCGCAGTTTTCCGCCGGCGGCAATGACTATATTGCTCTTCTCCCGGACGAATTTCCGGAAGATCTCGTCTACGATGATGGCGAACCTTACGATGCCGGCGAGGTTTTCCTCTATCGCTTTCACGAAGAAGACGGCGAACCGGTTCTCGACCTCATCGACACGGACGAGGAATTCGAGGTTGCGTCCGATGCGTTTGACGAAATTCTCGACACAATGGAATATGATGAGTTCGTGGGCGAGGAATTTCTGCCGGAAGAGGACTGATTTTCCTCGACTTTTACAGTAAATCTCCCGGATTTTTTTCGCGATTATTTACATCCGAAAAAATCCGGGAGATTTTTGATTTCTCATTCCGGCGGCTTATGGCAGGACGCTGCCGCTTTTAAGGCAGATCCCAAAAAACACCGCTTTCCTTTCTGTATCCCGGCATTCTGACTTCCGATCTCGTATCCGGTCTTCCGTGGCTTCAGTTCAGCCACCCGAAATCCTCCATCGGCCAGTAGCACAGGATGGCCTGCCCAAGAATCGCGTCCTTTGTCACATAAGTGTTCGTCCAGGAGCGGGCGTCATGGCTGTTGTTTCGGTTGTCGCCAAGACACAGGTAGCTGTCCTCCGGGACAACAAACGTGTAGCCGCTGTTTTTCCAGACCCACTCTTCCGGCAGGTAGTCCTCTTCCAGAGGCTCCGTCGAATCGTTGATATATATCTTCCCGTCTGTGATTGTCACCGTCTCGCCGGGCAGACCGATGACGCGCTTCACATAAATTTCCTCCGGATTATCCGGATATTCAAAAATGATGATATCGCCGCGCTCCGGTTCGGAAAATACATAGCTTAAACGCCATCCGATCATGCGATCTCCCGCCATGATGGTGTTCTGCATGGAGCCGGTCGGCACCGTGGCATTCACGATCAGGTAATTATCAATCACAAAAGCGAGCAAAAAAGCGAACGCAAACATCGCAACCCAGCTTATAAGCTCACGTTTCCATGAAAAAGGCCTGCCGAAGGTTTTCCTTAGGGTTCGATCCACCTCTTTCTCAATTTTTTTCAGCTTTTTCGGGTCAATATTCTTCTCGTCTTCCCCGCTTCCGGCGTTCTCCAAAGCGCCCCGGATTTCGGACTCTTCATGTTCATAAGCACCCGCGACATCCCTGATGTCCGCTCTGTTTTCCCGGCCGTCTGTTTTCTCCGGGATTTCCGATTCTTCAAATTCATCCGGGCTGTCCTGATTCTCCGATATCTCAAAGCCCACGGATGTCGCCGCGAAGGGACTCCCCCCGAAATCCGGTTCTGCCTGATCGTTTCGATCCCCCGGTATTTCAAATTCTACGGATGTCGCCGCAAAAGGACTCCCCTCGAAATCCGCTTCCGCCTGATCGCCCGGGATCTCCGGTATCTCAATATCCTCGTTTTTCACTCCGGGAGAGTTTGCCCCGGCGTCTGTCTCTGCCCGGCCGCTTTCCCCAAAAGCTGTCTTTTCCGGGCCGCTCTCTTCATAACCTGTCTGCGTCCCCGTTTGAGCCTGGCCGAAGAGCAGATTCTGCAAAATATCATCGGAAAAAATATCTCCGTCATTTTCAAAATCAAACGAAATACTGCCGGTGATCTCATCTCCGGCTTCCGGCGTGTTTTCTTCCGCGGTTTCCGTCTCATCCAGCTCTATGCCCATCTCCTCCAGAAATGAAGTCAGATCCTCCAGTTCCGAATCCAGGTCAAACTCGCTCAAATCTCCCATATTATCCTTTTTTTCTCTTGTCTCGTCTAAATTGCCCGCCATTCTATGCTCCAAATCATTCCTTTTTTATCATGTACGCCATTCTTATCCCTGATAACAGGACTATGTGCCTAAGTACGTTTTATCTGATTTGACAGACTTTCATAGTATAATCAAGACAGGACGAAAAATCAAGCCTTTTTCAAATCCGTATGAGTCTATTCTCGGCCTCCCCGCTGCATTCACAAAGACTTCGACCGAGATTTCATGAAACTGATACATTTCGCAAAGTTTGGAAATTAAATCGCGTAACGATTTCATTTCAGCTCATTGAGGGAAATGTGACTGTTGCATGCTTTGCTGTTTGCGGAGAATGACAAAAGCCCCGGCAACCGCAACAACGTTGCTTCGCCGGGGTCTTTTTTAAGTTTGTTATGTATGGAAGCGCCTTTTCCGCCTGGCTGTTATAACATATATTTCCGGGGCTCCGATAAAGTTCTTCGCAAATCTTATCTGACAAATGTTTGACTCGTGCCATTCCGGCAAAACAATTAATAGTTCTCCGCCTTCACCTCGAAATAGCTCTGCGGATGTGCGCACACCGGACATACCCCCGGTGCCTTCAGGCCGACCACGATATGACCGCAGTTGCGGCACTCCCAGACCTTCACTTCGCTCTTTGCGAACACTTCCGCCGTCTCCACGTTCTTCAACAGTGCACGATAGCGCTCCTCGTGATGGCGCTCGATCTCGGCTACCATGCGGAACTTCGCAGCCAGCGCCTTGAAACCTTCCTCATCGGCCGTCTTCGCAAAACCGTCGTACATGTCGGTCCACTCGTAGTTCTCGCCCTCGGCCGCTGCCGCCAGGTTCGCCGCGGTATCGCCGATGCCGCCGAGCTCCTTGAACCAGATCTCCGCATGCTCCTTCTCATTCTGAGCTGTCTTTAAGAAAAGATCCGCGATCTGCTCATAGCCTTCCTTTTTTGCGACGGAAGCGAAATAGGTGTACTTGTTTCTCGCCTGGGACTCGCCGGAAAACGCGGTCTCAAGGTTCTTCTCAGTCTGGGTTCCTGCGTACTTGTTGCTCATGTGAAATTACCTCCATAAAATATTTCTTCTTTATTCTCTTACAGTTTCTTTCCTTCGACAGTCCTCACATACATAAAAGATATTCAGATCATAACTGTCAACCTTTTCCCCGGATGCCCGCTCAAACACGCCGGTCAGATCATCCAGCCACAGGTCGCGGATTCGACCGCACACGCTGCACACCATATGGTCGTGGCGCGCTGTCCTGTCGAACCGGTCTGTCCGCCCGTCCACCGAAAGTCTGCGGATACGCCCCTCCCCCGCCAGGGAGTTCAGGTTGTTGTACACCGTAGCGATCGACATATGGTTTCCCTCAGCGCGAAGTTCCTTAAAAATATCCTCCGCTGTGGGATGGTCTTCTGATCTTTCCACGATCTCCAGGATCGCCTTCCCGTTCTGTGTCATAAACGGCCCTCCTTAGAATGATTCTAATTCTAAATGAGATCAGCGGAAATGTCAACAGCTTTTTCGCTCTTTTTCAAATATTTCAGCTATTTACAATCATCCTTAATTTGTCTGCCATTCTCTTTACGTGCAAGACGTGGAATTACAGACTCAATCAAGGTCGGCCATGAATGGGAACGCTTTATTGCAGAAAGTCTTTAATCTTCTTGCTTCTCACCGGATTCCGCAGCTTGCGCAGCGCCTTGGCCTCAATCTGCCGGATGCGCTCGCGGGTGACGTTAAATTCCCTTCCGACTTCCTCCAGCGTGCGCGGATGCCCGTCCTCCAGCCCGAACCGCAGGATAATCACCTGCCGCTCCCGGTCTTTCAGGTCGCCCAGAAGCGTAGCGATATGCTCCTTCAGCATCACGGACTCGATGCTCGCTTCCGGCGCCACCGTATTGCTGTCCGGCACGAAATCGCCCAGGTTGGAGTCGTCCTCCTCACCGATCGGAGTCTCCAGAGAGGCCGGCTCCCTGGCGATCTGCATAATCTCGATGACCTTTTCTTCCGGCATGTCCAACGCATCCGCAAGTTCCGCCGTGGACGGCTCGTAGCCCAGCTCCAGAGTAAGCTTCCTCTGCATTTTCGACATGCGGTTAATCGTCTCTACCATATGCACCGGTACGCGGATGGTTCTCGCCTGATCCGCCAGGGCTCTCGTCACCGACTGTCTGATCCACCAGGTTGCATATGTACTTAGCTTATATCCTTTGCGATAGTCAAATTTTTCCACACCCTTGATCAGACCGAGGTTTCCCTCCTGCACCAGATCCAGGAAGCTCATGCCCCGCCCGGTGTAGCGCTTCGCGATGCTGACCACAAGGCGCAGGTTCGCTTCAATCAGCCGCTGCTTCGCCTCCAGGTCGCCTTCCGACTTCAGCTTCGCCAGATGCTGCTCCTCCTCCGCGGTAAGAAGCGGCACGGAGCCGATTTCCTTCAAATACATGCGCACCGGGTCCTCCGTGCCCACACCGTCCAGGAGATCAATCGCCTCGAGATCAATGTTCTCTTCCTCGGTCTTTCGAAATTCATCGTCCCCAGGTTCGATATCCAGATCCGCCGCGGTTTCTATTTCCAGATTCATAATCTCGTCATCCTTCGGCAGTCTGACCACTTCGATCTTGCTGTCTTCCAGATACTGATATACAACTTCCATCTGTTCCGCCGAGAGATTCAGATCCTTCATGGCAGCAACAATGTCCGGCTCGTCCAGCTGATTGTTGTTCGCTCTGCCTTTTTCCATGAGCGTTGTCAGTTTCTGTGCCAAAACGTCTGTTAATTCCATTTTTATATTCCGCCTTTCTGCGAAAGGCACCGATGGGGTTATGAAACACACG